>CAVREL010000071.1:0-179965 GCA_963720105.1 uncultured Acidobacteriota bacterium | reverse complement strand
ATTATTGCTACCTGCGAAAGCTCTTCGTGCAAGGAGCGCATGCCGTGTTGCGGAACAGTACCAAGCAGGCTCCTGGCCTGAGCACGTGGCTGGATCGACTGACGTCACGAAAGCGCATTCAAGTAACGGCTGTCGCACTAGCCAACAAGATGGCGCGCATGGTCTGGGCGGTTTTGTACAAAGGAGAAGCGTATCGGCCCCCGCTGTCAGCACAAACCGTGGCGGCCTGATGGACTGCACATGACGCCTGGCCCAGAGCGCCAGGCTTGGAAATCGCTGAAGCGATTCCCACATCCGCAGTCCAACGACGACGGTCAAAAGTTTTGAGATTCCTGCCAGGTTTGCTGGCGAAGCATGAGATGGCACAACGGTCGATCCCGGCGCTCCCGAAACCTGTATTGGCGAAATGCCTTCAAAGGCAGCAACCCTAAAAAGGACGAGGGCGCAGCGCATTCCATTCAGGCCAGGAGTTTCTACTCCAACAAAGGCCGGATACATTCGCGCAGACCAACACGCCACTTCACTTTTCGCTTGCAAAACGGCGGCGGACCATACATTCTCCAATGTGCTTTCCCTTATAGCGCGACATCCACACCCAGCCCTCGCTCCTCCCCTCACAGCGCGCCTCGAGAATCTGCTTCACGCGGCTGCTCATCGGGATGAACCGGCGGCCAGACTCCGTCTTGCTGTCCGGCGTGAAGATCGTCCCGGCATCGAAGTCCACGTTCTCCACCCGCATGCAGTAGAGTTCGCGGGCGTTGCGCATTCCGGTGTCACGCATGACCACGATGATGTCCATCAGCGGCTGGTCAGCCACCGCTGACAGCCTCCTTTCCGCTTCGTCGTTGAGGCGGAGCGACCGCCCGTGTTCCTTGAAGAGCGCAAAGTCAGGAACCTCAAAGATCATCTTGCGCTCCTTGGCTCTGGAATACATCCTCCGCAACGTCCGAAGCGCGTTGTTGCCGTTCGAGGCCGATCCGGGAAACTCGAGCTTCTCGACCTCGTCTTTTGTGATCTGGTCCATCCGCATTCCGGCGATGTTCGTCTGCTCCAATAGTCGCCAGCCGTTTCTGTAATAGCGGCGGCTGTCGGCCTCGAGCCGTCCCGTTTCCACCCATTGAAGGAAATCCTTCGAGTAATCACGAAGCGTGGGCGGCTTCCTGTCGAGCGGGTCGCTACCCTTAATCGTGGCAGCGAGTTTGAGAGCGGCAGCCTTTTGCGCTCTCGTTTCGTTGGTCTCCTTGGTCGACCCGCGGTAGCGCTCGCCGCGCACCGTGAAGTCATACCAGTAATACTTCGACTTGTTCTTTCTGAACAGTTCCACGAGATCACCCCCAAGCAGCCCGCACGGAAGCAACTCGTGTGTTCCGCCGAACGGATCCGCGCGGAACAACAACATCGTACATCAGCTTGACTTCGATCCCAATCCAGTCAGGGAGCACACCTACGCAATGCCAACGCTCGAACACTGCGGCCGTGGTTGAGGGTTGCCGGCCGCATCGTAGATACCCGTACTGGTTCTCACGAACTCTGCCAGCCGTTCTTATTGTATGCGGCCGCCTATTCTCACCGAAGCCTGCCACCGAGCAAGCGTGGAGTATGAGCAGCCTCATCCGCGCCGGAGCCGGGTCTGGACAAGCTCCTCAGAACCATGTACGCTTTTAATAAGTACACAAGGAGGAATCTATGCCTAGAGTGGCCGTGGACGACAACCCGCGAATGAACCTCCGGCTGCGACCGGAACAAAAGGCTACGCTCGTGCGCGCTGCGGCGTTGAGGCACACGGACCTGACGGAGTTTGTTCTCCAACCCGCCTTGCGGGAAGCCAAGGCGGTGATCGAGGAGTCGGAACGTATCGTCTTGTCCGAGCGTGACAGCCTTTTGGTGCTGAACCTGCTCGAAAATCCGCCAGCGCCGAATGCTAAGTTGCGGGCAGCCATCGCTGCGATGCCAAAGCCCAAGCGGAAACGGGGATGAGCGTTCCCGCCTGGCACGAAGAGCCAATCTCGAAAAAGCATGATCGGAAGTCTTTCGATTGTGGCGATCCGGCCATGAATGACTTCTTCGAGCGTTACGCCCGCCAAAGCCATGAATCTGGTGCCGCGAAGACCTTTCTCGCAATTGATAACGCAGACAACAAGAGCATTCTTGGTTTCTACAGCCTGGCTCCGGGCGCTCTGGCCTACGCTGACACGCCGGAGACGGTTCGCCGCGGCCTCGCCCGGCACGATGTGCCCGGGTTCCGGCTCGCGCGCATTGCTACAGACCTGCGCTGCCAGGGCCAAGGTATCGGCGGCCAACTCCTCGCCGCCGCCGCGCGGCGCTGCCTGCGCGCTTCGGCTGAGGTCGGCGGCGTTGTGCTCATTATCGATGCGAAGAACGATCGCGCGGCCCGATGGTACGCCAGTTACGGCGCTGTGCCTTTGAGCGGCAAGCCTTTGACGCTCGTAATGTCGCTCGCCTCGTTTGCCGCCGCCCTGAAGGCGGCAGGGCAGTTATGAGCGACGAAGTATGGAAAGGACGGGCTTGCTCCGAAATCTCCCGAAAACGTAGGTGGCAGCATAAAACGAGAAAGACGTGGCAGCATTTGATGTTTGGCAAGGCTCGCCTTGCCAATCTCACAATCCCTGGATTGGAATAATCGCGGGCGGCAGTGCTCACTACGCTCGCCTCGGCCAGTATTTCGGGATTCTCAACCTTGCGATAAGCTCAGCCAAGCCCGCAATTGGTATTCGGAGCATTTGTCCGAGCAGCTGGTTTGAACGAAGCCGCAGGCGCCGCGGACGCTGAATTGTGCCATACTGAGGCCGTATGGGCCGGATGAGTCCCCAATCACGACTTTGCGTTGTAAAGTCCCAAATCATTTATTATCAGCAGGCTCGGATTCAAAATCCATAGGACTCACCGCATCCACGGCTAACGCCTGCCGCTTCCTTCAAACCTCCTTATCGAAAACGCCTCGGACTAAGTTCAGAGGTTTTACTCCAGACTCGTCTCCGAGGCGTTTCCGATCAAGGCTAGCGGTTATACAGCAACTTGATGGCTGTATTCGAAAGCGCAACTCATGTCGGCGCGTGGAACTTGCTGGCGATCGACTCGGGAATGGAAGGATGTCTCCGGCTTCGATAAGTGTTTGGGGTCTTGCGCGAGCGGGCATGCTCGATCCAATCGCGGATGTTTGGCTGAGGTTTGTGAATCTCTGTGATGTGAGTACCCCTCTGTGCCAACATCAATGAGACAAGTATCCCCTCAACAATTACTGTAGGGCGAGGAAAGAAATCTCACTTTGATGAGCACAAGCAAGACAAGCAGTTCTTCCGCTGCGTTGGCAGTTTCGGAGCGTAGCGGAGAAGGTGCCAATGCAGCGGGCGCGGCGCCGCCGGCCCTCCGGCCTCTGGTTCCTGATTCTGAAGTGGTTGCCCGTCCAGTTCGCCGTCGTTTCACGGCGGAGTATAAGCGCTCGATCCTCGACCAGGCCGATGCCGCCCAGGATTCACGCTCGATAGGCGCCTTGTTGCGCCGTGAAGGCCTGTACTCTTCGCACCTGGGCACCTGGAGGCGGCAACGCAAACAAGGAGAGCTCGATGCCCTCACACCAAAGAAGCGCGGCCCCAAAGTAGTTGTCAGTCCTCTGGTCAAGCAGAACCGCGAACAGCAGGCCGTCATCGCCCGCTTGACCAAGAAGCTGAAAAACGCCGAGTTGATCATCGAGGTTCAAAAAAAAGTGGCTGCGTTGTTGGGCAACCCGATTCCGAACATCCAGATCGACGAGGAGAACTGATGAGCGCCGCTCTGGAGTTGAGTGACAATGTCGGCAAAGCGGTCGCCTGTCGCGCCCTTGGGGTATCGCGGGCGTCGCTCTATCGGCGCATGCTGCCGTCGGCTCCGCGCCGCGTGCGCCCCACGCCGGCGCGTGCACTGGATGCGCCTGAGCGCCAGGCCGTGCTCGATCATCTTCACTCTGAACGCTTCCGTGACAAGGCTCCGTTAGAGGTCTATGCCACCTTGCTGGATGAGAACATCTATCTCTGCTCGATACGCACCATGCATCGCATCCTGGCCCAGAATGGCGAGTTGAAGGAACGCCGCAACCAACTCCGTCATCCGCAGTACAAGAAGCCGGAACTGCTGGCCACCGGGCCTAATCAAGTCTGGAGCTGGGACATAACGAAGCTACTGGGCCCAGCCAAGTGGACTTATTTCCACCTCTACGTCATCCTCGACATCTTCAGCCGCAATGTGGTGGGCTGGATGGTGGCCGGGCGCGAAACCGCCGAGTTGGCCAAACGGCTGATTGCGGCAACCTGCGAGAAACAAGGCATCGCCGCAGGCTCTCTGACCATACACGCGGATCGTGGAACCTCGATGACCTCCAAGCCGGTAGCGCTGATGCTGGCGGATCTGGGCGTGACCAAAACGCACAGTAGGCCGCACGTCTCAGACGACAATCCCTACTCCGAAAGCCAGTTCAAGACTCTCAAGTACCGGCCCGAGTTCCCCGACCGATTCTGATCCATCGAAGATGCGCGCGCTTTTTGCCAGCGCTTTTTCCCTTGGTACAACCACGAACATCATCACAGCGGAATCGCGCTGCTGACACCAGATATGCTCCATTACGGCATGGCCGCACAGGTCATCGAGCAGCGACAAAACGTGCTCGACACAGCCTATGCTCGTAACCCCGAACGCTTCACCCACGCCCGGCCGAAGCACCCACCCCAGCCCACCGCAGTCTGGATCAACCCGCCAGCACCACAGTCGTCGGAAGAAGAACTTGCCGCCGTATAGCAAATCAAGTGGGCCGCGTGAGGGTTACAATCCCTCTCGTCGTCTTCTTAAAACTGACCGTCGCCGCAGAGGCGGTGGAAGAAGTGGGAATCCCGCCGCTCTTGCGGGATTTCCAAGCGAGGAGGGAAAGTCCTGCTCTTGGACTTTTCCTCGGAGCGGCTTCTTCCACCGACTCCTTCAACCACCACTTCCGCCAGGCCGTTAGACACTAAACTCTCGCGCCACCTGTCTCAAAGTCGTTGACACGCTCCGTACTGGCAGAGACGGACTCAACCTCTCCTATGGCGTCCTGGATGGACTGATTGTTTGCGATTGCCTACTAAGCACGCTCGATGAGTTCTTAAAACCTGAAACAACATTGACAGTTGAGGACCTAGCTTGTCCCACTGTCATTTCTACAGCAGCGAAGTCCAATTCAGAACTACAGTAAACACGCGCTCCGATTGCGTTTTTACAGCCGTGAAAAGGAAGCGCTGGCCGTCCTCCGTTACATCCCAAGCGGGGTCTCAAAAGCTTGAGCGGATCGCTGCCGTACGCGAAAAAGCCCAAGTAGAGCGCACAGCCCGACGAAGGCCGTTCAAACTACCACAGTTCTCCTGCGCGATGATCTGAAAAGTGGCACCCCAGCTTTGGCGCTTCGTTTCCGCCGGTGGAGATGAATTGGGGTTTTTCCAAACGGGTCAGGTGGCCAACGTGCTGCCGTCGATTTCTTGTGGCGCTCCGAGCGGCGCTCCCTACGGAAAGTCGACATCCAGCGCATATATATCGCGTCCGCTTGTGTCGCGGACAAACATCCGGGAATCGTCGGGGGCTATGTCGCTCCAGAACCCAAAGGAGCCGGGATACCGCCGTAGACCTTTAAGATTGAAAAGATCTTGGGGATGAGAATCGCCGACCTTCACGCGCCGAACTCTCGAAGCGCTATCGCCACTGTTGTATTGGACATACTCAAGACTATGACTGTCAGCTGACCAGGATATGTATCCCACGTCATGGTCTGTGACCCAGTCTGACCACCGTTGGGTATGGAAATCGTAGATGAGGACTTTCCTGGCTGGGTACTCGAACGAGAGAGCCGCCAAGTATCGGCCATCGGGAGACCAGCGTGGGCTGAATAGGCCGCCGGAGCCAGGAACCGTGAAAACTTGATGGGAATTCAAATCGAAGATTTCGATCTCGGATTTTACTGAGCCAAACGTCGTTCCGGTCGCAAACGCAATCTGACTACCATCGGCTGACCATGTGGGATCCGATTCCGGGTTGGCTTCAGAGAGCAGGGGTGTGGGTGAGCCCCCATCTGCCGCAATTAGCAGAATTCTCCAAAGCTTGCCGGCGACCGCCGAGGTGAACGCGATGTGCCTTCCGTCCGGAGACCATCTCGGCAGCGCCGAAGGGTTTCCGGACGATGTAAGCTGCAAATTCTCACTCCCATCCACACGGCTGCGCCAAAGCTCGTACCCGGGAATGGTAATGTAGGCAATCCACTTTCCGTCGTGTGAGAAGGAGACGTCCGTGGCCGAAATACCTCCGAGCAGCGGAACGAATTGCTTCGAGCGGGAATCATAACGGACGAGTTCCCCACGCTGGTGCCAACCAAAGACAAATAGTTTCTTGCCGTCCGGCGATACTAATGGGGCCTCGAATCTAAGAGGTCCGAAGGTTAGTCGTATTGGCTTAGCCGGTAATCTCGAAAAAATGCCACGAGACTCTGGAAGCGCAAAGATGTCATGAGCACCGTTCCCAGTTTCACTCTCGAAGAGGTAATACCGACCATCTGGCGTCCATCTGCCGCAGCATTCGTTGGCTGGCGTGTGCCAACCGGGAAACAGTTGATGAAGGTTAGCACCGTTCGCGTCGACCTCCCATAAGGTAAAGGAGCGAGCCTGGGTTCTAGAGACCGTAAACCGAATTCGAGAACCGTCGGGCGAAAAGCGGAGCTGGATGGGCTTCCCTTCAACGCCCGACACAATTTTCCGAGCATGACTACCATCTGCCTCAGCGAGGTACAGGCCGGAATCTTTTGCAAACAGAAGGTGCTTACCGTCGGGCGACCAGGTTGCCCAACTCGCACCGATATCTCCGATCCTGCGCGGAGGACCGGTGGGAAGGGGCAAATTCCAAAAAGGGGCGTTCTCGAAATCGTATGTGGTGATAAGCAGGCTGGAACGGTCGGGAGAGATGTCAGCGATCACGGGATGTCCGATCGAAGTAGGAAGGGGTAAAACTTCCCCTCCCGTCACCGATATCTGCGCAAGCTCTGGACCATTCGCGCGATTCTCGCGAAAGTACAGGCGATAACCGTCTGTAGCCATCGGGCAGCACGCGTTGTTGCCGTTAGTGAGCTGAGCGGAACCGGTGACCCTGGGGAGCGGCACTGGCATGAAATGCCAGATAACGGCCGTCGCAAGCTGTAGGACTGCCGCAGCTGTGCCGCCCCATAGCAATATGTTTCTCTTTGATCGGAGAGCCGTATTGACAGCCGAAGCTTCCGCAGAGAATTTCCCAACGGTCGTCTCCCTCCCAATTCCCTTCAGGTCAGCCAGCATCTGCCCGACGAACCCATATCGCTGCTCGCAATCCTTCTCAAGCGACTTGGCGATTATCTTTTCGAGCGCAACCGGAAGTTCAGGGTTCAAACTTCTCACCGGAGGTAGCGGCTGGTGCAGAATCGCGTTCTGTACAAGTGCGGCCGTAGCTCCGCTGAAGGCCCGCTTTCCGGTGGCGATCTCGAAGAGAACAAGCCCAAAGGAAAACAAGTCGGTGCGCGCATCCAGGTTCTCGCCGCGGACCTGCTCCGGAGACATGTAGCCGGCAGTCCCCATGGTAATCCCGGTGCGACTCAGGGTCGAATCGACAGCTGCATTCCGCAACGCTGAGGTCAGCGAATCCTGAGTATCAATTTCCCCGAGTGGCTCCGGGAAGATTTCCGCGGTGGTTTTGGCAAGCCCGAAGTCCAGGATCTTAACCCGTCCGGAGGGCGTTATGAAGATATTGGCCGGCTTGATGTCGCGATGGATGATGCCCTTCTGATGAGCGGCGTTCAATCCTTCGGCGATCTGAATGGCGATGTCGAGCACTTGCCCGGTTGAAAACCCTGGTTGTCCTTTGCCGCTCGAATCGGCCGCCCTCGCGATCAATTCCCGCAAAGTTTCACCCTCGAGCAACTCCATCACGATGAAGGGCTGTCCGTCGTACTCCTCTACCTCATAGATTGTGCAGATATTAGGGTGATTCAGCGAAGAGGCAGTGCGAGCTTCGCGTTCAAAGCGCTTGAGAACCAGAGGGTCAGCGGCCATTTCCTCGGGCAGGAATTTCAAAGCCACCGGGCGATCAAGTTTAAGGTCTTCGCCCTTGTAAACCAGCCCCATACCGCCGCCACCCAGGATTCCCAGAACGCGATAGTGAGACACCTTGCGGCCAACCAAGGATCCCTGTTCAGCTTTGCCGGCAGGCGCTTCGGGCAGATCTCCCTTTTTCCAATCAACCGGAACGATAAGTCGGTATCCCCGTCGAACCAGGGTCTCGATGAAGCGCGGCTTGTCTCCGGTGTCGCCCAGTGCGATCCGCAGCTTCATAACGGCGGCATTGATGCTGCGGTCGAATTCCACCACAGTGTCGTTGGGCCAGAGACGTGTACGGATTTCATCGCGCGAGACCACACCGCCCTGCGCAAGCAGGAGCATATGCAGAATTTGAAACTGCTGTTCTGGCAGGCGCAGGCTTCGCCCGTCGGCTCGCACTTCCGCGGCCTCAACGTCGAGTTCGAATGGTCCGAAGCAAACCAAGGCGGGCATTCGCATCTTCGGCCTTCAAGGGCGTCGTGGGGAAAGGCCGGTAGCAACAATCCTACAATACCTTCCGTTTTCAAGAACTTACAAAAATCAATTTAGAAATCATTTCGAAATCACATCCAGACAATTGCCTGTTTCGGCTGAAAGTGTGAGCCTCCTTGCAGCTTGCAGCGCTAAGTCTAGCGTCCCGAGAACTCCCGCAACCCTAGAGAAGGTGTCACATGCGATTTCTACTCAGAGTGTCGTTTCCTGTTGAGGCGGGCAACGCATCCGCCAGAAAAGATGGCTTCAAAGCAATTCAGACCATTCTCCAAATGCAAAAATTGGAAGCCGCATACTTTCTCACCCAGGACGGAAAGCGTACGGGCTTCTGTTTCTCGACTTGGAGGATGCCTCACAGATGGCCGAGTTGTGTGAACCATGGTTTCTGGCATTAAACGCCGAGGCCTACTGGTCGCCGGTGATGGTGCCGGAGGATCTTCAAAAGGCAGGCCCTGCCATAAGAGAAGCGATCAAGACTTTCGGATAGGCAGCAGTTGCAACCGACGGGCTCAAAACAGTCAGATTCAGAACGAGGCTCTTTATGACAGCGGGACATCGAAAAATCCTTGCCATGGTCGCGGCTTGCGCCTTGCTTCTGGCCGCAACCGCGACGGCGCAACCTCAGTCGGGAACCATCGGGGGCGTTACGGGAGGCGACGCGGTAGCGATCGGTGTTGCCATTGCCGTTATAGGCGCGGGAATTGGATTCGGCGTCTTCTACGCCGTTCATCACGCCGTTCATCATGGTCACTCTCTTGATGGCTGTGCGGTTTCCGGCGCGAACGGCCTCGAGCTTCAGAACCGCGGCGATCAACAAACCTATGCTCTGGTCGGAGACACAGCCGGCATCAAGCCCGGGGAACGCGTTCGCATCTCCGGCAAAAAAGAAAAGAAAAGCGGAGGCGCCCACCCCCAATTCCTCGTGGAGAAGCTGAATAAAGACTTCGGTGCCTGCAATGCTGAGCCCTCAATACGATGAGCGCGGGTCCGATCTTTGGGCGCACGGACGGCCCAGAATTTGAATTCGCTGCTCATCGAGATTGCTTCTCCAAGGCAGAAGAGCATTTCGTTTCTGCCTCAGCTTCCACACAATCGGCAAATCATTTCAATCACTTTTGCAAATTGAGAATGGAGATCGACAATGCGCAAACATCTCTGGATTCTGATGATGGCCGCGTTTCTACTCCTGGCCATCGCGGTCCGCCTAGGCCGCAATCCCCGAGCTACGACGCCCTGGTACGTGTTCGGCGACAGCTACTGCGATGTCGGCAACCTCTTTGCGGCTTCCGGTTATCCGCCAGCGCCCTACTATATGGGCGATTCTCGGACGGCCCCATCTGGCTCGACCATGTGGCCGGTTTCCTCCACGTGCCGCTCACTCCGTCGCTTCTTGACGGGACGGACTACGCCTTTGGCGGAGCATGGGCAACCGCGGATCAGCCGCTGGGAACGGGTCAGATTCCCAGCGTGCCCACGCAGGTTGGGCAGTATTTGCTTCAGCACGACGGCAAGGCTGACCCCGATGCGCTCTACGTCATCGAGGGAGGCGGCAACGACATTGTGGATACAACCACGGGATCGCCGGAAGTTCTGGGTTCACAAGATCGCGAAGAATCTTGCAGACAGTGAAGCGATGCTGCGCAAAGCGGGTGCGCGCCACTTCGTCATTCCCGACCTGTTCAACGTGGGCCTTCTGCCCGCGGCAGCAGGGAAAGTCGCCTTCGCTTCGGCGGCCAGCATCGCGGCCAATCAAGGCCTCGATGAACGGCTCGCCCCCGAAGAACAGATCCCGGGAGTCCATATTCTGCGCATGGATGTCTTCAGCCTGATGAACGCAGTGCAGACTGCTCCCACGCACTTCGGATTCATCGACATCACGGATCCCTGCCTCGTCACTACCACGACACCTCCCACGCGAATTCTTGGGGTTCGAGCAACTCCTTGAAGGCATTCATATCATCCGCATGAATGTATTCAGCCTGCTGAATGCCGTTGTGACGGATCCAACGCACTTCGGATATACGAACATTACCGATCCGTGTCTGACAACAGCTATTACAACAACCATTTGCGCCGACCCCGACCATACGCTCTTTTGGGATACACACCACCCCACAGAGTTCGGTCACGCATTCTTCGCGGTGACGCTTGAGAATGTGCTTTCGCAACAGGACTGAAGGGCCTACTTCATGTCTCCAGAGCGCAAGTGAGACACGAATTAACGCGAAGCGTCATCTCGAAGGCTCGCTTCTGGGCACCTTGTGATGACAACTTGGCTGCCCTATCTCAACCGAGGAACTCAATCAAAGAAAGTGAGGACAAATGCGCGTCAAAGTAGTCGTTCTTTCATTGCTTACGATCCTGCCGGCCACCGGCTTTTCGCAGAAGACAGAAGGTACTTCTCCAACCGATCCGGGTTACTACGACACCTTCAGTCGACCGTGGATCGATCCTGCAAAGTGGTTGGACGTCGGGCCCTGGTGTGCCCAAGGCACAACGTTGGAATGCGTCCGCGAGATTCAAAATGGGCGGCTGCGGCTCGAAATCCGCAACATGGGCGCGACCAACTCGGATTCTGGCTTTCAATTCGCCGACTCTCCGCAGCCTTTCGTGAATCCGAGTTCAATCTTCAGTATCACCGCGGATGTTCAGCTGGGGCGGGTCACGGTTGTCGGTTGCCCAACGAATCTTACTGGCCAGCCCACGCGAGTCGTATCGGGCTTTGACGGTTCCTTCTTCAATACCGGGAGCCTAAACCAGGCCGACGATGTATCGGATAACGTGACTTTCTGGGTTGATGCAAGCAATCCGAAGACGCTCCAGGTCATCAACTGGATGTCTGGGAGCGGCCTTGGCGTTGCGACGCCAATTGCCGACTATCCCATCGAGACCCCATTGACAGTAACGAACGCTTGGGATCAGAGAAACCACCGCTTCATTACGATCGTGCAAGTGAAGGGAGATCCCGGCTCCGCCAGGAGGGTCGTTATTCCCTATTCTGTTGCTGATACCGCTTTGCCGGCCTTCCCTTACAAGCAGCTTGACTCCTCGGCGTACAGCCTCAATTGCACTAGCACCCAGACATTCGCGGAGGACGAAGTTTTCTTCGACAATGTGATTATCAATCGGTAAGCAAGTAGTGGGGACCCAAGTCCGGGACCAAAGCGCCGCCAGATCTGCGGCTCACTAGGTCCATTTCATCGGGGTCAACTTCTCACGATTAATCCAGCATTGGAAACGAGGCACGATATGGCAACAGAACATCGGATAATCTTCGCCAAGGTTGGGGTTTGCGCCCTGCTTCTGGCCACAACCGCGACGGCACAACCTCAGTCGGGCACCATCGGGGGCGTTACGGGAGACGACGCGGTAGCCATCGGTTTTGCCATAGCCGCCATAGGCGCGGGAATTGGTATCGGCGCCTATTTCGCCTTTCATCACGGCAACTCTCTGACCGGCTGCACCGTTTCAGGCTCCGATGGCAGCCTCCAACTCAGGACCAAGGGCGAGCCGCAGACGTTCGATCTTATTGGGGATGTTTCCGCCATCAAGCCGGGGGAGCGTGTCCGCGTGGCAGGCAAAAGGCAAAAAAAGAGTTCCGGCGCTGCTCCGCAATTCCTTGTAGAGGGACTCAAGAAGGACTACGGAGGCTGTCGCGTGGAATCTGCCGCCACGTCCACTCGCTAATCGAATAAACAGCTACGCTCGCCGTGAAAAGGTTGCATAGATTCCGTGGATGAATGAACGGAGCACGCGTCAAAAAGCTTTCGTTATGCGGACTGGAAGGAATCGAAGATCATGGCGATTTCTTCCTCGGAGGAGTTCCCAGCCGCCGCGGTCGGCATCTGAAGGCTCTAATCGTGTGGCAGAGACACCCATAAACGCACTTGTCTTCAGGAGCCATTCTGGATTAACGCATTATCGCCAAGAAACGTGCGTTGGCCGGTTATCTCACTGTTGGCGTCAGTTGACACCCATTTTGTTGGAGCGTCATTATGAGGTCCTTTCCCCGCTGGTTCTTCCTGAACGCTCTTTCAAGGTTCCTTCAAGGTTGTGCTCCCTTCTGAAGGAAGTAGGAGTTCGCCTCGAAAGGAGGTCTTATGGACCGCCGAAAGTTTCTCACACACGGTGCAGCCGCTACAGGAGTCATTGCAGCAAGCCAGAATGGTGTCTTGCAAGCACTCTCAAAACCCGAAGCTGCGACAACAAATCTCGATCTCACCCGTCATCGCTTCGGCGTGAACTACACGCCCTCGCGCAATTGGTGGTACTGCTGGAACGACTGGGATGCCGACCCAATCAAGCGCGATTTGGACGCAATCGCCGCCCTTGGCGCCGACCATCTGCGGATGTGGTTCGGCGACGGGTTC
Source organism: uncultured Acidobacteriota bacterium (assembly GCA_963720105.1). GTDB lineage: Bacteria > Acidobacteriota > Terriglobia > Terriglobales > Acidobacteriaceae > Telmatobacter. The sequence continues at coordinate 166,974 of CAVREL010000071.1, read as the reverse complement.
TTCGCGGGTGGTTGTCAACAGAGGCCAGCAGGGCAACGCAAGTTTCGAGGGTAGGCCTGTGTGGATCGGTCGGGAGAAACGGGTCAGGATCTGGAAATGTCATTGGCCCATGTCGCTGTGGCAATCCACTTGTCTGTACATTCGCCTTTCCGGCATGTGGGGCCTTTCTGCTTCAGTTGGCGACATTAAGACGATGCACGTCGAACGTAACTGTGGGAATCGGTCATGCGCTATCAAACGGTCAGCGAGCCAATGGGAAAGATCGGTCGCGACGCCCGCGAATAAGCGGCAGTATCACCTGTTGAACATATCCCCGTGTGTGTGACTAGGTATAGCCGTTCAGCCGGATTAGCGGCGAGCTGCACAGTTCCTGGGAAAATCTGCCCAACTCGAAATGTAGTTGGGTTTGTCGCGCCAGCGCGCCTCGGGCAGGCTGGCGACTTTGGCCTGCAAGACGCTCAAGTCGTTTAGCCGTGTAAATTTCGGCAGCCCAGTTAGGGCTTAAACGTACCACCTCAATCTCAAAAATGAAGAAGCCCAGCACCACGATCACTCGGTTAAGTATCCGTGGGTTGCAAATAATCTGTGAAGAACGATTGTTAAATTCGAGCGCAAGTATGCAAAGAGCCATGGCCGCCAAGGGCTATCTGAGAATCCGACGTCGCAGGTCTATGAGGCGGCGAGATGCTGTAATCAGCTTCCAGCGCTCCGCGCGCGACTTCGTCGAAGTCAGTGAGTGCATCAACAGCGGAACCGTTCATAGTCAACGGGTGCAGCGACATCCTGACGTTGTGACGAAGATGGAGGGGAAGTACATCTTCTTCGGTAACGAAGCAGAGGTAGCCAGGGAGATGGTAAGCCGTGGTCATTCCTGCGTGGAAAGCGTCTATTTTCGAGAACCCTAAATGAAGGTGATTAGCCTGTTGGAGCTCTCAGTATCGTGGTCGGACTCCATTTCCGTCGAAGGGATCGCCAATTGCATTCATCGAGCCTTCAGTCCTGGGAGTGGATTGAACCCTGAATGGAAGACATGTCCGAAGCCGAAGTCATGCCGAGCGGGCCTGGTGGCCGTTCATCCCGATACAGATTGTGAGTCGTCAGTTTATGACAAGCCAACTCATAAACGGATGAAACGATCAATGACCAAGCAGTGGCGACTCTTCTTCCGGCCGAATAACTCGCATGGGCAATAGAACATTGTTCTATCGCTCATGCTCTGCGCCGGGCTTTGCCTTTGCCTGGCCATGGCGTTGCTGCTTTGGGCTGGCAGGCGCCGCTGAGTCCTGCTGCGGCTCGGGCAATGGAACCGGTTGCGCAACGGTGGAGGGTGGTATTGGAGCCGTCGGAACTGAATCCCTCCAGCTTTGAATGCCCATGCCGCCAAACAGTCCGATCAAGAGAGTCGCACCGGCGATGAGGGGAATCCAAAGGCGCAAAAGATCGCCTCTCACTTCACGCAAGAGCGCGTCCACGGCTTTGGCCCGGTTCTCCAAAGAATACGTCAACCTGTTGTTGGCGGACTCGATTTGAGCGACCGCTCCGCGTGAATCGGACAAATCGCGCAGAGCGGTCGAAAGATCCTTCTGCGCGGTCGTCATGGCTGAGCTTGTTGCTTGCAGACCCTTGACCGTATCCGGTATGCCGGAGTTGAGAAAATGCTGGCGCAGGCTTTCGCCCAGCAACTTCGCAATCTGCTCCGGATCAAGACCGGCTTCGAGTTCGCTGGGAAGCCCAGAGAGCCTCGACTCCAATTCGTGAACATAGCGGAGCGTCTTCTGCTGTGCTTCCTCTGAAAACTGCTGATGGAGTTCAAACATCTCCTGGAATCGCTCCCGCTCGTCGGCAATGTCTTTCGGAGTGTGCCGCGTGAGCAAAGCCAACGTGCCCATTGCCTCCAGGATGCGCAGCATTTCATCGTCGGGACTAAGTGTGCGAGTGTGCGCAAGAACGCGATAGTAGGCGGTCTGCAAGTCCTTGGGGACAAGGCGAGCGAGAGAGTCAAAAAGCGTTGGCTCCCCCGCCGCAACGATTGAGATCTTGGAAGTCGTTGGAGTTCCACTCATGGCAGGAACACCTGCTTGGCCCGGTCGAACTCAGAAAAGAGCCGACGTCGATAGCTCTGCGCGCGCATGACCAGGGACGCACGCTTCAGCTCCTCAACGGTGGCCTTACGGTCTGCCACCTGTCCTAGTTGAATTCCATGCTGGCGGAGTGGATTTTCAAGTTCAGCGAGTCGGAACTCCATCTGCAATATCTCAGGAGAGAATGCTTCGCGGAAACGGATCGCCTGTTTAGTGGACCTCCAGTACGTGAAGTCTGCCGGAGAACTGGTAGCGTTCTCGACGACGACATACTCGACCCGTTCTTGCAGGCGGCTCGCCCAGGCGAGCAGGCTCTCGACGCTGGCCGGATCAGGCGTGACAACCCCGACCGCCGTAAAACGCACACCGGTCTCAGCCACATCGTCGTGCATCGACTCGAACCAGTCGGCTGCTACCTGTCCGGCGCCCGCGCCCATGTCGGCAAGAATGATCGGCGTCCCGCCGTCGAGATGATCGACAAAGGCATCGAGCCCTGCCGGGGTGTGAATGTTGACTTTCGTCACGGTGCCGTTGAAGAAGTGCTTCAGGGAACCCCGCGCCTTGTTCTCCGTATCGAGGTCGAGCAGTGTGACAGGAATCTCATTCGCCGCGAACCACTCGGCCAAAGCGACAATGACGCCGGTCTTGCCGACTCCGCCTTTGCCGCCCATGGTGAAAACAACTCGCTTCGTGAATGCCGTCATTGCTCGCCTCCGTTGCCCGTCAGGGTCAAAGGTTCGTTCTCACGGAACACGAAGCGGGCAGGTTTCGCATTCGATGCGGTCGGCCTCGCCTTGAGGGCTGCAACACGATCCAGGACCGGCGACACTTCTGTTGCGGCAAGTTCCATCGGCGGCAGTTCGAATTGTGAGCGCTTGCGATGCTTTGCCCGCACCTTCACGAACGAATGAAGCGTGCTCGGTGCAACGTACAATCCGAGCCGCTCCTGAAAGAGGCGCGCAACATCGCGGTAAGTTTGCCCCTTCCGACGCAGTTCGCGGATGAGATCGCGGTGGGGTTCCAGTTTTGAGCGTGGCGGCTTTGGGAGGCAGGTCGGCAAATCCAGCGATGATTTGAGCTCGCCTTCCGGAAGGGCGGAGGGTAGCTGAAGAATCATGCTTGATCCTCTGAGGCGACTGCAAAAGTCGCGCTCGGCAGACGGCTGAGCTGCACGTCGTTGGGCGCTTACTGGGTTTCCGGCGATCATGGCTCAGGATCGGTCCCCGATCCGTCCCCATGACTATTGGGGACTTGAATCGTTGGGCATTATCGTTGGGCAACTCGCCGAGAGGACCAAAATCAGTCCCCATACGGTCCCCAATAAGCTGTTCCAGCCGTTCCCAGGGGTATCTCAGGGTTTCCACTCGTGCCCTGTTGTCCGATACTTACCGAAATCTCGGGTCGCTCATAACCCAAAGGTCGAGGGTTCAAATCCCTCCCCCGCAACCAATTGGGTTACACCGTAACCTTCGACGTAAGAACGGCTTAGAAGATTCAGGCTTCTAGGCCGTTTCTGTTTCTGAAACCGGAAATAGTAGTTAAGCCGCCAGAATTCTCGGCTTTTCCATTTCCAGTCCGAAACTCGTCTCCGGTGAGCACTGTTCTTTCTGTTCCTGCCGCCTCATAATCGCCTGCTGAACAGCTTTCTCAATCTCCGCTCCAAGTAGCCGAGCGGCTTCAAGATTTCTGTCCCATTCAGGCTTACCACCGTACACGTCCAGCGTGAACGATCCGGTAAGCGCATGACCGATACGCTCCTGAATCGACTTCAGTGGAACGCGCAAGGTGTCCATCAGTGAAACATTGAAATGCCTAAAGGCGTGAAACCCTGCCGGTTGAATCTCCAGAGACTTGAGCAACGGATGCAGCTTACGCCTCCGATGCACATTCATGTCCCAAGGGGTTCCATTGGTCGAAGTGAACAGGTATTCATGCCCCTTAGCCTTCTGCCGTGCAATCTGTTCCCAAATCAGAGAAATCAATTGCGGGGAGAGTGCCAAGGTGCGATTGGCATTTTCTGTCTTCGGGCTTTGGTCCTTGAGGTTCCAAACTGTCCGGCTCACCGTGAGGCTTTCGCCTTCGATGTCGGACAACTTGATGCCTGCAATTTCCCCGGCTCGAAATCCAGTCTCCGCTGCAAGCCAATAGAAAAGCTTCTGCTCGCCTTTACTTGCTGCAATGATGTTTGCCACATCTTGCAACCTGAAGAATCGAGCTTTCACCCTTGGCCTACGTGGGAGCTTGGGTTTAGGGAGAACCGCATCAACGTACTTTTGAGCATGAGCAGCTTGCCAAATCTGATTGATGGTTCCCCACACATTACGGACCGTCTTCGGCGTCCAAGGGTTTTCCTTCTCAGCCATGCGAGATGCAATCATGCGCTGAATGTCTCCAGCGTCAATTGAACGCATGTCCCTGTTGCCGAATTCTGCCGCCAATCGTTTCACGTGACTCTTACCAGCGGATATGGTTGAAGGCTTGCACTGAGAGAGGTAATCACGCTTCCAAATCTCAGCGAACGCTTCAAACATTATTGACTTCCGTTCTCTGGCCGGTGATGCGATGGAGGAGTTCACCTTGTCTAGATGTGGTTGCAACAATCGTTGCGCCTCACGTTTCCCGATGATGACTCCATCACGTTTCACAGGAGAGAGTACGACCTGTTTGCGAATGCGTCTCTCTACTCCATGAGCATTGAGGATGTACTCGGAGTATTCCCCAATCCACATGGTTTTTGATTTGTTCTGGTAGACACTGCCTCTTTGAAACCTTCGACGTGACACGGATTCTCCGTTCCGTGCTTTAGCCGAATCAATCGCTTCAGACAGTTTAGCGGAATTCGTTTTCCGTAGCTTGCTGTTTGCCTTGGGAAAGAAGTTCCTTCTTGCTGGAGCCGGGTTTAGAAGAGAATCCCGTGCGGGAAAATCAGGAGCATTATGTAACACCCTCTACCTATGGTTGCCGTTATCGCGCGTCACGAGGGCTTATGCGGCAGAGCGGCTACAACACACGTTGGCTGCTCTGACTTAACATCGACTACAGTATGGCACGAAACGACACTATTGTCAATAGAATGAATGGGTTGTACACAATACAAACGTATTGGATACTTGTCATTTCCCAAAACGGTTTACAGGAACTCCGCTTGCCTGAGAACCCCTCTAGGCACTGCTCAGACGCTCCGAACGTGCTAGCCTTTGGGCAACGTGTCTGAGAAAAACAAGCTCTATTACGGCGACAATTACGAAGTCCTGAAGATGTACCTCAAGGACGAATCGGTAGACCTGATTTACCTAGACCCCCCGTTCAATTCCCGACAGGATCGTTCCACGTATCCGCGAATTCAAATTCTCAGCATTCAGGAAATCCTAGAAGGCAAGCAGCCGGACTATCCCAGACACAGAGCAGACGCGACGTTTAAGAAGGCTCCCGTTGCAAAAAAGAAGGGCGAAACGCTCAGTCTTTGGGAGTCCTAATGTCTGATGTCCTTTTTTTGGCGATAGTCGCCGTTGTGCTGTGGGTGTCGTGGCTAAATGCGCGTCTCAAGTCAGCGTCGGAAGAACGGTTCAAAGCTCTCGTTGAGCGGCTTGACGCAATCGACCAAAAGCTCAGGGCATTTGAGGTTGACGCAAAAGAACCGGACAGTGCCCCGACAGCCGTTGAGGGTCCCGATGAAAGCGAAGAGGTATTCAAAGATGGATGGCTCGCAACCCGTGCTGAACACGCTCGGCACGAAGAGGGATTGAAAGGCAGAAGGCTCAGCGGAGAGAAGGCACTAGCGATTCACGGCGATCTAATCGCTCAAGCCAAACGGCTCTGCGCGAACGAAGGTCTATCATGTGATGAATTCGGTTGCCCGGTACCGTACAGGGCCTCGATGCTTGACGACTCCCCGGCTGCAAAGGCGAAATTCGATGCAGCAAAGCGCGTTGCCGAAGCCTATAGGCGGATTTTGCTGGACGCACTGAAAAATGCGATTGGCGACGAGTTGATGTCCAAGCTCGGTGAACCTGAGAAATACGTGTATCCCCAAGCGGGTCCGGGACACGAACAGGTTTTGGCCTATTGCAACCTCGAATTCAAACGTGTGGACAAGAGGCTATTCAACGGCTTGCCAGTTCCGAAGAGTCCAGAACCGGGTGATCGAAATGAGGGGATCATCCCTCAGGATAAAAACATCGCAGTGAGCCACACTGCCGGATTTGGAATCTTTGATCCGGGATATGGGGAACAGTACATCCCCGGTGACTTGCGAGTCATTGTAGGGGTTAAGACGGTAGATGAAGTGACCTCCTACTACGGAGGGTGGCTCTATCAAATCAACCCAACCGCAGACAACTTCCTAAAGGCAGAACTTCTCCTCGGATTGAGAAGTGATCCCAATATCAATCCCGACCGGGTATAGGGAAGAATGTGCCGGGACACTTGAATTACTGCTTGTAAATTGATGCGGTCACGTTGTACGTCCAGTTGCCCGTGTACCGTCCCCCGACTGTTCCAACACTGATTACTCCTTGGCCGTTGTGCGTGAAGCTTACGGACTGACTGACAGGAAACGTGTTCACAACTGAGGAGCCTTGGCTAGTGGTGCCTTCCACCGTGTACGGGTCTGTGCCGTTCGAGCCATCGTACGAATAGTAAGCGTACGCCGAGTCCCTCTTGACGAGAGATAGAGTGTGTCATGAGGTGTCCGCTTGTTTTTTGGTGGGCACGTGTTGAGTGTGTCTAGGCGGCTTGGGCGGAGTGTGCTTGAAGCGAGGGCGCCAGGTTCCAGGGCAAGAGGTCCTGGATTTGGCTGACGGGATAGTCGGCGATCTGTGCCAGCACCGTGCGGAGGTAGAGTTCCGGATCCAGACCGTTGAGCTTAGCCGAGCCGATCAGGCTGTACATCGCGGCCGCCCGCTCCCCGCCACTGTCCGAGCCGGCAAAAAGATAATTCTTCCGACCCAAAGCCACAGCACGGAGTGCTCGTTCGGCGGCGCTGTTGTCAATCTCCAACAAGCCATCATCGGTGTAGCGAGTCAGGGCTCGCCAGCGGGAGAGTGCGTATCGGATCGCACCCGCGGTTTCGCTCTTCGATGACAAGCGATGCTGCGCCTTCTCCATCCAGGTTCGGAGCTCACTAATCAGTGGCTTGGCTCGGGCCTGCCGAGTGCTCAACCTCAGATCGGCCGGCTTGCCGCGGATCTCATCTTCGATGGCATACAGCGCACCGATCTTGGCCAGCGCTTCAGTCGTCGTGGGCGAGGGGTGCACGACATGGATCTCGTGGAACTTGCGCCTGGCGTGTGCCCAGCATCCAGCTTCATAAATGTCCTGCCCGTAAAGATGGTGAAAACCAGCGAAGGCGTCCGCCTGCAGAGCGCCCCTGAACCTCTTCAGGTGCTGCCGCGGATGTTCGCCCTTTCGATCTTCCGAGTATGCGAACCATACTGCGGGTGCAGTGGCTTCACCGGCCGGCCGGTCGTCGCGCACATAGGTCCAGAGTCTGCCGGTTTTGGTCTTGCCGTTGCCTGGTGCAAGCACGGGGATCGGGGTATCGTCAGCGTGCAGCTTGCGGCCGGCGAGAACGTGCTTCTGAATGGCATCCACCAGCGGCGCAAGCAGATCGGTCGCAGCCCCCACCCAGCCGGCCAACGTGGAGCGCGATATCTCCACGCCCTGGCGGGCATAAATGTCAGACTGCCTGAACAAAGGCAGGTGGTCACCGAATTTCGAGACGATCACATGCGCGAGCAAGCTCGGACCAGCAAGACCGCGCTCGATCGGGCGGGATGGCGCCGGCGCTTCGACGACGCGATCGCAGCCCGTGCAGGCAAACTTGGGCCGCACATGGCGGATCACCTTGAAGCTCTCGGGAACGTACTCGAGTTGTTCTGAGACATCGTCGCCAAAATGCCGCAACTGGCCACCGCAATCCGGACAGCAATCGCAGTTTGGCGCGTGCGCTGCAACTTCCCGCGGTAGATGCTCTGGGAGAGGCTTGCGTTCCGGTCTTGGCTTCCGCTCCTTCGCAGGTGCCACTCGTTCAGCACCAGCCTCCAACTCGGCATGAGTCGTCTCGTCTTCCTCCAGCTGAAGTTCCATCTGCTCCAGCTTGACGACGATCTTCTCGCTTTTCGTGCCGAAGATGACATGACGAAGCTTCTCGACCGTCAGCTTCAAGTGCTCGATATGCTCGCTGCGCGAGCGCAGCTCGTCTGCCTGTTGAGAGAGAGTGACTCGGTGGGAATCGAGTTCGGCTTCAAGACGTCGAATCTGCTCGTCACGTGCCGCGATCAAAGATGCCAGTTCTTCTTGATGTCCCCGCACCAGCGACAACAACTCACCTCGATCCAGGTTGTCCAGATCGGGCAGCGTAGCGTGATCCATAAACGAAGTATGCCATCACTCCGGCTGCAATGCATCCATGGAAAACCCGCATAAATACAGGGGAATCATCATAATCATCAGACCGCAACTTCAGGCGCCCACGTCCGCTCGACCCGACGCCAATCGATGCCTTCCAGAAGCATCGAAAGCTGGGCGCGACTGAGTTGCACGGTTCCACCCTCAGCCTTCGGCCAGATAAACCGGCCTCGTTCTAAACGCTTGGCAAAGAGACAAAGCCCGTCTCCATCCCACCAGAGGAGTTTAACGATGTCGCCTCTGCGTCCCCGAAAACAAAACACATGACCCGAGAAAGGTTGTTGCTGAAGAATCGTCTGCACCTGTGCACTGAGCCCATCGAACCCGCGCCGCATGTCGGTTACGCCGGCTGCGATCCAGATCTTCGTCCCGGTCGGAACCTGGATCACTTCTGCAGACTCTCAAGAACTGCACGAACAAGCGACCGATCCGCACCCCTCTCCACGCTGATCACCGCTCGCCCGGGAAACTCGATATGAATCGCTCCGCCGCTTGGCTCTTGCTCTTGCCGTGGTTCCTGCGCGACATCGCTCTCCGCCTCGCTTGGCGTTGTCACCGTAACCGGCAGCAGGGCTGTACAGGGCTCGATCAACTCACCCCGCTCAAACGCCCGCTTCCACTTGAAAACCTGGTTGGCGTTCACGCCATGTGCCCGGGCCACCTCGGCGACACTGGCGCCAGGTTCCAGCGTCAACTGCACAATCTGACGCTTCTCTGAAACCGATCGCCACCTGCGAACTCTCCGTTCGGGGACAACTTCCTGCGCCTGAACCATACCGCGATCATCAGGCCCAACGCGCCACTCTCGCCAGAGGGGAAGACCGTACGCTTACTACGAATAAGACACTGCCAGCGCAGGAACCTTGCTATCAGCGGGAGGATTCCCGACCACCGTGATTGACATGATGACGACGTAGCTGCCCGCCCCGAACTGAGTCCCAATGAGCGCAGCGTCTTTGTTGAGGTTGATGTCTGAGACTCTGGATACCAGCGATCCTGATGGACTGACATGCTTGGTTCCTACAGCGATAAGAAGCCCCCGCTTCTATTAGCCGGGAATGTTGCTCTACATAAACCGATAGACACTTTTGGCACTTGACTTGCCACCTAACGGGGTTTCTCCCGGCTAGTCCAGTAACTAGTACATTGATCCCGAACCGCCTGCCTGTTAAATCTTCAAATCCTCTTAAGCTCATGCTGCCCCACCGTTCCGAAGGTCCGCCCGGTCAAATCTACGAACCCAACCATTCTTTCAATACGCATTCTCTTTTCCTCCATCACTCCTTTCCGTACTGTTTACTGCTTCTTGCTGCTTTACCAAAACGGCGGATATGTACTTGCTGATGTAGTCAGCGTCCATCCCGCCATTGAGCTTTTCGAACTTCCGCCCCGCCCGTGCAATGGACGCTTTGACGGCGTTGGGTCCGAACCACAGAACCCAGACGGCAAGCTGGCTGTCTGACGGAGCCGGGATGCTTCCAAACAGGAGGCTCCATGCTCCTTTGATTTCCGCCACTGTATTTTCAATTGCTGTCATGTACCCCTCCTCTCACCTTCTCCGTTAAATAATCCGCGTCTGATTCGAGCGGGAATAGCAGTTGGGCGGCTCCCTTTCCCGGTCCCTTCTCGGTGCGGAATAGGCCGAACTCGACTAGCTCTTCAATGCGGTCACTGACAGTCGCGGCCCGTCCCCCGACTAGCTTTACTACCAAGGATTTCTTTAGACCCGGATTCTCAGTAATGATCTGATGAATTTTCAAATCAACGTCCAGAGCCTTCTCGGACTTTCGGCGCTTCCGTTCTTCAATGTCTTCGTCCGCAACTGTAGCTCCCCGACTCGCGGTCAGGTTTCTTTCGTTGAACTCAAGGTACGTTGGGGGAATTGCTCGGCCCTTCCTGACGGTGGCATGTATAACGCGCCTCGTGTCCTCATCGCTGACTTGACGGAGGAAAATCTTGGCATCGGTTCCCGCCGCTAGTGCCGTCCCTCCGAGGACCTTCTTAATGGACAGGTCTGCGTCATCTTTGGACTTGTTAAATTGATGCAGAATCAGAAATGCACAGTCGGGATGCGGGGTTACAAGCTCTTTGCTAAAAAGCTGCAAAGCGTTCTTACAGTCATCATTGCTGGTGATGTCCTTTACGTCGAAGAAGTCTAGAAACGTTTCGACAATCACCAAGCGGGTGTTGGGAAACTTCGTTAGCTCTATTTGAAGTCGAGCGATATTCGACAGTTCGGGGTCGGGCAGAACAATTGACAACTCGCTGCTGGCTGTCAGACCTGCTTTGCGTAAGTCGTCGGCAATGTCTTCCAAGGCGTCCTCAGCTTTCCAGAGGATGACATGGCCTTGTTTCGTGTTCAGTCCGAGGAAGTCTGTTCCGTTCGCCACGGCTACGGCCAACTGATTGGATAATGTGCTCTTTCCTGATTCGGGAAATCCGCATAGCAGGGACGGGCGTCCTCTGCCGGTTCTAAGAAGCCCCTCGACAATCCAATTCGATGGACTCGGTTCTGGTAATGCTAACAATTGTGCTGCTGTAAACGACGTTTCCATTGTTCTCCTTGCTGTTACTGCATTTGCTGTTACTGCATTTGTTTCCTTCTTTCTCGTGATCGCCATTCAATCTAGCTCCACGGGTTGCACTGTTGTATGTTGTCCATGCTCTGCAATCTAGCACGGGTTTTGCAAATCACTCGTCGGGGTTCTCTATAAGAGTTTTACCAATTTCAAGCCGAGTATTTGCAATCGGTTAGCGGCTTCAATTCCCTGAAAGATTTCTGTTGACAAGGTCTTTCGGTCGGCGTTCCGGGCGGAATATCTATCACCGTTACGGTGTCAGGTTGTTTCATGTTTCCTTATTCCCGTTTACGGTGTCCCCGTTTCTTGGGAATAGGGAATAGAAAAAATCGAGTTTTTAGAGAGACGGTCTAAGTCCTTTGTTTGTGAAGATATACCGGTATTCCTTTAATATATCTTCCTAGCTCCAAAACCTTCTTTATTCCCTATTCCCGAAATTCTGGGACACGGCATCTCTCTTCCCACTTTCAAGAATTTAAGACATAGAGCGCATCAAGTCATTTACGCAGGAAGACATGAAAGCTTGTGCCTAGTCGATCTTGATAGATGTTCCGCTCGGAAGGGGAAACGGGAGGAGAGATACCCTAACTCGACTGTAACTCCCATTATAACACACAATCCGTTCTTTGTCAAGCATAAACCCAATAATACTTATGACATACGAGTAAGTGACATGCATAACAACATAGCTTCAAACATTGCCACGTTACTAGCTCTCTAGTTCCTGGCATAGTTGTTAGCTGATGCCTAGCCTTAGGCATAGGACGGCATCACCTGACCGGAGCCTCAAAAATGCACTTGCTAAGCAGGCAGGAAAAGGGATGGTTGTGGGGACCCACGACTGACATGTCGCTGCTAAGGAAAGGAATTCCTTAAGGGGTCCCAAGAGGTCCCATCTGTCAGCAACTTGTCCACCGTGGGTTGGCCGGGTCCGTGTCAAGAACGTTCGGGTAGGGTACCGGCCCCCCCCCGCCCCGGCCTGAAAAGGGACTGCTTTTCCAAGTAGGACCCATGGGAAAACAGGTCTGTTCCAGAGGCTACAGGGGGCCTAGAACGAATCGGGAGGCATCGCAGGGCATCACGGCGGGAGGGAACATTCAGCAAGAGCCGTAACAGGCGAATAAGCAAATGGAGGGTACCCCTCGATCTAGGCAGCATCCAAGATGCGCTTAACCTGCACAGCGGACCATTGTCCACCACGGGGAGCCGGTGTTCCATCGGCATTCAAGGCTTCTGCGATCCCTGCTAATGTGTCGATGCCCTGTCGTTGATGCTCCTCGATAATGGGCATGATGTCAGCCCGGTACTTGGATGCCTTCTCCTGACGGGTTTCTAACGCTGCCTTTCGGCCTTTCTCGCCTACAGCCGTAATGTCCCATCGCAATCCCCCTAGCTGCGTTCCACGGGCCTTCGCAGCGGCTAGAGCGGCCTTTGTCCTGTCGGAGATGGCCTTAGCTTCGCCCTGTGCGACTGACGCGAGAATGTGTAGAACCATGTCGTTTACATCAGGCATGTCTACGGCTTGGAACTTCACTCCCGATTCCATCAAGGCCGAAATGAATGCGACATTCCGAGCGAGCCGGTCCAGCTTGGCAACCAACAGTGTCGCCTTGTGAATGCGGCATAGCCTGAGAGCCTTTGCTAGCTGTGGACGGTCGTTACGCTTGCCAGACTCGACTTCGATAATCTCAGCTACCAGAGTCCATCTCCCGCCATTGAGGTAACTGCTGACTGCTTCCCGCTGTGCCTCTAGTCCAAGGCCGCTCTTACCCTGACGTGCCGTTGAAACTCTTAGATAGCTTACAAATTTGCCTGTCATGATCCCTCCGCACCGTTGTTTACATTTCTCACTACGAACGTTGTGTATAATGTAATGCTGTTTCTAGGAGGATTCAACGTTACCAGCGGGTTGGTTGGCAGATAACCGGAAGGGAGAGCCGATAGAACACGACTCGGGCATAACTACCGCAATGAATAACTACATATCGCTATACGTTATGTAGTGTACTATGTATCATTTACCTCATTGATATGTGCGTTTTGGTACTCAATGGTACTTTGACGGCCCGGTGCCGCATCAGCGTAGCCTAGACGGTCTATGTGTAGGACAGCAAACGTATCTAATACGCAGGAAACTAGAACATAGCTAATGGTACTTAGGGTTCTCTACGAGCCTTGGTAAAGTGTGGACATTCTGGGCGAGACGGAAAGAAAGCGTATATATACGCGAGAGGGAAAGGTGACAGTATTTAGTGCGCAGGATGGCCGGGAATGGGACGGGAAATGGGACAGGGAACGGTTAGGTACTTGGTACTCACTGAAAGGTAAAGTCGCTGCTCTGGGCCTTGGCCCCGTTGGGGTGGATGGGTGATCGTTCATCGGGCGTCACAACATAACGCTACTTCACTTTGAAAAGTGCAGGACCTTTCCTCCGTTCGTCTCTGTAGCGGATTTGAGGTCTGCATCGGCGGTTATCAGGGTAAAGTTGTTCCCTATGGCAGCGTCCGCAATCAAAGCATCGTGCATGTTGTTGTTCTTCTTTCGCAGGGCATCCAACGTGGCACGAATCGCACTGCAAAGCTGTCCGTCCCCGGCACGTGCATGATCCGGTCGCGAAATGTCTGCAACAAATGTTCTCGTAGAAATCAATTCACAGTGAAGATCGAGCATGCCAAGCAACAACATAGCTCGTCTATCCTTGTCTACCGTCGCATTGATTTCGTCCATCTGGACATGAGTAATTGCGAACCCGCCGTCAGTGGGCAATTCGTGTCTACCGATTCGACCGTCTGCCAGCCAATTGAAGACACACGTATCGATCACGTATTTAGTACCGATTGGCTGCGTGGGACGATTCTTGAATTCAACTCGCTGCCTATCAAAGATAGCGCGGCCAATTGCTAACGCGTCATGCGTTTTCGTTTCGAACCCCGTCAGGATAGGGGGCAATTGGCTCAAGGAGTGGCCGGTGCGCGTGTGCAGTAGTCGAGCGCTGCCCTCAAACCCGGCCTTTGCACCTCCTACGACTTGCATGTAGAAATGCACGAGTTCAACATCAGCATCACGATCTACAGACTCATTGAATGTGGTGAAAGCATTGGCGACATGCTCCGCTCGTGCCTTCACGACCGATACAGCGTGTGCAATGGCGCAATCCGCCTCGGCAGGTAGGATCGCCGCCGCATTGTGCGTTTGTCTCGCTCGGTATTGTGCCTCTCTTAATTCTTGATTGTGCTTCTCAAGAAGGGCTTGCTGTTGCGGTCGGAATTGAATCTCAACGTGATCCATAATCTCGGCGTGTCGCTTCGACCTTGCTATCATTTCAGGCCCATCCCCTTCTTTGCGGCTTCGGTTGCCACGGTCACGATGATGTTCTTGAGGGCATCACCAGCGGTGGGTGCGATCTTCGCCAAGAACTTCTTGAATCGGTGCGCAGCAAGCTCTGTCCGTGGCGTATCAATCGTCAAATCATCAAATGTGGCTTTGAGAGCCGTCTTATCACCTTCGGAGAGGCTTTCCAGTTCGTCAGCAAACTCCCGTGCCGTCGCTAGGGTGGTTTCGGTCCAAGGGAATGGTTTACCGCAGACACCGCAATATGCTGGTCGGTTCGTTCCTAAAATCGTGCTTTCGCAGTTTAGACAGGTAGGGACAGACTCTTTCCCACATTTCGGGCAGTGGCTAAGCCGGGATAGCTCTTCGATGTACTGCTCTTCCATCATCCGCCTAATGCCACCTATATAGTGGCGATGGGAGTCTTCAGGCAGATACCCCATGAAGTGACCGTCACGACAGTAAATGACGGGTTGTTCGTTGAAATCAGACATAATTGGTCATTCTAGCCCAATGTGACGTTGTATACTTTCGGGCATGACGCTAGAAAGCATTCTTGCATCGATTGACGCTGAAATCGTACGGCTACAAAGTGTCCGTGAATTGCTGACTGAAGTAACGACAAAGGCCGGTGACAGCGCGACTCCTAAACGGCGCAAGTTCAGTCCCGCTGCCCGCAAACGAATAGCTGAGGCACAGCGGAAACGTTGGGCGAAGCAGAAAGCCGAGAAGTAAGCATGTTTTCACTTCTTCAATCGCGCATGGAGTACAACTTCAGACCCTCTTCGGCGCATGGTGCATTCTAGCGCTGGATTGCACTCGTAATGCACTCTTGCGTTATCAACGCCCCAAGAAATCGCCGCTCCCTTCTCAGCATCCTTATATATTTCGAAGGTCAAACCGCCACTCGTGCCGAGGCTCGATTCTCTTACGCTATAGCCCGTGAGTACGTCATCACCGCGCAAGCCTGATCCAGTAACGGGAGCATCTTTGTGTTCGCCTGTTGGTTTAGCTGGCGTCCCGCCATTTGTGTTGCGATTGATTGGAGGCATGCCGTTGACAGTCAAATTCCAACTGGAAAGCGCTGCGTATTGATCCCGCGAAATGTAGAGAGTCCCTTGGTGAGACACCGAGTGGTTCTTACCGTTCGAATCGATAATCGCTGTGAAGCTGCTCAAGTACTCATCAGAATGTTGAACGATGAAATGCCGATTGTCATAGACATTGAGAGTGACCTTCAGTGCTTTGGAAAGACGGTTGAAGAAATCGTTAGGGTCGGAGCCCTCAGACGGCATTAGCGTTAGTCTGTACTTCAGTTCGTCGGGTTCTGACCATTCCGTGGATAGCTTCGCTCGCAATCCAAACTCAGGGAAGCTAAACTCAGGCCACTTTCGGTCAGGCAGTGGAGGCAGCGGGCGGTTTCGGTACCATTGAATCGATTCCTTCACAGCCAACACCCCGGCACCGATTCCAAACCCGAACGCAAACAGAAGGAACGCCGCACGCCAATTGGATTTGGGAATTCTCTTAAGAATGCGGGGCAGTTTGATCGTGATTGAATGATCGGACGTGGTTTGCGTTGGCTCACTTTCCATTACGAACCCTCAATGTTCAATCTGGATTGCAGCAGTGCCAGAAATGCCGCACGCTTGTGCGGGTACTTGTCCCATAGGCGATCAAATTTATTGACGTAGGCATTCTTTCGCAACTTGTTGAGCACTTTCACTTGACTGCGACTGGCGACCACAAGAGCAATGCCCTCCATCATCAGTCTTGCGCCGTGGTCACTCAGGGTCGGATTTCCTGATTCTGTTCCATTGATGCGAAGCTGATCCGATTCAAATTCGAGGAATTGAAGCTCAACTTTACCACCGCTGGCTTCGCAGCTACGAAATGCCAATTGAATGTACGACTCCGTTTTGCTGCCAGCATTGAAACGATAGGCCCGAAGACGGCGCTCAAAGTCGTCAGTCTCTCCGATGTAAACCTGTGAGACTTCGCTCGTACTGGCTCGAAGCACCCAACGGTACACCTTCGGTCCTTCAATCGCGGGCCTCTGAAACGCATTTGGGACCGTACGATGCCACGGGAAATAGGCATTGTCCACGAGAACCGGATTCCACCGAAACCGGACTTCGATGCTCAGCACTTCCTCGGGGAATTCCATCACTCCTCAGTATCAAACGCCCGCGCAACTTTGCACCATTTCTGGTTTCGTAATGTCGTCTCGATTTAGTTATTTTTTTGCGAGAAGAACCTTACCCAAGGTGCATTTGGTGCACGATTTGCAGCGTCTGCACTTGTGTTCGGAAAGGGGTTAACCCGGAAAACTGCGCTTCGTTCTATGTGATTCTTCGCCGGGGGTTAAGCCGACAGAACCCCCATTTCCCCGTCAAAATCGAGCACTTCAGCGATTGATTCGAAAGCACTTAGGTTATGGGTTTCATTCTCATAACCCAAAGGTCGAGGGTTCAAATCCCTCCCCCGCAACCATTTAAGCCTCTAATAATGAGGAACTTAGAAAAGGCCGCCCATGAGCGGCCTTTTAGTTTTTCAGCTGAATGTCCGTGAAATGTCCGTGAGTGTGATTTGAAAGCCCAATTTTCCCAGGAGGGCGCTTGATCAGATGGGCACGACCTCGCTAGCTATGAGCGTTCTCGTGATTGCTAGTAACGATGCGCTTGTCCTCAGAGGTCACTGGGATCGGGATCGATCCTCACGCTCCATTGGCTCAGTTTGCCGTTAACGCTCTGCCTCTCCGCTCTACAAGGGGCAATCCCTTAACAACTCCCGGGTAGGGGGATATGGAGCCGGAAAGGTGCACCCCCCTTTAAATTGCACAAGAATTGGTGCAGTGGGAGGATTCCGGTTCCATCCTGGAATCAGGCCCAGAAATTAATCACCCCCCTCATCGGCAACTAAACCGCCGCAGAGCGATCCGTCAACGCAAGGGGTTTAGTACTCCAGTTGGCGACTTTACCCGCGTCGTGACAGGGCACGACTGCTCAGGCCGGAGTGCATCGAAGAAACCCCTCAGCATCTTGCCAAACGTCAAACTGCTTCGTCACAGGGGAAGCATCTTCTCCTGTGACCGCCACAGTCAACCTGAATACACTTCCTTGATGGAGAATAGTGTTGGTGTCGGGGACCGTATGAAGAACGCTTATCGGACCTCCTTTATGCGCCGAAACGAGATCAAAGCCTCCGGGCTGACCAGCATTGAGGGACGTGCTATCGCGAACTAACTTTCCCTGGCTATGTTTGACGACCAGTGGTACCGGCCAATTGAGATGGGTCTGGGGTGGTTCGATTTTGACCACCTCTGCTCTAACGTTTCGGATCGTTTTAGCGGTGTTCCTGTTGGTTACTTCAAGCCAGTACGCGGTAGAGTTGCCGTCATTCCATGTCTGTTCTATGGGACCCCTAACTCCAAGATGCTCTAGTTTTTGTGATGGAGTCATAGGTCCATCTGGACTATCTCCAAGGTGTCTCGTGAGAATGTTCCAACAGCCGAAATCACTAATTGTGCTACCGTCTGGAGCCTTGACGGCTGCCATCACTTGCAAATTGCCGTTTGAATCGATAATTGCAACCGGAACCTCGAATGTGTGATTGGGTTCCCGATTTTTCAACTCACGATCGTGTTGGAGTTGTAAACTTAGGCGGCGGTTGTTAGCACGATTGGTGAAAAAGATACCTGTCAGAGTGAGCAGAGAGCCGATTACAACACCCCAAAACGTTGCGGGTATCTTGTCGAGTAGTTGAGCACAGGACAGAAGAAAGCCATTCATGTTTCCCTACCTGACTAGAAGCTGCGCTGCACAGGCCGAGAATTCATGCCGGTTTGTGACCGTGGATACTCAGCGAGTTGATGGCATGGCGATCACACAATTATGGAAGACACGGCGCTGATAGGCAATGAGTGCATCCTTCCGGCCTCCGGGCATGAAGCAGCGCGAATAGGCCAGAGTACTCATTCGAATGCAATTGAGCGCGGTTCGCAGGATCGGTCCTCAAAAACGCCCCAGCGTCCAGTTTTTTGGGTGGCGCCTGGTCGAGTAGCCCCGGGGAATTTCACCCCGAGCCCCTCACAGATCCGTATATGGCCCGGAAATGTCCGTCTTCTGTCCGTATTCTGCAGCCAAGTTCACCCAAGAGCTGCCGAAAGTTGGACCTGTAAATTGAACAGTCATTAGGGCCTGATTGGTCAGCGTTGTTTAAGATTGGGGACGAAATTCCCCTCATAACCCAAAGGTCGAGGGTTCAAATCCCTCCCCCGCAACCAATTAGTTAAAGAAAATAAAGAGCTTAACGGAGGTCGCTGATTGCGGCCTTTTCTCTTTTCCGGCAACTGTCCGTAAACTGTCCGGGTTTTCCGGGTTGATGCCGCGCACGGGGTGGGCAACGCGATAGACCCTTGGCAGCCAAGCAAAGCGCTGATCAAGTGATCGATCAAGTCTTGACATTTGCATTTCGTGGGACCGGAGCCTGGGCCTTCGGCTGCCGGGCGCTAAGGATGAGAAACTCGAAATGCGCCATTGAACAATTCAATTTGGGGCTGCGCGTTGATGTCCGTCGCGGACCAACGCAAGCGCACGTGCCCGAGTTTGCCATCTAGCGCGATACGCTTCCTTGTTTGCAGTTTCTTTTCGATCTGTGGTTCGCCAAAATTGCGATCGGCATTCAAATCAGAGGGTTAGCAGATCCGCCGGACTTCGTGTGTGCCGTATGATACTGGCTTCATGCTGTGCCTGATGAGATGTCTGGCGGTCCTCTTTATTCGCGTCTTTCGCTCTCGCCGCGACTTGCTGCTTGAGAACTTGGCTCTCCGCCACCAACTTGTCGTTTTGAAGCGACGGAACCGTCGTCCGCTGGTCTCTGCTTCCGACAAGTTGTTCTGGGTGATCATGCGGCGGCTCTGGCCGGAATGGAAGCGCGCGTTGATCATCATCCAGCCAGAGACAGTCCTTCGCTGGCACCGTGCAGGGTTCAAGCTGTATTGGGCGTGGCTCTCGCGGCGTCGGGTTCGCGTGGGCAGAAAATGCGTCAGCAAGGAATTGCGCGAGCTGATCTTTCGCATGGTAGCGGATAATTCCACATGGGGCGCACCGCGCATCCACGGCGAACTGAAAATGCTTGGCTTCGATCTTTCCGAGCGAACCGTGTTGCGCTGGATGCGGAGATCGCCGAGGAGTCCTGAGCCGGCCAAGCGATGGGCGGCCTTTCTGAGCAATCATCGGGAAGCCATCGCCGCGATGGATTTCTTTACTGTGCCAACGCTGACCTTAGGAGTGCTCTACTGCTTTTTTGTCATCGCGCATGACCGGCGGCGTATTCTTCAATGTCAGGTGACTAGCCATCCGACGAGTGCATGGGTCATTCAGCAGTTGCGCGAGACGTTTCCCTATGACTCGGCCCCCGGCTACTTGATCTTTGATCGCGGCCCACAGTTCAATGATGCAGTGGTTGAAACAGTAAAGAGTTTTGGCATTCAGCCCAAGCGCACCAGTTTCCGAAGTCCATGGCAGAACGGTGTCGCGGAACGCTGGGTGCGCACCTGCCGCCGGGATTTGCTCGACCATGTGATCGTTCTCAATCGGCGGCATCTGAAACGCTTGATGAACGAATTCGTCCTCTACTATCTCGAGGATCGCACCCATCTCGCGCTGGAGAAGGGAACGCCTGCGGGTCGTGACGCAAAGCAAGATCCCGGCGACGGTCACAAGGTGATTTCGATGCCAAGGCTGGGTGGTCTGCATCATCGCTACAATCGTGCTGCCTGAACTTCTGCTTCCGACATCCCTGGTCAAAACGGTGGATGACCGGCAGGAGAAGTGCGCACGGAATCCCGACACTCCGCTCTTCGCCGTCATTCTATTCTCGTCGGCCGTCACCGAACTGCCGATCCCTCGGGGAGCGCTATGGCCAAGACCACCGCCGTGCCGGTGAAACCAGGCCCATTTTCGCTGCCGGATGGCATTTTGGCGAGGAACAGCCTCAAGCGCGTTGGATGGCCTCGTTTACGACGGAATGCTGTTGGCAGTTGGCGGCTTCGGCCTCTAAAGGTTAAATACCCTTCGGGTACCGGGACCTGTCTTGCCCAACTCCACTTTCCGGATCTGGCCGGCATGGAAATATGCAATCCTGCCGTCCAGGAGCGCGTCCAGACGCCCCCGTGTTCGTCAGCTACCAACCGAGACCCGGGCGTACCACCCACCCTTACCCACCGCATCCGCTCCGTCACTTTGCCGTTCACAACGTGCACTAGACCACGATCCTCTGGTACGAAGCTGTCGCTGAGCCGAATGGGATTTCGAGGCATTAACGCCATGAACATGACCCACCAGGCGAAACCGTGACGCCGTATTGGTTTTGTGTGGAGCGCTGGTCATTGGAGGAAGAGCCATCCTGGCACTTTATGCTAAAATAGGCAGATGCCGCAGATTCCCGGGAACCGGGGACAGGTGAATACATGAAGATGACCTTGAGAACGCGAAAGCAGGAACTGGTACGAGAAGCAATCTTCGATGCTGCTATCGATCTGTTCATTCAGAACGGTTTCAATGAAACCACCATTGAGCAGATCGCGGAGGCCGCCGGCATCTCTCAGCGCTCTTTCTTTCGATATTTTCCGGCTAAGGGTGATCTCCTCGCCTTCAGAATCGCCGGTTTCGGGGACGCGCTGGTTGCCGCAGTTCGCGCGTGTCCAGCTGAAGCACCTGCTCTTGAAGTCATTCGCGAGGTGTGTGTAGCAGGCCTCCAATTCTCGAGGTCGGAGCCGCGGACCCAACAGATCATGGAGATCGCCGCACAAAGCCTTGCGGCGAGGCAGGCTAACAAGGCGGCGCTGGTGGAAGTCGAAAACCGGCTTTCGGAAGCGTACGCAGCCCGAAGTAAAACTGCGAGCAAGTATAGCCTGGAGCCTAGAATGCTGGCTCTCATGACTCTCATGATTGGGGATCTAGCGCGGAGTTCCTGGTTCGTCGGTGAGGCAAAAGACATTTCAACAGCCTTGAGGAACGTATTGGCAAGGCTTACCCGGGTGTTTTGCGATTCCGGTTCTTCTGTCGTCGCGGCGAAAGTGACCAAGCGCAAGCGATCGAACGGTGTCCTAACATCTTAGAGAAAATCTGGTCGGAATCCGTCTGACCCCAAATCAGACCGTGGTGCCGTCAGCGTCCTGCAAGGCGCGTCTACTGATCGGCACAGCACTAGTGTTGCCTTCCTTGCGCTTCTCTGCATAAATATGCATGATACATGTTTAATGTTGACAGCGAAATAAACCGCCACGTATAGTTCTCCGCATTGGCAGTCTATGCCACATTATGCGCAATATGTCGCTAGCTGTGGCACACCGACGAGCCGCTTTCCTGGAGGCAGGAAGTCATTAGGAGGAGGTCGAGATGTTTACCACGATTCTGCGGGGTTTCGGTTCTTCGGGGATGAGAAAACTGGGGGCGCTCGCAATATTCAGCGCATTGAGCATCTTGTTCGGGATGCTGGGACGAGCGCAGGTGTCGACCGCGTCGTTGGATGGAACAGTTCAGGATAATTCGGGCGCCGTTATCCCCGGCGCAAGGATTGTCGTGATCCAGACCCAGACAAACCTCACGATCGAGACAGTTTCAGGCCCCGACGGTTCATTCCGAGTTCGCTCTCTGCCCGTCGGTCCGTATCTTGTCCGTGTTTCGAAAGAAGGCTTCTCTAAACACGAGCAGGGTGGAATCGTACTGACTGTCGGCCAAGAGGCAACGCTGCCCATCACTCTTGCCGTCGGCTCGGCTACGCAGAATGTCGTTGTAACGGCGCAAGCGGCGGCTGTGGAGTCCACAAGCAGCACGATCCAGAACGTGGTGGAGGATCAAGTGGTGGTCAATCTTCCGCTGAATGGCCGGAACCCCGCTGCGCTGGTCTTTACGGCACCCGGAGTGACCGATGCGACCATCAACCCGAAAGGGACGAATGCAAACAGCACTGTGTCTGGCGGGGGCTCATCACTGTCGGACGAGAGCGCCCCAACCACCAACGGAGTTCGGCCGGGCGGTACCTACTTCTCTCTCGATGGCGCCGGAAACATCGATCCGTATGTTGTAATCGGCGGACCTTTCCCCAACCCTGACGCAACGCAGGAATTCTCGGTGGTAACCGGCTCGTACGGAGCGCGCTACGTGTCGGCGCCCGGAGGCGCCGTCAACGTTGTCACGAAATCCGGTACGAATCAGATCCATGGATCGGCTTTTGAATTTGTACGGAACGGCTATTTCAATGCAGAGAATTACTTTGCCGCGACTCCGGACACGATGAAGCGCAACCAGTTCGGCTTTGCCGTCGGCGGCCCGCTCGTGAAGGACAAGCTGTTCGCCTTCGGTTCATATCAGCAGACGCTTATCCGGCAGCCAATCCTGGTCAATGCTTACGTCGGGATCGTCACCCCAACGGAAAACATGCAAAAAGGACAGTTCCTGAGTGCGATTCCGGGGGTCGGGGTGGTGGACGTTCCGGTGAGCACGGTAGCGAGCAATCTCATGAAGTACATTCCACCGCCCAACCATGCCCTGCCGGGAGGACCATACGCCTACTACAACACCACACTTCCCAACCCAACGAACAATCCCCAGTGGGTGACCAAACTCGATTACAACCTCAGGCAGCACCGGTTGTTCGCGCGGTATTTTGCCGACCACTCACATACCCCAGCCGACGAGATGCAGAGCAGCAGCGACACTGCCAGCGGCAAGAATCTGGAAACAGCCAACGGCTATAGCTATGGTTCCTGGGATGCCGTGGCATTGGGCGACACCTGGACCTCAAACTCGTGGGTGGTTGACGGCCGCGCTTCTTTCGCCAGGTCTAAGACAGGCGGCGGACCCGCGTCCAGTCTTGCCGGTCTTAATATCACGGCTCTGGGGGCCACCGGGGCAACTCCCGGCACCATTCCTACTCTCCCGACGTTCTATTCGCTGGGCGGACTGTTTGCGTCCGGAAGCGGTTTCGGAAACAATACGCGCACGAGCTGGGACTACAGCCTGGATGCGATGCATCAGTTCGGCAAGCACGAACTGGCGTTCGGAACCGACATTCGATTGGTCAAAGAAAACCAGGCGAGCAATGTTGGTCAGAATCTCGCCTTCGTTTTTGTCGGTCTGAAGAGTCTGTTTTCTGTAGGCCCGTTAGACAACAACGGCATGGCGGACCTGATGATGGGGTATCCGTATGAGTTCCTGGGGTCAGATGGCGGTTTCCAGACCGCGTCGGGCAAACTATTCGGACTTTATGCGGAAGACAAGTACCACGCCTCCAACCGGCTGACCTTCACGGGCGGGCTGCGCTGGGATCCATACCTGCCCTATACAATTCAAAGCGATCAAATCGACTGCTGGATTCCCGGACAACAATCGTCGGTTTTCACCAACGCTCCGCAGGGCCTGAACTTTCCTGGAGACCACGGCTGCAGCAGTGGAGGCACCTCCGCGAAGTACGGATTGGTGCAGCCTAGAATTGGCGCAGCCTACAGACTCGACAGCAAAGGAAACACCGCTCTTCGCGCTGGGTGGGGTTTGTACTCTACACAGTTCCAACTCGTGAGCCTGCTCGGGTTCGCGGCTCCGCCTTTCGTGCGTGATTACCTGATCATCCACAATCCGTTCAGTCTGAATCAAAATGTGGACGCGCCGTGGACATCGATGGGTCAGACCGACCCCTTCGCCGCCGGATTTCACAATGCCAGCTACAAGCCCCCATCGGACGTGAGCTTCGCCCAGGCTGAGTCGATCGGATTCGCCAGCTCGGCGATCGATAACCACTTTCAGCCCGCGTATGTAGAACAATGGAGTCTTTCGCTGCAACATGCATTTACCCCCTCGGACAGCGCCGAACTTGCGTATGTTGGCACTCAAGGCATTCACATTGCCCAGAGCTACGATGCCAACTTGCCGGTCTATAACGGCGACGCGGCAAAACCAGCCGGAGTTCGGCCGTTTGGTTCTGAAGGCCTGACGCAGATTCTTACCCTGGTCAGCAATTCCACCTTGATTTACCACGGCCTGAATGCGACCTACCGGCATCGCGGCAGAGGCGGGCTCGATCTCGTTTCCACCTTCAATTGGTCCAAGTGCCTCGATGACGGCTCGCTACCCCCATCCACCAGCGGGATTTTTGGCGCGACAGGTTTGGGCGACAACACTGTGGCAAACGGGGCTTACCGTCCCGGTGCACGGCGAGGAAGATGCGATTTCGATCAGAATCTCACTTCGCGCACCACCGCGGTCTGGAGTTCCCCCGATCTCAAGGGCACCGATCGACTTGTGCGCGCCGTTGCGGGTTCCTGGGTTTTGAGCGGACTGGTGGTCGCGGATGCGGGACAGCCATTCAGCGTGACTGATTCTCACGGTTACTCGCAAACCGGCCTGGGCCTCGACCTGGCAGACCGCGCCGCAAACACGCCTGCCTATGTGAGCGGGAAGCTTAACCACGCGGCCTTTGCCGACAACGCACCTGGGACATATGGCAACTCCGGACGGAATGCTTTCCGTGCACCTGCCTGGATCCATGTGGATCCCGCTGTGATGAAGACGTTCCCTCTCGGAACCGAACGGCTTCACCTGATGTTCCGCGCCGAGGCATTCAACGTATTCAATCATCCCAATCTGGAGCAACCGGGTTCAGATTTCGCCTCGTCGAGTACCTTCGGCGTAACCAGCGCAGCCCGCGATCCACGTATCATGCAGTTCTCGGTTAAGGTGCTGTTCTAATCTCTCGCGATTGCTCTGCAGGCCGACCTGCGACGCCCAGAAGCAATCGATGGAAGAAGGAGCTTAAGCTGATGTCTGGAAGGAACCAATCGCTTCGGATTTGCCTGTACTGTGCAAGCGGAGCCGTTCTGCTGCTTACGCTCGGCGCAAGGCTGCTCAACGGAGAGCAAGGTGCGCCCGCGCCAGCGAGCGCGGCGACATGCGAATTTGTTGGGGGGCCGCAGTTCGGTGGAATCGAGCCATCGCTTGCGGTGGACGCAAATTGTGTAGATCCCGACTTCAACGATAAGACGTTTGTAATCGATAGCACCCAGCAGCAGACGCTCAAGCTACCTGACGGGTCGGAGATAGGGTACACCGAGGTCAAGGGCCATTTTCCCCCGTTACGGACTCAGGCCGAGCTTCCTGCTGGCATTACCAAGAGCCCGACAACTGCGACCCATAGGGTCGTTTGGCGCTTTCCCGAAAAGAAGTACTGGCATAACCGATTCTTTCAGCAGACGTATCCACTGCCGATCGAAAGCCTTAATACGGTCGACGACCGGTTTGCCTTCACAAGTGGCGGCTTCACGGTCGCGGTCATCTCGGAGAATCCAAACGCGGGCTATCGGGTCATCGCTGCGGCGGCCAAACTCGCCAAGGATTACGCGAACAAACTCTATGGCAACACCGGCCGGATCTATGGCTACCTGTGGGGCATGAGCGGCGGATCGGTGCAGTCGATGGGTGCGAACGAGGGCACAACCGGCGTGTGGGACGGCATAATCCCGGTCGTGATCGCAACCGACGGCCTCAACGTGCATTCGTTCTGCTGGGATGGTTTTCACGCGCTGGCGATTCCGGAATCGAAACGCAACGCGATCGTCGAGGCCATGGCTCAGGGCAGTGGCCGCGATATCTATGCTGGCCTCAACAGCGAAGAGCACGCGGCCATCGATGAGGTACTGAGCGCCGGGTTCCCGCGTAGAGGGTTCGAAGCCCTCCAAAGCATGCCAGTGGTCAGGGTGGCATCGGCAATGCAGAACGTCATTCGTGTCTACGATCCCACCTATGAAGACGATTTTTGGTCGAAGCCCGGCTATGAAGGCGTCAATCCGCCGGCTTTTCTCTCGGCGGCCAAGGTCGACGGTTATACAACAATTGCCTCAATTGAGCGCAACGCCCAGAACGTGCCGACAGCCGTAACATTCGCCAAAGTTCCTCCACTTGGTTCAATCGGGGCGGAGGGCCTGGATTACTATGTCTATGCCGCAGACGGCACCACGCGCATCAGCAACGGCGAAGCCTTCTCGCTTGTCGGTAAGCTCAACGAAAACACGCTCACGCTTGATAAACAGAAAAACGATCCGGTCCTGCTCAATGCGCTGACCACGGGCGGCAAGATCCGGATTACGAATCGGTTCCTGCTGGCGGCGACGTTTTATCCCCGCCACTCGATTCTTGACAACGGCAACCCCGCCTATAACCAGTACAAGAACGCCGACGGCACCTTCAAATACGTTCAGCGTCCGCCGACGCCGATCGCCCTGCCCTACATCCCGAATGTTGGCGCGTCGGGAGGCCGTCGCCAGACCGGCCGGCTCAAGGTGAAAACCATCGTCCTCGAGAACTTGTCCGATCCGGCGTCCTGGCCCTACGTCGGAGGATTTTATGCAGAGCAGGTCCAGAAGGCCATGGGTCCCAGCGAAACAGACAAAATATTCCGCTTGTATTACCAGGAGAACGCCAGCCATGGAGCGTTTCCCTTCGAGGCGCCTGGGAAGACGGGTACCACATTGGCTTCCGTAGGCGGCATCCTGAACCAGGCAATCCTCGACCTCGCTGCGTGGGTGGAGCAAGGCGTCGCGCCGCCCCCTTCGACGCGCTACAGGCGCGACGCGATGAACCAGGTCGTATTGCCCGAACAGGCAAGCGCGCGCTTCGGACTTCAGCCCGTAATGCATCTCACGGCCAACGGCAAGATTCGCGCCCAGGTCGGCGTAAATCAGCCGGTCGATCTCGTGGCCACGATCGAGATGCCTCCCGGCGTCGGCAAGGTCGTCCGATACGATTGGTACCTGGGCGGCAAAGACTTCAAATTCGAACCCGAGACGAAAGTTGAGAAGCCGGAGGCTGTCATCACAGCCAAGCGCACGGTCAGCTTCCCGGAGCCTGGAGAATATGCGATCACGCTACGGGCAGATGGGCAACGCGATGGCGATGCCGCCACGGATAGCACGACGCCATTGGAGAATTTGGCACAGGTCCGCGTTGTAGTGCAATAACGCGTTTTCGTAAGGGGCATCGCCAATCTCAGTTGGAAATCCCATGTTGTTCCCTGCTATTGCTGAAGGGGCGCGGCTGCTTTCGACGCGCAACGAGGGTGTGATCATGCCGAAAGGGCACAATTATCAAGGCGCAGCAAACCTGCACAGCAGAATTGCCCGGCCCTCAGGCACAACATGGAGAAGAACGATGCTTTCATCTTCACTCAAATTCGCGCCAGGAAGGATCGCCTTAGGCTTCAGTGCTGCCGTACCCGTCTTGTCCGCTGTGGCGCTCATCGGAATTGCCATCCCAGCCTACGGGCAGGCAGTTGCAGACCGACACGCCGCCGCACCCGCAAGGCGCAGTCCGAACCTGTGGTACGTCGATATAACCAGGAAGGGCACGCAATGCGTCCTCGATACGGGCTCCATTAAGCTGTGGCGCGCGGCTGCCGACGAGCCGACAAAAGTGCGTCTCTCCGGTCCAGCGAACTTTCCTTTCGCAGCAATCGACTTCGCTGCTGGCGAGTCGGTCGTGGAGGTTGATTCAGCCACCTTTCCCATTGGTGACGGCGCAAGCGTGACGATTTCGGATGCGCGGACCGGAGCCACAATCGGCCAGATTGACTTCGCGGTTCTGCCTGCGCAGTCTGGCGATTCAAAGAATCTTGCCGACGCCCTGAAAGAGCGCGGCTGCACGGACCAACTGGAACTGTTACAAGGTTCAGCGAAGTTGCACGAATGATCCAAGGATGAACGGCAGCGTACAACAGAACGAGTGGGGAAACTACCGTCCGGCGGTCGTTTCCAGTTTGCGATTCGCGTATTTACAAAATGCCGCAGAACGGAGAAGAACCTAGTCGATGAAAACGTCCTCGCTGAACGTCCCCAGAGCAAGCGCTGTAATCCTTTTGGCCATCTTTCTGTTTAATTGCCTCCCTGCTGATTCGCAGGAGAAGATTGCTCCGAAGCATGCGGAACAATGGGGGATCGAGGAGATTACTCTCCATTCCTCCCACAGTTACAATAATGCATTCAAGGACGTCGAGCTCAGCGGGCAATTCGATTGCAACGGGGTGTCGACCAGTGTTGCAGGCTTCAACGATGGCGAACAAACATGGCGAATTCGCTTCATGCCGAAACAGCAGGGCACATGCCGATTCATCTCGGTTTCGAAGGATCCCGAACTCAACAATCAGTCTGGAACGTTTGAAGTCGGACCGCCATCGAGCGGGAATCACGGTCCCGTTCATGTCGCAAAAATATATCACTTCTCGTACGCAGATGGAACGCCGTACTTCCTGCTCGGGACAACACTTTACAACTGGCTAAATCGCGAGGAGTCTCTGCAGAAGCAAACTCTCGAAACCCTCAGCGAAAGCCCTTTCACCAAAATCCGCTTTGGGCTATTTCCGAAGTGGTACATCTTCAACCGCGAAGAGCCGAAGGTTTACCCATTTGCAGAAATTGCTCCTCACTCTTTTGATCTCGATCGCTTCGATCCCCGGTTCTTTCACGCAGTCGAAAAGCGGATTCTTGAACTACAAAAAATGGGTATCGAAGCGGATATCATCCTCTTCCATCCGTACGATCATCTGGGCTTTGCCGCGATGGATCCGGAACACGATGATGCCTATATCCGCTACGTCTGCGCCCGGTTCGCTGCGTTCAGAAACGTTTGGTGGACCATGGCAAATGAGTATGACCTGTTCGATCCGAAGATGACCAGCGGGCTCAAGGTCAAGGATTGGGATCGAATGTTCAAGACGCTCGCGGCGAGCGATCCATATCATCATCTGCGCGGCATTCACAATGGGGTTGACTGGTATGACCACAGCAAGCCTTGGATAACGCACGACCTCATCCAGGATGGTACGGGCCATCCCGGTAGGCGGCTTCTCGGCGCGAGGGCGAAATACGGCAAGCCGACGGTAGTGGATGAGTATGGATATGAAGGCAACAACGGACAGGGATGGGGCAATCTGTCTGGTGCTGAAGAGGTCAGTCGTCACTGGGATATCACCATGCAGGGCGGGTACGGATCGCACGGCGAAACCTATGTCCATCCGAACGGAGTCCTATGGTGGGCAGCTGGGGGCGAACTCGTCGGCGAAAGCCCAGCGCGGCTGAACTTTTTGAAGAAAATTATGACCGAAGGGCCTTTTCAGGACGTCGTGCCTGATCCTGGAATCGTGAGCGGCGGCACCGTTCTGGCAGAAAAGGGCACCTACTATCTGCTCAGGATTAAGAGCACCTTCTATAACCAGCACGTGGAGATCCAGCTTGAGGGCAACTCTCGTTATAAGGTCGACTTGATCGATCCATGGCTGATGAAGGTCTACGCTCTGGGCTACACGAGCGGGGGTCTCCAGGCTTTCGATCCTTCCATGACGCCGTGCTTGCTCCGGTTTGTGCGAGTTGAAGATCCCAACGCAACCGATGCTGCGCCTATTCAGACGCTCATCGCGAGGTTCCTTAAAGATCCAACCATCGAAAAGCCTCCGGTTGCAGTCGCAATTCAGGTGCCGGCTCCGCACTATTCCCAGGAATACACCATCGGTGAACTGCTCGAAAATCCGCAAACAAGTGAGCTGGTCAAGAAGTACCTGCCATCGCTTCCTTCGTTCGGATGGGTTCGAGCTATGACTGTCGAGCAGATCTCGTCTATGGGCAGAACGTTCAACCTCGGCGATCCTGCGGGGCTCATTCGAGAGTTGGAGAAGATACCTGTTGCGCAGAAATGAGAATGGTCATCAATCGTCTTTTTTCGGCTGAAACCCTGAGACATCAGCTTTTTCGGATTTTCAGCGGTCCTCGGTGTACGAAATGTTGGATGGGTGGAAGATTCGTTCCGCGAACCAAGCCTAGAAGACCTCATTCTTGCGCGCTTAATTTTAAAGTCCGCGCATAAATATGCATGAACGCAAGGATGTGTTGACGTGAATCTCGAATCAGTGTAGAAGTTAGGTAGACAATCATGACCACCAATATCCGTGAACAAATACGCTGCACTCCGGAAATGGCAGCTTGGCTTGGAGAGATGTCGAATCGGATTAGACTGAGCGCGATGTTGATGACGCACCACGCGCAGCTCGGTCACACTGGCGGCGACCTGTCGTCGGCAGATATCCTCGCCACCCTGTATCTCGGTCAGATTCTGAATGTAAATCCTAAGGAGGCTCGCTGGGAGCAGAGAGATCGTTTTGTGATGTCGAAGGGGCATTGCTCCGGTGCATTCTATTCAACCCTGGCGTTGCGGGGCTTCTTTCCGATAGAGCAGCTTAAGACGTTCATGGACCCGCTCTCAATGCTCAACGGACACCCAGACAGAAATAATTCGCCGGGCGTAGAAGCGAACACAGGACCATTAGGACATGGACTGCCCATTGGAGTGGGAATGGCACTGGCAGCACGCATGCGAAACGAAGCGTGGCGCGTGTTCGTGCTGGTGGGCGACGGGGAACTACAAGAGGGTTCAAACTGGGAAGCGGCGATGTGCGCCCAACAGTACAAGCTTGACAATCTGGTCGTCATCGTTGATCGCAACGGAATCCAGCAGGGCGATTTTACGGAGAGCACGATCCGGATGGAACCCTTGGCCGATCGTTGGGCGGCATTTGGGTTTGCCGTAACGGAGCTGAGCGGGCATGATCATGCGGCTCTCCACGAAGCATTCGGTTCCGTGCCGATTGAAAATGGCAAGCCGACATGTTTTATTGCCAAGACGATCAAGGGCAAAGGCGTTTCCTTCGCTGAGAACAAGCCGGCATGGCATCACGGTGTCCCAACCCGTGAACAACTGGAGATCGCGAAGGGAGAACTTGGTGTGGAGGCTGCATGGTGAGCCCGGTGATTACAGAGAAAAGCGAATCGCAAAAGCCGCAACTGTTTGACTGCCGCAGTGCATACGCCAAGGCGCTGGAAGAAATGGCGGAGCAGGACGTCCGGGTGTGTGTGGTGATCAACGATTCGCTCTCCTCGGCGAAAATGAAGGACTTCAAGGCGAAGTATCCATCGCGCTTCATCAATGTCGGCATTGCCGAGCAGAACATGGTCGGAGTCGGCAATGGGCTGGCCAATGGTGGCATGGTTCCGTACCTCTGCGGGGCATCGTGTTTTCTGACGGCACGCGCGATGGAGCAGGTGAAGGTTGATCTTGCCTACTCGAAGGCGAACGTACGAATCTGCGGGATGTCTTCGGGCATGGCGTATGGGCAACTGGGTCCGACGCATCACTCCATTGAAGACATCGCATGGACACGAATCCTGCCAAATCTCACGGTCATCGTTCCGGCAGACGATGTGGAGACCGCCGCGGTCATGCGCTACTCGCTGCATCACCAAGGGCCGATGTTCATTCGCATCAGCCGCATTTCGGTGCCGAGGGTTCATGGTGACGACTATGAATTCAGGCTTGGGAAAGCAGTGGTGCTCCGCGAGGGCACGGACGTGACTATCATCACGAATGGAGTTCTGGTGGCTCGTGCGCTCGACGCAGCCCGCTTGCTGGAGGAAGAAGGAAAATCAGCACGCGTGCTGAATATGAGTACGATCAAGCCGCTGGATCAGGCCGCGATTCTCGATGCAGCGCGTACCACAAAAGGGATTGTCACCGCCGAGGAAGGCCTTGCTGCGGGAGGCTTGGGCAGCGCAGTGGCCGAAGTCCTCGCTCTCCGCCATCCAACGCCAATGCGGATTCTGGGGCTGCAGGATGTCTTTGCTCCCACAGGATCCGCCGAGTTTCTGCTGGAGCACTTCAATCTTACGGCAACGGGTATGCGCGATGCGGCGATGGAATTGATGAGTGAGAGGGGATAGATGCCTGCCGGGCTGATTCTCACAATCGATCAGGGCACGACAAACACCAAGGCGCTGCTTGTCGACCGCTCCGGCTCGCCGTTCTTTCGTACTTCATCCTCTGTGGCGGTTATTACCGCCGCAGGCGGATTCGTTGAACAGGATCCGACTGCACTGTGGAAGTCGATTCTGGCAGTCATTGCGGCAGCGGTTCAACATGTCTCTCAGATTGGCGAACGCATTGAGGCGGTTGCGATCTCAAACCAGAGAGAGACTGCGATCGCATGGAGCGCTTCGACTGGCGAACCGCTTGCGAATGCCGTGAGCTGGCAGTGCGGTCGTTCCGCCGCCATCTGTGATCGACTCTCCTCCAAGGCTGAGCTCTTTCGAAACAGTACAGGGCTTCCGCTGGCTTCTCTTGTTTCCGCTGGGAAGTGGGCCTGGCTAGCTGAGAACAGCCCGGCAGTGCAGAAAGCAAGAGAAGAATCGGATCTACGCTTCGGCACCGTAGACTCCTGGCTGATCAGCCGTTTCACCGGCACAGAAACTCATCTGACGGACCTGACGAACGCGTCAAGGACGGGGCTACTGAACCTGGAGAAACGTGAATGGGATCCGGATCTTCTTCGGATGTTCGAAATCCCGCTGGAAGCAATGGCGGCGTTGAGAACGTCGGCCGGCCTCTTCGGAAGCTGCAGAAATGTGCCCGGACTGAACGGCGTGCCCATATTGGCAGCAATCGGTGATTCTCATGCTGCGATGTTCGGGCACGGCCATTTCAAGCCCGGTTCAGTGAAAGCCACGTATGGAACCGGATCGTCTCTAATGGCCCTTGCTCCGGCGCTCCCTGGTGACAGTGCATTTCTGGCGCGAACCATCGCGTGGTCCGCCCGGGGGGAGACGCAGTTTGCGCTAGAAGGCAACATTCCCATGACTGGCTCCGCGGTCCAGTGGCTGGGGGAGTTTCTAAAACTGGCAGACCCAGCTGCCTCCATCGCGGAACTCGCATCGAGCGCCGATGATGCAGCCGGCATCTATTTTGTGCCGGCCATGCTTGGGCTCGGTGCACCGCATTGGGATGCCAACGCGAGAGGCGCAATCACCGGGCTCTGCCGCCATCACACACCGACTCATATGGCACGCGCAGCTCTGGATGCCATCGCATATCAAGTTGCCGATGTATTCTTCGCAATGCAGTCGGTGGCAGGCGTGGAGTTCCCAGAACTGCTCGCGGACGGCGGAGCGACGCGAAACCCATTGCTGATGCAATTCCAGGCAGACATTCTCGGCTGCCCCGTGCTTCGTTCCAGTAATGAGGAGTTATCTGCGCTGGGGGCCGCGTGGCTCGCGGGACTCGAGTTAGGTTGGTGGAAGTCGCTTGAGGAGCTCGAGGCTATCGGGCAGAATGTAGATCGGTTTGAGCCGCGAATGAGGGAAGGTGAGCGCAAGGCCCTGTACGACGGATGGAAACACGCGGTTGCAAACGTGCGGAGCGGAGCGAAGAGTGCGAAGTGATATGACGTCACGTGACATCATCCTCGAAGCTCATGCGATTACCCGAAGATACCCGGGAACGACCGCGTTGGACCGAGTAGATTTTCGAGTCTATCGCAACCAGGTAAATGTTCTGATCGGGGAAAACGGGGCCGGGAAGTCCACGTTGATGCGAATTCTTGCCGGAGTGGAGCAGCAGGATGAGGGCCGTCTCACCCTTGAGGGTGTGGAGATCAGGCTGCGATCTCCCAGAGAGGCAACACGCCACGGCATTGCGATCGTGCACCAGGAACTCTCGGTGCTGCCGAATCTCGATCTGGCTGACAATATCTTTGCCGGACGCGAACTGACGCGGGCCGTAGCACTGGTGCATCGATCTCTCGAAGAGATGCGTGCCTCCGAAGCATTGCGGCACCTGCGCAGCCCGATGGATGTGCGCACGCTTGCCGGGAGACTATCGCTGGGCAGTCGCCAGATTGTTGAACTGGCACGCGCCCTCGAGCAGAAAGCGAAGATCCTGATTCTCGACGAGCCGACCTCTGCGCTCTCGAACACAGAGGCGGAATCTCTCTTCGAAGTGATCGCTGAACTCAAGAGGGCCGGTGTCACCATTATTTATATCTCGCACAGGCTGAATGAGCTTCTTCACCTTGGCGACCGTTTCACGGTGCTGCGGTCCGGACGTGTGGTCGGTGAAGCGTCTCGTGCGGAGGTTGACCGCCAGTGGATTGTGGCGCGAATGTCAGGACGCGATGTTTCAAAGCCTGAAGCCCCGCTGTCGACTCAGGGCGAGGCCTCCACGTTGCTGAGTGTGGCGGAACTGACCGTTGCGCCCGACTCGGACTCCGCTACACAAGGCACGCCGGTACAGGATGTGAGTTTCTCTTTGCTCGAGGGAGAGGTTCTTGGTATCTACGGGCTGCTTGGAGCCGGCCGCACTGAGTTGCTCGAGGCACTGGCGGGCGCCCGCGAAGTTCGGTCCGGTACTATTCGGCTTCGGGACAAGAAGCTGCGGGTGAAATCAGCGAGAGATGCAGTCAGGGCTGGCATTCACCTTGTTCCGGAGGATCGCCAGCGTGACGCTCTTGTACCGGATCTCTCGGTTCGGGAGAACATTGCGCTGGCGGGCGCCGGCGGGATGCTGCTGGACAAGACTAACGAGACCGCGAGAGCGTTGCAGTTCGTAAAAGATCTGAACATTCGCGTGTCTGATCTCGAACTGCCGGTCACTGCTCTGTCAGGTGGCAATCAGCAGAAGGTCATCATCGCCCGCTGTCTGATGTGTTCCCCGAAACTGCTGTTGCTCGACGAGCCTACACGCGGGGTGGATGTGGGAGCGAAAGCGGAGATCTATGCAATTCTCAGACGCCTCGCCTCGGAGGGGATCGGCATACTCTTCACCTCTTCCGAAATTGAGGAGATACAGGCTCTCGCCGATAGAGCCATTGTTCTGTGTCAGGGGCGGATCGCCGCCACGCTCGAACGCAAAGAACTGACCGATGAAGGTCTTTTCGTTGCAGCCAGCCCGGTCATCGCCGCGGCCTCAACGGCGCAACCAGGGAGAGTCTCACTATGACAGCAACGACTGCTGCAACGCGACCATCGATTCGCGCCACCCGTTCGGGCGTCCGTGCTCTCCTCCTTCTATTCAAAGCACGCGCAGTCGTGGTGCTGGTTGCGCTGCTTATTCTCTTCTCATCGTTGGCGCCGGCTTTTTCAACGGCGAATAACTTTCAGATCCTCACCAAGCACGTAGCCATCGCTGCCATTCTCGCGATTGGAATGACGTTTGTCGTACTGACGGGGGGAATCGATCTGTCAGTCGGGTCCGTTGCTGGACTGGCTGGAATGCTGGTCGGGTAACTGCTTACCCAGGGGATTGAGGTCGGCGGTTCGCGCCACTTTCTCCCTGTTACGCTTTGCGCGCTGATAGCGATCGCGATCTCGCTTCTGGTGGGGCTGTTGAATGGCTGGCTTGTCTCCAAGGCCGGCGTTGCTCCATTCATCGCCACTCTGGGGACGCTCTATGTAGCGCGCGGCACCGCACTGCTGATCTCGAATGGCAAAACCTTCCCCAATCTTGGAGGCGATGCTGCTCACGGGAACACGGGGTTTTCTGCTCTGGGGCAAACGTTCTTTTTCGGCATGCCGATGCCGGTCTGGATTATGCTTGTGCTTTTCGCCGCAGCTCTGGTGATCGCACGCAAGACACCACTCGGCCGTCATATCTACGCCGTAGGCGGAAATGAGCGTGCAGCTCGACTGGCGGGTATCCGTGTACCACTGGTGAAGCTTTTCACGTACATCTTTGCTGCGCTTTGTGCAGCCTTAGTTGGCCTGATCATCGCGTCGCAACTGGAAGCAGCGCATCCAGCGACTGGCGACAGCTTTGAACTGAATGCCATCGCGGCGGTCGTGCTGGGCGGGACGTCGCTGATGGGAGGCCGAGGGTCGGTCACGGGATCGCTTCTCGGAGCATGCGTGATCGGAGTTCTCTCTGATGGCCTGGTGATGCTCGGAGTATCTCAGTTCTGGCAGATGGTTATCAAAGGAGCGGTCATTATTCTCGCTGTTGCTATCGACCAATTGCAGACAAGTATCCAGGCGCGGTTCCTCCCGATTCTGCTGCGCACCGATGATGGAGCAGGCGAGTGATCCAGACCCTCCGGAATTGGTGCACGGGCGCGGCCGTCCTTTTGGCGTTGTCGCTCTCTGCCTGTCAGAAGCCGGATAATTCGAAGAAACTGATCGTGGTAATCGTGCCTTCGCAGGACAATCCATTCTTCAAAGCTGAAGCTGACGCAGCAGCGGTGCGGGCTGTCTCTCTCGGGTATCGCGTTCGCGTCGACGCGCACGACGACGATGCGTATCGGCAAGATAACCTGATTGATGCTGCCATCGCTTCGAATGCGGCTGCGATTATCCTGGATAACGCTGGCGCCGACTCCTCCGTTGCTGCTGTGCGGCGCGCCACAAAGGCGGGCATCCCCTGTTTTCTGATCGATCGGGCTATCAATGCGACTGGAATCGCGAAGGCTCAGATCATCGCCGACAACCATCAAGGATCGATCATCGTAGCAGAGGATTTCGTCGAGGCACTCGGACCCTCTGGCGGACCCTACGTGGAGCTGCTTGGCCGAGAGTCCGACACCAACGCCCAGGTCCGAACCTCGGGGTTTCATTCTGTTCTCGACCGCCATCCGGATCTTGTACGCGTTGCGGCACAATCCGCCAACTGGTCGCAGGCCGAAGCGTTCCAGAAGACAGAAACGATTCTCCAGGCTCATCAAAATATAAAGGGCATCATTTCGGGGAACGATACGATGGCGCTTGGCGCACTGGCTGCCGTCAAATCTTCGGGACGGAGCGGGATTGTGATCTCGGGATTTGACGGAAGCCCGGACGCGGTTGCATCGATACGCGCGGGCGAGTTGCGTGCAACGGCTCTTCAGCCTGCCGTTCTCATTTCGCGTCTGGCCGTCGACGAAGCGGACGATTATCTCAGGACCGGTTCCACGCATAAGCCAGAAGAGCAGATTATTCCATGCGATTTGGTTACTCGACAGGACGCAGATGATTTCCACGATTTCGATAAGGTAAGGTAAAGTGCTATGACAACTCTGGGCGTAATCCTGGGCAATCGCGACTTTTTCCCAGATGTTCTGATCGGGGAAGCACGCCGGGACCTCAAGAAGCTCTTTGGTGAACTCTCGATCGAGCCCGTGTGGCTTTCGGAGCAGGACACAAAAATTGGCGCGGTGGAAACCTGGGCTGACGCACAGAAGTGCGGAGACTTGCTGCGCTCCAATCGCGACCGCCTGGACGGAATCCTCGTCTGCCTTCCAAACTTCGGAGATGAAAAGGGCATTGCCGACTCGATTCGCCTGGGGGACGTGCGTGTGCCGATCCTTGTGCAGGCGTGTCCAGACGATCTCGATCAGTTTGGACTGAATCGGCGCCGTGATGCCTTTTGCGGGAAGATCTCGGCCTGCAACAACCTCCGCCAGTACGGATTCAAATTCTCGCTTACGCGCGATCATACGGTTTCCATTCTGAACTCGAGGTTCCGCGAAGATTTGGAGCAGTTTGTAGCCGTCTGCCGCGTGGTTCGCGGGCTATCGCGAGTTCGGATTGGAGCCATCGGGGCGCGCCCGAACGCCTTCAATACGACTCGATATAGCGAGAAGCTGCTGGAAGCCTCAGGAATCTCCGTGAGCACCATTGATCTGTCTGAAGTATTTGGAAACGCCGTCAAGATTTCGGACAGCGATAGACGCGTGAAGCATAGGGTCGAGCAGATTCGTGGATACGCGGATGCCTCAAAGGTTCCGGATGAGGCGATCCTCAAAATGGCAAAATTTGCATTG
This sequence comes from uncultured Acidobacteriota bacterium, assembly GCA_963720105.1. Classification (GTDB taxonomy): domain Bacteria; phylum Acidobacteriota; class Terriglobia; order Terriglobales; family Acidobacteriaceae; genus Telmatobacter. The sequence goes on along the minus strand of CAVREL010000071.1, from coordinate 128,921 downwards.
GTTGTCGACGACTGGATGCAGTCACTCGGGATTTCGGCAACGGCTATACAGTGCTGGAGTTCGCTGCAAAAGAACTATGGAGTGAATGTCTGCACGATCATGTCGATGATGAGTGAACAGATGCTGCCGTCGGCATGCGAGGTCGACATTGCAGGCGTCGTGAGCATGTACGCACTGCAACTGGCAAGCGGACGGCCAAGCGCGCTAGTCGACTGGAACAACAACTACGGCGATGATCCGGACAAATGCGTGCTGTTCCACTGTGGAAACTGGGCGAAAGACTTTGTCCCCGAAGTGCGAATTGCGACCGCCCCCATCCTCGGAACAACTCTCGGAGAAGAGAACACCTTCGGGGCGATGGAAGGCCGTACAGGGAGCGGGCCGCTGACCTTCGGCAGAATCAGCACGGACGATGCAAGCGGCAGGATCAAAGCCTACGTTGGCGAAGGGGAGTTCACCGACGATCCGCTGGATACGTTTGGCACGCGGGCCGTGGTTCGCGTGCCTGCGCTCTCATCCTTAATGCACGTCGTCTGTCAGAATGGCTTTGAGCATCACGCGGCGATGAACCGCAGTCACTCGGCGGCCGTGGTCTCCGAAGCGCTTGGCCGCTACATGGGATGGCAGATTTATCATCACGAGCGTCCACGCGGACTTCCAGCGCTTCCGTGAATGCACATCAATGGATTACAGGCTGAATACGTTCTGCAGTGTTCTCAGGATGGGAAGCTATGGCTCGCGTCGATGAACTTCGCCTGATGGCCAAAGTTGCGCGGATGTACTATATCCAGGAACTGAATCAACAGACAATCACCGAGAAACTCCAGCTGCATCAGTCGACCATTTCCCGGATGTTGAAGAAAGCGAGGACTCTGAACCTTGTGCGGTTCAACATCGCCACTCCTCCCGGCACATTTGCCGATTTGGAAGACCAACTGACCTCACGATTCGAATTGAAGGATGCGGTTGTCGTTGATTGCCCCGCGGACGGTGATGCGATGGTCCGGGATCTTGGCACAGCCCTCGCATACTTTTTGGAAACGACGCTGAAACCTGGTAAGGTCATCGGCATATCCTCCTGGAGCCGTTCACTATTTGCGATGGTAGATGCTCTGCACCCTGGCGACTACTGCGCAGACGGCAAGGTAGTTCAAATTCTCGGCGGAGTTGGAAACGTCGGAAGTGAGTTCCATGCCATTCATCTTGCCCAAAGACTCGCAGCCAGCATCGGTGCGAAGCCGGTGCTATTACAGTCGCCTGCCATCGTTGGCTCGGCCGAAGCGCAGCGCATCCTCTCACGGGACCCAGTCGTGCAGGAAGCGTCTGCCTTGTTCGATAAGCTGGATCTCGCTCTGGTTGGTATCGGTTCGATGGAACCTTCAAGAATGCTTGCGGTGAGCGGCAACATCTTCTCACGCGACGAGCGAGCCGAATTGCAACGGTTGGGATCGGTAGGCGACATATGCTTCCGCTTCTACAACGCGGAGGGACAGCCGATCAAATCGCCATTGATGAAGAGGGTCATAGGGATCGATCTGGAGAAGCTCCGAGCTTGTAAGCGAGTGGTCGGCGTTGCGGGGGGAATGCAGAAAATGCAGGCGATTCTAGGCGCATTGCGGGGCAAGTTGATTGATGTATTGATCACAGATCAGCGAACAGCCGAAGCACTCTCCAAGGCTCCACGCTAGGTCATCTACTACTTTGCGACCACTCATGAAGGGTGCGGCTCGCCAAAATAACGATCGGCATTCAAATCAAAGGTTTGGCAGATCCACAGCGACACGGTCTGTCCCGGTATGATACTGATTCAATGCTGTGCCTGCTGAGGCTCCCAGTACTATGACCGCATGTATAGGTAATCAATGTTGATACTTGTAGGGTTCCCTGATTATCTGTATAGCTGATTACATGGGCAGAGGCAAGCGGCTTGAGATTTCGCTAACTCCGAAAGATCGGCAGCAAATCGAGCAGTTGCTGGGTGGCGGTTTGCAATCAGTACGCACGGTCGTACGCGCTTTGGCGCTGCTAGAGATGGATCAGGGTCAGTCCACGCCTGCGGTGGGTGCTAACCTGATGCTCTCGGCCAAGGCCGTGTGGCAGATCGGCAAGCGTTATCAGCAAGGAGGAATCGAGCGGGCATTATTTGATGCCGTTCGACCGGGCAAAACTCCGGCCCTGGACCAGCAACAGCAACAACGGATAGTCGCCGTTGTCTGCTCGCCGCCCCCAGAAGGCCGGGCACGCTGGACGGTGCGGCTGCTGACGGAAGAGGTTGTTAAGCGCAAACTTGTCCCCAATGTGGGTCGAGAAACCATTCGTGTCTTGCTGGAAAGCCACGACCTCAAGCCGTGGCGGGAAAAAAATGTGGTGCGTGGGAAAGTTGGACGAGGAGTACATCGCCAAGATGGAGGACGTCCTCAAGGTATACGAAAGTCCCCTATCGAAAAGCGAACCGGTGGTTTGCGTCGACGAAAAGCCGGTGGTTCTACATAAAGATAAGCGGCCTGCCATGCCCATGCGGCCTGGCAAGGTGGCCCGAAGAGATTACGAGTACGATGCGTACACCAGGTGCGCGACCCCAGCGAAGAGAACCAGGCATCCGAAGTAGACACTGGCGGCCACGCCGGCAAAGAACGGCACCGCGATAGACAACAGTCCCGCAATAATCAGCAGGATGCCGAGAGCGATAGACCACCCTCTTTCGGAGCGAGCATACGTTACGATCGTATTCAAGGCTTCCTCCTTGTATCGCGTCGATGGCGATACGCATGTGTTTCGGGGCCGGTGGCCGGCCCGTGCTGGCCGGCCCGGCTCATTCAATGACGATCAGGCGCGTGGCGGGAACTTCTCGAACATCTTGTCCACTGACTTGTTGAGCTTCTTGGTATCCTTTTCCGGCTTCTCAGAGAGTTGATCCTGGGCTTCGCCGCGCCACACCAGGTGCGCTGAATTGGTGTCGTAGAGATCTACGACCAAGGTGCCAACCGGGATTTTGTCAATGGTCGTAGTGGCCATGCCCGTACCCCAGCCATGCCATCCCCAGCGTGGCCCTAGCCCCTCGTAAAAGGTGTCGTATTCGGTCCTGTTCCTTCTGATGGCCACTGCGGTTACGGTCAGGTCGCCCCCGGCTTCTACCTCTCGCAATCCTTTCGCTTGAAGCGCCTGGTCCACGGCCTCGCGAACCCGTGGTTCGAAAAGAGGATCCGCGACGTGGAGATGTCCCCACGAGTAGGTGTGGTACTGGCTGAAGTTCGCGGAGTGGTCAAAGTCCGTCACCACCTTATCCGCCATTGCTGGAATCGAGAAGAGGACGATGGCAAGAGCTACCGTCCATAAGGTCCTTCGATGGAGTTTCATTCTGAACGCTCCTTTGTCGCGCTTGTGTCGATCCTGATTCCATTTCTGTGCTGCCGGAAGGAAAGCAGACGATAGGACAGTTTCGCCCCAGCGGTCCGCCGATATCTTGTGAGCGACGGTCAGACGACACCACCAATCACTTCGTACTGCCGGCTAAACTGCCGGGTGCATCAATCTTGTCCTGGAGCCGTTCCAACTTGGTCCTTTCGCGCCCATACTGGTCAGTCGCTGAAATCATGTCTGCAAGTTCATGCGAGATATCTGCATTTTGCTGAAGATAGTCAACGTAGTCAGGCGTCGTGGGGCGTTCATGATTCTGATTCAGATGCTCGATGGCCGCGGTGGTATTAGCCGCGATTTCCTTGAGCATGGGTACCATGCGATCGATGGCCTGCTGCTGCCACGGAGACGCCTCCTCGCGTTCTTCCTGCAGCTTGGCCACGATTCTTCCCATGTTGTTCACGTGATCCTTGATCCGGCTCAGCATCGCGGCATGCGACTCCCAACTCACATCATTGTGGAGCAGCGACGTCAATTCATCCGCATTGCGGGCCAACTCCGCCGCCTCAGCGTTTGCGGCATCCAGTTGGGCTGCCACCTCGGCGTTGGGCGGGTTCCGCGCCACCGACCAGAGGGCGGGTGGCAACAGCGTCGTTGAACCGAAGAGGGCGACTACCAGTAGGCGATGGACTACTCCTGGTGAAACTGACATGTCAATCTCCTTTCTCCATGTTTCCAATGCGTGCGTTTGCGTTGTTGGTGATTAGCGACGCTCCTGCGCCGATTGCCGGTTGAACAGCGGCGAAAGTTCGTCTTTCAGTTTGGCGAACAGCGAGGTCGTATCGCCATTGCCTTTCAATTCCTTGTCAAGCTGCGCAATGCTGGTATTCAGCGCCGAGTATTCCGATGCATCGGCGGCATAGCCTAGTTCCTGGCAGAGATGAAGCTGATTCTTTGCCGTCGCCAGCAGCGTCTGCGCTGCGTTCTTGTCTTTCTGCCGCTGTTCTTCCGCGGCTGCGATGGCGGCGCGCGCAAGCACAAGAGGGATCGGCGTAACGTTGTCAACAGCGACCAGAGTGTTGAGCGCCGTTCCCAACACCTTGCTTGCGTCATCGTTCTTTCCTTGATCGAGTAATCGCGCCGCCTCCTGGAGGGCCAGAGGATAAGTGGCCAACGGGAGATTGTAAGTGCGAGCGCGGATTTCGCTCTCCAGCGAATACAGCAGGAGACGGGCGGTCGGGTAATCCTTGTTCTTGACCGCTTCGGAAACGCTGTGGTCCAACGCCTGGATAGCTTTCTCGTCGAGCGGCGCGGCATCAATCACTTCGACCTCCGACGCCACCGGGATCAGCGCCACCTTGGCATTACGAGCAAGAAGGATATTGATCTTTCCGGTAGCCGCTTCGATCGCGGCAAGCGCATCGTTCTTCTTGTTCTGTGAAATTGCCTTGATCGCATTCTGAGTTTGATTAATCGCCGCGATGGCATCCTGATCGAGTGCCTGATTCGCCTGTTCCTGGGCACTCTGCCGTTCCTTTTCGACTTCAGGGCGGGTCTGCTTTTCCGCATTCTGCCGCTGCTGGTCGAAATTTGCTTGTGACTCGGGCTGCGTCTCGCCCACCCGCTTAGCCTGCGGGACGTTGGCCGTATTCTCTCCGGACTTGCAGCCTCCAGCCAACATCAACGAGGCCACCATGAACATCGCTATCGCCCGTGCGTAAAGGTAGAACGCTTGTTTCATAACTCCCTCGCTTTCCTCTCGATTGACTCAGCGCCGCACTAATGTCCGTCTCGCAACACAGGCACCAGTGGCCCGATGGCTGAGCAACTGGTCTGCGATGTTAGCCGCATTGACTCACGCAAACAATTGATCGCTAGGATGAGCCTCGATTGAATATGGGTGCCTATTTACCCTTTTATCCAGAAGCGCATGAGAAAGTAAGACCTTCGTATTAGAGAGCGATCGAAGAAGGACCCCGAGCGGGCTGACATAAGTCGAAGGTAGTAGAAGGTTCTGTCCAGCGGGTCGTAGTCATCCCTAGCAGTCCGTGGTGTAAGTAGCTAATCCGGGGCAGGTCCTTGTCTGAGCAGGGATTGCCGTTTATGTGGAGAAGTTGGATGAGACTGTCGCATGAAGCTTCTACAGGGCCGACTGCGATGCGTGCGGCGCGTAAACAGCCCAAGTAAGAACAAAAGCAGCATTCCACCTAGGTTGTTCCACTCCCGCGGAGTGCCTGCGCCCAGCAAGCGGCGGAAGATCAGGCTCAGATTGAATCCTGCAATGTGGATCAACTGACGCTTCAGGATATTGTTATGCTTGCGCAGATGCGTGCGCCGCATGCCGCCGGTGTCGTAACAGTGCGCGAAGCTGCGTTCCACCATCTCACCGCGCCTCTTCAGTAAGCTCTTGCCGTAGTGGCCCTGCACCCGCCGCCGATTGGCGTACACCGCCTGCTGCTGGCCGGCCTTGCCCTCCCAATGCCGTTGCCCTTTTTGCTGCCGTTCCGGAATGTAACTGCGCACCCCATAACTCTTCACCCGCTCGACCACCGCGCCCGAGTGATACCCCTTGTCGGCCACCATCTCTTCGATCCCGGCCACATTCACCTTGGGCACCGAGTCGGGATGGCGCTCGGCCTCGCGCCCAACCAACTCCGCCACCGCTTCGCCGGCCTCGCAGAGCGTCCGGTCCAACGTGGTCGTGTCCCCCTTGTCAGCTTCCCGCAGGGTCACCGCCACCACCGCGCCGGTGTCTAGGTCCACCGCGTGCTCGGCCTTATGCGCCAGGTGCGTGCGCCCATCCTTCATCTTCGTCACCCGCGCATCCGTGTCCGTCGGGCTCATCCACTCCTGGTTCGAGGTGCGCTTCTTGCGCTTGCGGTCCAACCGCGCCAATTGCTCCCTCGTCGGCGTCGCCACACCAGAAGCCCGCGCCAGACCAGTGAGGAATTCGTCGTAGCTCTCCCCCGTGTCGCGCCGCACTATCGAACGCATCGCTGCGCTGGCTTCCAGCGTAGTCGCATCCACCCCTACCCGCTTGCCCTGGATCAGTCCCCGATCCGCCAGCAATCCCAGAACCCAGCTGAACACCGCCCGGTGCGTCTCCAGGTCGATCAACCGCCGCGTCCGCGAAATCGTGGAGTGATCCGGCGTCTGCTCCGTAATTCCGATGCGTACAAACTGTCGCAGCGCCAGCGAATCGGCCAGACGCCATGCGATGCCACGCTCGCTATCGATGCCCTCAAAATAGCCGATCAGAAGGGATCGGAAATAAATCCCCGGCGCCAGACCTGGGCGCCCCATGCGAGCGTAGAACTTCCGGCAAAGACCCTCGGCGAATTCGTCAAACTTCTCTTCGTCAAGAAGCTCATTCAGACGCTGGTAGAAAGGATGACCTGGAGACCGCGCCACATCCCCGCTCGCGATCCAGATGTCTTCCTGCTTCTCCTGAGCCTGGCGTGTTCCCATCCCCATGCCTCAATGCTACGAAGAGGTCGATTCAAATAGCAGACTTTTCCCCGCTCACGTACCTGGACTTACACCACGGGCTGCTAGGCTGCCCGCCCGATGGCATTTCTATCCTCCCGTGTAATTGCATTTGCGCAGTACGATCGCTAGCATCTCGCAAAGGAAAGTGAGGATGACATTCGATGACGACGGCTGTTCCCACCCAGTTCATCCCTCCCACAACCAGCCGGGATCATGTTCGCGGTCCGGGGTCCGCTGTGGTGACCCTGCTTGAATATGGCGACTACAAATGTCCTCGCTGCAACGAAGTGCGTTTCGTAGTCAGGCATCTCGAGGCGGTCCTGGGCGACCAGATGCGCTTCGTCTTTCGCAATTACCCCTTGTCCAGCCTGGAAGTCAATTCGAAGCATGCCGCGGAGGCGGCGGAGACGTCCGGCGCGCAGAACAAATTCTGGGAGATGCACGACCTTCTCTTTAATCAACAACACGCTCTGTCGGACAAGCACCTAAGGGTCTACGCCACCCAATGCGGTCTCGACATGGAGCGGTTCAATCGGGACATGGCGTTGCACACGTTTGACTTTCGGGTGAGGGAAGACATCCTCAGCGGCCATCAAAATGGGGTCAGCGAGACTCCAACGTTTTTTATTAACGATCGCCTTCACCCTGGGCCGTATGACTACGAGACGCTTTTATCCGCAATGAAAGAGTTCCTTTGAAAACGCATTTCCCTGGAATCGTCACACGTGGGGTGGAACCTCCAGCGACGATGCGGCCTTCTTCGTCGCTCTTCACACTTTGTCGATAGGCGATTCTCCAACCACGGAAGCGAACTACAAAAAGAAAGGAGATCATCATGCCGACCGAAACCGAACCGACAACCGCAACATCACAAAAGACCAACGAGGGTGATAAGTCTTCGCAACGCACCGGGTTGACGCAGCAAACTCGCCCGGGTGCGATCGCGAGAAATCTCCGGCCGGGTGTGCTGGGGCTTCCGCTCTCTCCATTCGAGATGTTTCGTATGACTCCATTTTCTCTTTTCCGCCGAATGGCAGACGAGTTTGATCGCGCGCTTCAGCCGCTCGCGTCGGAAGGAGAGATAAACCAAGCCATTGCCTGGACCCCGACCGTCGAGATTTCCGAGCGCGATGGCAAGTTCAATATCCTTGCCGAACTTCCTGGATTGTCACCGAGCGAAGTTCGCGTGGAGGCGGAAGATGATGCGCTCGTAATCCAGGGGGAGCGCAAGATGGAACGCGAGTCCACCGAGGGAGGAGTGCGCCGGAGTGAACGGCAATTCGGATTCTTTTACCGCCGCATCCCCTTGCCGGAGGGCGCAGATCCGGAACAAGCCAAGGCCCGTTTTCACGACGGAGTACTGGAGATCTCGATGCCCGCCCCGAAGCCGCAGTCAAATCGCCGTCAGATTCAGATTGAGTCCGATAGCAAATCGTCTTCGACAGAAACAAAGCCAGCGGCCAAGGAGACAAAGCAGGCGGCTTGAAGAGTTGCGCATGCCTGACCGGCCCTTCGCATGAGTCGAATTCCTCCTACCCTGATGCTCCGTTTCCCGAGGACGGGCATCGCACCCCATTTTTGAGCAGCCGCATGCCCGGTTCGAGCATGCCGACATAAGAAGGAGAGAGTTCAGATGCCAACCGCAACCATGACTCGTACAGATCGAGAGATTCAGACCGATGTGCTCTCCGAACTACGGTGGGACCACAGCATCCAGGCCAACGAAATTGGCGTGGCAGTCAAAGACGGCGTTGTCACCCTCACCGGGACGGTGGATACCTACCTGAAAAAGTGGAAGGCAGAAGAGGCCGCCCATCGGGTACACGGAGTGGTCGCCGTAGCCAACGACATCAATGTACGCACCCTCGGAGAGCGCACCGACGCCGACATTGCGGCCGCCGCGGTGCACGCGCTCAAGTGGAATTCAAGTGTCCCGGCCGACAAGATTCAGGTAACCGTCGACAAGGGCTGGGTGACACTCAAGGGCGAAGTGGAGTGGCAATACCAGAAGCTGGAAGCGGAGCGCGCTGTGCGTGGCCTTTGGGGCGCGAAGGGCGTGAGCAACCTGATCGTCGTAAATCCGGCCGCTTCCCCAAGCGACTTGAAGAAGAAGATCGAGGACGCGCTGATCCGCACCGCGCAGGTGGATGCCAGCAACATTACCGTTGAAGTAAAGGGAAGCAAAGCCATTCTCAAAGACCGGGTGCGCTCCTGGGCGGAAAGGCAGGAGGCGGAAAGGCAAGCGTGGCTGGCTCCGGAAATCACCTCAGTCGACAACCAGATAACACTGTTCTAGACATTTCTCGCCATTGAACGATTGCCGGTCTGGGTGGGGCAGCACGCCAATGAACGAGGAGTAACGACCATCGACGAACCGGCCGCCGGTGGTCGCTACCGATCTCTTACCGAAGGCGGAGCGTGCCGCTGCCCCATCCAATCATCTTCCATTTCAGCAGTCCCGCACATTTTCTTACGCACTGCAGGCTGCGTTTGCGGCCCGCTCTCTGGTCACTCAGCAACTGCCCAAGTGTATTCCACACAGAAGCAGACTTATAAGCTGGCTACGTTCGGCTCCTTCCTCATCGAGCACTCCCGGTCAGTCAGCAACTGCCTGACTTCACGCAGGCTCTCGAAGGAGCCGACGCTTTTATGAAATCAGTGTCTACAAATCCAGTCCACTTGGGCGTATAACCAGCTACCCTGAAACGTGGATCCAGCGTTTTCTTGGCTGGCAAGAGTTCGACATGGCAACTGTTTGGCAACTTGCCTTGATCTGATTTGTCGATGAATGAGTTGTCGATAATGCAGCAACTGGCCGTAACAACGCCTACCAGTCTTCCGTGTTGCCTGCCCGGGAGTTGACGCAGACGAGGCCGAGAATGTGCTTCAAAATGGCAAGGTCTTGTGTTTTTGGACCGGTAACGGTCAAGCAGGTCACACCCGGAGCATTGGCGTTGGAGCGGACGCAAAAGATCAAGAGCAGGGACAACCGGGTTATATTGGTTCGTAGCCGTGAGTCAAAATGGAATTCTTGGCTTCGGTGCGTGAGCCGACGGCGGATTGTCAGCTTTGGGGATCGTTGACACATATGATGCCTCCGCGATGGTCGAATGTTCTCGGTAGAGTCACGTCTGCCGGCCCGTACGTGAATGAGAGGCTGAGCATTGCTGTGCTCACTTCCGTCGTGGTGGTTGGCATGGCCGTAGTCGCTTACGCAGATAAGTCCGTGACTTCGTTTTCTCTCGCTCCGCTGTATTTCTTGCCCCTGGCTTTGAGTGCTCTGGTACATCCGCTTCGCATCACTATCGCGCTTTCAATTGTTTGTTTGGCGCTGCATGATCTTCTCAGTCCTGTGCGGGATACCAGCATCCGGCACTTCACCGGAGATGCCGCGACTCTGCTTGGATATGTCTTCGTTGTCGTCGTCGTGAATCAGCTAGGCGCGCAGCGACGACGACTCGCTGATCTGACTGCAAGACAACGGGACGAGCTTGCGAATGAAATTCTCATGGCTGCAGAAGTACAACAGAGCATCCTGCCTCGTTCCATACCCAGGACGCCTGGATTTGAGTTCGCGGCGCGAATGTATCCAGCGAAGATAGTGGCGGGGGACTACTATGGATTCATAGAACTGCCTGAAGGGGAAATTGCGGTAGTCATTGCTGATGTTGCGGGCAAGGGAGTCGCTGCCGGTCTGTTGATGCCGTCCATTGAAGTTACCCTTCGCATGGATGCGCCAAGATTTCTTGGCACAAATGACCTGTTACATGCGTTCAACAACGTCGTTCATCAGGTCACAGGCGGACACCGTTTCATTTCCCTTTTCTATGGGAAACTCTGCGCCCGATCGCGTTCCCTCGAATACACGAACGCAGGACATAATCCGCCTCTCCTGGTTCGTGCTGGCGCAGACCCAAGCCGGCTAGACCAAGGAGGTCCCATTCTAGGTATACTCCCCGATTCAGAGTACAGGCGGGATGTGGTCACTCTCAGCCAGGGAGACGTTCTCGTTCTATACACGGACGGGGTTGTGGAGGCGGAGAGCCCAACGGGAGAGGAATACTCGGAGAAACGCCTGGCAGCAATCGTGAGTTCGCACCCGCAAGAGAGTGCTGAGGAATTGGTTGAAAGCATCTATTCGTCTGTGGCCCAGTTTCGAGGGACAACTCCCCAGGCAGACGACATGACCTTGCTGGTGTTGAAGGTTTTGTAAATTTGAAAACGGCGCTCGTCCACAACCCAAACTCCCGGATTGCCGACGACATGGCTGTCAGAATGTTCCTTGCGGGCGTTGTTTTGGAGGCTGTCCTCAGTTCGTTGTGGGTCGTGTATGCAATCGGTTAGTCTCCTTCAAACACTTGGAGAATCGACAATGAAATCAATGGCCTCTGTCGCATTGTTCCTGATAGCAGCGTTCGCTCTGCCTGCACGCAGTGTTTCGCAGACTCCGCCCGATAATGACACACGCGAGCTGACGCATCTCGAAGATGTGTGGAACCAGGCTCATGTCGCTGGCGACGCCGAGGCGCTCGACCACCTGTGGGCTGACGATCTGGAAGTCTCTGTTCCGCACATGGCGGTCATGACACGAGCTGAGGCTCTAGGGTTCGCCCGATCCGGGCGCATGAAGTTCCTGCGCTATGAGACTTCGGACCTGCACATCCGCGTATACGGAGACGCTGCTGTGGTCACCGGCCATCTATTGCGCACCCGCACGTTGAATGGCAACAATGTCTCCGACGACTGGCACTTCATTAAGGTCTACATCCGCCAAGCACACCAATGGCGGGTCGTTTCCTTTCAAGCGTCCGATTCACCAGCGCCGTGACCTCCTCAGCAGTCTGTCACTCTCGCAGGTTTATCCCGTGTAACCGGCAACACGGAATTAATTTCGATCTCAGTTGTTGACTTCAGACCAAACCGCATTTCCAGAACTGTGGCGGATGGAAACGCGGTTTGGCGATCTAGCGACATTTGACATTGAAGAACCCTAGTTCAATCTCCTAAATGTACGCGGCCTTTAAATTGCGATGGGCGCCTCGTCCCGGTTCGAAATATGCTGCGATTCTCTGGGCGGAAGCAGGCGAGTCGAATTCAGGATGAATGTCAACTCGGATGCAACATGGATAAATGCCGCCAGCAGCGGGTTGAGATAGCCAGCCGCAGCCAAGCCGATTCCGATCGTATCGACGATCACCGTGCCGTAGAAATTCTGCAGGATGATGGCGCGGCAACTTTTTGCAACGCGAACGGTTTCGACGAATTTCATGAGGTCGTTGCCGATCAACACCACGTCCGCACTCTCGCGGGCGACATCGGTTCCCGCACCCATGGCAACACCGACGGTGGCTTCGCTCAGCGCCGGTGCGTCGTTGATGCCGTCGCCGAGCATGGCCACGACTCGCCCTTCCCGCACCTGTTCTGCGATTTGATGCGTTTTCTGCTCAGGAAGAAGTTCGGCGTGAACATTGCGGATGCCAAGATGGCCAGCTAGCGCTTGCGCGGTTTGCCTGGTATCTCCTGTCAGCAAGACGACATCGATCTTCATTTCCTGGAGGGCCTTGACGGCTGACGCGGAGCCGGGCCGCAACTGATCCGCCACGACCAGCGATCCAACGTACTGTCCGTTTCGTGCAACAAAGATCTCCGTACCCTGAGCGGTGGCGCGTTCGGGCAGCTTCAGTCCCAATTCAGTGAAAAGCGGCCGATTGCCGGCAACAGTTTCTTCGCCCTCCACTTCGGCCAGCACTCCCCGTCCAATCCGGTATTCGAAATGAGTTGGTTGGGAGACAGGAATCCTTCGCTGCTCCGCGAGGCGAACGATCGCACGACCCAGCGGATGCTCCGAACTGCTTTCGGCATTAGCAGCCACTTCAATGAGCGAACTCTCGTTCACGCCCGGCGCAGGGTTGACTTCTGTGACTGACGGAGTGCCGAAGGTGAGAGTTCCCGTCTTGTCGAGGAAAACGGTATTAAGTTGCCCAAGCGCCTCAAGGTAGATTCCGCCTTTGATGATGGAGCCGTGCCGAGCCGCGCGTCCGATGGCGCCAAGGATGGCCAGCGGAGTACCGGCGGCGATGCCGCAGGCTCCAGCGACAATGATGACCGAAATCGTCGACCGGATATTGTGGGTGAGAAGAAACGTGAGGACTGCAGCGCCGAGCGCGAAGTAGACCAGGTATCCGGCCAGACGGTCTGCCATCTTCTGGATAGGCGCGCGCGAATGCTCGGCCTTCTCCACGGCTTCAATGATCTTGCCAAATGTGGTTTCTTTTCCGAGCCGGTCAGCACGCACCTGAAGGCTGCCTGCCTGGTTGATGGTGCCCGCGAATACTTCCTTGCCCGCCGTCTTCTCGCTCGGCATTGGTTCGCCGGTAATCGCAGCCTCTTCAACAAACGAGTGGCCACTTACAACCTGGCCATCGACGGGAATTCGGCTGCCGGGACGAATGACAACGATTTCGCCGGGAAGGATTGTCTGCGTGCGCACCTCGACAATCTGGCCGTTCCGCAGGACACTGGCCACTTGAGGGAGGAAGTCTAGCATGTCCTGGATGGCTCGCCGGCCCCGGCCGACGGTCAATCCCTCCAGAATCTCGGCCGCCAGAACAAATGCGGTTATGACTAAAGCTGTGAAGAACTCGCCGATGGCCAGAGCGGAGACGAGCGCTATCGTCATCGACAGCTCCATCGTCATGCGGCGCTCGATGATGTTCTCAACCGCCTCCTTGAAAATTGGATAGCCGCCGATCAGAGTGGCTGCCAATCCTATAACACTGACGCGATGGAATGGCTCCCATAGGTGAAACCAGACCGCCGCCGCAGCCAATGCCACCAACAGAACACGGAGCACCTCGACCAGCTCGAATGCGTGCTGATGATCGTGTTCCTCACCGTGGCCTTCCTCGTGATGCTGGTGGGGAGGGCGCGAATGCAGCTCGTGCTCGTGAAGGTGGGTTGCGGTTTCGTGGGTGACGGCCATGAGATCTCCTGACTTTTCAGTTGAAGTAGCGCTTCACCACGGCGATCAGGTCATCCGCCGCCGCTTGCTGCGCTGGGCGTGTTTTCTGCGCCGGGTCGAGCACATGGAAACGCAGGTGGCCTTCGATCAGTTCCGCCATCAAACCGTTAAGGGCTCCACGGCAAGAAGCAACCAGTTGCAGGATCTCCTCGCATTCGCCTTCTCCTTCAAGGGCCCGTTCGATAGCCTCCACCTGGCCCTTGATGCGCCGGACGCGCGTTAGAGTCTTCGTCTTGTTTTTCGAAATATGCGACAATTCGTTCTCCCCCGTATGTAATATACTCCCCTATACTATGTGAGATGCAAGTGAGGAGCGAAAACATGCTGGAGACCAAACGCCTGGTGATTGGCCAGATGATTGTGTGCCACGGCTGCTGCTGCGGGGCGACGCAGAAAGACTGCCCCGAGGTGCCTGTGGAGTGGCTGAAGGATGAGTGGCGAAAGCGTGGCCTCTTAAAGCGGTTTCAGCTCACCGTGAGCGGCTGCGTCGGTCCGTGCGACATTCCAAATGTCGTGGTGGTGAATTCAGAGGCCGGTTCGCAATGGCTGGGCAACATCACCCATTTCGACCAATATCGCTCGCTGATTGAGTGGGCGGTGCGCTCCGTTAATGCGGGACATCTGCTGGAGTTGCCGCGCGAATTCAAGGACCATCTGGTGGAACCTTGGCGATGAATCTCTCTCGGTGCCGCCGGAACGCACAATTTACCCTGGAGGCACCTATGCGTCCATGCGTGTTCACGCTCGCTGGAGCGTACCTGTTTCTGTTTTTGTGTCTGCCTGCTCACGGGCAGACTTCCTCTAAGGTATCCTCTGGCCATACTCAAAAGGCCGGTGAGGACAAGGACCCCATAGCCATAGTTGAGCTTGGCGCAGCAACAAGCTGGAACTTCAGCGGGGGCCACAGAAGTCGTTTTGTGACACCCGCTTTGCGAGTGACTGTCTTTGGATTTTCCGAGTCCTCTCATCTCGGACTATCCACCTGCTTCTGACGCCAAGCCTTGGGATAAGTTGCTAAAAATATGAGCACAATGCACTCATATATTGGATATTACAAGTAAGTCTTTATTTAATAATAGTTTATCACGCTAACCAAAGGTTCATCCAATGTCAAAACATGATAATGCTACGCTCATATTTACTGGCTGCTCGCCTTCCTGCAACTTTGATCTGGATCAAACTGCGAACTGCGCTCAACTCTCCGATCTTGTCTTCGCGACGCCGGTGAAGCCGCAGGTGCCTGAAGAAGCGTGCATTTGGCAAAGCATCTGGATCAACATGCAGCGGTCTTGGAGTGTTGGATCGGCTCATTAGTGCTGTCACAGCTCTACAGAAGGTTCGGCCTCAATTGTTGACTTCCGCCGACGCACTCATCGAATCGTAACGTCGCTGACGCAGCGCTCAACTTGATCTCGGAGATTTGGCGGCAACGGAGAATTGCTCCGGAGGGGATGGCCACCCAAATCAGTCGGCACGTGAGGAGACAGACCGTGGGCCAAATTCCGGCGATCAGCTCGAAATGGTTTGGCTGGCCTGTTTGTCTCTCGCCCTTAATTTAGCCTACAGCCCACGCAAGAATTCCTAAGGGACGCTATTGAACTGCGCAGCGAGTTTTTTCATTGCCGCATTTTCGCGGATAACTTCACCAGCTTCTCGACTGTCCAAAGCTATCTCTGCGGCGATGGAGCGACCGAGAATTCGCTGATCAATATTGCCAAACCGATCCAGGCACGAGGCTTCCCAACCAACCGGCCCAGGCCGGGGTATGAGCGTTGCCGACAATGATGCCGGGGCGAAATATGGCGAGGCGGGCAAAACCGACGTTACGCACGGTGTCTTCTTTCATGCCCATTACTCATACATAGCGAAACCGGCTGCGAGCTGTGCTTCCTGCCGCAGAAAGTAAGCAAAACTGGGGGATTCCGGGGTCATGGCAGCCACACGCAAAGGCACCGACGACTCCGACCTCAAGTCGTTGCAATTCTTCTTCGCTCCAGCGCATCGATCCAGAACCGACACCCACACAGCTCACGGCGCTGATGGGACCTTGGTTCAAAACTCCGCAGGCAAGGGCGGCAATGCGCTCGGCAAAGTCCGCAGCGCCGGTATCAAGAACGACGTTGCGCACCCGCGATCGTGGCGCAATGGGCTCCACTTCCCGGCATTCCGAAGTTGCTAGCAGTTCCGCGACGGCTGCACCGCCAACTTGTCCGGTACCACCAATACGTAAAGGATGCGACAGCCCCGTTCACCCCAAGACGGAAGCATACTTGGTATCGGTTCTAAATTGAGCCAGTGAGGCATGACTTTTCTCAATTGGCGCTATCAGACGTGGGTGTTGAAAAACTCGTTTTCTGTGCAAACGGCCTCAAATCCGGTGATAGAAAATGTCTACCCGGTCCGAGAAAATCGTTTGTAGGGCATCGATGAATTTTCCGCGAGTTCTCAGAGGATGAGTTTTTCAACGCCACACACCAAAGCACGCATTGAGCGATTCAAGTCGATCAGTGTTCTCAGCAAGTGGCCGAAAAACCGGCTTCCCGGAAAGGTGGGTGGCGGTATGGGTGGCGTCCCTAGTTCAAGTCCCAATCAGTTCTGAAAGACGAGTTGCATTCAGTGATCTGTCGGACCCAAGTGCCAACTGGAACCAGCGCCGCACGGGCGGATGTCTCACGAGTTGAGGTCAGATGGGTCACTTTGCTGCAAAGTGGGCTTTGCGTTAACTGAGCCGACGGATCGGGAATCCACAAATTTTGAATTCTTGTATTATTATTTTTTTTGCCGCGCTGCTGTCTCGCTGACCGTAAGTGCCTAGTTCTTTGGCCTTTCAACCAGAATCTCCTGAATCGATGCTCATAAGGAGCAGTGTAAACGGATCGCCTGCAAGCGTCATAACCGGTCACTTCAGCTCTCAGCGGTGGCGGGCCCCGGCTAATTCGCATGGAGTCTTCAATGCTGCGTGCCGCCGCCTGCATCTCTGCTTGTTCAATGTCGCAGTGCCGAGCGATTAGTTCAACCTTCAATCTCAGTTGGTAACCTACTCCACACCGTTGGGGTTCGACTCGATTGCCGGCCCGATGTTCGCTCAATACCTTTCTGCGGACCCTGTGGACAGCAGTGTTGTCGCTGTCTCGCGGCTTGGGGGCGTCGCCATTTTGGACTCTGGGAGCCAGCTACCTGACATCCTGAATTCTCCCTTCAATTCAATCGATTCGATTGCCTTCGGGAGTACGGGAACGACCCTCTACGGATACAACAACTCGAACACCGGTTTCGATTTCTATCAGATGAGCGTCAACTCTTCGGGCGTATCTCTGGTCGGGGACTTTGGACGCATCTTATATGGCTTTAATGCGGAAATTAAGAATCACGATGGATTGATCTATTCAAGCAACGGCGCCGTAATCAATCCAGCGATTCCCGCGCTGCAAGGGATGTACCTCCCCTACGCAAATGCAGCCATATCGGGGTTCTTCGACGATACGACCAAGGAGGCTTATTTCCTCCGGTATGATCCCACGAAGACGCCTGCCAGCTCGGTTCTACGTTACAACCTAAGCAATTACTCGTACCTCGATTCCACCCCCTTGAGCGGGCTGCAGTCCCGGGGGTGGGATTTGATTCGATATGGCAAGAACAACATAGCCCTCGCCACTCCTTCCGGCCTGGCCTTTGCCACGGTCTCGACTGCGGCTCCGCCCGTTCCTGACCTCGCTCATCTCACGGTGAGGCATCTCGTCAACGACGCTGCACGCAGTCGGATCTACGGAACGGTTCCGGGCCGCGTGGCTGGTATTGGAAACTCGGTCGCGGTGATCGATCCGGCGACTTCAAGCATAGTCAGCACCATTCCAGTCGGCAGCGAGCCGGATGTAATGGCTCTCTCCCCGGACGATGAGTACCTCTACGTCGGGCTCGATGGAGGGGGATCGGTGGCGCGCATCAATTTGACCACAAACGCCGTTGACCAGACTTTCTCTATGGGTAGCGACAGCTCATTCGGTTCCGAAACGCCGCAGAGTATCTCGGTCTCCCCGGCGAATTCAAGTGTAATCGCCGTTGCTCGCGCCTTTCCCACGATCATCCCTGATCAGGCAGACGTAGCGATTTTCAGCAATGGTGCGATGCTGCCTAATACGACGCAGCGGGGAGTTGGCAGCTCGACCGTGGCGTTCTGTAATTCAGGGTCAATCCCGTATGGGTTCGACGGCCGAACTACCAGTTTCGGGTTCTACACCATGTCAGTGGATAGCAATGGCGTGCAACAGACGGGGGAGGTTTCGGGCCTCATCGTCGGCTCGGCGAATATTATCTGCGATTCAAAGGTGATATACGCCAGCACTGGTTATGTCGTTGATCCGCTTGCTAACACGCAGTTGGGCGTCTTTACGGGCTTGCAGAATCCCAGCGGCATGGCAGTGGACGACACGAACAAAAGGTATTCTTCCTGAACACCCAAAATTCCACCGTCTCGATCGTCGGGTTCAACCAAACAAACTACAGCCGGACCGGCACGCTTTCAGTCACAGCGGCCAGCAGTCCCGGGGTCGATATGGTTCGCTGGGGTACGAACGGGTTTGCTGTCGCTACGCAGAACCAAGTCCTGCTTCTGACCGGCACGCTGCCATAGCACCGCGGAAGGACCAATGGAGCCTGATGAACTCAGCGGAGACTCGCTGTTGCCAACAGCCCCGAGTCGCGTTTCCAGTGTTTACTCAGGGAACTGCTGATGGAATCACTGCGCGAGGTTACCCAAACGGGCGCAAGCTGAGTTCTTCACCGGGCGAATGCCAGAAGGCGTGTTGTACTATTCTTCAGCCTGGCTGCTGTTCAACCCGAGCAACCAGCTCCAAGAACTGTTAGCAGAGAGAATCCTCGATGAGACTGACCGTCGGGACAACTAATATCTCCGGTGATTCCGGTTCCCGAGAAGCCAAACCCGAGGTGTCGCTGTTTCGCCTGTATACGCTGCGTATTTGCTACTTCATCCTGGCCGCGGGGCTGGGCACGTACTACTGGCCTTCTGTCATTCGGCACACAAACGAGTTTGCGGCAACGGATGGGATTCGTTTTGCCCTGCTGGCCGGTCTCGGTTTGACGGCCGTGCTCGGCCTTCGCTATCCGCTGCAGATGATTCCACTGTTGCTGTCCGAGCTGACCTGGAAAGCGATTTATCTCGTCGCCTTTGCCCTGCCGTTGTGGCGCGCCCACCAGATCGATGCCGCGGTGGCTGCGGATATTCAGGCGGTGCTCATGGTGGTGATTTTCATTCCACTGATTCCATGGCGCTACGTCTTCTCTCAGTACGTAGTAAAGCGCGGGGAGCGGTGGAGATGAACTTCTCCCGCAGCGTCGGGGCGCATCACGCGGAACTGATCCTGCAGGATTTATTTTGACCTTGACAGGTATTGAGTACGATCGTACTCTTTGGCAATGCGGTATTCGCCGGAACACAAAGCCAGGAATCACGAGAAAATCCTTTCCGTGGCAGCGCGCTCGTTCCGGGAGCGCGGCGGGGACACCAGCGGCATCGGTACGGTGATGAAGAAGGTAGGCCTGAAAAAAGGAGGCTTCTACCGGCATTTTAAGAGCAAGGACGACCTGTTCGTCGCCGCAGTGGGGCGGGCGCTCGATGAGACGGGGAGAGGTATGGAGGAGGTTGCAAAGTCCGCGCCCCAAGGTCAGGCCTTGCGGGCCATTATCGAACGCTATCTAAGCGTTGGACACGTCAATTCGCCGGGATCCGGTTGCGTGCGCGCTGCTCTCGGGCCGGAACTCGCACGAAAGCCGCTGGCCGTGCGCCAGCGAATTGAGGCGTTGCTGGAAGCGTATCGCGAGCGCCTCTCGCCATTCATGCCCGGCAAGACGCAAGAAGAAAAACTGGCGAAATGCAGGTTGTTGTTCTCCAGTATGGCGGGGGTGTTGATGATGATCCGCGTTACGCCAGACCCTCAAAGACGTGAACAGAGGTTAATGGAGGCAAGGAATTTCTTCATAAAGTGCTTTGCTGGAGCGTGATATTTTTTTGCGACCAAAGAGTACGTTCGTGCTCTTATTAGCAAGCGGAACGACACACCAACCGAGAGGAGAACCCGATGAAACTCATGATGCTTCTTCTTATGGCCGCGCTTCCCGCGACGTCGATTGCGCAATCACCGTCCGGCGCCGCTTCTGGCGTGCCCAGCATAGCTCTACCTAAAGCCACCGCGGTACTGGTCATTGAGACTGCCAAGCAAGGGGTGACTTTTCAACAGGTCTTCGACGTCATGCCGGCAGAGATCCGAGCGACCGTGAAGCTTTACCTCGACGGCAAGATCCGCGAGTGGTACTCGCGCGGCGACGGCAAGGGCGTCATCTTCCTGGTCGAGGCTACCACCGAGGACGAAGCACGATCCTTCATCGAAACGCTGCCGCTTGCCAAAGCACAGTTGATGGATACCCAGTACATTCCTGTGGGTTCCCTAGTGCCGCTGAAGTTATTGATCGGCCCGGGTGCGCAGCAGTGACCTGTGCACGATAGCGCTGCTGCACTGTGAGTGCTTTTAGAAGGAGACGAACATGATCAAACCACGGATTATCGTGACCGGTGCGACGGGAAAGACGGGGAGCGTCGTTGTTACCGAGCTGCTCAAGGCCGGGTATCCCGTGCGCGCCCTGGTGCACCGGGAAGATGGCCGCAGCACGCGACTGAAAGCGCAAGGAGCCGAAATCGCGGTCGCCGACGTGAGTGATGCCGAGCGCGTCGCCGATGCGCTGAAGGATGTGCGGCGGGCATATTATTGTCCGCCTTTCGATCCGTACATGGTTCAGGGCGCGGTTGCCTTTGCGGTAGCCGCCAGGGAAGCCGGGCTCGAGCACATTGTCGGCGTCACGCAATGGCTGTCAAGCCCTTCGCATCCCTCCCTGATGACCCGCCAGCACTGGCTCGTCGATCGATTGTTTTCGTTGATCGCTGGAGTCGCGCACACCATCGTCAACCCGGGCTTCTTTGCTGATGACTACATGGTCACGATCGGATTGTCCGCGCAGCTCGGCCTCCTTCCCTGGATCTTCGGCAATAGCCGCAACGCGCCGGCTTCCAAGGAAGATATCGCGCGGGTCGCCGTCGCGGCGCTGATGGATCCAGCGCGCCACGTCGGGAAAACCTACCACCCCACCGGACCGGATCTTCTGGGCGCGGAGGAGATGGCCAAGGCGATCGGCCGAGCCGTTGGGCGACCAGTCAAGGCCGTGCCAACCCCGGCTTGGCTGTTCATGAAGGGCGCACGAATGAGCGGCTACGCAATCGATGAGTTCAGTGGCATTCGTTACTACATCGACGATCACAAGCGCGGCGCGTTCGAACTGGGGTCGCCAACCACGGACGTGCTCGATGTGACCGGCCGCCCCGCTGAAGACTTCGAGACGATCGCTCGTCGTTATGCCGCCCTGCCCCGCAACCAGCGGACCCTCGGCAATTGGCTTCGCGAGTTTGTGCAGTTCATGCTCGGACCGCTCAGCCCCGAGTTCGATCTCGAGCGCTACGACCGCGAACTGCGGCGACCATTCCCCTCGATGCCCCAGTTCGCGACCGACTCGAAGGTGTGGCGGCGCGAGCACACCATCGCCAACGCTGCCAAGACCACGCCGCCGGTCCGCGACAAGGCTCCAATTACCGCTGCCAGTCACAGTTAACGGTTGGACTTTTAAAAAGGAGAAATCGTCATGCCACAACAGATGGTCTGGTTTTTCGTGAGCATCGCATTCAGCTTGATCGCGTGGAGCATAGTCGTCGCTCGGTATATCTGGCCGGAACTCCGTCTTCGGTCACGGGCCGACGCGTTGCGGCCTCTGCTCATCCTGCACAGCTTTCGCTTCATCGGGTTGGCGGTGCTGGTTCCCGGCGTCGTGTCGCCCGATCTGCCGCCTGCGTTTGCTTATTACACGGCATACGGGGATTTGATTGCGGCGATACTGGCGTTGATTTCGCTCGTATTGCTTCCCGGCGCTTCTGGGATTGCCGTCGCATGGATATTCAACCTCTTCGGCTTAGCCGACCTGCTCAACGTTTTCTACCAGGGCGCTCATACAGGACTCCTGGCGGGGCAGTTGGCAGCCACATTCTTCCTTCCGACTCTGGTAGTGCCGCTGCTGCTCATTACGCACGCCGTCGGTTTCCGAATACTTCTTCAACATAAAACTCAACCCGCGATGCAACCAAGTCCTGCGCGAGCTAGTCTCAGTTGACGAATTCAGGCGGAGTCACTCTCCTGTTCGAGGCGTCCTTTTGCTGCTCGGGAAAAGAGGCGCCACCTGGCTAAACGGAGGTGAAGTCAAGTGGCGATGAGGAAAGGCGGCCTCGAACAGAAGGAAATCCATCCCTAAATGGCTTATGCGAAAGCAATGACGAGCCCAGGACCGGAAATATCACGCGGTGTTGCTGCATTGAGCCCGACGCCACGGATGACTTCACCCGGCACGCGGAGACTCCTGCCCCGAATTTGCACATCACGGGTAACGTCAAGCGCCTTGTTGCCGGCGAGGTCCTGAGCCAGAACCCGGATGTTACCCACCCTGGAACTGAAGTTGAAGATCACGCTCTCGAAATTGCCAAATACTCCGAAAGGCCCCTTCGCATCGGTCACGTCGAGCATGACTTCGCATTTGGGCATGAACCAGCCGCGGCCGGGGAAGGTGCGTTCGTGGCACCCGACGGCTACCGCTCCGTTGGGGAATTTCATGGCAAAGACAAAGGGCGGGTCGGATTCCGAATTCACCTCCGGCAGTTCGATGTTTCGGGAGAGACGAGCCGGCGCACCTTGATAGACGGTCTGGCCAACGAGATCATTGAACCAGGTCTGGCCGCGCTCGAATTTCCAGCTATCTGTCAGCGTCTCGTCGCTCACCCGCACCTCACCCTTGCCAGCAGGGACGGGTGAGGCTATGCGCTGCCACCGCACCGCTCGAACGACTTCGTCCATTCTCCTCTTCGCCTGCCGCGGACCGTTGAAAAAGAGATCCGGATCCGGATCCGGACGTAAACCGCACAGTGGATGACGCATGACGCCCATCGTGCCGCCCATGACGGCAGCGACATAGACTTCGTCTTCCACGTTGAGCACGGCACGAGCTTCGGGATGCCCCTGCGCACCTCTGAGCATCTCGGCAAGTCGATCGAGCGTGGTCGGCAAGGAGAGGATCGACGTCACGTCATAGGTCCGATACACATCGGTGTTGGCCAGAATCTGTTGGCGAGGCGAATCCCAGGGCTGAAGCCCGAAGCGCCCGTCAGATCGCCAATTGCCATTCACCGGAGGCTCGCCATGAACATGTTCCAGCGTGAGCGGGATTTGTTTCTGGTTGCGCAGGCGTACAAGGTTGAATTCCGGATCGCCGATATCGATCTTCCAGTAACGGATGTCCGCTTCCCCGCTCACCTCTTC
The DNA here is from genome assembly GCA_963720105.1 of uncultured Acidobacteriota bacterium. GTDB lineage: Bacteria > Acidobacteriota > Terriglobia > Terriglobales > Acidobacteriaceae > Telmatobacter. The sequence continues at coordinate 105,632 of CAVREL010000071.1, read as the reverse complement.
CAGGCGGGCATCTTCGGTCCCCCCGGGGGTATTGCGGCACCAAAGCGCGGCTCCGCGCCAATTGGCTTGCTTCGCGGAACGGTTCAGTTGATACAGTCGTTCGGCCGCATTTCCCTGGAAAGATGGGAATTTGCTCTTTTCCAACTCGAAGGTTGCGGTTCCACCGGATTCCCACCCGTCATCGAGCAGAAGGAAGAGGTCAGAACGAATTTTGGAGAAAAACTCGTTCGCCCAGCCGTTCCTGCCGAAAAGAACGGACTCGCTCATTGCATTGTGCGCCAGTTTGCTCCCTGATTCTCCCTCGAGAATGACGGGGTCGAGAGTGGGAAGGCCGTGGCCGAACATGTAGTTCTGCGCGGCCCATGTACACCAGTAATTGGGAGCCTGGCCTGCCGCCGGCGGAACCAGGCTCTTACTTGTCGCAGGAATTGATTTGGCGTTGATTCGATCGAAACAATTCAATGCGGCAGCCGACGCCATTCCGGCAAGAAATCGCCTCCTGTCCACCATATGGATCTGTCCTCGGGTTTCTTGCTCAACATTGATGCCGGCAGACCGCGGCCGCGAAGCTTCGGAATGCGCTCTCCGGTCAGCCTCGTACCGGCTCCGGAGAGCGCGCCGCCAACTAGAACGTGAAGTGACCACCAAGCTGAATTTCCCGTGGTCCTCCGTTCGTTCCGCCAACGACACCGAAGTTCGAATGTCCGAAAGTTGTGTCAGGGCTCGAGTAGTGCGGTGTATTTGCCAGATTGAAGGCATCAGCCTGGAAGCTGATCCTCATCCCTTCGCGCAATTCAACAGACTTTGACAAAGAAAAGTCTGAGTTATAGTAGCCGGGGCTACGAACGATACCTTGCTTTGCGTTGCCGAGAGTCAGCGCCTTCGGGGTGGCGAAGCAGCTGGTATCGAACCACTTGGTAACCGACTTGTAAGTCTTCACCGAAGGACAGGTTACATCGGCACTGTTGGTGACGCCGCTGCCGAGTACATCGGTTGATGTCTTGATGCGCAGGGGTTGGCCGGCCTGCAGGAGAGTAATGGAACTCACCTGCCAGCCTCCGAGAAGGATCTGCGCAGGTCCATTCGCTCCCGACAGCCACTGCTTACCTCTGCCAAAGGGGAGCTGATAGGTGAGGGAGCCGACGAAGTTTTGGGGCACGTCAGGAGCCTGGCTGTTGCCGACGGCGCGATTGTAGCGGTCATCGAGCGGCCACCACATGTTCATGTCATCGATCTCTTTCGACCAGGTATAGGAGATGCGGGCATCGAGCCCATAGGTCATGCTTTTGCGGAGCTGAACCTGCATGCCGTGATAGATGGAGGAGCCGTTCGCAGCCGCGTAGCCAATGTTGGTGGCATACTGCTGCCCACTTGCGTTGAAGTATTGATAGGGAAGGCGCGAGTTGAACGAGGTTGTGCCCGGAGGCGGGGTGTTAATGTTCCAGCGGCGGAACAGGTGGGTGCCCTTGGTGCCGACATAGGTGACATCGAGGGCCATGCCTCTCATCAGTTGCTGCTGCACGCCGAAGTTCCATGCATTGGCCATATCCGGCTGCATGTTCCTGGCCATGGATTCAGGCGAGATCGGCGGAGGAGGCTGCAACGGAGCCGAGGTGGATGTGGCAATGTACGTGGGCAAGCCGCTTACGCTGAGAGGCGGCAATGGCACGTTAAGAAATTGCGCCTGGGTGCTGAAGACCTCGAAGTAAGGATAGTTACGTTCAAGGAAACCGCCCATGCCTCCGAAGTTGCCCGGGAAGTGCGTGATGCCGAAGGCGCCCGAGACACTGGTGTTGCCGTGATTGGGCGTGTAGGCAAAGCCCACGCGCGGCGAATAGCCGCCGTAATAGGTATCGACATTGGGACCGCGGTTACCCGAGGAAGCAAAGACAAGCACGCCTTTCGAAAGGTCAAAGTTCGACTGATGATTCTGCTTGTCGATCGCCGGGGTGATTACGTCCCAGCGCAGGGCGAGGTTAAGGGTCAGGCTGTTGGTCACGCGGTACTGGTCCTGCGCATAGATACCGACAAAAGTAGAGCGGGTCGACGGGTTTGTCGCAACATAGCCGCGGTCTTCATAGGAGAGCATCCCGAGCAGGAAGCTGGCGAACTCGTTGCCTCCCGCGGCTCCGGTGCAAGTAGACTGCATGGTGCAGCTGCTGGTGTAGCTGGCAGGGTAGGTAAAATCACCGTTTTTGTTGCTGTCGGAGTTCGTCAACGAGGCCTGGATCCAGCGCACGTCCTCACCCAGCGTGATCGTATGGCGCTGGATGGACTTGGTGAAGTTATCCGTGATCTGGAACGAATTGCTGATGCGATGCGAATTGGTCCAACCCTGCGAACCGGTGTTGATGATATTGCCGATCTGGAAGTTGCCGATACCGGTAGCACCAAACGCCTTGTCGTTGCCGTTGGGAATTCCCAGCGCCGTATTCTCGTTGGTGCCGAGATCGTTCCCGAAGTCCTGGGTGTAGAAACGATTGAAGCCTGCGCGGAATTCGTTGACAGCGGTCGGGGAGAAGGTGTGATTGTATCCGATGGCCGAGTTATGGTTGCGTGATTTCGCGTTGACGTCGCCGATCTGAACAAAAGGCGTGCCGGGGGATGGTGCGCTCAGGTCGCGCCGCTGAAAGGACTCGCGCAGAAAGATACGGTCGCCGTTGGCAAACTGGTAATCGCCCTTGATGTCAAATTGGTGGTTGTCGTCTGGTTCGACGGTATTGGCGTTGTAGTTGTTGCTGGAGCTCGACTGGGTGGTGGCGGTCGGCCAGATGGTAGATCCGGCCACCATTTTGGCCGAGACAGGGTCGAAGCGCGAGCTGGGGATCTGCCAGGCCGGGCCCTGCGCAGTGTTCACCGTCGCGAACGGCTGCTGGGTCTGTGGATCGTAGATGGGTTTGGGGAACTGGCTCTGCAGGAACGTTCCCTGCTTCATCAGGTCCGTAGGCACGGTGAAGATGTAACTGATGCCGTGCTGCAGCAGAAGCCCCTCGTAGTCAGTGAAGAAGAAGGCCTTCTTCCGGAGGATCGGGCCGCCGAACGAACCGCCGAACTGGTTGCTGCGGTAGGTGGCCTTGGTCGTGGCGCGCCATTGGTAAGCGTTCAGGGAATCTCCACGATAGAACTCGTAGGCCGATCCGTGGAAAGAGTTGGTGCCTGATTTGATAAAGGCGTTTACCTGGGCTCCGCCATAGGTGCCCACCGTCGCCTCTGCGTTGTTCGTTGAGACCTTTACCTCCTGGAGAGCGTCGAGCGCCGGCGTTACATTGATGAAGGCATTGAGCATCTCCATGTTGTTCACGCCGTCGAGCGTGTAGGTGGTGCCGCCCCAGGGCATTCCGTTGACGCTGGCTGAGATCGCCGTGACCGCCCCTGCGCCCGCCGCTGATTCGGGCGCGCTGCCGAAACCGGCAGGGATCGACCCCGGGACCGTCTGCACGAACTGCGAAAAGATGCGGCCGTTGAGGGGCAGGTTGGCGATGTCCTGCTGGTCGATGACTTCGCCCAGGGAAGAGCTTGTCGTGTCCACCAGGGGCTGAGCCGAAGTCACTTCAACGGTTTCATCCTGCGAGCCGACCGGCAGGGTGGCGTCAACGCGTGTTGAACTGTCGACAACGACAATGATGCCGTTCGATACGAAGGAGCGGAAGCCCGGCGCGTCGAATTTGACACTGTACGTGCCCGGCTGCAGGTTTTCCACACCGTACTGACCATTTGCGTCCGTGCTGCCAATGACGACGATTCCGGTCGCCACGTCAGTGACTGTCACTTTCGCTTTGGCCACGACTGCCCCGCTCGAGTCCTGCACAGTGCCCAAGACTCGGCCGCTGACGCCTTGGGCCGTGGCGAGAATGGCTCCGCAGGTCATAGCCAAAAACAGCAATCCGACGAAACCCACCTTTGATATTGCTGTCCTTCTCCTGGGGTCCAAACGAATCATAGTCGTAAAACCAGTCATCGTAGCCTCCTTGCTTAGTTGTTCGCTGTTGCTGCCGAGCCTCTGGATTTAAGCTCACGCGCAGTGGCGATGCCGGACGAGTCGCTTTGCTGGGAATGACACGCGAAACCCTCCTACCTCCAGCGTCCGCAACCGTATTTAAACGAAAGTCTTGCCGACTAGTAACTGGAGGATACGCACTTCTGACACGTGGCCATCCCCTGCGCACCGCAAGGACGTTTCAATCGCGTTTCAGATTTGTTACAGGTGGCCTTGGCGTAGGAAACTGACCTCCGCTTTCCCGTGCGCGCTCGAAAATCAGTGACGATCGCGGCTCAGGGAACCAAAGGCGATCAGTGCTGGACGGGAACTGTACTTGGGTTGGCATGCGAAGAGCCACCCCCCGGCATGGGGTGGAGGGAGGTCAATTCGGCGCCCAGAACCTGGTACCCCTTGGCCAGGCGTACCCGAACCAAGGCCTGGAACAGGGGAGGTCCTCCATCGGGGGCCAGATTCTCGGAACCGAGTTGGCGGACGAGTTGCCCCACGCCGGAGTTCGACGTGACGAACATTGCTGCTCCCTGGGTGCCCCTGGTATCCAGGCCCCCGATATCCGCGATATAGCGGCCAGCCACCACTCCAGGCATGATCGTGATCAGGCTGTAATCGGATGTCAAAACGCGGGTGTCGGGATCCCGCTCCGTGCTGTAATTGGCCGGCTCGCCCCCCTTGGGGTGAGCGTTGATGATCTGCGCTCGCCACTGCTCGTGGCGTTGATCCGGGTTCTGGAATACGAAGTCGCCGACCGTCAGCAGTTGGGCTACGGCAACGTTTTGAAACGGCGAGCCGAGCAAAATGACGTTGTGCTGGTTCAGGTCGTCGGGGGTCAGGTCGCGGGAGGACTTGATCGTCGGCTTGACGCCCATCCGACCCATCAGCCCCGCCAGCATCCCCAGCGCTTCCAATTCTCCGGTGCCGGTGTAACCGTTCTCGTAATAAAGCTGACCGGCCTGCCCAACAAGCTGCGGGTTCGACGCAAACTGCCGCGCCAAGTGAGGCTCGACAATGCTTCCCCTTCCATCGCTCGCGCCGCGACGGTAGCGAAACAGGTCGTTCGAGTCGTCGAGCAAAAAGACCGCGTCGGGATACGCAATCACCGGGGCCCGGTCATCGTTCAGAAACCGCGCCCAGAAGCTCTCCACGGGATCCGGGGTTCGCGCGCCATTTTTCGACGAAGAGGGCTCGCTGCCGGCCGACCGCTTTCCCGCACGCAACCGCCCCAGAAAGAAGCCCAGAAAACCGACGCAAATGATAAGCAAAGCTGCCATCACCCGGCGGCGGGTAAACCAAGGGGGGCGATCGGAGATCTCGGGAGCATCGGGCAAAACCGGGCTAATGGCCGACTTACGCTCAAACGTGGGAAGGTAATGGCCTTTGGGGATGTGGATGATAATCGGATCGTGGCTCCCCTCAGCCTCGTAATACTCTTTCAGCTTGGTCCGAAGGCGATGACTCTGCACCCGCACAATGGGATCGATTTTCGGATCAAAATCCTCCTTGCGCCCCAGCGCCTCAACGCCGATCGTGTATTCCTTGGGTAGATCGCCGGTCCCGCCCGTCGATTTGGCGGCAAGGTACGCCAGAAGTTGCTGGAGAGTTGACGCGTTTCGGAAGGTCACCGAGCGGAGGATTCGGCGGACCTGTTCTTCACACTGATCCCGATCCAGCGTCTCCGCCCCCGCGCCCGCGAAAGAATGGGGATGTGCCAAGTTCGTCTTTTCCGTCGTGGGGGGAAGTATAGCAAAGCATCCGGAGCGCTGAATATACCTGACATTGGGCCTGCCGGAGCAAGCCATCCAAGCCCGTTGTAACGTCGCTGATACGTCAGTAACGCCACTCTATTCATTGGAGTTAAGGAGCATATCTCCTTGAAACTGGCGCCCTGCGGCGATCATTTCCTAGAGTAGAAATCCTAGAGTAGAAACGTTTGTTCTTCACACGGCGCCACAGTGGGTCCATTTGGCTCATACGGCGCCTGAGATTTGGCGTGTCAGGCTTCCGTGGAGGGCGTTCGTGTTCTCAGCGCTGGTATGTGTCAGGCAAGGTCGATATTGGATCGTCGTCTTAGCCGTCCTCCTGTTCGGTGCCGTTGGACGACCTGAGCGTCGGATCGCCAAATCTCCGCTCACATTTTCGACCACCGATCAGCCGTTACAGCGCTCGTTTGACTGGGCCAAACAGCAGGCGCTTGCGTATGTCTCATCCGGGCAGGATCCGGTGGGGGACTGGTATGAAGCCGCTCTGCCCGGCAGGAATGCTTTCTGCATGCGCGATGTCTCGCATCAAGCCATGGGTGCCCAGGCGCTGGGACTTTCGGCCCTGAACAAGAACATGCTTTCCCGCTTCGCCCAGGCTGTTTCGGCTTCCAGGGACTGGGCCGGATATTGGGAGATCGACCGGGATGGCAACCCCTCATCTGCCGACTACGTGAGCGACGATGACTTCTGGTACAACCTGCCCGCCAATTTCGACGTGATGAACGCCGCGTTTCGAATGTTCACCTGGACTGGCGACACCGCGTATATCACCGATCCAGCATTCCTCAACTTCTACCGCCGCACCGTGACCGATTACGTCCATCAATGGCAGCTTGAACCTGCCAGAGTATTGTCGAGGCCGCGCATCATGAACCGCCGCCTCGCTGCCGGCAAGTTCGTCAATGCCCGTGGCATTCCCGGATACACCGAAAGCCGCAAGGACTTCAATGTTGGCAGTGACCTTCTAGCCGCCGAGTATCGAGCTCTTCGCCTCTACGCAGAGTTACTCCGCTTGCGAGGCTCCGGTGAGGAAGCTTCGCAATTTGATTCTCTGGCTGCCGAGGTGGCCCATGTGCTCGAAAACCATGGGTGGACCGCGCAACGCCGGCATTTCTTCAATGCCCTTCAACCCGGCGGCGACGGCATCGGGACGGGAGACGCATTCGTTTTGTATTTCCAGGCGGCAATGAATCCGGAACAAATGCACGGGGCACTCGATGAATTGAAGAGACAGACCGCCGAGCCGGCTCCGGGGATTGAAGAGCAGAGTTATCGTCCCGAAATCCTGTTTCATTTCAAAGCCCCGGAGGAAGCCTACGGGCAAGTTCTCGACCTCTCGCGGCCCGATCGTGAGCGCCGCGAATATCCGGAAGTCTCGTTTGCCATCATCGGTTCCATCGTGACCGGAATGATGGGAGTGAATGTTGTTCCCGCAGACAGGCAACGGTCTGATCAGGTGTTGGCCGAAAACTTTGTCGTTCAGACCCTGCCGCGCCTTTCTGTGCACACGTCCGACGCAGAACTCCACAACCTCCCTGTTCGGCACAACGTGATCGACTTGCGCCACCAGCGCGACCAGGGCAGTACTCTCAGGAACCTGTCCGGCCCGCAATTCACGTGGCGCGCCAGTTTCGATGGCTCCATACAGAGCCTCATGGTCAACGGCAATAAAGTAAAGGCGAGCCACGAGACCGCTCCGTCCGCGACTCCAGTGACCTATGTCGACGTACCTGTACCGCCAGGACAGACCATCGCAGTCACAATCCCAAAGTGATCAAGCGGAACGATCGCACAGCCTCCTCGGTTTATCCGAGGTCGCGGCTATTTCATCACGCACTCAAAATTGCCGGCGTCGTTTACGTCGCCCGAACCTTGGTATACGTTTGCGTGGGAGACGCGCTTTGCCGTTGGCTATCCCCTCGCCACAAGGCGCATTCGAGATCGCCGGACACTTGCAGACTTGCGTTGTAGCGGACAGAATTTAGATTGTTGGATTCGATTTTGGGCCTGCTGTGTGACAGAATTTCAGAATCCCTGAGACAAGCAGACTTTCGAAGCAGCCAGTCCCTTGATTAAACGATTGCACTGCGACTTGAATCCCGCCATTGAGTTCCCCGTCCGTTGACCGATCTGCAACGGGAGAATTAGTCTCGCCCTTGGGAGTTTCTTCGCCAGAGGCCGGACCTTAGATTTTGCCAACTATCCAACCACAAAGGGAAGGAACGGCATGGATATGAAAACGATCAGGAGAGTTTTTTATATCGGCATTGCTCATTGAGGCACTCGTCTCTATGGTGGCATTCGCAGCCGGGATGAGGATCGCGTGAAGCGAAGGGATTTTGTACGACTTGGATGGGCCACCATGATCTCGGCCCGGGCAGGAACGCTGCGGCCTGCCTTTGGGAAGTCGCCAGGCCTCCAGCGGGTGCCGGGGCCGCCACAGCATCTGGCGGTGCCGTTGGAACCGAGGGCCACCGAGCGTGCGGCGGACTTCACCCTGCAAATCGCGCCCATGATGGTCGAGCTGGCCCCGCAGGTTGTAATCAGCACAATCGGCTACAACAATAAAGTCCCCGGTCCCCTCCTGCGGATGCGCGAGGGCCGGCCCGTCACCATCGACGTTGTGAACGAAACGGACGTTCCGGAGTATGTGCATTGGCATGGCCTGTTCGCTCCGTCAGAAGTAGATGGGGCGGAGGAAGAAGGCACTCCCCCGGTCCCGCCCCACGGCCGCCGGCGTTATCAATTCGTGGCCACGCCGGCGGGTTCGCGATGGTACCACTCGCACACCGCAGCCATGTTGGATCTGCATCGGGGCTCCTACACCGGCCAGTTCGGTTTTTTCATGATCGACTCCGCGAATGACCTTGGACACTATGACCAGGAAGTCTTTCTAGCGCTGCGGGAATGGCAATATTTTCTGTCTACGATCGATCAGGACGCCATGGCAGCGGATCCTAACGACCCGATGCCCGAAAGACCCGCCCCTCGAGACCTGCGCCCCAACGGACTCGAAGTCAGCGCTCCTCTTTATTCAATCAACGACAAAATGCTCGGTGCGGGGGATCCCCTCCGCGTGCAGCCGGGACAGCGCGTCCTCATGCACCTGCTCAACGCGAGCGCTGCCCAAATCCATCGCGTCGCTTTGCCCGGCCACAAGTTTCAAGTGATCGCTCTCGACGGCAATCCCGTGCCGGTGACGCAGGCGGTCGATTTCATTGAGATCGCCCCGGGCGAGCGTGTAGATGCGATGGTGGAGATGAATAACCCGGGCGTCTGGATTTTAGGCGAGACCCGCGATGTCGCGCGGCAATCCGGGATGGGCATCGTGGTGGAGTACGCCAACCAGCAGCAGCGCGCGCTATGGACTCCGCCCCCGAAGTCGCACTGGGATTACACCATCTTTGGCGCCACCGCGCCGCATCCCGCGCCAGACAGCACCATCGACATGGTCTTTGAAAAAGCGGCTCCCGGACCCAACGGAATCAATCACTGGCTGATCAACGGTAAGGAATATCCACATGAACGGGAATTCTTGTTCCGACAGGGAGGCCGCTACCGGCTGGTGTTTCACAATCGCAGTGACGATCGGCGGGGTTCGACCGGAACCTCTTAGGGCACTTCTATTGAAGCGCAGACTGAACCTCGGATGGGAAAGCTACGGTGACCTGCCTTGCTGGCAGTCCGGTTACCGCGATCAGCTTTTCTACTTTGGCAAGCCGTTCCGACGACAACGGGTGAGAACGGAAGTAACCGGCCAAGCTTTCGATGGCCAGCCGGCCCAGCGCGTCGACCGGCGTCTGCGAGTGTGCTACGTACTCCCGGTCCAAGCGGAGAAAGGTGTTCATCAGATCCAACGCGCCTTGCGGTGAGTATCCGCCGGCAGCGGCGAGCAGAAGGCCCTCGCTGTCGGCTTCAAACTCCTGATCCTTGGTGTATCCAGCCTGCCACAGCGCGAGCGGGATGCCGGCCAGCTCGGCAAGAACCTCCAGATCCAGCTTGTGCAGTTGCGCCTCGATCTGCACGCGCTCCACGGCGTGATAGTGGTCAATGTGCTCGATCTCGTGACCGAGGACGAAAGCCAGTTCGTCTTCGCTGTGCATCTGCCGGAGAAGGCCCAGCCCAACCACTACGTTTCCGCCTGGCAGCGCGAAAGCGTTGATCAGGTTCGGGTTCGCATCGAGAAAAAACGCGAAGGGAATCTTGCGGTGCGCATGGGACGCTACTCGCGCGCCGACCTTGTTCACATAGTCCTGAATAGCAGACGTGCGTACGTCCTTCTCGCCGGCGCCAATCCCATACGCCTCCACCAGGTTGCGCCCGATGCGGATCTCATCGGCGTCGGATAGCCGCGTGAGGTGCATCGGCGCCCGAGACAGATCGTGTTGCCAATCCGCTGCCACGTCCACCAGCGCATTGGGGCTGACGCTGTCTTCGGTTTTGCGGCGCTGGGCAAAGTAGAGCGCGGCCCCGGCTGCAACCAGAACCAGCGCAAGCAGCAGAGCCCGTTTCATAGCAGCCGCCTGACGGCTTCGCGATAGCGGCCGTAGAGAAGCGAAACCAGCGTCAACGCCGCGCCCAGCACGATAAACGTGGTGTAACGATCGCGCTCGCCCAATAGCCACGCATCACGAATCACGATCTTGGCCACGCACAGCAGCAGCAACAGGAGCCCGGTCAGTCGATAGCTTCGCACTGAAACGAGCAGGCCCAGCAGAATGACCAGCACGCCTTCGATGCCCCACGACAGCGTGACCATTCCCGGATTCATCTTGACCGCGATGGTGAGCGTCGCCAGCGCGACGGGGGCAAAGAAGAACACCTGATCCGGAGAGCGGACGGCAAGCCATGTATCGAGCTTCGATAACGGCGCACCCTGGTAGCGCGTGCGCAGGCGGAAAGCGATCGGCAAGGCCGCCAACAGCAGCGCCGCGGTGATGGATAGAATGGAAAATCGGCCATGCCATTCGCCGGCCACAAAGTAGCTTCCGCCAAAAATGTTGTGGGCCAAGCTGCGCACTACGACGCCGGCCACCAACACATGGGCCTGCTGGAGGAAGACGCGCCTGCCGAGCAGCAACGCCACCGCAATCAAGACCAGGGCCAGCGCCGCCCAGGCCACGATGATCCACGCGGGGGCAATTTCAAAGTAAAGCAGCGCGGCCACGCAGGCGGTGCCGAAGTGGGCGATGAGATCGGCCGGATTCCAGCGCTCTGCGTCCGGCGCGGCCTTTGCCGGCCGCAACCGGCTCCAGACATAGAAATAAATGAGCGCCAGCGGAACAATCGTATAAAGTCGCGGACTGATGCGCTCGCCGGCCGCCGCGTCCGCAGTGACGTTCACGAAGAAGATGCGCGCAAAGGCTCCCGCCAGGGCAAGGAACGCCTGCCAGCGGAGATGGATCTGGTTCTTCCATTGCGCGATCTCGAAAAGGATCAAGCCAAACACCGCCCACGCGACTGCCAGCGCCACCGGCTGCAACTCGGTCCACATCAGCCAAGTCACCAGACCGGAAGCGACCCACGAATAGACATGGCGCCCTTCATTGTGACTAAGCGATTGCGGCAGACGGATCCACCGCGCCAGCCAATAAAGGCACGCGATCACGATGGCGACGGTGATGAGGCGCAAGTGGATTCCGCGCCACGCGTCGGTTTCGTACAGGTTCACGGTGACAACGCGGGCGACGGCGAGAAAGGCCAGGGCGTGCGCCTGCCACGGAAGCTCCTCAACGGAGAAGATGCGATCGATGAGTGCGAGCGCGAGCGCAAAACCGGCCCAGATGGCGGCAAGCCACGGCTGCGGAGACTCATGCCACGCGAGCGCAGCCAGCAGCGCGGTGGCCACCCAGGTGTGCGCCCATCCCGCAAAACGCCGGTAGGGCGCGTCCTTGAGCGTGGAGAATCGCGAGATGGCGTAGAACGCCGCCGCGCAGCCGAGGAACGGCAGGTAGCGGTCAATAGACGGCGCGACATTCAGATTGAACGCTGCAAGTTGCGCCACCGCCGCAACCGCTAGCACATGAGCGTGGTAAGTGAAGTCGGCCAGCTGGATGCGGCGAGCAACCATGACGAGCGCGATGGCAAAGGCAACCCATACCAGGGCAATCCAGGGCTGGCTTACCTCGGTCCAGATGAGCACGGACAGCAGCACGGAGCCCGCCCAGAGAGCGAGAACGCGCAGGGGCTTCCGCACATCCGCGACGCCGGCGAGAACCCATCCTCCGAAATAAAACCCAAACGCCAGAACTGGCAGCGTGATGAGACGCGCCGCGAGATGATGCGGATACACCACGTCGAAGTGGCAATTCACGATTGCGCAGCGGTAGAGAACGATGCCCGCAAACGCCCACGACTGAGCCAGTAGATGATTGTCGTTGAGGCGGCGCTTGCCCGTGCAGGCAGCAAGGAACAGCGCGGCCCAGCCAAGCGCGGTCCAGTCCGAAGCGCACAGAGCCCATACAGCAAAGAAGGCCGTGGCCGCGCCCAGGTATCCCTGAATTGCGGCCATGACAGAGTCCGCGCGCTGGAAGAGTTGCGCCCACTTGCGGCGGACAAAGTGCGCATTGATGCACAACAGCAGGGCGGCCGTGAGAAGGAGAATGCCGTCCGTTACCAGCGCCGACTCCGAACCCTCTCGGAATTCAACGATGTTGTGGGCTTCGAAAACGATGAGGCAGCCGGTGAGGGTTCCGGCGATAGCGCCCAGCCGCTGAAACACGATTTCCGGCTGCAGGACTCCGGCGGCGATCAGCAATTCGGCGGCGATCATCCAGAAGAGCGCAATGCTGTTCCCGCTGAACTTGAACGGCACAGCCGCAAAGATAAGGATCGTGCCCATCACGGTGAGCAGTTTGAAAGCGATGCGGCGCCGCCGGCTGGGTGAAATTTGCCCGAATGCGAATTCCGCCGCGCCCAGCGCCAGCAGAGCGTAGAACGCGAGTTCGGGCCGAGTGGACTGAAATTTCATCACGCCGAGCAGCGCAATAGTGTTGAGCAGGGCCGCGCCGGTGGAGACGGATTCCTGCCGCGGCGACGAGATCCCGCGCACCACGTACGACACGCGGAACACCAGCCAGTACAGAAGGAGAATGATGATGCTCGCCCAGAACTGCGGAAAAGGCCGCCCCGCGAAGCCATCGGGATAGAGCTTGTACAGCCAGTAGAAGTGGTTGGCATACGTGGCCACGATGCCGAACAGCTCCAATTCATACCACTCCATACGCAGCCCGATGGCCACGATCCCGAGGGCCAGAATGACGCCCGCACTTAGGGCGTACACGCTGTCCTGGCTGAGGGCAACGGTGGAGAAGGCGAGCAGGAACGCGAGGCCGGTGACGACTTGCGATTTGTACCGGAGCGTGTGAGCGACCATGCTGATGGCCACCACCAGCATCAGGATGCAGTCGGCAGTGTTTGAATCCAGCACTGCCATCGCGGAAACGTGGTGCAGGGCATACGTCGTGAAGAACAGCAACGCCCAGCCGCCGCCAATGCCCGCGCGTCCCAGGAGCCGATAGCGCTCCTTTGTCTCCAGCCAGATTCCGCCCCCGAGCATCGCGGCCGAGACGGCATAGATGAGAGCCACTCGCTGTCCGGGTTCCATGGCAATCAACGCCATCCGGCCAAGGAGCGCAAAGCCCAGCACCAGCAGAATGATGCCGATCTTGGCGAAGACATTCATGCTCAGGATTTCTTCCAGCGGCAAGGTGGCTCCCAACCGTTCGCGCAGGCTTTTCCGTGGCGGGCCCGTAGCGGCGAAGGTGGGAGCCGCGGGTGGGGGCGGCGAAGTGCGCGGAGGCGCGGCCGTCTGCGGACCGGCAGTGGTGGACGGCGTAACTGCATTGGGGAGGCTTGCTTCTTTTCGCGCCGCTATTGGAGAGATCGGGCTGGCGTGCGACGCCGCAAATGCCGGAAAGGGAGGGGCGGGCTCGGCCTTCGGTGCGATGGGCGCGGGCTCTTCGGCCTTCGCAACCTGGGGCGCCGGCGCAGGCATCGGAACGGGCGCTGGAATTATCCGTGGCGGCACCACCACAGGCTTGGGCGCCAGCGGCGGCTCAACGGCCGCGGGCTTCACTTCCGCAATACCTGCGGCCCTCACCGGCTCAGCAGCGGCAGCCAGCTTCGGCTCGCGCTCCACCAACTGGTTGAGTTCGCGCTGCAGCCGCTCCAGCTGATTACGGAGAAACTCGAGCTCGCGGCGATGCTCCGTGTTCGACGCATCGAGAAGATCGCGCAGCTTGCCGGTCCTTACCAGAGCAACAATCGCCATGACCGGAATACTCAGCACCAATCCGGCAATCAGAACAACAAGGAGCTCCATGTGCTTGGCCTCGACTTGCTAAGAGAAACAGAGGTCCTGGTCATGGAACGGTCGCGTTCAGCGCTCTTGCGCGAATTCTTCATCCGCATAACGGCCCTGGACGCCAAAGATCAGGACGGTATAAGTGATGGCAGCGAGTATACGCTAGAGTGGATGCGGTTTCGTTTACCCGGAGCAAAGGCTAGACTGCCTCAACCGTCTGCGACATGGCGACGGTTTTGATGGAGCGCAGGTCGAGCTTGCCGGTTCCTGGCACAGGCAATGCATCCACGTGCACGAACTGACCCGCCCTCGGCTTCCACCAGTGAGTCGTCGCCAAGCCGGACGTTTCGAGCGCCGGACCCCGCCGGCGTGCCAGGGCTTGGGGTCGGACCTGGGCGAAAGCCTGGCAAAGTCCCCATAGGCGGTAACAGGCTCGCTTCGACCTTCATTGAAGGCCTGTCATGCTGAGCGAAGCGAAGCATCTGCGGTTGTCGTTCGAAACTTTCTGATCGGCGGTAATCCTCCCGCTTCAAATTCACTCGCGCTGTCATCCTGACGCTGACCCTGAACGTAGTGAAGGGGAAGCGGAAGGATCTGCGGTTGTTTTCAGGAATTCATTCGGTCCAGAGCGCGACGATAGTCAGCAGGCTCGTAGTCGTACCATTCGCGACTCAAATCTACCCAGGCCGGGTTCACAGACTCAATAAGCGTAATCTTGCGCACTCGCTTCCAGCCCTTCAATTCTTTCTCCCGTGCGATGGCCTTGGAGACATCGTCGTGCCCTTCGAACCACACCAGACGGTCGCAGTTGTATCGGGCCGTAAAACCGTCGCGCTCTTTCCATTTGTGCTGGAACACGCGTTTGTGCAGGTCACCTGACACTCCGATGTAGAGGGTATGGCTGCGACTAGCCATGATGTAAGTGAAATAAGAGCCTTCGTGCACCAACGCATGCTAACGCACCTGGATTTGAGACGCAGTGACAAAGGCAACCGCAGATTCTTCGCTGCGCTCAGAATGACAGCGCGTTTTTGAGTGGCCGAACGCGCGCATAACCGGATTTGTGGACGCATTGTGGGCAATGGGGAAATTTCGAAGTGAGCCAAGTCCCTCCGGGATCACCGCTAGCCCTTCCGATGGCGCATCCGAGGAACACAATGCGGGTTCCTCAATGTCCGCTCGAATCCCGTTCCTCCATGAGCTTTCGATCGTATGGTTATCCGATGACGGCTTCCGCTCACTCCGATCGAAGCGCCAGGAGAGGATCGAACCTGGCGGCCCGGTGGGCCGGAATGAGGGATGCTGCGACGGCCGCCAAGGCCAGTATGGCTGCCACCACTGCGAACGTGAATGGATCGCCGGGGCGGACGCCGAACAGCAGATCCTGAAGCAGGCGCGCCAGGGCCGCCGCACCCGCGAGCCCGAGCGCGAGCCCGATGGCCACTTGCACGAGGCTGTGGCTTACGACCATCTTGCGAACATCGGCGGGTTTTGCGCCTACCGCCATTCTGATGCCGATTTCACGCCCTCGCAGCGCCACAAGGTAACTGGTGACGCCAAATGTGCCAAGCACGGCGATGCCGAGCGCCGCCAGACTAAACACTTCCAGAACCCGGCTGCTGAGGCGCTGCCGCCACATGGAGTCACTCACTCGCTCGTCCATCCATGCAACATCGGCGATAGCCAGATCCGGATCCACGGCGCGAATCCGCTCGCGAATGCTCGACAGGACTCCCGAGGGATTCCCCTCCTGGTCGGCCACCACGAAGAGGTTTCGCCAGATGGAGTCGCTCGCCGTTTGCTGCGCCATGGGAACCCAGGCGGCCGGATCGGGATCGCGTTCCACCGCGTACATGTGTGAGTCGCCCACCACACCGGCGATGACGCGGGCAGGCGAGCCGGCCAGCGATTCCGCATGGCCGATCCAAAGCACTTTGCCAATCGGGTCTTCCGAGGGGAAGTAAAGACGCGCGAATTTCTCGTTGATCACTACGATCGGCTGCGCATCGCGGGTGTCGGATTCGCTGATCGTGCGCCCGGATTTGAGCGGAATGCCCATTGCCTCAAAATAGCCCGGGCTGGTGACCGAGTACCGCACCAGCGGCAAGGATGAAATGTTGCGCAGTCCGCGCGGATCCGAGCGGCTGACGGCCTGCAGCCACCTTGCTCCCGGTGCAAAGGGAATCGCTTGTGCCAGCGCATCCCGCTTCAGGCCGGGAATTCCTTGCATTCCCTGGCGAATGTCATTGGCCAAAGCCGTGATCTCCGCCGGCCCCGCATAACGCCCTTTGGGTACCGAGAGCGCAAAGGTAAGCCGATGCTCCGATCGAAAACCGAGCTCGACCTCCTGAAGACTGACAAAGCTCCGCATCAACAGCCCTGCGCCATAGAGGGGAATAAAGGCGAGGGCGATCTGTCCGGCGATCATCGCGCCCCGCCACCGCGTGCGTCCGGATGTCGCCGTGGACGCAGCCGCGGTGAGATTGTGTGCGACGTCCGGTCGAAGCGTCTTCCTCAGCGGCAGCAGTCCACAGAGGATGGTGGCAATGGCCGTGACGACAAGGGCTCCAGCCAAAGTGAGCCAATCAAGGTGGGCGTGAAGCCACGGTATCTCGGCAGCGGGGACATTCGACAACAAGAGGCGAACGCCGATGGGCGCAAGAAGAATCCCAAATCCGCCCCCGATGAGGAACAGGATCATGGTTTCGATCAGCAACTGGCGAACCAGCACCAGCCGTGTCGCTCCCAGCGCCAGGCGCACGGCGATTTCCCTGGTTCGCGCCTCCAGGTGCACAAGGCGGAGATAGCCGATGTTGAGACACAGCAGAATCAATGCGAAACCGACCGCGCCCGAGAGTGCGATGAGCGGAACTCTAAAATCGCCGGCTACTCCTTCACGCATGGGCACCACTACCGCGCCGTAGTCTCGATCTTCCGCATTCTGATTTGCCAGCCGCTGCGTGACGACATTGAGGGCCGACTGGGCGATTTCCGGAGTGACCCCGGGGCGGAGCCGGGCTGCGACGCGGTACCCTCGCTCGGCGCGATCCGCGGAGGCGAAGAGAGCCGAGGGCAGCGCCGTCCATACGTCCACCTCGTCTTCCGGGGGAAACGAAAATCCCTGCGGCGCAATGCCGACCACGGTGTGCACGGCTCCATTCAGGCGAATGGTCTTGCCAGGAATCTTGGGGTCGGCCCCATACACTCTCGTCCAGAAGCCGTAGCTCAAAACCACCCTTCGCTCGCTGCTCCGGGCATCGCCTGCCGTTAACCATCGGCCCGCCGCCGGCATCGCGGCAACCGATGAAAACACCTCAGGAGAGATGACCGCCGCACGAACACGCTCCGGTTCACTGATTCCCGGGCCGGACGCCGTGTACGCCCAGGGCAGCCACACGACCATGTCAGTAAACAAATTCGTGGTGCCGGCCTTCCAATCGCGAAAATTCGGAATCGACACGCTGATTTGATTCAGGCTCTGCGAGGCCGTGCGATGTTCCCAGAGGTACACCCATCGGTTCGTGTCCACGGGACCGTATGCTTCGAGGAGCACGACGTTCAGCAGGGACACCACCGCGGTGACCCCGGCGATTCCCAACGATAAGGTCAGCAGCACGACGGCGGTATAGAGCGGCTTCTTGCGCAGGAGCCGAAGGCTGTAGCGAACGTCTTGAACCACAATGCGCATCTCGTTTCCGTACTCTAACATTGAACGGAACACGAACGGCAAGCGATTTGACGAGCGGGCATCGGCGGCGCCCGAATGGATGAGAACCACACCAGTTCTCTGGCTTGCGGCCAGGTGCTTCACTCACACGGAGTTCGCATTCTTCCGATTCGCGGAGCCTTCATGCTCGTCACAGACTTGGCCGCGCCTGTCCCCCGGGCAGCGCATCCGTGTCCTGGGCGTGATCGACAGTTTCACCCGGCAGTGTCTGGTGCTGGAGACGGCAACCAGCTTTCCCAGCCGGCGGGTCCACGGTCGTCACATGCGCGCCGGTATCCACCAGAAAGTCGTCCGGTATGGTTGATGGCGACTGGCACAACTTATTTGGGAGCGCTGAACGAGCCGCAAAGGTAAACTTGGTACATTTCCCGGGAAATGGGTTCATCCTTGACCGCGGGAAGCGCAGCGGCCACGAGAATCAGAGCGACGAGCCATTTCAGAACTGACATCTGAGATCACCTCAGCCGGGACAGGCTGGGTGAACTCTGAGCGCATGGCGACGACACGGTGGTGACGCCCCTATGATGGTTTTCAGACGAAAGGCGATGCTTTGATGCCGGAGCGCAAGTGCTTTGTTTTCAGGTTCGCGGACGTCGAGGTCAGGGAGCGGGAGTTCCTCCTGACCAAGGCCGGCGAGCGCATTTCGGTTGAGCCCAAGGCCTTCCGCGTTCTGCTGTACTTGTTGCGCAACCCGGGGAGGTTGATACCTAAGGACGAGATTGTGGGTTCAGTCTGGAATGACAGTGCCGTTTCAGATAATTCCCTCACGCGCAGCATTGCGCAGTTGCGCCGGGTGCTCGGGGACGACTCACGCGAGCCGCTCTACGTCCTGACTGTGCCCACCGTCGGTTACCGGTTTCTTTGCGAGGTAAGCGCAGAGGAAGATGGCTTCGGCATACCTGTCGGAAGCCCGGACAAGACTGACGAAAACGGACTTCGTGATCAAGCCACGGTCCAGGGTGCCTTGCCCTCAAATCTGGAGAGAAAACCGTCCGATGCCCCGAGCGGCAAGACAGCGCCTTCGATAAGGCTCCTGCTTGCCGGCCTGGCCGCCGCGGCCATCCTTCTTCTGGTCGCAGGCTTTCTGATTCGAGGGGCCATCGGGAGAAGGGGTGTCTCTCAAGGACACGCCGTCTCATATCCGTTGACAGAGCGGCGAGTCACCTCGAATCCGCCCGAAGATCCCATCCGCGGCGCGGCTGTCTCTCCCGACGGCAAGTATGTCGTCTATTCGGACCCGACCGGGCTTTACCTGCGCCAGCTTTCCACCGGCGAGACCCGGCTCTGGCCCCTGCCAAAGGGCTTTGCGGTATGGGCAGGCAGCTGGTTCCCCGACGGTACGCACATGCTGGTCTTGAGAGTCGACGGACAGCCCGGAGCAGATGGCATATGGAGGCCAAGCATCTACAAGCTCCCTCTGTTGGGCGGCGAGCCGCAAAGGATTATGGAGGATGCCGCACGGGGAACAGTGTCCCCGGATGGATCGCGGATCGCTTACATGCCAGGACCTGACTTTGGCAAGGAACTCTGGGTGATGGATTCGGACGGAGCCAATTCCCGGAAAGTCGTCTCGGCCGCTACACGCGGTCAGCAGGTTGCGATGCCGAGCAGGATCTGGAATTTTGTCTGGTCGCCGAACGGGAAGCGTCTGGCCTATCTCGAACAACATTTCGTAGCCGGTCCCAATCCTGTCGGGCCCACTACCTCATTGCAAACGATCGATCCGAATGGGGGGGTGTCGACTGTTGTCCTGGACGATTCTCGAATTGGTGAGTCTCTGTGGTGGGCGCCGGATGGGCGCATTCTCTTCGCATACCGTGAAGATCCGTCCGGCAGACAAAACAACTATGGGGTCTACTCGGTCCGGATTGACGAGCCGACCGGAAAAGCCGCCGGCACTCCGCAAGCGATTACACAGGGAGAGGGCGGGATTAGCGGGTTAAGCACCACGGCGGATGGGAAGCGGCTCGTTATTTGGAGAACGAACGCACCGGTTGAGGTGTTCATCGCCAAACGCGATGGCCATCAATGGAAAGAGCCTCGCCGTTTGACTCTGGACTCGAACGACAACATTGCCGATGCATGGACGTTGGATAGCAAAGCAGTGCTTTTCGTCTCCAACCGAAATGGTACCTGGAAACTCTTCAAGCAGGACATTGATGAAACTACTCCCGAGGTCCTGGTGGAGGGCCCCGGCATTTCTCTCCCGCGTTTGAGCGCGGATGGATCTCAGGTTCTCTATCTTTCAGCATCCAATCTGGATGACCTTTCGTTCCCCGCATCGCTGATGAGCAAACCGCTCGCCGGCGGGCCTCCTCACCTGGTTCTGCAGGAAAAGGGAATCATCAACCTCGAGTGTGCGCAGCCGCCCTCGAAGTTATGCATCTTCAGCGTCCTCGCAGGACACGACCTCATTTTTCGCTCTTTCGATCTCGAACACGGAGCGGGCCGCGAGGTGGTGAGGACACCGAACGGCTACTCGAACTGGAGTATTTCTCCGGATGGCTCGAAGCTCGTTGTTTTCCTCGATGATCATCGAATCCGATTTATCTCACTCGATACGGGCGCGACGCGCGACGTCACCGTGAAGGGCTGGGACCTCAACAATGGGGACTGGTCAGCCAACAGCAAAACTGTTTTTGCGCCGAGTTTCACGCCCAAGGGAATCCCGGTATTTCTCGAGGTCGATCAGGCAGGCAATGCAAAGCTGGTCCTGGAGGGGAGCGCAAACACCCAGTTTTATTGTCTGTATCAGTCTCCCGATGGGCAATATGGCCTCATACTTGAGAATATCCCCGCCGAAAACAATGCCTGGATGGTCGACAACTTCTGAGCGAGTTGCGTCCTCCTTGTCTAAAACAGAATCTTTGCCGAGATCTGCACTTCTCGCGAAGGGAAAGCGCCGAAGATCTGCATAAATCCCGGAGCGTTGACAAATGACCCGGGAGTGTAAAGGTTAGTGTGATTGAACAGATTGAAGCCTTCACCACGAAGCTGGATGGTCCTGGAAGCCGTAATTTTGAAGTCCTTCATCAGCGCCAGGTCTTCATCAACATTCCTCGGGCCGCGATAAGCGTTGCGTGACGTGTCGCCGAATGTGTACGGCGGGGGAACCGTGAAGCAAGCGGGGTTATACCAGTGAAGAAAATTCTGCTTGAAACCATGCCCGGTGAGGTGGCAACCGGGAACATAGCTCGCTCTTCCAATTGATCCCACGTTTGCACTGTCAAACGGAACGTTCACCGTAAAGGGTAAGCCGCTGTTCATAAACGTTATGCTGCTCAAACTCCAGCCGCCAATCAAGTTGTCCACACCTTTCCCCGCGTTCGCGGCAAGCCTGCGGCCTCTGCCAACAGGCAGTTGGTAGACCGAACTGAAGCGAAACATGTGCGGCGTATCGGAGTTGCACTTTCCATAATCGGCCGCCAGGTCGTAAGTATCCTGTGGATCCTGGTCAAACTCTCCCCCAACCTCGTTCAGGCACTTGGAATAAGTGTAGGCCGCCAAAAACATCCACCCTTGCGAAAATCGCCGCTCTACCTCTGCCTGCAGCGCGTTGTAGTTGCCGTTAAATAGATTGTCATCGGCTTGAATTACCCCGGCAATGAATGGAAATGGTTGCCCGTTTGGAATCGCATTCGGTCCCAGCGTTCCCGGCAAAGGCTGGTTGTAAGCATAAGTTCCCCACAAATGCCGGCTCACTGAACCAACATAGTTGACTTCAAGAATTGTGTTTGGCGTCAGTTGGCGTTGTACCCCGGCGTTGTACTGCATCACATAGGGGGTCTTGGCATTGGGGTTGCCTGCGCGGGTAACGCTGAGACCCGCACCCGCCTCAATCTCGTCCACTGATGGCAGGTTGTCATACTTGACGCTCGGCATGCCGCGGTTCAAGTTACTGGGCGCGACCGATCCCCCCACCGGGTAACTTCCTCGAGAGTCCTGGACTTCCTTATCGAAAGCGTTGTGATCGTCGAAGACACTGAAGCCCGCGCGAAATACCGTCCGCGGCGTAACGTTGTACGCAACTCCAAACCTTGGTTGCCACCCGTTATAATGCGGCTCCCAAATAGACGAGCGCACGTTCGGGGTTGGCCACGTCGCCGGTTCGGGGTTCCCTGAAGTGGGCTGCGGGACGAAGCTGAAAGGAAGAAGCAGGCATTTTTGCTCAACTGCCTTTACAGCAGCC
Organism: uncultured Acidobacteriota bacterium; assembly: GCA_963720105.1. Classification (GTDB taxonomy): domain Bacteria; phylum Acidobacteriota; class Terriglobia; order Terriglobales; family Acidobacteriaceae; genus Telmatobacter. Next base: position 83,657 of record CAVREL010000071.1, on the reverse strand, counting down.
GGCGTGGAGTAGTCTCCCATTGGGCAGTCGCTATTCCACATTGCAAAACGGTTGTTCTTATAGTGCGGAGGGGATTGAAAATCCCAGCGCAGACCGAATTGAAGATTGAGCTGCTTTGTGGCTTGCCACTTATCTTGAACGTATCCTCCATACCACTCCGTCGTTAAGTCCGCCCCCGTAATTCCAAAGGTCGTACTGTATGCGGATGGCAGATCCAGAAGCAGGCTCGCCAGCCCGTCTCCCGTGGTGAACACGTTCGAGCCGTCCGAAGCGATTGCGCTCGATGGGAACTGATCGAAGTCAGTCTCGGCGCCCCATCCGTTGTCGTACGCATGGAGGTGCATGTACAGGAAGCCTGCGCTTAGCGTATGGCCCCCACGCACCTTCTCCACGTCGACGTTGAATTGATGGGTTCTCATCGGTCCCTGCGGGACAGCGTATTGGGCGGAGTTGCCGCCAGTGTATGGAAAACCGATGCGCGGGAAAATAGCTATCTGTGGGACAAGGTCGATCTCGTCCTGGGCGGGGATGAAGTTCTCCGCGTTGATCGCGTTCAGCAGAGCTGCGCCACCCGGCTGGTTTGTATAGTCGTAGTAGAGCCAACTGAACCCGTAGTGAGCCGTCATCAACAACGTAGGGCTAAAAAGGTGCGTGTATGAAGTGGCGAGCACCCGGGCGTGATTCTCCGTCACCTCCGCCCCAAACTTAACAGCGCTGGCTCCAATCTCATCGGGCTGCGAGTAGAAGAATTTTCCGGACACGGTGTCATTGTTTGAGAACGTATGATCCCCACCGATGCCGAATTGATTCGACGTTGTAATTTGGTCGCTGTTATCTTTGCGATTCGGAAAGTTATTGCCACCCGTCCCGTAGTTAGGCGCCGGATAGAGCGCATTCAAGTATGTGAGCGCCGCTTTGTCAGGAGGCATAACCGCAGATAAATTGTTTCCAGGTATGGGATCTCGCACCAACTTACCATTGACTACTCGCGTGCTGTAGGGGTTGTAGAGTTGCCCCACAAAGATAGGCCGCCCGAGGATATCCACTAAAGGGAGACCGGTCGGATCGGTCGCCTGGAGATTCGTCAGCAGATCGGAGAAGTCTCCCGTCAGTTCCTCCGCAGTCGGCACATTGCTGTACAGCGTAAAGCCCTGGCTGGAGCGAAAACCTTCATAGTAACCAAAGAAGTGTGTATTCCGCTGCCGGCCCTTGTAGAACGGCAGCGTGAGCGGTCCGCCCAGCGTGCCGCCGAACTGATTCTGCAGGTATTGAGGCTTGGGACTGCCCGAATAGTTATCGAAGAAGTTAGCTGTATCCAGGTCTTGATTGCGAACAAATTCCCAGGCGTCGCCATGAAATTGCTCGCTCCCGTTTTTTGTCACCAGGTTAACGTTTGCCCCGGAAGACAGGCCGAACTGTGCGTCCTCAATGTGATTCTGACTCTTGAATTCCTGAATTGCGTCTGGCGGCGGACTAATTGCCCAGGATTTTATGAAGGCATGAGTGTTCAAGATTCCGTCGATTGTGAATACATTCTCTCCGCCGAGTTGGCCATTGACCGTCGGACTTAAGCCACCGGCGCCAAAAGAGATTGTATAAAATGCTTGCTGGCCGCCCTCGACAGGCGAAGCCCCTGGCGTTAAAAGGAGCAATTGCGTGAACTGTCGCCCATTGAGAGGAAGGTCGACGGTTATCCGTGAGTCAATTGTCTGTCCCAGGGTTGAACTTGCCGTTGAAAGCATCGGCGGAGCAGCAGTTACCTCGACGACCGTTTTGCTCTCACCGACGGTGAGCGTGTTATCAAGTTGCCGATCCTGGCTCACCTCTATCTCAACTGCGTGCCAAGTCGCTGTGGTGAAACCGGGACTCGAAATGGTCACCGTATATTCCCCGGGCGCCAGATCCGCTACCGCATAGTAGCCTCTCCGGTCTGTCGTGGCTGTACGAATTTGCGCATTGCCAAGGTTCTTGACCTCGATCGCAGCCCCCGGAATTACAGCCCCCGAAAGGTCCGTCACGGTACCATGCAGCGCGCCGCTTATCGATTGAGCAAGTACGCGGATAACTGTGCCAGCCATCAGGAGGACGAGCATCAATCCAGACAAACCGGCCGTACCGAGCCAGGATCCGTGTTTGCGTGGCATTTTCATTCTCTCGTCTTTGATCAACCCTCTTGGTCTGAACGGGGTTCGCGCTATGCGCGAAGGGCAGTTCATGTAGTGGGAACAGATGACCGCCACCTTGGTCCAACTAAACCAGCATCTTTCCTGCTGAGAATTCTGAACGAGGGGAGAACCTCCGACCGTTAGGCTGCGAATAGTCTAGAGCGGTTGTGGGGGGAGAGTCGAAGGCCAAATGGGAACGCGATGGCGACTGCTGTGCCTGATGTTGCAGATCGGAAGCTACTTTACGGGAGACTCATCCGTCACCTCGATGGCGCTCACGCAAGCGTAATTCTTAACCGGGAGAAAGCTCAGAACGATCAGGCCAGCCGCGTTGGGCTCGATCCCCCTGAAGGTCTCGGTCACCGGCTTGTTGGGTCCCCCGGCTTTGCCCAAAATGTCGAAGTTGCGTAACAACGCTTCACCGTTGGAGTAGACGTCAAAGACACGGCCGGGGCCATCAACGGGCGGCGCAGTGACCGTCCCGTAAAACCCCTCAGTAAAATGCAGAGTAACTGTATAGCGGCCTGGAGCCACCGGGATCTGATAAGTGAAGTGGCCAAACCGCTCACCATCGAACAGGTGCGGGTCGCTCGTGTCCACCGGCGCTTTCTGATGAGTATCTAGAACTCCTCCGATGGCGTATTGGTCAGCACCCCAAACGCTCCCCGCGTGATCGACATAGGAGTTCGCCTGCATCACAATCCGAACCGGATTCATCCTGCCGGCGGCTTCGGGAACCAATTCAATGGCATTGATCATGGGTTGATCGAAATACCGGACGAATTTGAGATGAACCATCCCATCGCTGGCGGGGGAAACACCCTTGAATACTCTGGTAAAAGCCCGAAAAGCTCCGCCTGCCTCGCTCAGAATGTCGAAATCGACCAAAAGCGGTTGCCCATTCAGGAATATGGAGAAGACCCTGCTGCTCTCTCCCCTTGCGGCAAATGTGCCCGGTCCGAAGATCGTTTCTACGAAATGCAGGCGCAGTTCATATTTGCCGGGCTTCAGGGGAATGTTGTAAGTAAAGTCCCCTGTCCGGGCGGTGCGGTACAACGTCATATCCGCCGCTCCTTGTATGTAGGGAAGTTTCAGCTCAACTGCCTCGCCGCCTGTGAAGTAACGATCGCCTCCCCAGACGCTTCCATCGCGGTCAATATACTTCTCCTTTTGATAGCCGGCCAGGATCAAGATGGACCCGTTATCGGTCGTTGCGGCGGAAGCCGCGCCAACTACCTGCGGAGGAGGCTCTGAGACAGTGCGGGCAAAGCTTCGGCGAGGCCGTGCCCCGATCGCTACCCACCCGACAACGATTGCCACGACAACGCCAGCCGCGACGATGACCATGCCTTTGGCGGGGAGCTTACGGAGAATTCGAATTCCATTCGTCTTCTCAGCAAAGTTCTTCCCGCTTGCATGCAAGCCGTTGCGGGCTGACGTTTCGCCCCCGTCTTCATTCCCGCTTTCAATCCCTTGCGACTCGCCGGAAAAGGCCGGCAGATCGCCACGCCGAACAAACTGCAGTCCGTAATGGCCCTCGTCGAGGATGATTTTGACGGGGTGGTTCACCCCCACGGTTTCGTAGTAGGCGCGCAGCTTGGAACGAAGCCGATGCACTTCCACCCGGACACTGGAGTTCTTTGAGGGGTCAAAATCGACGGGACGTCCCAGCGCCTCCACGCCAATTCTGTACTCGTTGAGGACGCTGCGATTCTCGCTGAAATGGTTGCTACATAAATACTTTAAGAGTCTGGTCAGGTTGGGGGAGCTGGAGAAAGTCTGAGAAGCGAGCACGGCCTGAATCTCTTCCGCCTCATCCCCGGTCTGAGCCTGCGTTGGAATGAGCAGCACCTCCCAGACCCCACCACTTTATCAGATGATCGAGCTGACGGAAAGCAAGAAACGTGCCGTTACCGGCAGGTAACAAGTACGTGCAACGTAGTTCAGGTAAGGCGCTTAGCCCGCGTAACTGTTGCGTAGCGGGTGAAGGCTTGACATTCGTCTATGGATACTTCTAGAAGTCCGGTGATATCGATATCGCATTTCATGGCGTTTCCGAAATGAGAGACAGATTCCGGTCAGGCCCCTGGCCGGGCAGCGAGACAACTGACGCAGGCAGCCCTTTGGAGGATAGTCAAGATGACGCGAGCGAAAGTGTTATTAACCGTTCTTTCACTGCTGGTCTTTGCCGCACCGTCGACTTGGGCGCAGTCGATGTTTGCCACCCTCAGCGGAACCGTGATCGACGGCCAGGGGGCGGTGGTTGTCGGGGCAGCCATTACGATCAAGAATTCGGCTTCCGCCGAGACCCGGACAGCGACCACCAACCGTGAAGGGTATTTCTCCATCACGGAATTGCCCGCGGCGACCTACGAAGTGATCGTAACCGCCAAAGGATTCGAGAGGTACCATGCATCCGGCATCGCCCTTACGGGAGGCGATGACCGCACCATGAGCATTTCGCTCAAAGTCGGGTCCGCCAACGAAACCGTGGAAGTGACGTCCACCGAAACCGCGCTGGCGCAGACAGAATCCGGCGAGAAGTCTTACACCATCTCGGCCGGCGACCTGCAGCAACTCACCCTGGTCAGCCGCGACGCTACCGAGATCGTGAACATCATGCCCGGAGCCGTCATGAGTGCCAACGGGGGTGTCAACTCCAAGGCATATAACGGACAGACAGTCGGTTTGAACCTGAACGGCCCGCTAGGTAACGAATACGTCAACGGTCAAGCGGTAGACGTGACCATGGATGGCGGTCATACGTTCGATCCGGGCGCCTATGGCAATTCGGTCCCGGTCACCGCCAACCAGGACATGATCTCCGAAGTCAAGATCCTTACCTCGAACTTTACGGCCGACAACGCCAAGGGCCCGGTCGTGGTCAATACCGTCACCAAACAAGGGGGCGGGAGTTTCCACGGGGATTTCCACTTTTATGCCCGCAACGCGGCTCTGAATTCGCTCGAGTCCGACGAGAAGGAAAACGGGGTCAAGACCAAACCGAACGAATCCTACTACTATCCCGGCGCCACCATCGGTGGTCCGGTGATCATTCCGGGAACCCGGTTTAACAAGAGCCGCAACAAGCTCTTCTTCTTCGACGGCTACGAGTATTACAAGCAAATCAACGATGCGGGCATCGAGTCCGCATTTGTGATGACCCCGCAGATGCTCGGCGGGGACTTCAGCGCATCCAGCGGCTACGGTTCCAATGTGGTCGGTGGGCACCTCCTTACCGACACTCCGAGTCAACCCAACTGGCTGACTGGCGCCTTTGGCGGCCCGTGGGCAGCAGCCCCCGGCGGAAAGAGCGTATCCGCCGCGCGTCTGGCCGGTTGCACCATCAGCGGCGGCATTCTCTCTTCCGGCTGTCTGGATCCCAACGGCGTGGCCTTGATGAAGGCTTACCTGCCGAAGCCCACCACCGCGAGCGGCGGGCCGGACGCCAACGGAAACAACTATATTCAAGACATCACCCAGCCCATGAATATGACCCAAAACCTGGCCAGAGTGGACTTCGACTACAGCGACAAGAGCAAGCTGTATGTCACCTACAACCGCCAGCACCAGACCGCGACATGGGTGGCTGGCATGTGGGCCAATACCGCTTCCGCCGACGCGGTTCCCGCGCCGACGCCTCTGCTCGGCGGAGACCTGTCCGACTTCGTGAGCGCCAACTTCATGCACGTGATCTCGCCCAGCATGACCAGCGAGACCAGGTTCACGTTCACCTACGAGGACTATCCTGCAGTTGCGCAAGATCCAGCTAAACTGCAGCGCTCCAGCATCCCCAACTTCACCCTGAAGGGCATCTACGGCCAGCCGACTGCGCCCATGTATGCCACCTGGGGCTCGGGCTTCCCGGACCTGGGTGATGTGGGCTATCAGTTCCCCCTCACCTGCTACAAGAAAATCCCTGCCGCCGGCGAGGATCTGACCAAGGTCATCGGCACCCACACCGCCAAGGCAGGCGTCTACTGGGAGTTCGTCAACAATGTCCAGAACAACTGGGGTCAATGGGGCGACCTTGAAGAAGGAACCTGGGCGCCGATGGTCTCCGGGAACATGTACGCCGATGCGTTGATGGGCCTTGGCCAAACGGGCTACACGGAATCGGCAGCGCCTCCGCCGCAGGAGATGGCTGACAAAATCCTTTCTTTCTATGCGCAGGACGACTGGAAACTGACCCGCCGTCTGACGGTGCAGTACGGCCTTCGCTTCGAACACTACGGCAAGCCCTATTCGCCGCCTTTCGGCCTGGCCCAGTTCAATCCCGCCACCTACAGCAACGATCCGGCGGCGGTGGGGAAGAATACCGGCGTCTCCTGGCACAAGGCCACTTCGTCGATCCCGCTTGCGGGCACCGCCGATACCTTCCTGTTTTTCTCGCCGCGTCTTGGCGGTGCCTACGATGTCTTTGGAAACGGCAAGACGATCGTCCGCGGCGGCTACGGTAAATACCGCGCCTACGACTCGGTGCAAAGCAACAGCTACACCGCTGCCGCCCAGACGGCCATCGGTTCGGTTGCCTGGAGTTGCGGATGGAACGATGGGGCGTGTCCGACCTATGAAGACATCGACACCCATGCCCAGGGTCCGGCTGTCTTTGGCCAGGGGATTCCGCCCGGTACGCTTGCCGTGCCGAATTCCATCAACACCGTCAGTCCTCACGATCATGAACAGCCGCTGGTGACGACCTATAGCGTCACCGTCGATCAGAAGCTGCCCTGGAAGATGAACGTCGAGGCTTCCTACGTGGGCAATTCGTCCCGGTACTTTCAACCTCAGATCAACGTAAATGCGGTTCCGCTGGGCGCCATGCTCAACTCCACCTGCGCCGCCCAATCCACCGTCACCGTTGCATGCGCGGATCAGTATCGGCCCTACCAGAATTACCAGGACATCCAATCCGAAACCACTGCCGGTAAGGCGCGGTTCGATTCTCTGCAGGCCAGCCTGCAGCGCATGTCGGGTTTCCTCACCTTGATGCTCAACTATACGTACTCCAAATCGCTGAGCGATGGCCAACTGGGAACAAACAGCACCAGCGGCTACCCGGACTTCGGCGTGAAGGAGTTCTATGGCGTCTCGCAGAGCAACCGCCCCCAGGTTCTGAGCACCGCCTATGTTGTTCACGTGCCAGGCATCACTCGCGGCAACTTCCTCCTCAGGGGCGTTGCCAATGGTTGGGAAGTCTCCGGCGTAACCCAGGTGGAGAGCGGCGCGAACCTGACCTCGGGTCCGAGCGGCTGGAACTTCGGATACAGTCCCGCCTCCGGCAGCACGCCCGCGGAACAGGCAAACAACACTACGCTGCTGGGCACGCCGGACATCACATTGATGCCGCTGCTCACCTGCAACCCCAGCAAGGGAAATCAGAAAGGCACATTTATCAACGCCAGTTGCTTCAGCCTGCCGGCAGGCAACGGAGTCAACGGCACCACCAAAATGCCCTACATCCCGGGCCCGTACTACTGGAAGAGCGATCTGACGGCGCTCAAGAACTTCAAAGTCGGGGAGCACCAGAATGTGCAATTCAGGGTTGCCGGCTTCAACTTCCTTAACCACGCTTTGACCTCGTTTGAGCCGGGCGACTCCAACCTCAAGCTCGCCAATTACACCTATGTCAACGGCCAGGAAGTGAACGGTAACCCCAACTTCGGCCAGGCCAAGTGGAAATTTGGCCAACGCATCGTGGAAGTGGGCGCGAAGTTCTCCTTCTAACCTTGTACCTGGTATGGAACCAAGCGGGCGGCCACGCGGCCGCCCGCTTCCTTTCCGACGGTGGTTTGTTGTGAATCGTCCGTGTTATGGTTCAAAAATAGTGTTCCTGGCAATTTCTCTTGCGGCCCTGTTGCCTTTAGGCGTTTCAGCGTCTGCATCGCCCCCTGCAAAGAGCTTTGACGAGATTGCGAGACAGGCCGATCGCGCGCGCGTTGCGGGCCGAATGACGGAAGCGATCGGGCTCTACCGCGAGGCAGTCCGCCTGCGCCCTTCGTGGAGTGAAGGATGGTTGTGGCTGGGCAACCTTCTCTACGATCAGGACCGCTTTCCTGAGGCGCAGGCCTCTTTCGCTCACTTTGTCGCCCTGTCACCAAAACCGGGCCCGGCCTGGGCATTGAAGGGCCTGTGCGAATTCGAGATGCACGACTTTGAACGTTCCAGCCAGGACCTTCAGAAATGGCTGCATGGCAATTTTCACGGCAGCGGAGACCTGACCGAAGTTGCCGCCTTTCACTGGGCGCTGCTGCTGACGCGGCAAAGCCACTTCGCGCGCGCGCTCTACGTGCTGGCCGGCAGAGCGCAACGCAAAGGGGAGAGCCCGGTGCTGGTGGAAGCCATGGGGCTGGCCTCGCTGCGCATGCCGAACCTGCCGGAGGATTATTCGCCCGACTTGCGAGAGCGGGTATGGCTGGCGGGAAAAGCCGCATTCTATGTGTCTCTGCACGACTTTGCGCGCGGTCAGGAATATGCGCACCGATTGCTGGCTGAATATGGCCAACAACCGGAGGTGCATTATCTTCAAGGGACGTTGCTCAGATTTCAGTTGGAGCCTGCCAGGGCCGCGGAGGAGTTCCGCAAGGAACTTGAGATATCGCCCCAGCATGTTCCAGCGATGCTGGAACTGGCGCAATTCGAGATCGACAGCAGTGGCCTGACCGAGGCCTTGTCTCTGGCCCGGCATGCCGCAGCGATTGAGCCCAGCAATCCCGACACGCATCATATTCTCGGCCGCGCCCTCCTGGCCGACGGACAGGCGAAGGAAAGCGCGCAGGAACTGGAGTGGGCCGAGCGTCTCGCGCCGCAGAGTTCCGCCCTTCACTTTCATCTCGCCGCGGCTTACCGGGAGTTGGGCCGCAAAGAGGACGCGCAGCGGGAGATGGATGCCTACGTCTCCATCAAGAAGCGAGAGGGCGAACTGGATCGCGCCGCCGTGGGGAGAGACACGGAACGTCCCCTGGAGCCGCCGCAGTGATCGCGATGCTTGCTCCGGCCCTGCTGATGCTGGCTGCCGGGTTCCCGGCCCAGGCCGCTCGATCGCAGCCCCGGAACACCACTGCCGCCAGCTTTGACCAGCTTGCCCATGCCGCGAAACGCGCGCGGGACGACAACCGGGATCATGACGCAATCGATAGCTATCGCCAGGCCTTGAAGCTCAAACCGGAGTGGGACGAAGGGTTGTGGTACCTGGGCACACTGCTCTATGAGAACGAGAATTACTCCGAGGCATGCACGGTCCTGCGGAACTTTCTGGCTCGTAATCCGGAAAATGCACACGGATGGGCGCTGCTGGGACTAAGCGAGTATGAGACGCGCGACTACACGCGGGCCCTGGATCGCCTGCAGCAGAGCATGGTGCTTGGACTAGGTGACAACCGGAAGATGGCTTCCACCGTCTCCTACGTCATCGCGATTTTGCTCACCCGGTCAGAGAAGTTCGATGAAAGCATGGCCCTCCTTTTTACGCGAGTGGCATCGGGCGAGGACGCTAAACCGCTGATTGAGCCGCTTGGCCTGGCTGCCTTGCGCCTGCCATTCCTGCCCGCGGAGATTCCCGCCGACCGCCGCGAAATGGTTCACATCGCAGGCGCCGGCGCGCTCGCCGTGGAAGCGCAACATTATGAAGATGCCGACAAACTCTTTAGCGAACTTGATGCCCGGTATCCCGACCAACCCGGAGTTCACTTCCTCATCGGCGCCTATCTTCTGCGCGCGCATCCGGACGAGGGGATCAAGGAACTGAAGCGCGAGATCGAGATCTCGCCGTCGCATGTACCCGCGAGGATCCGGTTGGCGGAAGAATATATCAAGCGCGAGGACGTGAATCAGGGCCTATTGTTCGCCCAGGACGCATTGAAAATCGAACCCAAAAATGGGGTGGCCCATATGGTGCTGGGCGAAGGGTTGATCGCGAAAGGAGATTCTGCCGCCGGGATTCGGGAGTTGGAGATCGCCCAGGACTCCTTGCCCGATGAAGCGCGGGTTCGCTGGGACCTGTTTCGTGCCTACAGTGCCGCGCAGCGCCCTGAAGACGCCGCCCGAGAGAAGGGGGAGATTGAAAGGCTCAGCAAACAAGATGCGGCCCATTGAATCCGTCAGGGGATTGTCGCGCCGGCGCACGCTCTCCATCGCGGCCGCGGGACTGCTGGTATCCTGCACTGTCGTGCTCTTGCCGCAACAAAAGGGTTCGGCCCCGGAAGCGGCCAAATCACCCATCCATTTCACACCTCGCCCCATCCCATTTTCGCTGGACAGTTGCGAGACTCCGGAACGACACGTCCCGGAAACCATGGCTGGTGGCGTTGCCGTCTTCGATTACAACAATGACGGCAATCTGGATATCTTCTTCACTAACGGGGCCGATATCACCAGCCTGAAAAAGTCCTCGCCCAAATACTGGAACCGGCTGTTCCGAAACAATGGCGATGGAACATTCACCGATGTGACCGAAAAAGCGGGACTCGCCGGGACCGGTTACGACACCGCAGTCGCAATTGGCGACTACGACAATGACGGATATGAGGACATCTTTGTCGGCGGCGTCTATCGCAACACGCTCTACCACAATAACGGCGATGGGACCTTTAGCGATGTTACGGAAAAAGCTGGACTCTCCAATCTCGATAAGCGCTACGGACCGCTTTGGTCCACCGGCGCCGCCTGGGTGGATGTAAACAACGACGGCAGGTTGGATCTCTTCGTGGTGAATTATCTGAAATTGGACCGGTCGAACGAACCAGCCTGCAAGGTCAACGGCACACCGGATTATTGTCACCCGAAGTTCTTCCAGGGACTTCCCAATCAGCTCTTCCTGAATAACGGAGACGGCACGTTCAAAGACGTTTCGGAACCGTCCGGAATCCGGGCGCATATCGGAAAGGGCATGGGAGTCGTGGTCGGGGATTTCAATGGCGACGGGCTGCCGGATTTCTTCGTGACCAATGACAAGCTCTTCAATTTCCTGTTTCAGAACAAAGGAAACAGCCATTTCGAGGAGATGGCGTTTGAGGCTGGCGTGGCGCTTCCGGAACACGGCAATCTTATTTCCGGAATGGGCGCTGACTCCCAGGATCTCAACAACGATGGATTTCCCGACATCGCATTCGCCGCGCTGGTCAACGAGACCTTTCCTGTGTTCCATGGCAATGGAAAAGGTGAATTCAGTGAGATAACGGCGCGTGGGGGAATGACTGCTCTCAGTAGCCCCATGTCTGGCTACAGCGTTAACATCGCCGATTTCGACAACGACGGATGGAAGGATATCTTTGTAGCGCGAGGTGACGTGCAATCGCCGGCCATGGCTTCAATTGTCCAAATCGATCAGCCCAACACGGTCTTCCGGAATACGCCCGGAGGGCGCTGGTCTGCATTGACGGCAGAGGCAGGCTTCAACGCGCTGCCCCCGCGCCGTCACCGCGGAGCCGCCGTTGGAGACTTCAATCACGACGGGAAACTCGACATTGTGGTCAGCGCGCTGAGTGCCCCTGCGGAAATCTGGATAAACGACAGTCCCAATCACCACCATTGGCTGGAGCTTGCCCTGCGCGGCACGAAGAGTAACCGCGACGGAATCGGAGCGCGGATTCGGATCGTGGCCGAAGGGCAAAGTCAATTTATCTACAAGTCCACCGCGTCTGGATACGCCTCGTCGAGCGCCGGCCCGGTCCACTTCGGCCTGGGTGCGGCAAACATGGTAGACGAAATTGAAGTCCGCTGGCCGTCCGGAACGGTGCAGGTGCTCAAGAATATTGCGCCGGACCAGATTCTGCCGCTCACAGAACCCAAATGACCGTTCATGGCTGGGACTGGGTGGGAACCTGCTCGCGCGCCTTCTCGTCAAGTTCGATCACCGTGGCCCGCTCACGCTGGCTGTCTTCGCCGCGGTGCAGACGAGCATATAACGCGGCCAATTGCACATGGACTTCCTTGAAATCGGGAGACTCGTGCTCTACCTTTTGCAAATCGGACATGGCGTCCTGCAATCGGCCTCGGGCCAGATTCAGCAAGCCAATTTGAAAACGCGCGTCGACTGAAGCGGGCCGCAGCGCCTGCGCTTTTTCAAGATACGGAGTTGCATCCGCGATATTCCCGTCGTAACGCAACATTCCTCCAAGATAGAGGTTGGCTTCGAAATCGTTGCGATCGGCCTGCAGTGCTTTTAGAAACGCTACTCTCGCGCCCTCGTGGTCTCCACTGTCGAGCAGGGCCCGCGCATACAACAACCAGGCTCCAGGCAAATCGGGATTGCTCTCCAGAGCCTTGTGAATCGTGCTTGCCGCTGCCTTGCTGTCATGGGCGGCGAGCTGCGCTGCTCCCGTTAACAGGTCCACCTCATCCCGGTTGCCCGTCTTCGCGACCTGCTCGATGATGACCTCTCCCGGCTTGATCTGCCCGGCGCGAATCAGCGCCGTACCAAGCGCGAAGTCCACCGCGCGGTCGTTGGGATCGGCGTTATAAACAGGCTGAAGCAGGGCCACAGCATCCTCGTTTCGACCCAGGCGCAAGTAACAATCGGCGAGCAGGTACAGCGACTGCCTGTTTTCCGGGTGCTTCGCGCGCAGGCGTTCGAGATTTACCGCAGCCGTGTCGAAGGCGGCCTGCTTATACCAGGCCAACGCGAGGTCGAGAAGAATACTCGAGTTATCGGGGGCTCGCTTCAGCGCTTCGTCGTACTGGGCCACCGCATCCTTGTACCGTCCTGCGCGTGTCAGTGCTACTCCGAGGTTTGTCCTTGCTTCCACCGAACCGGGCCGGATCTTGATCAGTTCTTCATACAGGCGTATCGCCTCTTGTATATCGCCGCGCACATAAGCCGCGTCGGCATCCTCCGCGAGGGTTTGGGGCGAGCGGACCTGACCGCACGCCGGCCGCCCGGCGGCCCACACAGCAAGCAGGCAGTAGCCCAGGGCGCTCGATGCGAATGCGCGCCGTAACGCACATCGCCGCCACGGTAAAGCAAGCCCAACGCGCCTGGATTCGACCGGCATTGCTCAGCAAGAATATCAGAACACGAAACCGCCCTTCTTATGATGTCGCAAGGCCCATCTTCCGCTGCGAGTTAGCGAAAACAAAGCTGCGTATTCGATGAGGTCCTTAAACAGATATCTATGCTCTAGCCACTGCGCGAGGGAACCGGTTATCCCGCACGGTCCGCAGGTGCAGCCGAAAGAGAATTGGCACACAACGCAGCACGAATGCGAATGACCGATGGTGTTTTTTTCGCTGGTTCACCAAGTCCTGCAACGTCCTATCCCAACCCAGACGATCGTTGAAGAATGCAACTTCGTCGTCGAGCGGAGCTATCTTCATGTGATAGCAGAAATAGCAGCTGTGCAGCGAGTGCTTGAGTGCGCCCATCGCATATTTTGTCGCGTCGGAAAGCACCGGGAACGCGGCGGCGCTCAACAGGACCAAGCCTGTTAATCGGAAGAGTGCTTTGAACACGTCGAGGCGGCGGAGAGAAGGCAGAGGCACGAGGCTCAGCAGGTTCTCGCCCCAGACAGTCTTGGCTGAGACAATCACGCTCGCAAGAAACGTGCGCTCAAGGAACACTTCTTCGGCTGCCCTCAGACCGAAGACGCGCGCTACGTCTCCCGAGATAAGGTCGCTTCGGGTGCAGAAAAAGACCGATTGAGCGTGCCCTCCGGCGTGTTCGGCGAACTTCTCCAGAGGGTTCTTGGGCCGGCTCTGGGGAAATCGGAGACCGTGCATGATTTCGAGATCTGTCACCGCACCGCGAAGGACGCGCCTATCTTCTGGCGATGTTCCATCGGGGATCACGATGATGAGATCCACATCGGATGACTCCGAGAAGGCGCCGCTCGCTGCACTACCAAACAGAATCACGCTCACAAGAGAAATCGCACGATCGCGATGCAATTGCGCGACTCCATCCAGGTACTGTTGAACACACATTGGGGTGGACTCCTACTCTTCCGCTCTGTCCGCCGCAGAGAGTGTACCCAAAACCGTTTCGGCTGCCGAAACCCCTCGGTATTGCGCCTCTTCGAAAATTGAGAAACCGCTGAGATCTGAATTGGCGAACAGGATGCGTCCGTGCGGCCGGGTCAGCGCCCGGCGCTCGGGCGAAAAGATTGCGCCAACTTTCGGTCGCGCCATGGCATGCCCCATGCGCATGATGTCAATGCGAGAGACGCATTGGCGAATCTCGGGATGCACGCGCTCCAGATCATGCAATATGGCTTCTTTCCAGTAATTCCAGTCGGAATTCAGAAGCAGAAGTCGTTGGCCGGATGGAGATCCCTCGGCCAGCGCCCAGTAAAAGGTCCAGACGGTCCGATCCACTTGAGTGCGCAGGGTCTGGTGCATGGCGTCAACGTAACCCAGCGTGGGCGACTCCATGAAGACGTTATCCCAGGTGGGATCGCCGCCATACGTCCGGGGAAGCCGATCAAGCGTGAGGTTGGCCGTCAACCAGGGCGAATACTCAAAATCGCGCAGGCGAGCCATCCCTTCCACCAGGTAGGGCGCCAGGAAAGTGGGCGCCGCGAAGATGACAAATTCAGCCTGATACTCGGTATCGCCCGCGAACACGCTGAGGTGCCGCTTCGACGGCCGAATCCGATGCACCATCTCGCCGGCGCGCACAAATCTGCCCACCCGTTCGAGAAGGCGGCGAACGATCCAGCCGTTTCCTTCCGGCCAGGTGAGCGGTCCCTTCTCTTCGGGCTCGCGCGAAGCAAAGTATTGAATTCCCGCCCATGCCGAGGTCTGGTCTGTGGTGGCGCCGTAGTCATCGCGACAACAATAGTTCATGTACCAGTTCAGGATGGGAGAATCCATTCGCTGATCGCGAAGCCAGGCGGCGAACGAAACCCTGTCGAGCTTCGATGTGCTTTCCGATAATCCCGGTTCCATTGGCACGGTGAAGTGGCCGGTTGCACGAAACTTCTCGATCTGTTCCTGGAGGCGGCGGAATTGATCGCGATCTTTTGCGCTGAGGCCGATTGCCGGTTCGATTCCCTCCTGCCACTTTCCATAGAGGAACAGGCGCTCCTGCGGCGAGAAACAAAGATAGCGCTCCTCCCACCGGCCGTCCTTGAGCACGCCCAGTTCCTCCATGAGCTCGCGGACGTAGACAGCTTTCGGACCCGGGACAGGAACATAATGCGCCGCCCACGGATAAGCGGTGATTTCGTTCTCGCCCCAGCGGGAATTGCCGCCGGCCTGGTCGTTCATTTCGAGAAGGACGAAATCGTGGAAGCCCCTTTTATCCAGTCGCCATGCTGCGCTGAGACCGGCAATACCGCCGCCGACAATCACCACTGGGACCTTCACGGTTCGCCTGGGCGCAGGAAAAGCGGCGCCATCCCGTAACAGGTGCCCCTGCCGGAACGATTCGTTGACGAAGGAACCCTCGATCTTGGGCTCGCCTTTGAGCGAAAGCCCGATGAGCGAGATACCGGCCCCCTGGAGAAAGCCGCGCCGTGAAACCGTCAATGGCTGATGTCCTTCCAGTCCTGGTCATACAGGCGAACCAGCACTTGATCATTCAGCCGGTTGGGCGGCATGGAGAGGGGTGCCATATCGGGCGGGAACTGGAATAACGCGGAGAGGCCGTTGACAGAGACGAAGCGAAGACCCTGAGGCAGGGTTGTCGGGAACTGGTACTCGCGATTTCCGGCGATGACGAATCCCCACTCGCCGAATGAAGGAACATAGACGTGGTAAGGATAAGTGCGCAGGCCGGCCTGTTTGATGGTCTCCGTGATGCACCAGTACGAATCGCGCGCAAACATCGGCGACGTACTCTGCACGACCATCAGTCCCTGGGCGCTGAGGTGACGAGCCACGGCCTTGTAAAACGTGGTGGTGTAGAGCTTGCCGAGCGAATAACTGGTCGGATCGGGAAAGTCAATCACGATGAAATCGAAGCTATCGCCGTTCGAGTCGATCCAGGGAAATGCGTCGGCATTGATGATGTGCACCTTCGGCGATAGAAACGAACTCCGGTTCAAGGCGGTCAGCATCGGGTTCGTCGAAAACAGGCGCGTCATCTCCGGATCGAGATCGACCAGCGTGATGCTCTCCACCTGCGGGTACTTGAGGATCTCGCGGACGGCGAGCCCGTCTCCTCCGCCCAGCACCAGCACGCGCCGCGGCGCAGGTATAGCCGAGAGCCCGGGATGAATCAGCGCTTCGTGATAGCGGTATTCGTCGCGCGAGCTGAATTGCAGGTGGCTGTTCAGGAACAGGCGGATATCGTCTTTAAAACGCGTGAGCACGATGTGCTGGTACTTTGTGTCCCGCGCGAAGATGATCTCGTCGGCGTAGATGTTGTCTTCCGCAGCGATGGTAATGTGGCGCGCCTCGGCCATTCCGAATGTCAGACCCCCCAGAATAACCACGCAGAAGACCCGCAGCGAGCGAGCTTTTGGAAGCTGATTGGAAAACAGAAATGTGCTCCACAGCGCCACGGCGGCGTTGAGCAGGCCGAAGAGCATCGCCGAGCGCACCAGCCCCAGGCGTGGCACCAGCAGAATGGGAAACAGGAGGGATGCGCCCAGCGCTCCCAGGTAATCGAACGTCAAAACGTGCGCCACCACGTCGCGGAAATGGTAGCGGTCGCGGATGATTCGCATCAGCAACGGGATTTCGAGTCCCACCAGGACACCGATTACGATGACCAGCGCGTACATCAGCAACTGAAATCCCTGCGTGTAAGCAAAGGCCAGGAACAGCAGTGTGGAAGAGAAGCCGCCGACCACGCCCAGGAGCAACTCAATCCAGACGAACCGATAGGCGAGTCCGCGATTGATATAGCGCGACAGCGCGCTTCCGATTCCCATGGCAAATAAGTAGCAGCCGATAATGGTCGAAAATTGAAGCACGCTGTCGCCGAGCAGATAGCTGGCCAATGTTCCCGCGACCAGCTCGTAGATGAGCCCGCAGGCGGCGATCAACAGAACGGTGATGAAGAGGAGAATTCCCACGTCAGTGCACAGCCGCGGCAATGATTACGCAAATGCCGAGTGACATAGCCCCCAGCAGAATGGCGAGCGCCATATTGTGCTCCTGGACGATCTCCTTCCAGAGGTTGTAGGGGGTCGCCTTGTCGATAATCAGAAACGATGCGGCGAAGATCACTATCCCAATCGCCGCATACACGATCGCATTTACCACGTTGCTCACCTGGATTCCCATCACTTGCCTCCTGTGTAGTGGTGGTAAGAACTGTATACGGAGCGATACGAGCCGGGGTTATCTCGAACCGACCGGGGAACATTGGGCACCTGGTCAACCCGATTGAGGCTCCAACCGCGATATTCGGCGAATGCCACGGCGCCGAGCACGATCAACCCGTAGATCAAGAACAGGCGTCGAATCATTCGCCATCTCCTGGATTCTTGAATAGCCCCCCAAGGTTCTCGACCGTGCTCACTGCTGAGCCATCATCGGGAGCCTTGCCGTAGTCGCTCTCGGCCCAGCGCAAATGCTCGAAGCTCATGGCCCGCCAGGTAAGGAAGGCAGCGGGAATCAGCAAAGCGAGCAATGCGAATCCGAAGAAGCTGATTTGCGGGACGTCGCGTTTAAGCGTCACGGTGTAGGAGATCGGCGAGTGGAAGGGTTCGCCTTCCGGTTCGATACGCAAGTAGTAGTTGCCCGGAGGAACACTGGGAACCACCACGCTGTTGGTCCTGTCGCCTTCTGTCCACGCGCCATCCGAGTCATAGCCGTGGTAATAACTGACCTCCCGCCCGAAGTCATAGGCATGCCCCGAATCCTGGTCGATAAGCGCGTAGTTCACATAAATCCAGCCGTTATCGACGTTGGCCTCGGTCCTCAGCTCGACATCGGACGTGTGCCCCTTCAGTGCGAAGATGTTCGTGACGAAGGAAGCTTCGCCTCCCGCACTGGCGTCAAACTCGTAACTTTGCTCGAATACCTGTTCGTCCCTCGCCGCGGAATACATACCAATCAACAGGGCCACAAGTAAGCCGGCAAAAACTCCGAACAGCAACCAGATTCCCTTGACGTTGGCGCTCGGAGGACATGGCTGGTTCTCGTAGACTCCGATCGGCGCCGGCGGGTCACCTTCCAGACTGAATGCCTTCCAAATGTCGCGCCCGGCCATGTACTCGCCCATGGACCAGGTGACTTCGTTGCCCATGCCCTCACTGGAGACAACGCGCGGCGGAGAAATATAATCCGACACCTTGACGCTCTCACCCACCCGCACCTGCCAGGGAAACTCGCCCAACACAAACGTTGTGGCGGCGTTCGCGGTTTGAAAGTGGTTGTAAGTTTCGCCGAGGTAAGTTAAAGAGCTTTCGCCGGGGCTGACATCGGGAAGCGCGCGCAGGATACTCACGTCGTTCCAGTGGCCCTCGTACTCAGTCAAATACCGGAATCCCTTCATAGGATTGAAGAGAACGTATTCATGCCAGCTATACGAAATACCCTCCACCTTGATGGTGCGCTGCTGGAAGCCGATCGCTTCATAAAGAACGCCGCGAATCTTTCCCCGGGTCCCGAGCGGAATCAGGGGCGGATCCTCGTTGGTTTTGGCCTGGAATCGCTGCAGGATTTTCAGTTTCGGATCCTGGGCATCGAGAATACTGTGGCAACTGGCGCAAACAATTGTTACCGCGTTGCCTGAGGAACGCACCGTAAGACTGGCGCCGCAACCAGGGCAGTTAAGTGAGATTACCTGCGGCTTGCCGGCAGGTGTCGGCCCGGTGGTGCTCACGACCAGCCCTCAAAACTGCGCAGATTCTTGAGCTTCAGCTCATCAAAATCGACCGATTCGCCCAGAAAAAGAAGCGGCGGGTCCTCGCTGTAATCGATGGTGGCGAACTTATTGGTGTGCGACATCAAGTCGACGAACAGGACGTCCGCCTTATCCCAATACTGAAACGGCAGTTCTCCTTCCACGCCGCGATAGTGCGCCTTGGTGATGGTGCTGACGGCGTAGGCCTGGTTATTCCAGGTGTATTCCTCGCCTGTCTTGCAATATTTCGGCAGGTTCTGCCCGGGCGCTGCGAAGGTCACGGCATATTCCAGTTGTGCGTCCGACAGCCAGCCGCTGACGCCGTCATTCGTCACCAGGTGCCATTCATTCCAGTTGCCCTGGTCGTACTCGTAGATGATTCTTCCAATCACGACAAATGTCCGTTTGCCGTAAACGCCTTCGGTTCCAATCTGAATCGGCGAGCTGTTAGGAGGAAGATCCGCGACCTGGCCGACTTTTTCGAGATCGACATCGGTTCTGACCAGGATGGATTTGCAGTACTCGCATACCGTCTGCACGCTGGCGGACCAGCGAAAGGTGATCCTGGCCCCACAATTCGGGCAATTCGCAGTTGGCTGAGTCATCGCTCGCCTCGCGTAGCGCCAAGGGTTTCAGGCTGTACCGCAGGGGAGTATTCCCGGTTCACCTGGCGCACCAGCACCGATTGCGCGCCGAACAGTCGCGACAGGTGGAACTCGAAGTCCCACCTTGGGCGCGGCACGCAGCAAAACAAATTCAGGCACAGCGACCCGAATTCCGGGAACGTGTGGCAGGCGAGATGCGATTCGGACAAAAGGCAAAGACCGGTGATTCCGGCGGTGCCCGGAAACTGGTGCCAGCGCGTTTCGCCGATGGTGCGCAGATCGAGGTCGGAGATAATCTGCCTGAACAATTCATCCAACTTGGCCAGGCTGCGGAGCGACTGCGCACCACAACCCTGCGCATCGACAATCCATTCGGTCCCATGCATAGACTGTCCGTGTGCTACTGCTGTGCGTGCCCGCATTCGGGGCAGAATTTGCTGGCTCTCGGAATCGGTTTGCCGCAGTTCAAACAGAATTTGGTCTCGGCAGCGGAAGCGGGAACGGGGACGGCGCCCGCGTCCGTGCCGGACGTTCCCGCTTTTTTCACTGCATCCATCATGGCCTGACCCATCGCCACGCCTGCGCCCAGCCCGGCGCCCAAACCGGCTGCGCCGCCGCCCTCGTTCGCCGCGGCAATGGGGATCGATTGCGCCACCTCGTACTGGGTGTAACGGCCCATGTCGCCAACCATGTTCATGCCGATCCGCTGGTCGAGGATCTTCTGCAGCTCGTCCGGCAAAGAGAGGTTTTCCACCACGAAGCTATCGAGAGCGAGACCGAGCTCGGTAAAGCCTGGCTTGAGCTGCGAAGCAATCCTGTCCGCCAGCGCGACCTGGTTTGCGGCCATGTCGAGAAAAGGCAACTGGCTGTTTGCGAACGTGTCGGTCATGCGGCCGACGATGGTATTGCGCAGCTGTCCTTCAAGTTCAGGAACCGTGTAGACTTCACGCGTTCCGCTGATCTTCGAATAGAAGACCTTCGGATCGGCGATGTGCCAGGTGTAAATGCCGAAAGCGCGAATCCGCACCGCGCCGAATTCCTTGTCGCGGATCGTGATTGGATTCGCCGTTCCCCAACGCTGGTTGGTCTGCAGCCGGGTGGAGAAGAAATAGACGTCGGACTTGAACGGGGACTGGAATGCCTTATCCCAGTTCATCAGGTAAGTTAGGATGGGCAGAGTGCGCGTGTTCAGGGTATACAAACCGGGTCCGAACGTGTCCGCGACATTCCCTTCGTTGACGAAGACGGCCATCTGCGAATCGCGGACGGTCAGCTTGCCGCCATTCTGAATCTCGCGGTCCTGCATGGGATAACGGTAGGCGAGAATTCCATCCTCCGGCTCAACCCACTCAATGACATCGATAAACTGCTTCGATAAGAAGTCGCGAAGGCTCATGGCTAGACCTGTTGCGCAGGGAAGGACTTGTTGCGGAGTGCGCTTGAACGGCATCCTACGAACTGCCAGAGCTTCTGTCAACCGCGGACAAATGGCCACGATTTGGTTCCAGGAATTGGCCGGCGAGATCAGATGTTCGTGGGCGCGGCCGCGCGGTCACCGGGTCGCGCGCAAAGGAGACGCATCTGGCTGCCGAAGAACGGGGAATGCACAGCGAAATTGCGCGGGCCGGCGTAAAGCCTCCGGCTCTGCCGGAGGATGCTTAAATCTCATCTTCATATGTCCAAATGGACCTGGAATCCTGACTGCCTTCGCCATGACGCAGGGCGCGCGTCAGGCCGAAGAAGAATCCTCCCAGGACTCCGCAGAAAAACGTCATGGCCAGTACAAAAACCACAACCGCCCACTGGCTAACGTCCAGCGTGAAGAGATGACCTGGCTGCATGGTTCCTCCGAGCGACAGCGGAACAAGAGAGGAGAGCCGGGGAGGAAGTCGAAGATTGAATCAAGTTAATTCAATGAAGCTGCGCTGAAATTAGGCTATGGTAGTGCTCTTTAGAATGCCGTCAATCGGATGAACCGTCACCGTTCCGGAAGTCACTCAGAATTGGCACGAGGATTGCCCTGCATCCCGGCGGCAGGTAACTGATGGAAACTAAAGGACGACAACAAACTCCCGAACCCGCAAGAACAGCAGGCGAGATGCCGACAGGGAGAGAACTTCAGGTACCGATGGACTAACGCGAAAGGCTGTTTGCCCGCGGCAACTCGTACAAACCACTCTCATCGTCGCTGGAATCCCGCCCGCTGCCCGCACCGACCAGGCGCGAGAGGCCCTTCAGGCCCCCTTCGGACGGAACCTGGGTGGTCTTCGGCACGGTCCCGTGCGGCTCGGCCTGGCTGAATCGATGCAGACCCGCAGCCGGATGCTCCGCAAACAGCTTGCAGTTCTGGAACAGCATCTGGCCCCCGCCGAAGAGCACAATCTGGGCGTTGGCGTCGAGTGGGGCCACGGCTCGCCGGGCCGCATTGAACGCCGCCCAACTGTCGTTGAAGGCGTCGGTCCAGTAGGTCCCAAGGGGCATCTTATATTGCTTCAGGTCGTTCGTGTCAGTGATTACCCTGCTGAACGACTCGGCCTCCATGGCGGCATGAAGACGGTAATACGTTTGTAAATCGGCATTGTGGATTTCGATACGTGCCAGGAATTGCATGGTCCTCAATCTCCTGTTGAAGTTGAACGACTGCGTCATTTGAAACCGGACTGTCCGCGGTTGGGGATGGACCGCGGACAGTCCCCCCTCATCGACTGCCAAAACCTTTTACGGCTCCGATGAGCGGAACTTGTGTGAGTCTCGGCAACGTCCCGTATGGGTCGCTGTGAAGAAGGCGGTGCATACCGACCGGATGTTCCAGAAACTGTTTGCAGTTCTGGAACAGAATCTGCCCAGCACCGCAAAGGACAATTTGTGCGCTTTCGTCGATGGGGAAGGTGGCCCGCTGTGCCGCCGTCAGGGCGCTCCAACTGTCGCTGAAAGCGTCCGTCCAGTAGGTGCCGATGGGCATCTTGTACTGCATGTGGTCGTTCGCGCCCGTGATGACCCGGCTGAAGGACTCGGCCTCCATGGCTTCGTGAAGACGATAATAGGTCGGCAAATCCGCATTGTGGATTTCAACGCGCGCCAGGAATGTCATTTGTCATACATCTCCAAGATTACGAAAATGTCATTTTGTGGTTTATCTCACAATTGAAGGATTCTCGGGAGTTGGCCCGCCTGTCCAGCAGGTTCTGTCAAGGCGCGCCGCCCCGGTACCCTTCTCGTCAACAGTACGTCAGTCGCTAGTACCTCCGTCCCGCAGTCCCTCAATCCTGGTCCTTCCTTGTTCCCTGCTTTAATAGGACCATGCATTTTCAGCGCTCCTCCGGCGTTCTTCTTCACGTCAGTTCGCTGCCTTCCTACGGCGGTATCGGCGATCTGGGTCCGGCTGCCTATGAGTTTCTGGGCTTTCTGGCCGAAGCCAAACAGCACATATGGCAGGTCTTGCCGCTCTGTCCCACCGGTTTTGGCAACTCCCCCTATGCCGGCTCATCGGCGTTCGCCGGCAATCCGTATCTGATCAGTCTCGAATTCCTGTCCGACTGGGGCTGGATCGATGGCCCCCGCATCGCCGGTCTCGCCGGCCGCGGCGGACGGATCGACTTCGAGGACGTGGAGCAGCGCAAACTGCCGCTCCTGTACGAAGCCGCCGGGCGCTTTCTCGACCGTGGCGCCCACGACGCCAAATTCGCCGGCCAATGGAAACTGTTCACCAAGTTCTGCACTGCCGAAGCCAACTGGCTCAACGATTACGCGATGTATGCCGTGCTGCGCCGCGAATTCAAAACCGGCGCCTGGCCCGAATGGCCTGAACCGGTACGTAAACGAGACCCACACGCGATGTCCCAGGCGAGAGCAGGACACGCCCGCGACCTTGCCCTGGAACAGATCCTTCAATTCGCCTTCGACCGCCAATGGGCCGACCTCAGAAGCGCGGCCGCGCGCAGCGCCATCCGTATCCTCGGCGACATCGCGATCTTTGTCAGCATGGACTCCTCCGACGTTTGGGCTCATCCCGATCTCTTCGAACTCGACCAAGATCTCGAGCCGATCCATGTGGCCGGCGTTCCACCCGATTATTTTTCCGCCACTGGCCAGCGCTGGGGCAATCCGCTTTACCGCTGGGACGTGCTTGAGGCGCAGGGCTTCGACTGGTGGGTGCAGCGCATCGCCCGCTCCTGCCAGCTTTACGACATCGTGCGCCTGGACCACTTTCGCGGATTCGAGTCCTACTGGTCCATTCCCGCCGGCGAGCAAACCGCCATCAACGGCAAGTGGAAAAAAGCCCCCGGCCTCAACCTGTTTCGCACCCTTGAAGCGAAGCTCGGACCACTGCCGCTGGTGGCTGAGGATCTGGGTATGATCACCAGGGCCGTCGACCGGCTCCGTATCGAGTTGGGCATGCCGGGAATGCGCGTCATCCAGTTCGGCTTCAGCGACAAGGGCGCCCACATCCATCTGCCCCACCGCTATGAACCCCCCACCGTGGCCTATACCGGCACCCACGACAACGACACCACGCTGGGCTGGTGGCAGCAGGCCGGCGAAAACGTGCGCACCTCCGCCGAGGCCTTGATCGGAGCCATTCCGGCCCGGGATGGAAACGCCAGTCCCGTTTGGCCGCTGATGCGCGCCATCGCCGCCAGCGTGGCGCAACTGGCGATCGTCCCCGCGCAGGACTTGCTCGAATACGGCTCGGAAGCTCGCATGAATACGCCCTCGGTGGCCGCCGGGAACTGGAGTTGGCGCGCGCCCGAAGACGCCTGGAAATCAGGGCTTGCCGCGCGCCTTGCCTCCCTCGCCGACATTACAGACCGCGGCAACGACCCCCTCGCCAAGGCGGAAAAGGAAACCGCGGAAGAAGAATTGCAGGCCTAGCGCCCGCGCCCATCCACGCGACGGACCACGAAACCTCGCCCTACCACAAAACCGGCAAAGACGGCGCGACAAATCTGTGATAGTGTGCTTTTTGAAAACCGACCTTTCCAAACACGATGATGGCCGGCCAAAACCGGCCCAAAGGCATTTCCTATGCGCATGACCAATGTTGTCTTTACTCTTATCGCCTTCGCCGCGCCGCTCATGGCGCAACAGGCGGCTCCCATCCCGCAGAAAACCGCTTCAGCTCCATCTTCCGCCGCGGGTCAGGAGATATGGGAAAAGCGTCACCAGAGCGCGCTGAAGTTTCTCGAAGCATCCGATACCCACAAGCGGCTGGAGCAGAGCCTCGACAAACTCCTCAGCGATGGGCGCCAATCCATGCTGCAGCGGAATCCAGACCTCGATCCGCGATTTGCCGACGAATGGGTGAAGCGCATGCGGACCCGGGTCAAGATCGATGATCTTTTCAATATCACGGTGGAAGCGTATGAGCGGTACTTCACCAGCGATGAACTTGACGAACTGACCCGCAATCAGCTCGCTCTTAAGAGCGGACGAATCTATACCCTTCCCCCAGAGCTGGCCCAAAAATTGAAAGCCAGCTCGCCTGTCATTCAGCGCGACATCAATATGAAGACCTCGCTCATGGGCGCGAGCCTGGGCAAAGAGGTGGGCCAGGAGATCGAAAAAGAACATCCGGAATGGGGCAAGAACACCGCCCCCGCGACTCCGCCCGCGACCGCGCCCGAAACCAGGAAATAATGGATCTCTGAGCTCTGACCCCCGATCTGTGCCATGGAAATTCCGGCCATTCAAACCCGCGCCTTGACGCGCCGCTTCGGCGAACTGACCGCCGTCGACAATGTCACCTTCAGCGTGACCCAGGGACAGTTTTTTGGATTTCTGGGACCCAACGGGGCAGGGAAGTCCACCACCATCAAGATGCTGACCGGTTTGCTCGAGCCGAGCGCAGGAGCCATCGAGATTCTCGGCCGGCCTTTTACCGCCAACGCTCTCGATTTGAAGCGCCAGATCGGTGTGGTGCCCGAAGGCATGGCCCTGTTCGGACGGCTCACAGCGCCCGAATACCTGCGCTTTGTGGGCCGCATGTACGGCCTGGACCGCGTCACCACCAACCAGCGCACCGATGAGCTGCTCGATTTCATGCAGCTCTCCAACGAGACGCGTAAGCTGGTCACCGACTTCTCGCACGGCATGCAGAAGAAACTTGCCCTGGCCGCGGCCGTCATCCACGGGCCAAAAATCCTGTTCCTCGACGAGCCCTTCGAAGGCGTTGACGCCATCGCCGCCGGGATGTTGAAGACCATGCTGCAGGGCATGATCAGCCGCGGCGCTACCATCTTCCTCACCACCCATGTTCTGGAGATTGTCGAGCGCCTGTGCAGCCACGTGGCGATCATCAGCCAGGGACGCCTGGTGGCCAACGGCTCCATTGAAGAATTGCGCGAGGGCGTGGCCAGTTCCTTACCCGGTTCAGAAGCCGGCCAGCGGCTCACGCTGGAAGAGATATTCCTCTCCATCGTTGGGGCAGCCGGACGAGAGCCGGCGCAGGAGCTTTCGTGGCTGGCGTAGCGCCGCTCACGGATCTCAATCCGGCGCTCCGCCGCGGCCCGTTCAGCGCATTGGCCCGCGCGCAATATCGGGCGCTCGCCGCGATGCGCTGGGCCATCTTCCGCAACACCCTGCGCACCAGCCGCGGCGCGATGGAATGGGGAGCGCGCGCTGTCACCTACCTGATTTATGGATGCATAAGCTTCGGTCTGGCGACGGGATTCGGCGCCAGCACCTATTTTCTTGCGGCCGGCGAAAAATGGGAGTTCGTGCCCATTGTCTTCTGGGCGTTGTTTCTGGCCTGGCAGGTCGTGCCGGTATCCATCGCGTCGTTTCAGGAACAATTCGATATCAGTAGCCTGCTGCGCTTTCCCGTCGGTTTTGGCGCCTTCTACCTGCTCCACCTGATCTTCGGCATGGTCGATGTCTCCACCATCCTGGGCGGATTCTGTTGCCTGGGCATCCTGGTGGGCGCCACGCTGGCTCGTCCTGAAATGTTCGTCTGGATGGCGCTCGGTCTTTTTGTTTTTGCCGTCTTCAACGTCCTGCTGGTGCGCGCGATCGCGGCGTGGATCGATCGCTGGATGGCGCAGCGCCGCACCCGCGAGATTGTGGGCGCGCTTTTCTTCGTGGTGCTGTTGGGAGCGCAACTCCTCAATCCCGCTTACTGGCAGGACAAGCACCCCCACGTCAGCGCTGCGTCGCGCGCCGCCGGCATGCGCTGGCTCGACAAGGCCAACGCCATCCAGCGCTGGCTGCCGCCGGGCCTTGCCGCCTTTGAAGTGCAGCGCGGCGCAGCCTCCAGGCCCCTTCCCGCCTTTGAAGCCCTGGGCCTGCTTGGAATCTACGTCCTCGCCGCCGGCGGCGTTCTGGGTGTGCGCCTGCGCGGCGAGTACCGCGGCGAGAATTTCAGCGACGCTCCCTCTCGCCAGAGAGTGGAACGCCCGACAGACAGGTCTTCGTCCGCGGGGTGGAGGCTCATGGACGGCTCCGGCCCCATTGCCGCGGTGATGGAAAAGGAGGCGCGCGTCCTGATGCGGGCCATGCCTCTGATCTATTCGCTGGCCGCGCCGCTGATCATGGTGTTTGTCCTTTCCGGATTGTTCGCCAGGCGGGGCAGCGCAGGCGGCCACGCCATGTCCATGAGCCTGCTGGTCGGCCTCGCCTACGCCATCCTCGGATTCACCCAGCTCTTCTACAACAACCTTGGTCCGGAAGGCCCCGGCATCCAGGTGCTGTTCCTGTGCCCCACGCCCATGCGCACCATCATGCTGGCCAAGAATCTGTTTCAGTCGCTGCTGTTCCTGCTGGATGCGGTGCTGGTTTGCATCATTACCAGCCTGCGCATCGGCTGGCCCGCTCCCTCCGCGATCGCCGCCACCGTCGCCTGGCTGTTGTTTGCCTTGCCGGTGCACCTGGCCGCGGGCAACACCTTCTCCCTGGTCATGCCCTATCGCATGAACCTGGGCCGCATTACCCGCCAGCGCGGCTCCCAGCTCAGCGCCTTGTTCAGCGTGCTCATCCAGTTCGCCGTCCTTGGGGTCGGGGCGCTCGTCTTTGCGATTTGCTCCTTGCTCGGCAATCTCTGGATCGCTGTTCCCGTGTTTCTCGTGTTAGCCCTCGCCGCCGTCTTTGCCTGGATGCGCCAGCTGGATCATATCGACGCCATTGCCGCCCGCCGCCGCGAGTTGCTGATCGCCACCCTGGTGCGAACCGAATGAAGCACCACGCCAGCCGCCGCTGAGAAAGGAATCAGATGCGAGCCCCTTGTTCGATCCTGGTTGCCGTCGGCATGTTTTTCATCACCGGGTCACTTGGCAGCCCGCAGGTCACCTCCCATATCGCCCCCGATTCAATCCAACCCCCGCCCCGCTCGGCACAGTATGAGGCGGTGCAGCAACGACTGGCGCGCGGATGGAACACCTGGGACGTGCACAGCGTGGCCACGCAGGTGCTGTTGCCGGAGGGGTTGGCGATCCACGTCGGCCTCAAGCACAACTCCACTCTCAATGGCGACGACTTCCTCGGCGACGCGCTGATCGGACGGCTCACTCCGGGCGCGGAAGTCGTGACCCCCGGCCCGCACGCGTGGGACGGCAGCTACACGGACCTGACGATCGAGTGGAAGGGACACAAGTGGCGGATCGAGAGCGCGCATGATGGTAGTGATCTGGTCCTGCTCGTAACGCCACTGCCCTCGAAACGGATTTCCGCGTTGCCGCCGGCCATTGTCTTCAGCGTTGGCACTGCGTGGAGTCGCTTGGCCGGACCCACTGGCTATGGCGGGCACGGGATCGTCGCAAATGTGGGCGTCGATAAAGCGATTGAGATTGACTGCACCTGCTTCGAGCTCGAGTCGAAATTCATTGGTGCTCTGCCCCTGGCTACCCCGTACTTTGCGGCGGATCTGACCGGACCGGTAGGGCTGAGTACCGTCGAACTGGGGATGGCGGGAGAGGCAAAACATCGGCGCACCTTGGAGGAGATTCAGGCCACGATACTCCGTCAGCGAAACGCATATGAACAATCCATCGCCGCCGCCGGCAAGAACGGCCCCATCCTCGGCGCCATCGAAACCACGATTGGGTGGGACACCATCTACGATCCCGAAAAACATCGCGTCATTTCGCCGATCACCCGGGTGTGGAGCGTGGACTGGGGCGGCTATGTGCTGGCAGATTGGGATAACTTCTTCGCCGCCACGCTGGCCTCGGTGGGCAGCCGCGACCTGGCCTACGCCGGCGCAATGGAAATGCTGCGCGAAGAAACCGCCGCGGGCTTCGTGCCCAACTACGCCCGCGCCGGCAACTGGAAGAGCTCCGATCGTTCCGAACCGCCGGTCGGCGCTATCACTGTGCTCGGGCTCTATGAAAAGTTCCACGACCGGTGGTTCATCGAGGATGCCTTCGAACCGCTGCTGAAGTGGAACCGCTGGTGGGCGGAGCATCGCGATATCCAGGGCTATCTCGCCTGGGGCAGCGACGGGCACAATGAGCCCGAGAACCTCGACGACGATTCGCGCGGCACCTGGCAGGGCGCCATTTTCGAGTCGGGGCTCGACAACAGCCCCATGTACGACGGCTCGTTCTACAACCCGCAAAACCATCTCGTCGAGTACGCGGACGTGGGCCTGATGAGCTTGTATATCGCCGATTGCGACGCGCTGGCGAAGATCGCCGATGAGCTGGGCAAGACGGCCGAAGCGAAGGAACTCAAAGACCGCGCAGCCCGTTACCGCGCCAAGCTGGCAACCATGTGGGATGAGCAGGCCGGCATTTTTCTCAACATCGATTTGCACACCGGCCGGAAGAACACGCGGCTCTCGCCGACCAACTTCTATCCCCTGCTCGCCAAAGCCGCCACGCCCGCGCAGGCCAGGACCATGATCGAAAAGCATCTGAAAAATCCCGAAGAATTCTGGGGCGAGTGGGTCATTCCGTCGATTGCGCGCAACGATCCCGCCTTCAAAGACCAGAACTACTGGCGTGGGCGCATCTGGGGGCCGATGAATTATCTCGTCTACCTCGGCCTGCAGAATTATGCCGACTCCGCAACCCGCAGCGCCTTCGCGAAAAAATCATACGACCTGTTCCTGAAGGAATGGACCGAACACGGTCACGTCCATGAGAACTACAACGCGATCACCGGCTCGGGCGACGATGTGTCCTCCAGCGACCGGTTCTACCACTGGGGCGCGCTGCTGGGGTATGTGGAGTATTTAGAGCAGGCAACAGGGAATAGAAATTAGAAGAGCAGGTCCTTCGACTGCGCTGGTCGGGCTTCGCGCGACCGTTCCGCTCAGAATGACAGGCCTTGAGGGAGTCGCCTCCCTTGAAAATTCGCTGTTCTTAATTCAAAACTGATTGTCATCCTGAGCGCAGCGAAGGATCTGCGGTTGCATTTTCATGCTTTCGGGTGGAACCCCGTTCCATCCTGGACTGCCCTCAATTGGAATCGTTACCATTCCCCGGGTCTGATGCCGTAAGATGGCCTGCGAAAGGAATCCCCCGATGCCGATGCACAGGAAGCCGAGCCGGAGAACCGTTTTCAGTTTTTTGATTGCCTCCCTGGTTGTTTTTGGAGCTACATTTTTCGCCCGCGGCGCCGTTGCGCAGGATGCCGAGGTGGCCGCCAAAATCAGCGAGAAGCTGCCCCAGCAATCGAAGGACGTGATTGCGCGGCTCTCGCAGTTGCAGGAGCTGCCGGATGGCCAATGGAAGATGCACAGCGGCGACCTGGCGCATGGCGAGGCAGCGAACCTCGACGAGTCGGGCTGGCAGGCGATCGCGCCGCGCAGCGAAGCGCCCAACGACGCTGTCTGGTTCCGGCAGACCTTCGAGGTTCCGCAGACTCTGCACGGCTACGACCTGACCAGCTCGCGCATCTGGTTCCAGTTCCATGCCGAGGCCAACGGGCCCATGCCGGAGATCGTCTATTTCAACGGCCGCCGCGCGGCCATGGGCGACGATCTCGAGCCCATCGTGCTGTTTGACGGCGCCCGGCCGGGCGAGAAGGTGGTCGTCGCGGTCAAGCTGCTGCACACCGTGGACAAGAAGCGGTTCGGCGGCGCCACACTCAAGATCGACTTCCCTGAGAGCCGGCCCAACCCCGAGGACCTGCGCGAGGAGTTCCTTTCGGCCACGCTGCTGGTGCCCGCGCTGGCGCCTGACGATGCCGGGCAGATGAGCACGCTGACCGGCGCCATCGACGCGGTCGATATCAAGGCGCTCGATGCGGCCGATCAGAACAAATTCGACGCCAGCATTCGCGATGCCCACGGCAAACTTGAAGCTCTCATGCCGCTCATGCAGAAGGCGACCTATCATCTCACCGGAAACTCCCATATCGATGCGGCGTGGCTATGGCCGTGGACCGAGACGGTGGACGTGGTCAAGCGCACCTTCGGCACGGCATTGCAGTTGATGTACGAGTATCCGCAGTACACCTACACGCAGAGCGCCGCGGCCTACAACGAGTGGATGGCGCAGAAATATCCTGACATGAATGCCGAGATCAAGCAGCGCATCAAGGAAGGGCGCTGGGAGATCGTGGGCGGCATGTGGGTCGAGCCGGACCTGAACATGCCCGACGGTGAATCGCTGGTCCGTCAACTCCTCGTCGGCAAGCGCTGGTTCAAGCATGAATACGGCGTCGACGTTCACATCGGCTGGAATCCGGATTCGTTCGGCTACACGTGGCAGTTGCCGCAGATTTACAAAAAGAGCGGCGTGGATTATTTCGTCACCCAGAAGATGGCGTGGAACGATACCAACCAGCTTCCGTTCAAATATTTCTACTGGGAGTCACCGGATGGCTCCAAGGTGCTGGCGTATTTTCCCCATGATTACGCCAACGACAATCTGAACCCGGTTCGCCTGGCCCGCGACTTCACCATCGCGCACGGCTACGCGCCCGGCCTGCCGGCGATCATGGATCTCTACGGCATTGGCGATCACGGCGGAGGCCCGACGCGCGCCATCCTCGACGAAGGCTTCCACTGGGCTGCGGCCGGGCATGTAACGCCGAAATTTGAGTTCGGACTCGCGCAGCCGTATTTCGATGAACTCAGCAGCAAGATTGCCCCTGACAGCCCGGAGTGGGATTACCGATCCATCGCCAAGGGCTACACGCCGCCCCCGCCGGTGCCCGGGAAAGTCTCCATTCCCACGTGGAAGAGCGAGATGTACTTCGAGTACCACCGCGGCGTGATGACCACCCAGTCCAACCACAAGCGCAACATGCGCGACAGCGAAGAGGAGGTGCTGAACGCCGAGAAATGGGCTTCGCTGGCCTGGCTGTATGGATGCAAGTATCCCGCCGACGAGATAACCGAGGACTGGAAGAAGGTTCTGTTCAACCAGTTCCACGATCTGGCGGCCGGCTCGGGTATCGGCATCATTTACAAGGACGCGCAACGGGATTACGACGTGGTGAAGTACTCGACGAACGAGATTTCCGCGGGGGCGCTTGAAACCGTGGATGAGCGCGTGAACACCACGGGCGCCGGCGTACCGGTGGTGGTCTACAACCCGCTGGGATGGGAGCGCTCGGGCGAAATCACCGTGCATGTGCAGGGCGCAAAGAGCGCAAGCAGTGCATCAGGCGCGCAGGTGGTGGAGACGCGGACCGACGACAAGACCGGCGTTTCCGATCTACGGCTGCACGTGCTGCATGTGCCTGCGCTGGGCTATAAGGTTGTGTGGGTCGGCGGCAAGGGAGCGAAAGAGCCGGCGGAAAACGAAGTGGCAGCCAGCGAATCCGGCAATACGATTACGCTCGAGAATGGAAACCTGCGCGTGAGCGTGGATAAGCAGACCGGCTGCATCGCCAGTCTGTTCGACAAGAAGTCAAATTTCGAAACCCTGGCTCCGGGCGCGTGCGGCAACCAGCTACAGTTCTTCAAGGACACGCCCAAGGACTACGACGCGTGGAACATCGATCCGGGCACCCTGGATGTCCCGCCCATGACCATCGACCATGCGGATTCGGTTGAATTGCTGAAGACCGCCGAACCGGGCATTCGCGTCACCCGCCATTGGCAGGATTCCAAATTCGTGCAGACCTTCAGCCTCAACGCCGAAGGCGACATGGTCGACGTCGACAACCAGATCGACTGGCACGAGGCGCACATCCTGCTGAAGGCGGCGTTCCCTCTGGCAGCCTCAGGACCGTTTGCCACTTATGAGATTCCTTATGGCTCGATCGAGCGGCCGACCACGCGAAGCAATTCCTGGGAGAAAGCGCAGTTCGAAGTGCCGGCCATGCGCTGGGCTGATCTGGGCGACGGCAAGCACGGGCTGAGCGTGATCAACCAGACCAAGTATGGATACGATGCCGTGGGCAACCTGCTGCGGCTGTCGCTGCTGCGCTCGCCCAAGTGGCCCGATCCCGACGCCGACATGGGCCACCATCATTTCCGGTACGCGCTCTATCCGCATGCGGGCACATGGAAGGAAGCCATGACCGTCCGCCACGGCTACGAGTACAACTACCCGCTCACCGGTGAAGTGACCACCGGCCACACTGGCGCATTGCCGGCCGAGCACTCGTTCGCCTCGGTGACGCCGGACAACGTGGTGCTGACCGCGGTGAAGAAGGCCGAGGACGCCAAGGGTCTGATTTTCCGCGTGTACGAGTGGGCGGGCAAGGACGCGACGGTCGAGTTCCACGTGCCGCCGGGCGCCGGCAGCGCCACCATAACCAACCTGCAGGAGACGCCCGAAGGCAGCCCGCTCACCGTCAGCGGGGACGTGGTGAAGGCCCCGATCCATCCCTACGAGATCCTGACCGTCCGGGTGGATTATCCGGACGGCGGGCCGAAGGAGTAGCGTGAGGATCCACCTATGCAGGTTGTCATCCCCAGGGCGGTACCATGTGGTGGTGCCTCACAGTACCCCCTCTCCCCCGCCGTCCCCCGGGTGTTTTCGGTAAGTTGTCAAATTAAAAGCGGTTGCCGGCACGGTTCACCCCTAAGAACCGCCTTTTCACGACTATGAACCTCAAAGTCGTCAAACGAGGATGCTTACAAGGAGGACGAGCCGCCGGAGCGGCTGAAAAGCCCTTTGGGGGAGATTGTGAGTTCAGGATAGCGAAATGCGGGGAAATGATCTGCAAAATGGCGTTGGTGCAAATCGTGGAAGAAAAATCACTTACAGAATGATTTCGGAGAACGGGCTTGACGAGCGTTGGGGTGAACCCTTCGGGTGAGACAGTTTGGGAGTCTTGTCTGTTAGAGAGTAGTCGAGCGAACACGTCAACTCGGAATGCGGCCAGGCGCTCCGAGCGATCCGCGCTGCGCCTTTGATAATCTACGCACATGGAGATCTCTTCCCCATTCATCGTCGTCCCCGTGATCGTGGCCACGTTCTTCGTCTGCATCCTGTGGGCTACCCGCGACAGCGCGGAAAGCGAGCAGCCTCACGAGGCCGAGTCCGGACACCCGGCTACTTACCACGAACACTGATCAGGGCGACTCCCTGCCGCGGCAGGTCGAGTTGGATATGAACCTCGCCGGCCAGGATCGGGATCGCGTGACCGGGAACAGACTGTTCCAGTCTGCCGGCCTGCTCCAGTTGCCGCATCTGCTCATCATTCGGCTGCGCGGGACTTCCCATCTGCTGCCAAACCCGGTAAGCGTTGCTGTGGCCTGCGTCCATGCGATATTCGGTGGTCGTGACTGATTTCCCGCGCAGACCATCGACGTCAAGATCGATATGGGCCGGCTCGGCCGGAAGGTCGGCATCGTGATAATTCCACACCAGGACATACACCTCTGAGCCGTTGCGCGTGGCCACCGCATTGATGTCCGGCTCACCGGTGACGCTGTTTGCGACCACCTGCTCAAGGGGCAATGCGCCGCTGCTCTCGGTCTTCAGCCAGACGGCGCCACTGACACCGGCCTTCGACCCGCCTCCCAGCATGCCAAGCATCCGGAACACATTGAGCAACGGCTTATCGATCCCATTGGTGGCCAACTCGCGGAACCCGGCAAACGCCGGCTGATCTTCAAACTCGAATGCCCAGGTGACCGCGCCCTGAACTCCAACGCCGTATTGGCGCGCCAGCTCGTAGGTCCGCATGGTGGCCTCGGCGACACTGGCGCCATACAGCGGGCCGTTCCGATAACCTTTCTCGCGCCCCAGGCAAGCTCCACACCCCTCGGGGTCGCTCTCGCCCAGGATGATCGGTGTGTGCTTCCACTCCGGGTAGCTGGAGATGACCTTCATGCCGCGCTCCACGGCGCGGAGCTGGGTGCCCACGCTTATGACGACATGATCGTTTTCGAATTTCGAGCGACCCTTGGGGTGATAGCTGATGAAGTCGAGCGGCGCGCCGGTCTGGCCAGTGGCGGCGTTGGTGCTGTGCGCACAATGCTCGAGGAATTGGCGCAGGAACGGCTCCGAGCGATCGCTCACACCGGTCGCTTCCGGCCCGCCGACCTTGGCCTTCGGCAGCGCCTTCCGGATCGCCGCGGTGCTCAGATCGTAGAGGCGGTCGTACTGCTCGGGCGTGCCGTGCCAATAGGAGATATCGGGCTCGTTCCACACTTCCCACCACCAATCATCCACCTGCTTGCCGTAACGGTCGCGCAGGTGGGTGGCATAGGCGAGGACGAGCTGCGACCATTTCGCTTCGTCCTTGGGCGGATAAGACCAGCCGGTAAAAATGTCGCCCTTGGGAAACGTGTGGCGATACGGCTCGGGGTGCGTCGATAGCGCTTCGGGCATGAAGCCGATCTCGACCAGCGGCCGCACGTGCGCGGCGATCAGAGCATCGAAGATGCGATCGGTAATCGTGAAGTCAAAGACAGGCGTGCCATCGGGCTTTTCGGTGTAGAGATTCGTCGATCCCCACTTAAGCGAGCCCTCGCCATCGCCGGTGGTGAACAGGTTGTGCGCGCGGAAGTAGACCGGGACGGGGCTGAGCGCAGCCAGTTCGCCGAGAAGCTTTTGGCCGTTGGGCGCGTAGATGTAATTGGGCTCGTCAGCGCCGAAGTAGTTCCAGATCGGGACGTAGGGGCCGGTGGGCTGGCTGGCGTGGACGCGGATGGTTGCGGGCGCCTGCTGCGCGAAAAGAGAGGCTGCGTAAAAAACAATGAGCGCCGAGAACAGGAAGCTTCTCATGCGCTCAACGATAAAGGATCGACCAATATTCGGGTGCCGTCTTTGTATTTGCCGCCCGGGCGGTGCGTCATGGAGATTGCCGATTATCTCCTGCCGCGTACGAGAGAGAGTGAGCGTTCTTCCGCCCCCTGCGGGGGCTGGACCTGTTCCATTCGCCCCCATTCCCCGGGCTTGCGCCCGGGGCTACCATCTTGCGCCCGCCTCGCGGGCTTTACAGCTGGTCCTGGCATAACCGTCAAGGTTTACGATGCCCAACAAAGGCGGGAATCCGCTAGACCAATTTCACACTGTCGCGCTCGTCAGCTCGCGCGCGTGGGCGTGTTCCTTTTCCACTTCGGTCAGCGCATCCTCGAGAATGTCGAGGGCAACCGTGGCTTCCTGCTCGTTGACCACCAGCGGCGGGCACAGGCGCAGCGTGGTCTCGCCGCAGCCCAGAATCATCAGGCCGCGCTCGAAGGCCAGCGTCTCCACGCGGTTGCGCAGCGCCGTAGCCGGTTCGCGGGTGGCCTTGTCCTTTACGATCTCGACGCCGATCATCAGGCCGCGTCCGCGCACATCGCCCACCAGCGGATGATTCTGCTTCCAGCCTTCCAGCCGCTCGAGTATCCGGCCGCCGACCTTGGCCGCGTTGGCGATCAGTTCGCGATCCAAAAGATCCATGGTGGCCAGTGCCGCGGCGATCGAGACCGGGTTTCCGCCGAATGTGGAGGCATGCGAGCCGGGCACCCAGTTCATGATCTCGGCCCGGGTCATGCACACCCCCAGTGGCATACCGCTGGCAATGCCCTTGGCCATGCAAACGATGTCCGGCTCGACTCCTGAATGCTCGATGGCCCACCATTTGCCTGTGCGGCCGGCTCCGGACTGCACTTCGTCCGCCACCAGCAGAATTCCGTGGCGATTGCAGATGGCGCGCAGCTCGCGGAGGAAGTTGTCTGGCGCCACCACGTAGCCGCCCTCACCCTGGACTGGCTCGACGAAAACCGCCGCCACTTCTTCCGGCGGGAGCGTGGTCTTGAAAAGCTTGTCTTCGAGGTAGCGGGCGCAGCCGAGCGCGAATGCTTCCTGTTCCTTCGGCCCGCCGCTGCAGCCGCGGTAGACATACGGGTAGGGAATGTGGGTGACACCGGGGACCAGCGGCGCGAAGCGCCGCTTCTGCTGCGGCTTCGACGCGGTGAGCGACAAGGCTCCCATGGTGCGTCCATGGAAGGCGCCAAAGAACGAAATGATGTGCTGGCGGCCGGTGTGATAGCGGGCGATCTTCAACGCGCACTCGATGGCCTCGGCGCCGGAGTTGCCGTAGAAGAACTTGTGCGGACCCCTCATGGGCGCAACGGCCGACAGGCGCTCGGCCAGGTCGGTTAATGGCTCGTTGTAGAAGTCGGTGCCGGAGATGTGGATCAACTCGGCTGCCTGCCTCTGGATGGCGGCCACAACATCGGGATGGCAATGGCCGGTGGAGGCCACAGCAATGCCCGCCGCGAAGTCGAGGAACTGGTTGCCATCCACGTCTTCCACGCGGATGCCCCGGCCGCGTTTGGCTACCAGCGGATAAGAACGGGTATAACTGGGCGAAATGAGGCGCTCGTCGGCGGCCACAGCCGCTCTCGCTTTGGGCCCCGGAAGAGGTCCCACGATTTTCGGTCCATACTGGGCGTGCATTTCTTGCTTGGTCATATCGGTATCTCCTCGACGTATGCGGTCAGGCAGTTGCGCCTCGATAGAGGCCGGCGCGGATCCCGCCAATGTGAATGGATCAACTTTCGCGTAGAGGCAGGCGGGTCTCTTCGGCGGTTCAGGTGCTCAGTCACCGCCGAAGAGGCTAGGTCGAGTGCGGGTAGGCAGCACGCGCAGATGGCGCCGCGGGCAAAGACAACGGGTCACCCCACAAACGAAATTCCGTTTGCGGGGACCCCGACGGACGCGCGACCGCGACCAGCGCTTAGACGCCGGGATGGTCGACGTTCCGTAGAAAGCTTGCTTGTTCATGGAAGCCCGCTTGGGCAGAGGATATCACGGGAGTTGCCGGGTTTTCCACGGGTCTGATCCGCAAATCCCGCACCGGCGTAATCGCCCCTGGCGATCCGGGGCTTTATGATTTGGGTCGTGTCAGGAGCGCGCGGCAGAGGTTTGCCAATGAAGACCTATCGCATCGCGGCCATCCCCGGAGACGGCATCGGCAGGGAAGTCGTGCCTGCCTGTCAGCAGGTCCTTAACGTGCTGGCCCGCGGGCTCAATCGCTTTCAGCTCGAATTCGAAGAGTTCGACTGGGGCAGTGACTATTTCCGCCGCCATGGCGCGATGATGCCCGGCGACGGGCTCGACCGATTGCGAACCAGGGACGCCATCCTGTTCGGATCGGCCGGCGACCGGCATATTCCCGACCACATTACGCTCTGGGGCCTCAGGCTCAGGATCTGCCAGGGGCTGGATCAATACGCGAATGTGCGGCCGGCGCGTCTCCTTCCCGGCATCGATGCTCCCCTGAAACGCTGCCGTCTCGAGGATCTGGACTGGGTGATCGTGCGCGAGAACACTGAGGGCGAGTACTCAGGGGCCGGCGGGCGCATTCACCAGGGCTTGCCCATCGAGGCCGCGACCGACGTCACGTTGATGACCCGCGCCGGCGTCGAGCGCATCCAGCGCTATGCCTTTCGCCTCGCCCAATCGCGCCCGCGCAAGCATCTCACCGTCATCACCAAGAGCAATGCCCAGCGCCATGCCATGGTGATGTGGGATGAAATCGCCGCCGAAGTTGCCGGGGAATTTCCCGACGTGACCTGGGAAAGGGAACTGGTCGATGCCGCGACGGCACGCATGGTGCATCGCCCCGGATCGCTGGACACCCTGGTTGCGACCAATCTGCACGCCGACATCCTCAGCGACCTGGCGGCTGCACTAGCCGGCAGCCTGGGCATGGCGCCCACCGCCAACATCAACCCCGAGCGCCGCAGCCCTTCGATGTTCGAGCCCATTCATGGTTCGGCGTTCGACATCGCGGGGAAGGGCTGGGCAAACCCCATCGGCGCCTTCTGGTCGGGGGCGATGATGCTCGATCATCTCGGCGAACCCGGCGCCGCGCGCCACCTGATGGGGGCCATTGAGTCGGTGACGGCCGAGCCGTCCCTGCACACCCGCGACCTGGGCGGCAGTGCTTCCACCGCCGATGTGACCGCTGCGGTCTGCATGCGAATCAACGAAGGCATTACCGCGCCATTGGCTGGCGGCGCATAGCCTCTCCGTCGTTCCGCGCCGATGGATCCGACGGAATCAGCCGCCCGGCATACATGCCTTCTTCGGGATTGGCCAACCCATAGGCAGGGAAATCCTTCCATTTCGCCCCGTCCTTGACCACGAACATCAACGCGAGATGGTGACTCTCATACCACGCGCCGGCGTCCGCATCCATCGCCGCCTTCTGTTCCGGACCCAGCCGCGCGGAAAGCGCCTCCAGATCGTTCGCCACCACCGCCCGCGCCTGCTCACCACCCTGCAGCGCCGCCACGCGGTAGTGATAGTAGGCTGCCCTGGGATCCGCCGGTACTCCCGCCATGCCGTCGCGCGAGAGCAGCCCCAGGGCCACGGACGATCTCCATTCGCCGGCCTCAGCCGCCTCCTTTAACAGCGTGGACGCTTCCTGCGGCGACGACGCCAGCTCGGGGTGCTTCACAAGCACGATCCCCAGTTGATGCTTGGCCATCACCAGACCGGCTTCCGCCGATTCGTGCAGAAGCTTGACCGCTCGCTTTACTTCTGAGGCATCCTTCTGCCGCTGCCAGAGGAGGCTGGCAAGCTGAAACTCGGCTCGTGGATCGTGGAGCTTGGCGCCGGCTTCGTACCAATGTTCGGCCGCGGCCGGGTCCCGTTCCACGCCCACTCCCTGGCTGTACATTGCCCCCAGATGGCTGGCGGCAAGGCCACTTCCCTGCGCGTAGGCCTGGCGGAACAAATCTTGGGCCAGGCTGATGTCCTTCCGCACCCCGTCTCCTAACAGGTACGCTACGCCAAGGTTCACCTTGCCGCTGACCATTCCTCCCGCCGCGGCGCGTTCAAACCACCGCACCGCCTGCGCAGGATCGTGCGACACGCCGATGCCCGCCTGGTAGAAATACCCGATCTGCATCTGTGCTCCGGGGTCGCCCGCATTGGCCGCCTTCTCATACCAGTAAGCGGCGCGTTTCTCATCCTGCAGCACGCCGCGGCCGGCGAAATACGCAGCGCCCAGTTCGATCTCTTCCTTGATCGAGCCCCGTTCCGCTCCCGCCTCAAGGCGCGGAATGTCGGGGTTGGATCCTGCCCGCGCCAGTGCCGGCAGGCCAATAAGAATTACACCCAGTCCGAAAGCACCCGCATTGCTTCGAAGTACACCATTCCCGAATGCCAGGCATGTCATGGCGCCCCACCTGCCCTTTGCCACCTTGTGAACGCAATCTTGATGAATGCGGCCGCGGCCTCTGTTTGGGCTGCTAGACGCCCTGATTTGCCTGGATGTTATCAGCGAAAATGCTGCGGAACAGGGCGCTTAAACGTCCGAAACTGTGGCCGCATCAGGGCAAGGCTGCGCCTCGTCATGCGGGGACCGCCACTCGTCACAAAAGGCCCGCGAGCGCCGAAAGTGACCATTGGTTAAATGAGGACAATTCAATGACAGACAGCCATCTGCCGTCCCGGAAAGGCGGCGTTATGGCGCGGTTCAGTTCGCGTCAGGGCTGGACTTCAGAGCTGCCGAAAAGGGAAATTCTCGAGGCAACTTCTCTCCATGACGCAGAGGCCAAAGCCCACGTTGATTCAGGGCGTTCGCGGCGTCCTTCCAGGGGGTGGGCCGGCGATGGTTTTCAACCCTCTCCCGGCCGTACGTCCAGGAGCGGGCCTGAAACCCACACCAACCACTAAATCACTGCCGCGCGCTCTTGCCCGCCGCGCGGCCCTCCGCGGTGACCTCCAACCCGCGCAGGTCTTGCATGGCTCCCGGCGGATACCCCGTGGATTCGCGCACCACCAGCCTGGTATCGATCTTGTATTCGCGATGCGGCGTAGTGTTCTCGACGTGTGCCCGCAGTGCATTGACGGCCGCTCGCGCCAGTTCGGTTCGCGACATCTGGATCGAGGTGAGCGGAGGGATCGTGACCCGCGCCATGTGAATGTCGTCAAAGCCGATGATGGAAAGATCGTCGGGCACCCGCATTCCTGAGCGGTACACCTTGTGCAGAACACCGATGGCCGTCATGTCGTTCGAGCACATGACCGCCGTCGGCAGCCCAGACCCGCCGCCCAGCAGCTTCTCCGCCGCGATAATCCCGCCTTCCAGCGTGTGGTCGCCTTCGATGATCCATTCCTGGTGGATGGCGATGCCGCATTCGGTCAGCGATTTCGAAAACGCGGTCACCCGCGATTGCGCGGAGTGCAACCGCATGGGACCGGAGATGAACGCAATCTGCCTGTGGCCCAGCGCGGCCAGGTGCTGCACCCCCTGGCGGATGCCGTGATGATAGTCCACCCTGAGCAGGCTGATCCCCGGCCGCTCCGGTCCCTGGTCGACAAATACCAGCGGGATGTTTCGCTCCGCAAGTTGCTCCAGCAACGGCTCTTCGATGCCGAACGTCATGACCGCAACGCCCTCCGCTTTGCGCTCCAGCATGCGGCGGATGCAGAGCGACATGCGCCCCGGATCGTAATTGGTCGAACTCACCAGGATCTCGTAGCCGCTCTCCACCGCGATGTCTTCAAAACCCTGGATTAATTCGGGAAAGAAGGGATTGGTAATCTCGGAGACGATCAGGCCCAGCAGCCGCGTGCGCCCCGAAACCAGCGCCCGGGCCTGGGTGTTGGGAAAATAGTTCAGCTCCCGGATGGCCTCCCACACCCGCTTGGCCATTTTGGCGTTCACCGTGGGCACGTGATTGATGGTGCGCGAAACGGTGGCGATGGAGACGCCGGCCCGCTGGGCCACCGTGCGGATGTCCATCAGGACAGGCTTCTTTCTGGGGGCGCGCGCAGATTTGGTCTTCTTGGTAGCCATAGGATTTAGACGAGAATGCGTTTACAAGGATACGCCCGCTGCGCATGAAATCAAGGATCAAAAATCCTCCGGCGAATCAATAACAATACGTAGGTTTAGGTTCGTTGAAAAGGTTTCCCCATGGCGCTTCAACTCAAACCTTCCCATGGAGCCACGCAGCCGGTTGTGGGACTACGCTCGAAGGGCAATTTCCTGACTCTGGGAGAGCAACTTCGTTTGCTTTTGAGGGTCAGCACATTTTTTATGCGCTGCTACCTCTGCTTCCAGCCCTGACACACTGACCGCTTGCTTTGGTGTAAGCAGAATTTGACGTCCAATCGTCAAAATTGAACGGACGAGCGTGGTCGATCCGGGATATGCTTCCTCTTACCAAGTACCTCGACGGAATAGAGCCAACCGCCTGGAGTTTCCCCTTGGCCGCACGAGTCATCCATTTTGGCGCCGACGATTGTCACCGTCTGATGGTGCTCCGCACCGCCGGGTATTCCGTCGACGACTGCCCTTCGCTGGTCCAGTTGCGCGAGAGCCTTGCCAAAGACGCCGCGACCGACGCCCTGCTCATGAGCGACGCCGAAGGCGTGCTGCCCAACGAGGCAATCGCGCTGGCCAGAACGAAATTGTCCGTTCCCGTGATCCTCTTTCGGAGCACCACCCTGGCTTATCAGGAAACCGGCGTTGACCTGATCGTTCATCCCCTCACTCCGCCGGAAATCTGGCTGCCGGAAGTGGAGGCGCTTATCGAGAGGAGCCGGGTCATCCGCGCCCGGGCGGAAACCCTGGCCGGCCAGGCGGCGCAACTTCGCCGCGAATCGGCTGCGGCGCGCGAATGGTCCCGCGCCGAACGGGCCCGCTCCCGGCGGGAATACGTGCGTAACACCGCGTTTTC
The DNA here is from genome assembly GCA_963720105.1 of uncultured Acidobacteriota bacterium. Lineage (GTDB taxonomy): Bacteria > Acidobacteriota > Terriglobia > Terriglobales > Acidobacteriaceae > Telmatobacter. Next base: position 41,177 of record CAVREL010000071.1, on the reverse strand, counting down.
CCCCACGGACCCGTTCGTGCCGAAATCGGGCGCGAAATAATCCCTTCCCCCCCGGGATTTGGCCCCTCTCGCGCCTTCCGGTTATACTGAACCTTCGGCAACCACCCGGTGCAAGCCGCGGACAGCGAGCGCCGTTGCACCCTCCGTTTCGCGCCCGGCTTCGGTCGGTTTGTTCCCGAATGGCCGCGGAGTTCCCGCAGGCGAAAGCACGCAACACCCAAAGGATTTGGAGCAGAACGATGGCACAGGTATGCGACATTTGCGGCAAGGGGCCGCAGTTTGGCAACAACATTTCGCACGCGCACAACGTCACCCGCCGGCGCTGGAATGTGAACCTGCAGAAGGTGAAAGCGATGGTGAACGGCGCTCCCAAGAGCCTGCGCGTGTGCACCAGCTGCATCAAGAGCGGCAAAGTGGCCAAGGCGTAGGACCTTGGGGGCTTTTGCCTTCCACACAACCTCAATGCGCCCAAACCCCGTCTCCGGACGGGGTTTGTTGTGCTTCTGTGCCCCAAATGAATGCCCAGAACGCACTTCGGGCCGGACGCCGCAAGCGCCCGGCCCGGGTATTCTTGTCCCCTCGTTCCCTTGTTCCCTCGGTCCCTGCCTAATTCGGCCTTCCCCCCGAAGCTGACCGTCGCCGGAACCTCTCATCCACAGGCTGCCGGCCCTGGAAACCCGACTCTACGGTATGCCAGTGCTCGATCGCGCTTTCGCCCATGCGCCAGCACAGCAGTACGATGTCCTCGTCGAGCCGGAAGGGAAAATCGAGCAGCCCGGTATCCAGATCCTTCACCTGCACGCCGATCGCGTCGATCTCCGATATCGTCTCCTGCACCCGCTGCAGGTGCGACTCCATTTCTGCCCGCTGGTGGGCCACTTCGGGCAGGTTCACCCGCATGCCCCCGGAGAGGAAAATGCGCCGGCTCAACTCGGAAAGGTCCGTTTCCACTTCTTCCGCGGCGCGCTTGCCGTCAATCGCCCGCTTCAGCAGGGCTTCCAGTACAGGAAGCAGGGATTGCGCTTCGTCGAGGGTGAAGGTCTTCATGGGGTTAAATCCTTCCTAAAGAATACGCCGAAACCAATTTCCCGGCGTAAGATGATTTCCAGCCAAAGCTCAGGATCGGCAGCCGTTTTGCCCGGGAGCAGCCACTCCTCCGTGCGGACCATGATAAGCTGCCTTCGCCCGTATGACCCTCGCACGAAAAGGGGATGATCATGCCTCGTCTGTTGCGCATCGCGCCCGAACTGCCGGCCCTGAGCCTCAAATCGGCCCTCGCCTTCTATGAACACCGGCTGGGCTTTCGAGTTGCCACCGAAGGCCCCGGAGGAGTGTACGCGATTGTGGAGCGGGACGGCGTGGCGATACACCTGTTCCCGGACCCGGCGCGCAAACATTCACCCGTCGGCGTGCACCTGTTCACGGCGGAGTTGGAAAGCCTGCGCGACGATCTGCTCGAGCGCGGCGCCCGGCTGTCGCAGGACATTATGCGCAAGCCCTGGGGCAACCGCGATTTCCGGGTGCGCGACGAGTTCGGCAACGAGCTGAAGTTCACCGAGCCCAGCGCCGAGGATTGAGGATGTCGGCAAGGGGCAAGCCGGGATTGGGGAAGTATCGGCGACGATACCTCGTACGGTTTGCGCGATGATCGTGACAGTTTTCGAAGTGCCACAAGTTGACCACATCGCCTAACAACAAAAGACTATAAACGCCTGCATGAAAACTAGGAGGAACAGCCCTACGCGCTGGTTTGTTCCGATTCTCCTGAGTGTTGCCTCCGCGATCACCGGAGCGCAGTCGCCGCTGGATGATCGGGCGGGACGGGATGCCCAGGTGCGCAGATACCGATTCGACACTCCCAGAAGCGACTTCCCGAGATTGCCCGGAGCTTCATTATTGGTAGGGACCCCGCCTTTTTATCTCAGGGTTACCGACGCTCGTGAGGACATCCTTCTTCAGACTGAAAAGAACCAACCTGGATTTTCGGACGGCACACAGATCTTTCCCAGTTTCTCGAAGGATGGAAAGGTGATCGGGTTTGCTCGTGTGACAGCCGGCTCTCCCTATCGAAGAGTCGCGATCACGACCTATTCCGCGATCACCGACAAGCATGAGGATTATTCCGAAGGCGAATTTTCGGGCTCTGTTGCTATATCTCCCGACGCCACCAAATTGGCATTTCCGGAGACCCAACAAAGAGATAAAGGACCCGGGGACGGCCACTTGCACATTGTTGACCTGAGAACCGAACAGCAGACCGTTGGTCCGGAGGTTCCATTTTATTCGCCTGTATTTGTCAGTTGGTCTCCGGATTCTCGCCGTCTCGTCTACGACTGCAGGGGCGAAATCAGAGTGTGGGACCTTGAGACGGGGAAGATTACCAAAATCGCCGATGGCCATCTACCTGCGTGGTCGCCTTCAGGGGATTGGATCGCTTTCTTCCAAGATACCTCGGAACCTGCGAACGACGAATTTCACAGTCCTTACGGTCCGGGACGTTGGCCGCCCCGTTGCTCTATTGTGCATCCCGATGGCAGCGAGGAGAAAATGCTGGTTGACTTCTATAGAGTTTTTAAACATCCCGGCGACTTTGTCGCTCCTCCCGTTTGGTCGCCTGATTCAAAGACAATCCTGCTCAATGAGTTTGAGGCCGTCGAGGCTGGAACTGTAACCATTCACGCCGTTGACGCAAAAACGCTAAAAATGAAAACGATCTTCCGACATTCTTTGCGGGTTCTGGGCTGGGCGATGGCCAATTAGGGTGTCTTAGGTCGGACTTGCGTTGGAGGCATCGACCCCGAGAGAAAAGTGGGTGACAAACCGCTCGAAACAAGGAATGAGACCCAACGGATTGGTGAATTCGCTCTTTGTCAAATCCGGGGCGATGCCCGATCCGGTTGGAACCACCAGGACACCAATGTGAGGACGCTGAAAGTCAGCGGCGCAGCATATTTGGCGAAATGATCGCCGGCCAGAACATGGGACTCGACAGCGCCGAACATCTCAAAGAAGACCCCGGCGTAGGCCCATTCTCTGAGTCGAGGGAGCCGTGGCCAGAGCAGGGCACCGACGGCGAGGACCTTCCAGACTCCGACAATGTACAGGACATAAGTTGGATAGCCGATCGACCGGACGTCCTGTACGACATAGGGAAGGTGCGCAAGGTCCGAGAAAGCTCCCGCCATGATTTCCAAAACAAGAATGGCGGTGCTCGCGGCGTAGATATATTTTCTCTTCAGATGAAGCTCTCCGTTCTGTTTTCCCGAGGTTGGCTTCGATAGGTATTACGGAGAGTGTGGGTGCTGGTTACAGAATTCGGATGCGAAATCGACAGACGTTGGACTTTGCGGGCGCAACCTGGTGGTGTCCGCCGCACAGATGGTCGTTTATGTTTTGAAAGGGCACGACTTCAGTCGTGCCGTAAAACGGCCCGAAATGAGCCGGGCTTTAGAGTGTGCGTGAGAACTCGTTTTGGGCATAGAGCCCACGATTTTTGACGACAAAAACAGCAAGTCAGCGCCGCTGCGCGGCATGGCGAGTTAGCAAGTTAGCGCGAAGATCCAGTTCTCACGCAAACACTTTAGCCCCTGAGGGACGCCTCTTCTTCAAATTCAACCCAACTGCGGGGCATGAGTAAATGACCCTATTAGCGGCGGCCTACACTGGCTTGTCGGGACACTTCCCTAAGGCGATCGCCCCATGCGGCAGTGCTGTGATCTGATCCCTGACCCCTGTCAACTGACTTCCAACATGCGGTCCAGCGCCACCCGCGCCCAGTGCTTCACGTTGCGGCGCACCTGGATGCGGTTCACCACCCGGCCCTCGACAAGGTTTTCGAGCGCCCACGCCAGGTGCTGCGGACTGATGCGGTACATGGTGGTGCACAGGCAACCATGGTCTTCGAGCGAGATGATTTTCTTCCCCTGTTCCGCGAAGCGCTTCGCCAGGCGATTCACCAGGTGAATCTCGGTGCCGATGGCGAATGTGCTTCCTTCGGGCGCTTTCTCCACCAGGGAGATGATGCGCTCGGTCGAGCCCAGTGCGTCGGCTTTCTGGCAGACCTCCCGGCGGCACTCGGGATGCACGATGACCTGGATGCCGGGATACTTCTCGCGTACGGCATCCACGTGGCTGGGCAGGAATCGCTGGTGCACGGAGCAATGGCCCTTCCATAGCAGCACTCGGCTGGAGGCGAGTTTTGCTGCCGGCTGGCCGCCGTGCAGTCCCCACGGGTCCCATACCGCCATCTCTTCGAGGGGAATGCCCATGGCGTAGCCGGTATTACGGCCCAGGTGCTGGTCGGGCAGAAACAGAATGCGCTTGCCCCGCGCGAAGGCCCACTCGAATGCCGACCGCGCATTGGACGACGTGCACACCAGCCCGCCGCGCTCGCCGCAGAACGCCTTGATGACGGCGGTCGAATTCATATAGGTCAGCGGGACGGTGTCTTCCGCCAGGCCAAGGCGCTCCAGCACTTCCCAGCACGCCTCCACCTGCGAGATCTCGGCCATATCGGCCATGGAGCAGCCGGCGTTCAGGTCCGGCAGGATGACCTGCTGGCCGTCTCGCCCCAGCACATCCGCGCTCTCGGCCATGAAGTGCACGCCGCAGAAAATGATGTACTTCGCTTCCGTTTCGGCGGCCGCTTTCGAGAGCTTGTAGCTGTCGCCGGTGAAGTCGGCGAAGCGGATCACCTCGTCGCGCTGGTAATGGTGCCCCAGCAGGATGGTGGTTGAGCCCAGCTTCCGGCGCGCTGCCGCAATGCGGCTGTCCATGCTGTGGTCGGGGAGCAGGAGGTAGTTTTCAAGACTGCAGCTGGTGCCGGCCTCCGGCGAGGCCGCCGTTGTTTCGTCGAGTACGAGTTCCACCTGATTCCGCCTTCAGTCCCGCCGGCCCCGCAAGGGCGGGCAGAACGGAGATGTTGAAAGCATGCCGGCTGCAGCGAATGCGCCTCCAAATCGGAAACCATCCACGGGGTTGTTGCAGCCCGATTAACATCAATGGATGCGGCTCAGAGCCACTGGATTCGAAATCCGGGCTCAATTGTACCGCCGCCATTGGCTCTATTTTAACAAACTGTGATGCCGCGCACGGGTGCGGGCCCTTACGTTTGTGAGCGGCGCGTTTCGGCAGGTATCATGATCCTTCATGGTATCCCCTCCGCCAATTCAACTTGCCACCCTGGGGTGGGAGGATTCGCTCATCCTGATGGTCCTGGCGCTGGTGGTCTTCGGGCCGCGGCGGCTGCCACTGATCGGGCGCCAGATCGGCAAGCTGATGTACGAGTTCCGCAAGGCTTCAAACGACTTCAAGTTCCAGATGGAAGAGGAGTTGCGGGCGGCCGAGGAAGCCGACCGGCGCAAGAAGGAAGAGCAGGAACGGCAGCGCGCGGCGGCTTTGGCGTCTCAGTCGCAGGCTTCGGTCTCGGCCCCGGGGCAGACCATTGAGGCCCAGGCGGATGTGGGTGCGGCGGAGGCGCCGACGGCAGGCTCCGAACCGTACCCGCCTGAGTCGCCCATATCGTCATCCGAACCCGCGCCCACCATTCAGCCACCCCGGACGGGCGAGCAGGTGAGCGGGTCGGCTCCCTTCTCCGCTACCGAGGGCGAGGTCAACCCCGAGGCGGACGCCGAGGCCGATGCTGCCGAGATCGAAGCCCGGGCTGCCGGCATCGAAGCCCAGGCTGCCGCACCTGCCTCCAATGGAGCGGTCAGCAGCGCCCCACTGCCGGGGCATCCCGATCAGCCCAACGGCCAAGACCCGTCGTTGGGGAGCCCGAAGGAGCCCGTAGGTCAGCATGGTTGATCCCGCGGACGCAATGGTGAAGGCGCGGAAAGCGGTAACGGACCGCGCGGAACTCCCGGGCATGAGCCTGATGGAGCACCTGGACGAGCTCCGTCGCCGCATTGTCCATTCGTCCATCTACCTGTTGGCCGGCGCGATCGTTGCCTGGATCTTCCGCTCAAAAATTCTCTACTTTCTCCAGGCGCCGCTTCTCAAAATTGGCAAATCGCTGGTGTTTACGCACCCCATGGATGCGCTCAATCTGAACCTGCAGGCGGCGCTGCTGGGCGGCGCCATCATCGCCTCGCCTTTCATCCTCTACCAGGTTTGGTTGTTCATCGCGCCCGGGCTCTACCAGCGCGAGAGGCGCTTCGTGGTGCCGTTCATGGCGGCCACCATCGGCTTGTTCCTGGCCGGCGCCAGTTTCGGATATTTCTTCGTGCTGCCCGGCGCCATCAAAATCCTCATCCTCGGGTTCGGACACGACTTCACCCCCATGGTCACCATCGAAGACTACAGCGGGTTCTTTCTGTCCATCATTCTGGGCCTGGGCATCAGCTTCGAGCTGCCCATCCTGATCTTCTTCCTGGCCATGTTCGGCATCGTCAGTCCCAGATTTTTATGGAAGAACATCCGCTACGCCATCCTGGCAGTGTTTATCGTGGCCGCCATCATTTGCCCCAGCCCCGATCCCTGGTCCATGTGCTTCTACGCCTTGCCCATGCTGGGACTCTACGTGCTCGGCATCGGCGTGGCCTGGTGGGTCCATCCCTCGCGGCGCAAGCGCAACGAGGCGGCGGTTTCATGAGTCGCTCTTCGATGGAGAATTTTCCGAGCACGAGCCTCGTGTCAGGGCACGACTTCAGTCGTGCCGATAGGAGACTCAAACGAGCTTGGGCTTTAGCCCCTGGGGAATCCAAAATCGGGGTGCCCCAGGTCTCGATTTTGAGACCTGGGAGGGCAGCACTCCTATCCGCGATCACCTTGTTCCTGGGTCTGGCAGCCTCGGCCCAGCACCCTTCGACAGGCTCAGGGCAGGTTTTCAGCGGCGCCAAGGCCCTCGACTACACCCGCGAATTCGTCTCCATCGGCCCGCGCTGGCCTACCAGCCCCAACCACGCCAAGGCCGAGGCCTATCTGCAGGCGCATCTCGCGCACGATCAACTGGAAGAAGATACTTTCATTGCCAATACCCCCATCGGCCCGGTGAACATGCGCAACTTCATCGTGCGCTTCCCGGGCAAAAAAGACGGTGTGATCGTGCTGGCTACGCACTACGAGACCAACTACTACCTCAAGAACATCAACTTCGTGGGCGCCAACGACGGCGGCGCGACCACCGGCCTTCTGCTGGCTCTGGCCGACCATTTCCGCGAACAGGTCGCGCGCAACAAACAGCTCGACGGCTATTCGGTGTGGCTGGTGTTCTTCGACGGCGAAGAGGCCATCCAGAGCTGGTCGCAATCCGACTCGACCTACGGCAGCCGCCATCTGGCCGCCAAGTGGGGCCGCGACGGAACCCTCAAGCGCATCAAGGCGTTCATCCTGACCGACATGATCGGCGACAAGGACCTCGACATCCAGCGCGAGACCAATTCCACCGACTGGCTGGTGGCGACGGTCCGCCATGCCGCGCGCAAATTTGGAGACGAGAAATATTTTTTCCAGCGCGACGAGGCGGTGGAGGACGATCATCTTCCGTTCGTCAATCGCGGCGTGCCCTCGATCGACATCATCGATCTCGACTATGGGCCGAACAACAGCTATCACCACACCGCGCAGGACACGCTGGACAAAGTCAGCGCCAAGAGTCTGACCATCGATGGCGACGTGATCCTGGAGACCATCCGGCTGATCAACCAAAGATAGGGAACAAGGGACCGAGGGACCAAGGGACCAAGGGACCGAGGGACCAAGGGACCAAGGGACCAAGGGAACAAGGGACCAAACATAACAGCAATGTCATCCTGAGCACCAAATACTTTGTCATCCTGAGCGAAGTTGATCGCGCGCAAGCGCGATCAACGCAGTCGAAGGACCTGCTTTTGCTTTTCGGCGCCTCCAGCATGAATCTCCATCACTTGCCCTCGAATCTCGGCGCGCGCTTTTCCAGAAACGCGCGGATGCCTTCCCGGTAATCTTCGCTGTCGTAGACCTGGCGGCGCACCGCCTGCACACGCTCAAAGGTCTCCGGGCTCAGGTTGTGGGAAGCCGATAGCAGACGCAGCTCTTCTTTTAAAAGACTGATGACAAGAGGCGAGTTCCGGGCGATCTGCACGGCGATCGCCTGGGTCACGCTCTCCAATTGGTTCCGCGGTACGGCATGGCTTACGATGCCTTGCTCCACCAGGCGCTGGGCGGCTACCGGCTGGGCCGTGAAGAGCATCTCCTTGCACAGCGGCATGCCGCCGGTGTTGAGGAAATTCTGCACGCCCGAGATGTTGTAAGGCACGCCCCATTTGGCCGGCGTGATGGCGAAGGTGCTGTCTTCGCCGGCGACGATGAGGTCGCAGCTCATCACCAGCTCGCAAGCGCCGCCCCACACCGATCCCTCGACCATGGCGATCACCGGCGCCGGAAACGACTCGATCATGCGCACCAGGCGGCGCAGGGGATCGTTGTAGGTGAGAGGATCGCGCCCGGTGGTGGGCAACTCGCGCACGTCATGACCTGAAGAGAACACCTTCGATCCGGCCGCCGCCCGCAAAATAATTACCCGTGCCGCGAGTTGCTGCATCTCTTCCAGCGCGGCGCACAGGTCGCCGATGAGATCCCGGCTCAACGCATTCTGTTTGGCCGGGTTGTTGAGAGTGAGGACGGCGATGCGGTCTGCAATTGTCGTTCCCACCATGGCCGAGGCTGTCTCCATCACCGTTCCTCCATTGTTCCCGAGCAAAATCATGCGGCCCGCATCTGCCGAACTTTGCCTTCCATACAATAGCTTCGCTGGGGATTGTTTGTTGTGAGCGCGCGCACCGGTCTTCGTTCCTTAGTCCCTAGTCCCTTAGTCCCTTAGTCCCTCAGTCCCTCAGTCCCTTGGTCCCTGTTCCTGTAGCATTCAATTCATGATCGGTGGCGCCTCGTGGACATGGTGGATCGGCTTTCACCTCGGCGTAGCGGCGCTGCTGGTCATCGACGCCCTGATCCCCGGCACGCGGTGTGAAACACGGCGCACGCAAATGGTGGCGTGGCTGTGGACGTTCGCCCTGGCCTTGTGCGCCGCCGCCTTCGCCGCCTGGATTGCCATCCACCAGGGCCGCGTGCCGGCCCTGCAATTCGTGGCCGGCTACACCATCGAAATCTCACTCAGCGTCGATAATCTGTTCGTCTTCCTGGTTCTGTTCGAGGGATTTCGCATCAGCCCGCGCCGCCAGCACGCGGCCCTGCTGTGGGGCATCCTCGGCGCCATCATTCTGCGCGCCGGATTCATCGCCGCCGGAGTCAAGCTCCTGGAGCGTTTCGATTGGGTGACGTACATCTTTGGCATTTTCCTGCTTTATGCCGCGTGGCGCATCGTGCGCGAAGGATCGCCCCGCAATGCCATCCCCGCGTGGGTCAGGCGCCTCCAGCCCGCCAAGCGCTCGCTGATCCCGGTCATTGTCGCCGTTGAATTCACTGATCTGCTGTTTGCCGTCGATTCCATTCCCGCGGTCCTGGCCATCTCCCACGACCCATTCGTCGTCTACACCTCGAATATCGCCGCCATCCTCGGCCTGCGCTCGCTCTATTTCGTGATGATCGGGCTACTCGACCGCCTCCGTTATCTGCACTACGGCCTGGGTGCGCTGCTGGCCTTTGTGGCGGTCAAAATGCTCGCCTCCAACTGGCTCGAAGTGCCCATCACCTGGTCGCTGGCCATCGTGGGCATGATCCTGGCGGTGTGCGCAATCGCATCGGCGATCGCAGGGAACAGGGAACAGGAAACAGGGATCAGGGAACAAGGGAACAAGGGACCAAGGGACCAAGGGAACAAGGGACCACGGGAACAAGAAAGCAGGGAAAAGACCGGCGAGAGCAGGCGAGCCGGTACCCGCTGATATGCGCCGCATCGTGCTCAGGTAGTGTCCGGTCCTTCATCCCTTGTTCCCTCGGTCCCTTGTTCCCTCGGTCCCTTGGTCCCTTGTTCCCTCGGTCCCTTGGTCCCTTGTTCCCTCGGTCCCTTGGTCCCTTGTTCCCTCGGTCCCTTGTTCCCTGCCTTAGTGCTATCCTCAAAGCAGAACCCGGCTGTGTTTACGCGCTCCAAATTGCCTTTCTTTCCCGTCGCTCATCGATTCATCCTCTCTTTGTTTGGGGGGCTGCTCCTTTCCGGGATTCTCCTCCTTTCCGGATGCGCCCGCATTCGCCAGGAACACCATGAAATGGTCTACGTGTCCGCGCGGCAGATGTACCTGCACGACCGCGTCGCCGCGGTTTCCAATCGCGTGGGCGAGGTAACCAACGGCCAGCCGCTCGAAGTGCTGGAGCACGGCCGCCGTTTTCTCAAGGTGAAGACCCCGAAGAACGAGATCGGCTGGATCGAGGACCACGCGGTCATCGACAGCGAGTTGTATAACGAGTTTCAGAAACTAGCTGACGCGCACAAGCAGGATCCCGTGGTCGCCGGCGCAGTACTGCGCGATGACATGTATCTGCACCTCAGCCCCGGCCGCGACACGGAGCATTTTCTGCTGCTACCGGGCAATGCCAAGGTGCAACTGCTGGCGCGGGCCACGGTGCCCAAGGCGGCGCCGGGGGCCGGGCCGGCGCATCGTCCCCCGGCAGGGCAACCCGGCTCGGGCAGCGCTCAGCCAAGCGGGGCCCCTGCCCGGCAACCCGTTGCTTTGCCGCCCAAACCAACTGCGACGTCAACCCCGGTGGCCGGGGCGCCCACGGCGCCGCCCCCCATCCTCGAAGACTGGTGGCTGGCGCGCGATGCCAACGGCCACGCCGGGTGGCTGCTTGCCAGCCGCATGGACGTGGATGTGCCGGACTCGGTGGCGCAGTACGCCGAGGGACAGCGCATCATCGGCGCATACGTACTGACAACAATCACCGATTCCGATGCCAGTACGCCCGACCACCAGATGCCGGAGTACGTGATGGTGCTCTCGCCGCCCAAAAACGGCTTGCCTTTCGATTTCGACCAGGTGCGCGTCTTTACCTGGAGCGTGAAGCGCCATCGCTACGAGACGGCCTTTCGCATCCATCCCATTCAGGGCTATCTCCCGGTAACCGTCTCGCGCGTTTCAGAACGCACCGGTGCGGTGCCCGCGTTCAGCTTCCGCGTCACGGCCGATAGCGACGTGGCCATCGATGCACAAACCGGGACAGCCCATCCCGCCAACCTGCGCACTATCAACTACGAGATGGTGGATACCGTGGTCCGCCGCATCGGCCCCGATCTCGCGCCCATCCCCACGGGCCGCAAGGCGGAGGAGAGGGCTCTGAAAGCCTCCGAGCCGTCCAAATCCCCCAAGAAGAAAAAGTAAGCGAATGTCCTCAGGGAAACCGGGCCGTTCGCTGCGCGTAAACGGCAGGCGACACGCTTCGATCCGGGTGCCCCATCCTCGCCGTGTCTTTGTTTTTGCGGCTAGGGTGGGTGGGCGTCAATGGGCCTACAGAGACTTTGAAAGCGCCATAGCCATGGGGGGCGCCAATCTCAGGGCAGGGACGCGGGTTTGCTCAGGCGGCGAGGGACGGCTGCCCGGTCAGAGCGCGGTACTCCGACAGCATCTTCAGCCGCCACCGCAGGATCATTCCGAACGCAAGCACAAAGAACAGGGCGGCGGTCTGATCGATGGACATGATGCGGTCAAAATATCCGCGGGCGAAATAACGCACCGCCGCGAGCGCGATCACCACCAGGAAAAAGGCATTCGACCGCTGCATCATGATGGTGTCGCCGGCGCGCACCAGGCGGGAGGTGATCAGCAGGGGCCAGGCGAGCAAAACCAATCCGATAAGAAACGCAATCAGTGCCCAGGTCCAGGGAACGCGGAAAGCCGGCACCAGGAACATGCAGAAACCCGTGGCCATGCCTAGAGGAGGCATGATGATCTTCTTCACGGTCACCGCGGTGCGCCCCTCGCGGATGCGCCACGCCAACACCCCGAGCAGACCGATCACCGCTCCGGCCGCGGAAGTTCCAAAACCGATGTGCACGATGGTACCGACCTCACTCCTATTATGCCAAAACCGGGGATGCAGTTCGAGAGGCCGGAACGTTCCGGGGAGTTCAGCGCCAGGTCGCCTGCCCCCCCTTCAAATATTTATTTTCGTGTATTTATGAATATCCTGGGCCGTTACGTAGCCTCGACCTCCATCCCATCTTCTTCGCAAAGCGAGGTGGGGTCGGCGAGCCGGATAAGACGGTGCAGGTACGCGCGGGAGATGCTCAGACTGCGCGCGGCAAGGGTTTTGTTTCCGTGGTTCTCGCGCACCGCGTTGGCCGCAAGCCGGATTTTGTAATCGCGCAACTGCCGCTCGAACGAGCCGCCGGGCGCGCACTCTTCCACCGGCGAACGCGCCTCTTCTCGAAGATTGGCGGGAAGGCATTCCAGGCGCAGCGTGTTGCCCCGTGCCAGAATGATGGCCCGCTGAATTACGTTCTCCAGTTCGCGAACGTTGCCCGGCCAGTGATAGCCCTCCAGTACCCGCATCGCGTCCGGTTCGATTGCCTCCATCGGCTTCTGGAAGATACGCCCGTAGTGCCGGAGGAAGTGCGTGGCAATGGGAGCGATGTCTTCCATGCGCTCCTCGAGCGAGGGGATTTCGATCTTCATTACATTGATGCGGTAAAAGAGGTCCTGCCGGAACTTTCCCTGCGCCACCATGTCAGCCAGGTTGCGGTGGGTGGCAAAGATCAGCCGCGAGCGCAGCGGAATGAGCCGGTTGCTGCCCAGCCGGCTGAACTCCCGCTGCTGCAGAACCCGCAGCAGCTTGACCTGCGTGAACAGGCTCAGCTCGCCGATTTCATCCAGAAATAGCGTGCCGTCCTTCGACTGTTCGAGGTAGCCCTCTCGCGATCCCACCGTGCCCGTGTATGCGCCCTTTTCATGGCCGAACAGCTCGGCTTCGATCAGGGTTTCAGGGATGGCGCCGCAGGCCACCGCGATGAACGGCCGGCCGCTGCGGTTGCCGCGGTTGTGGATGGCCCGCGCAACCAATTCCTTGCCCGTGCCGCTTTCGCCGGTGATCAGGACCGAGGCGTCGATGTTGGCCACGCAATCGATCAGATGGTGTACCTGCTGCATCGCGCTGCTGGTGCCCACCATCTGGTCGCGGTCGCGGATCGCCTCCATCTGCACCCTCTCCTGCTCGGACTGACGCTTGTCGATCGAATGTTCGTGAGCGCGCCGCAACATCAGGCGAAGGTCGCGGATCGAGGGAGGCCGGCGGCAGTAGCCGAAAGCGCCCTGGCGGACCAATTCATTGGCGGTGACCCGCAGGCCGTCATCCGCCATGATCACCCACGCCACCTCGGAGTTGATCATGCGCCGGGCGCAGGCGATCCGTTCTCTAAGTGAATCATGATTGGAGTTCAAATCCAGAATCATGACGTGGCAGTTTTTTTCAGAGAGCAATCGGTTGATCCCCTCCTCCTTCGATTCGAAGAAGAATTGGAACTCCGTACCCAAGGCTGACGACAACAAAGGCTGCAAAGTGCAGTCCTGTGAAAACAGACCAACGCGTATCACGTATCTTCCCCCGAAGGGTTTGATTTATTGAAAGTAAAGGTAATCTATCACGGTAATCTGGAAAATAAACATTAAGTGACTCAAGTAATAGAGCCCAAGGTAATCATTTGTATTCGCCCGTCTACGGGAGGCGTGTCTACAATGCGGAGCCCATGTAAACGGCTGTGCACAGCCCTCTAAGTCAGTAGATATAAACCTTTTCGATTCAGTGAAGGCCCCATTGTGATGTTTGGAATTCGGCTTGCACTTTCTTTGTCCAGCTACGGTTTCGAAATGGGACGGAGGTGCGCATGCATTTGAATGCCGTGTGGCCGTTGCTTAGCTTGCTCGCCGCGGTAATCGCGTTTGTTCCTGCGATCGCTGACTCCGGCCATCGCTCGGTCGTGTATTGGCTGGTCATTCCGCCGCTGGTGGCTGGGATTCTCGCGGCGTGCTCGCATTTTGCGATTTTGTGAGGGTTTGAATCGGTTGGGGGGAGTGGATGCATTCGATCGCCTGGTGGCCCACATGCGTCGTGCTGGCGGTGGCCACATTTACTGACCTGCGCAGCCGGCGGATTCCCAATTGGCTGGTGCTTCCGTTCCTGGTTGCCGGGGTAGCTGTGTCGGTATGGGCACACGGTTGGCACGGAATCGGCCAGAGCATGGCCGGGTTCGCGCTGGGGGCGGCGATTTATGGGGCGTTGTTCTGTCTAGGTGGCATGGGAATGGGGGACGTGAAGTTGTGCGCGGCCATCGGCGCCTGGATCGGCCCCTGGCAATTGATCATTGCGCTGGTAATCACAGGGCTGGCGGGCGGGGTGATGGCGCTTGCCTGGGCCGCATACCGCGGCTTTCTTGGGAAGCTGTTTGCGGGGTCGGGTGAACTGATCTTCGGTCTCGGGAAGCGTGGCCTGCGCCCGCATCCCGAACTGGTTCTCGCCAATCCGGCAGCGCACAAGATGCCGTATGCGCCGGCCATTGCTATCGGGACGCTGGTGTCGTTCTTCGCGCGGTAGCGCACACGGGGGTTCCGATTTGATCGGAACGTTGTTGATGGGGTGGGCTCCCACCTTTGGCGGACGAGAAGCAAAAACGTCGCCCAAGGTTCACCCCACGAACGAGGACCTGTTCGTGGGGACCCCGAAGGTGGGCGCCCAGTTATTCGTTGGTACCGAGCCGGCTTCGATCGAGAGCAGCCACCGGATCGGTAGACGGAAGGAAAGAGCTGCATGGCGGGGGCAGTCAGTTGCTGATGGCGACGTATCCAGAAACAGACGCGTTGGGCGCGAATGTACTCTCAGTCGCGCTGATTGGACCGGACGAGCGCAGCCGCGTGGCGGTGGCGGACGCCCTGGTTGGGTCTACGTCCGGGGTGCCGCGCCAACTGCCCTTCTATCCCGAAATCGATCAGGTTCCCAAGCTCATCGATCTGAACTTCGATGTCATCATCATCGACCTGGACAGCGATCCGGAAACCGCCCTCGACCTGGTTGAAAGCCTTTGCGCCGACGGCGCCCCCACGGTGATGGTCTTTTCATCGGCCGCCGATTCGGAGTTGATGATCCGCTGCATGCGCGCCGGCGCCCGCGAATTTCTCACCCTGCCATTCACCCCCGGTGCGGTAGCCGAGGCCATGGTGCGCGCCGCGGTGCGCCGGACCACGATTCGCAATCCCCCCCCCGCCAAGAAGCCCGATGGCAAGCTGCATGTCTTCTTCGGCGCCAAGGGCGGCTCGGGAGTGACCACCATGGCTTCCAATTTCGCCATCTCGGTGGCCCGCGAGTCGGGCAGCAAAACCCTGCTCATCGACCTCGATCTGCCCTTCGGAGACGTGGCCCTGGGCCTGGGCCTGACGGCGGCATACTCCTGCGCCGACGCATTGCAGAATTACACCCGGCTCGACATCAATTTCCTTTCCCGTCTGCTGGTCAAGCACGACTCCGGTCTATCGGTCCTGACCGCGCCCGGAAAGGTGATCCACGTGCCCATCGTTCCCGACGCGGTCAACAAGCTTCTTACCGTGGCCCGCCAGGACTTCCAATACGTGATCGTCGATACCGGGTCGCGGCTGGAGTTGTCCTCCACCGCGTTGTTCGAGCCCGACGCCATGGTCTACCTGGTCTCCCAGGTGGGCCTTTCGGAACTGCGCAATTCCAACCGCATCATCTCCGAGCTGTTCAAGGCCGATTTTCCCAAGCTGGAGATCGTGCTCAACCGTTTCATGCCTTCGACCCTGGCCATTGACGAGGAGCACATCACCAGGGCGCTCACGCGCCGGGCGCAGTGGAAGATACCGGAAGATAACGTCACCATGCGAAAGATGCAGAGCACCGACACTCCGCTGGTGCTGGAAGAATCACCCATTTTACGGACCATCCGGCAGATGGCGCGCGCGGCATGCGGCCTGGCTGCCGAACCGGAAAGAAAGAAAAAGATCATTGGGTTGTTTTAGAGGAGGTTTGTTGCATGGCTAGTGTGCCGGAGCTGGTGAATCTGGAGAAGTACAAAACGGAAGTCCACAAGAACCTCATCTCCAAGCTCGATCTGGAGAAACTGTCGCGCGTGGAATCGAACCAGGCGCGCACGGTGGTGGCCAACCTGATCAGCGAAATCATCAAGGGCCAGGGCGTGCCGCTGAGCTTCGACGAACAGGCCAGGATCCAGTCCGACCTGCTCGATGAAGTTTTCGGCCTCGGCCCCCTGGAGCCCTTGCTGCGCGATCCCAAGGTCTCCGAAATCATGGTGAACAGCAAGGACAGGATCTTTGTGGAGCGGGCCGGGCGCATTACCAAGACCGACGCGGTGTTCCGCGACGATCGCCACGTTCTGCAGATCATCGATCGTATCGTGTCGCGGGTCGGGCGGCGCGTGGATGAGTCCTCGCCCATGGTGGACGCCCGCCTGCCGGACGGCTCGCGTGTGAACGCCATCATTCCGCCGCTGGCGCTGGACGGCCCCTCGGTGTCGATCCGGCGGTTCGGTACCGGCCCCGTTTCCGCCAGCCAGCTCGTGGAACTGAAGAGCATATCGGCGGAGATGATGCAGGTCTTGGAATCGGCCGCCCACGCGCGCCTCAGCATTCTCATCTCCGGCGGCACCGGCTCCGGCAAGACCACCATGCTGAATATCCTGTCCCGCAATATCCCCCAGAGCGAGCGCATCATCACCATCGAGGATGCCGCCGAACTGCAGCTTGCCCAGGAGAACCTGGTGCGCCTGGAAACCCGTCCGCCCAATATTGAAGGCAAGGGCGCAATTCGCCAGCGCCAGTTGCTGATTAACTCCCTGCGTATGCGCCCCGATCGCATCATCCTTGGCGAGGTGCGTGGCGAAGAGGCCTTCGACATGCTGCAGGCCATGAACACCGGCCACGAGGGCTCCATGGCCACCATCCACGCCAATACGCCTCGCGACGCGCTGAGCCGCCTGGAATCGATGGTGGCCATGAGCGGCCTGAACCTGACCGAGCGCACCGTGCGCCAGCAGATTGCCTCCGCACTCGACGTCGTCATCCAGGTTTCGCGCCTCAGCGACGGCTCGCGCCGGGTGATGAGCATTTCCGAGGTCACCGGCCTGGAGGAGAACATCATCAGCATGCAGGACATATTTGTCTTCAAGAAGAAGGGCATCTCGCCCAACGGCAAGGTGCTGGGCACGTTTATGCCCACGCGCATTCGCCCCCGCTTCCTCGACCGTTTGCACCTCGCGGGCATCACCCTGCCGCAGTCGGTTTTTGAAAACGTCACCGAAGTCAACTAAGCAAGGAGATTGTTGATTCCTATGCCAATCGTCATCGTTCTCATCTTTGTCGCAGCCTTCGCGGTGATCGCCCCCGTGCTCGTCTACTCGAGCGGAGCGGGAAAAACCGCCACCAACAAGAAGGTGATTGCCGCGCTGAACACCGCCCTTGGCGAGGAGCGCAAAGAGGCCGCTCCGGTCATCGACGTCCGCAAGAAGGAACAGGTGTTCAGCTCCATTCCCTGGCTCAATCATCTTCTGGGAAAAGTCGACCTCATCCCGCGCCTCCAGAAGACCTTGAACCAGGCCGAGGTGAAGTGGACTCCCGGGTTCCTGCTGTTGATGTCTTTCGCCTGCCTGGGAATTTCCGCTTACCTGATTTACTTGCGCACCTCCTCGATGATTCTTGGCCTGCTCATTGGGACCGCGCTGAGTTTCCTCCCTCTCTGCTATGTGCTTATCAAGCGCGGCAAGCGCTTCAAGAAATTCGAGGAAGGGCTGCCCGATGCGCTCGATATGATCGCCAGCGCGCTGCGGGTGGGACACAGCTTCAACTCGGCCATGAGCCTGGTATCGCGCGAATGCCCTGACCCCATCGGAGGCGAGTTCCGCACGGTTTTCGAGGAACAGAATTACGGTCTCGATCTGAGAGTTTCGCTGGAGAACTTCACCGGCCGCGTGCCCCTCCAGGACCTCAAGATCGTGGTCACGGCCATCCTGATTCAGCGCGAAAGCGGCGGCAATCTCGCCGAAGTGCTGGAAAAGACCGCCTACGTGATCCGGCAGCGATTCCGCCTCAAGCGCCAGGTGATGACCCACACCGCCCAGGGCCGCCTTACCGGCTGGATCCTGACCATCCTGCCGGTCGCGCTGGGCGTCGGTCTGTATATCCTCAACCCCGACACCGAGAGCCTCCTGTGGAAACGCGACATCGGCATCAAGCTGATGTTCGCCGCCGGAGGCATGCTGGTAGTGGGCACCATGATCATTCAGAAAATCGTTCGCATGGAAGTGTGAGGGCATCATGGCATTTGCGATCGTTACGTTCTGTGCCGTATTTCTTGTTATCGCCGCTATTGGCCTGGCGATGTTCTATCGCGGGGCCATGGTGAAGCGCTTCTCGAGTATCGTTAACCCGCCCAAAGAGGAGCGGAGCCTGGTCGAGACACTGCAGCATACCGGCAGCTCGCTCGGGGCGGTGGTCGAAAAATTCGAGAAGGTGATGCCCAAGACGCAGGCCGAGGTCGGCGTCGTCCAACAGCGCCTCATCCGCGCCGGGTTTCGCAACGACAGTGCGGTCAGCTTCTTTTACGGAACCAAGGTGGTTGTGATCCTTGCCCTGTGCACGATCCTTTTCGTCACCGGAATCGGCGGCGAGAGCCCCATCATCTTGTACGCGGCCGCGCTGGGAGTCGGCTACCTGGCGCCCGACTTCTGGCTGGGAAGGAAGATCAAGACGCGGCAAAAGAAGATCCGCCTCGGACTGCCCGATGTGCTCGATCTGCTGGTCATCTGCGTCGAAGCCGGGCTGGGGCTGGACCAGGCCACGGCCCGCACCGCGCAGGAGTTGAAGAAGGCACAGCCGGCCGTGGCCGATGAGTTGAGCGTTGTGGCACTGGAGCAGAGCGCCGGCAAGCCGCGCGAGGATGCGTGGCGGCACATGGCGGAGCGCACCGATGAGGGATCGGTGCGCAATTTAGTTTCCATGCTGATCCAATCGGAACAGTTTGGCACCAGCATTGCTAAGACATTACGTACGCACTCTGAAACGCTGAGGGTTCAGCGGATCCAGCAGGTAGAGGAGATGGCGGCGAAGACCACGGTGAAGCTGATTTTTCCCCTGGTGTTCTTCATCTTTCCCTGCCTGTTCCTGGTGGTTCTGGGCCCGGCGGCGATTCTGATGTCGGAATCGTTCAAAGAGTATCTCACTCATTGAGAGATTTGAGAGAAAGGAGACTCGATTATGGACAGTGTTCTGCTTACCCGGATTATCGCCGGTGTACTGGCCGTTGTCGTCCTGGGCTTCCTGGTCCAGCGTCGTCGCAAGAGCGTTCGCTAAGGCGCTCTTCAGTGGCGCTTCGAACGGGCCGCTGCGGTCGTCTTCTCTCAACGGGTTCGTGATCTCCTGCTTACGGTGTCGCCGGCTGTTTCCTGACAGCCGGCGCGCCGGGGGCAATCCGGTCTTCGAATCCTTGAGGAGCACGGCAGCATCGGCAACCCAATCCGCGCCGCGATCAGCGATCCTGGCGCTTAACCACAACCGAAAACTGCAAGTAACATGTAACCAAAAGGCAACACCTTACGGAAACACATTAAGTTCGGGCAACTCCTGGTCTACTGGAATTATTGAGGATTGAACAGTATGCAAGGGCCACAGTACTGCGTATACAACCAGACGAGCGAGTCTTTCCTAAGCCTCGGCGTGACTCAAGAGGACAGCGCCCTCGCCCGTCTGAAAGGCCTTTTCGGGGGACGGTCGCGCCGCTTCGATGAGGGGCAATGGGTGGTACGGCCCAAAGGCATCCATCTGTTCCGCATCTTTGCGTCGCGCGACCTGGTGTTCCTCGACGACAAGAATCGCGTCATCGGCGCCATCGAATCCTTTCCCCCGTTCCGCCTTGTCCCCATCGGTCCGGAGATCGCCAGCATCCTGGAGCTGCCGGTCGAAACCATTGTTTCTTCGCAGACCCAACCCGGCAATCAACTGGTGATTTGCGTGGCCGAAGAGCTGGAGTTTCGCCTGCGCAGCATGCCCGATCTGCACCAGTACGAAATGACCGATTTTCCGCTCGCCCCGGACGATCTTCAGGCGAGCCGTAAATGGAACGCGCCTTCCTCGGCGCCCGACCGCCGCAACGCGCGCCGCAAGCGCTGGCCGCGGCTGGTCGCCTACGACTCAACCGGCGGCACTCTCGAAGTCCACGGAGTCAAGGATATGAGCGCCACCGGCCTCTACCTGATCACCGAAGAGCGCTGGCCACTGGGCGCGCAGGTCACCATGACTCTGCAGCGTACCGACGGCGCGGACGAAAATCCGAAGAACAACGCCATCATCGTGCAGTTACGCGTCATCCGCTGGGGCTCCGACGGCGTAGGCCTGTCGTTCCTCCAGTCGGAGACCGAAGAATCGCCGCTGATGGCGCTGACTAGCGCGCGCTAGCGCAGTTCCTGAGTCGAACAGCGGCTGCTTTGAAAGGGCACGGCTTCAGCCGTGCCGCAAAAGCAGCAAAATGAGTCCCGGCTTCAGCCGCTGAGGGATGGGTTTTCGATCTTCCCCATCCATGCGACTTTTTCCGCAGCCTTTTCAGTCGGGCCGATAAGCCAAACAGAATGCGTCGGGCTTTAGTGTCTGCGTGAGAACTGGATTTTTCGCGCGAACTTGCTGACTCGCGATGCCGCGACCGGGGTCCCCACGGACAGGTCTTCGTCCGTGGGGTGGGGGAGCGGCGCTAACTTGCTGTCTTTGTCCTCAAAAATAGTTCTGCTCTCTGCCCCACACCCGAAAGCCCGGCAAATCAGGCCACAACTGCCGCTTTTTTCGCCTCGGCGGAATCGTAGCTCTCGCCGTAAATGGCCGGGACTTTACCGCCCATACACCGCAAGTAGGTGGATAACTGGCCTCGATGGTGGACGGAGTGTACCAGCCCCATCTGGAGAAAAGTGAGAGCAGGACGTTGTACGATTCCCCGAAAATCAAGGATCCTGATCAACTGGTCTCCCGATAACGCGCTGACCGCGTCGAAATTCTTCGCGTATTCGTTTCCATACCATTCCGCAACCTGTTCCGGGGTCTTCACATCCTCCGGAATCTTCACGCTGCCCGGCGCAAACACTCCATCCACCACCGATTTCAGAAACCAGTTGTCGGCGGTGGCGATGTGCCGAAGCAGTTCGTTAGCGGTTCTGGCGCATGGGTCAGGGCGGTGGTCGAGCTGGACGCCGGGAACAGCGGCCAGAACTGACCTGGTGGTGCGGCTTTCGTTCTTCATGGTGCCGAGGAGAAGACTATGGACAAACAAGTGCGCCTGTTCTGGGGTGATTTCGGTCACGGTAGTCCTCCGTTGGATTTTGGTGGATTTTCAATTTGCTACGGCTCGGTGACATTGGACGGGCGTCGCCACGCTCGTGAGTATACCCCTGCCCCCGCAGTTTAGAATGGCACTCTTGGCAACTCAGGAGAAAAAATGCCCGCTCTTTCCAGAAGAGAGTTCCTCAAGACTGCCGCGGCGTGCGCCGTAATGGGAGAAGCACAGTTGATGCATGCTCAGCCCCTCGGATTGCCCATCGGATGCCAGACCTGGCCGGTCAGGCAAATGATCGCCAAAGATTTTCCGGGCACATTGAAGGAACTTGCAGCTAGCGGGTTCCAGGCGATCGAGATGTGCTCGCCGGTGGGCTACGCGGACTCGGGCTTTGGCGGCCTGGCCAAATACTCCGGCGCTGAAGTGCGCAAGATCATCCAGGATGCGGGCCTCACCTGCGTCAGCAGTCACTTCTCCATGCGCGAACTGCGCCAGAACCAGGACGACCGGATCGCCTGGGCCAAAGAGGTGGGCATGACCCAGATGCTGGTGGCCAGCCTCGGCGGCCCCAAGAACCCCACCATGGATGACGTGAAGCGCGCCGCCGACGAATACAGCAAGATAGGCGAGCGCGCCGCGGCTGCCGGCATCGTCCAGGGACTGCATAACGAGGACTTCGAGCTGAGCAAGGTCGATGGCCAACGGACCTACGACCTTCTGTTTCAGCTTCTCGATCCCAGGTACGTCAAGTTTCAGTTCCAGGTGTCGACCATCAGCGAAGGCTACGATGCCGCCGAGTACTTCATGAAGTATCCCGGCCGCTTTATTTCCATGCACGTGCAGGGTTGGTCGGCGACGACGCGCAAGATTGCGCCGGTCGGCCAGGATACGCTCGATTGGAAAAAGATATTCACCGCGGCCAGAACCGGCGGGATCAAGAATTATTTCGTGGAGATGGATCTGCCCATGATGAAGGCCAGCGTTCCGTATCTTCGCCAATTGCAGGCGTGATCGAGCCAGGGCCGACCTGGGTGCCCCAGGTCTCGACTTTGAGACCTGGAATAATCCGCTTGTCTAGTCCAGCTCTTCGGGAATGATCAGCAGCACTTCTACAGGCGTGGCCTGGCCGTTCTGGCGCGCCGGGCGGAATTGCCACTGACGCAGGGCGTACAGCACATAGCTGGAATAGCGAAATCCGCCCGGGAAGACGATGGCCAGCGATTCCAGCCGCCCGGTCTGGTTGAGAACGCCGTGTACCATCAGCGCGTCGGCGTTCAGGTCGCGCGACAGCAGGTTCGGACGCTTGATCTCGTACGGCCAGGGCGCTTCCAGCCGCGAGACGTTCCCCGCCGCGGCCAGGTCCGCCGATCGCGTCACCGAGTATTGCAGAATCCAGTTCTTCTTCAAGCCGACGTGCAGGTAAGCCGTGTACGCCACGCGGTTTCCCCAGAACTCCGCCGTCTCCGGGTAATCGTCAGCCAGCGAGTTCCCCACCGCCACCACGTTGAACTTGCCGTCCCGGGGCACGACGATGTGCTCGGCTGTGAGCCGGGTGCCATCGGCTCTCATGCTCTCTGCGTCGCTCAGGCTGGGGTCCTCCGCCCGCGCGGCGCCTGTTTCGGCCGCGCCATTTCCCGTGCCATTTCCCCCTCCGGTTCCGGGCTTGTTCGCCGCCGCGGTGGTCGATTTCGCAATGTCATTCACCGGGGGGACGAACAAGGTGCCTTCCTCCATACGGATCTCGGAGACCGATATCACCGCGGCGGCTGTCGGCTGCTCCGTCGATTTGGACATGGTCATCAGCGGTTTCTGTACCGGCTTGACGGTGGGGCTCTCTACCGGAGAGGTCGTGGTTGCGGGCATGGATTCGATCCGCGGCGATATGTCGGTCGCTGCGACCGCAATATTCGACAGCTTGATCTCCTGGTTGGGCAGATCGAGCGACGGCTTCACATAGGACGAGGTGTCCGGATCAGGCAAGGGAGCCACGATCTTTTTGCGGGGCATCTGGCCCGGAGTCCAGATCATGATGCTGGGCAGCGGAACCTGTTGGGCGAACGACACGTGCGAATGGAGTTCGGGTTGGATCAGTGTCTGGCGCCCGGCCGCCGAGCTGAGAAACGTGCGCATGGCATCGGACACATCCGGGGGAACGCTTCCGGCTGGCCAGGGTCCGGGATAAGGAATCTTAGGGCCTTCCGCGGCTGCGGGAAGCTTGGGGAAATGCGGATCCAGGCCGTGCAGATCGAGTTGCCGGACCGCGAAGTGCTGGAGCAGGGCCGGATCCACGATTCGGGGCGCCTGGGTGAGGGCGAAGTAAAACACGGCCGCCAGGGCGCCATGCGCCACCAGCGAGAACACCAGCGACGAGGGCGCCCGAGGCGCGAAGGAAGGCTCGGCGAACAGGCTGATCGCTATGGTCGGCCGCGTGGTCGAAATCAATCGCCTTCTCAATCTCACCCCCGGTTCGTGCCCTAATCGATGCGTCCGGTTGGCAGGCCGAACCCCGGCAATCCTCCCTATTCCCTTGCAATTCAGCGGCCATCGCCAACGTTGCTGAATCCCACGGCGGCTGTCGAAAGATGTCAACTGGCCTACACAGCCCATCCCGCTGGTAAACGCGGGTGCACACCCGGAAGGCGTTTTCGGCGTAATAGGCGCGAATTCATCACCTCGCTTTGGCATCCGAATTGCCACCATTCCTCTCGAAACCACCGCTATAGAACCGAGGACCACAGGACTCATGAATCGAAAATTATCTACTGTTCTGTTTTTGGCGCTTCTTGTGGCCGGGGGGTGTTCGTTCTTGGTTTACCGCATGATCGGCGCGCGTTTGGGCGGCGAGCGCCAGGCGGCGACCACCCGGGTGGTCAGCGCCGCAACCGACCTCAAGCTGGGGACCATTCTTACCGCCGCCAACTTGAGCACCATGGAGATCGCGGGCGCGCTTCCCAAGGGAGCCATTCTCAAACCGGAGAATGCGGTCGGCCGCGGCGTTGTTTCGGACATCTCGCAGGGAGAAGCGGTCCTGGAGAGCCGGCTGGCCGTGGCAGGCTCCGGTGGAGGACTTGCAGCCACCATCCGCAAGGGGATGCGCGCCTGCGCCATCAAGGTGGATGAGGTAGTCGGGGTAGCGGGATTCGTGACCCCCGGCATGCGCGTCGACGTGCTCATCTCCGGCGACCCTCCGGGCGCCAACCACGGCGAAGGCACCCAGGTGAGGACACTGCTGCAGAACATCGAGGTGCTCTCGGCGGGTACCGACATTCAGAAGGACGCGGAGGGAAAGCCGCAACAGGTACGCGTGGTGAACGTGCTCGTGACGCCGGAACAGGCCGAGATTCTGAGCCTGGCGACCAGCCTCAGTCCCGGGGGCAATTCCAGCCACATCCAGCTTGTTTTGCGCAATCCCCTGGACACCGAGCTGGCGGAAGTTGCGGGGACCGGGATAGGGCAATTGTTTGGGGGTGGACCCGCATCGCCGCCGCGGCTCAAGACCGCCGGGATAGTACGTGAGATGAAGCCCGCTCCCACGGTTTACTCGATTGTGGTTTACAACGGATCGCAGCGGAGCGAGCAGAAGTTTGTTTCGCCCGAGGGGAACCAGTGAGAAAGAAACCTGGATTCATGAATAAATATCTGGCTGGATTGCTTGCGGCGGTCTGCGCAGTGTCCCTGCTGCATGCGGAGTCTGCAGCGGGAGCCAATCATGGCCTGCCCGTCCACAATCAGGATTCATCCAACGATCTCTCCGTGGTGGTTGGCAAATCGGTGTTGCTCGATTGCGCCAATCCCGTAGAGCGCGTCGCCGTGGGACTGGGAGGAATTGCCGAGGCCTTGGCCGTCAGCCCAATAGAAATCCTGATCAATGGCAAAACGCCGGGCGAAACCAGCCTCATTGTCTGGGAGAAGGGCGGCAATCGCGAATTCTTCAATGTCACGGTACGGGCAAGCGCCGCCGCCGCCAATGATCACCTCGAGGCCGTTCGCCATGAACTGAGCCGCGAACTTCCCGGGCAGACGATCAAAGTCAGCGGCGAGAACGGCGCCGTATATCTGAGCGGCACGGTGAAAGATCTCACCAGTTCCGATCGCGCGGTGCAGATCGTGTCAGTGGCCGGCAAGGTGGTCAATCTTCTCAATGTGGAAGTGCCCGCGGCCGATCCGCAGATTCTGCTCAAGGTGGTTTTCGCCAGTGTTGACCGCACCCGCAGCAAGACCCTGGGGGTCAACCTGTTCAGCACCGGATACGGCAACGTTCTTGGAGGAGTGACCACCGGCCAGTTCTCTCCCCCCACGGTGGGTCTTCCCAATTCCACGAGTGGCGGATCGGCAAGCTTGTCCAATGAGCTGAACCTGTTTGCGTTCCTTCCCGGCCTCAACCTGGGCGCGACCATTCAGGCGCTGGAGACCAAAGGCCTGGTCGAGGTGCTTGCCGAGCCCAATGTGCTCGCCGAGAACGGCAAGCAGGGCAGTTTTCTTGCCGGCGGCGAATACCCGTTCCCGGTGGCGCAGGCTTCCTCCGGCGGCGGCGTCGCCATCACCATCCAGTTCAAGGAATACGGCATTCGACTGAACTTCATTCCCACCGTCACACCGCGCGGAACCATCCGCCTCCAGGTGGCGCCGGAGGTCAGCTCTCTCGACTTCACCAACGCCATCCAAATCTCCGGCTTCGAGGTCCCGGCCATCTCGGTGAGGCGCGTCAAGACCGAGATCGAGCTCGACAAGGGACAGAGCTTCGCCATCGCCGGCCTGCTCGACAATCGTGAACAGGAGACCTTCGAGAAGGTCCCTTTCATTGGCGATATCCCCATCCTGGGCAAATTCTTTCAGTCCATCAACCGGACCAAATCCAATACCGAACTGATTGTTATCGTGACTCCGGAAATCGTAGGCCCGATCCCGGCTGGAGCTCCGCTACCCGAACCGAAGTTTCCTGGGGCATTCATGCCGCCGAACTCTTCTATCCCGATGCAGACACCTTCAACCGGCAGCCCGGCGCCAACCCCTGTGCCGGCCACCATTCCTGTAGAGAAACTGATTGAAAGCATGCAGCAGGAGAAGCCGCTGGAATCGGACAGTTCTTATGGAAACAAGGGCGGCTCGGGTTCGGGCAGCTCGGGTTCGGGTTCGGCGCCTTCCGCGCCGCAGCAGTAGGCGTCGAGGACAAAAACAAGCTGATGAGTCCCGGTCAATTCAAGTTGCAAACCGTGTTGTCGCGCCTGGAACCGCGGTCTGAACCCGCGCAGACGAACATCAGGGTCATCAATTTGACCCGGCACACTGAGATCGCGGGCCGGGTGGAACTTGCGGGTGAAGGCCCTCATCGCCGCAAGGGGTTGCTGGGCCGCGAACGTCTCGACCCCGGAGAAGGATTGTGGATCGTACCCTGCGAAGCGGTACACACCTTCGGGATGCGTTTTCCCATCGACCTTATTTATATCGATCGCCGGCATCGGGTGACCAAGGTTCGCTGCAACGTTGGCCCGTGGCGCGTGTCAGCCTGCCTGATCGCTCACTCGGTCCTCGAGCTTCCCGCGGGCGCAGTGGATGAAACCGGGACCATGCCGGGCGACGCACTGCAAATTGTGCGCACCTAAAACCAGGAAAACGTCCCTCAGGGGCTAAAGCCCGCGATTTTGCTGGCCCCGTTCGGCACGACTAAAGTCGTGCCCTGACACAAAGCTCTTCGCGCTTGAATCTGCGCTCGGATGAACCCATGCCCTTCGGGACAGCATGTATACAACCTTGATGGCCCACAGAGGATTTATACAACCAGGACTAGTGCAGCGCGTCGTCGACTTCGACGGTTACGCCTGGTTTTCCGCGAGGGTCAGAGCCAACTGCAACTGGAGGTCAGGCGTAAAGCCCGCGAAGCGGGCGGGAGATTGTAGCCCCAGGCGCAAGCCTGGGGATCGCGGGTGAGAAAAGCGGGCCCAGCCCCCGAATGGGGCGGAAGAACCACAAAGAGTTCGTGCATCAGGGCAACGGATAATCGGCGCCGCAGGATGCACGCACAAGGACTCATCCACTCACGCCGTTCGCGACGTCTCCCACACGTAGGAACTGTCCTGATCGTCCAGGAGCTCGGCTGTCTTATCACGCCCGGGACGCATCCATTCCGTGGCAATGGAAGCCAGTGCCGTGAAGACCGTCGCTGCTGCACACAGCTTCAGTATGTCGGGGCGATCGAGCAGGAGTTGGAATCGAAAGCGCATTGCGGCTGACCAGCCGAGCGCGACAGCCAGGTTGAACACCGCGGTGAATACCCTTCCACGTCCGGCCCCTGCCGCAAAGCAGCCGAAGGCAGCCCCGGCAATGAGGTCGATCGCGTAGTGTTCCCCGGTTGAGAGCGTTGCCAGGGCCGTGGCGGCGAGCATCGCCAGGGAGGCAAATCGCCATAGCTTGCCGCGGGAAAAGTACACAAACACGATGGCTGTTCCTACGTGAAGAGACGGAAAGGCATTGGGCATGCCGCTCAACCGGATCAAGCCGGCGTGCACCACCGGAGGATGAAGCCATTCGGAACCGTACGCGTACAGCGGCCCGCATGCGGGAACGATGGCGTAAAGCAACGGTCCTACCAGCATCTCCGCAATGTAGGCATGAACGATGGATCCCGATGCAGTGCGATAACGGCTCCCGATATACCACACGATCATCGTGGGAACCATCAGGTCATAGACAATCCCCAGGATCAGCCGCCACCCTCCCTGGAGAGACGATGCTATGCCAGGGGTATCGACGCCGAGGGACGTGTCCATTGCCGCCAGAACGTGATCGTATTTCCAGGGAAGGAGTCCGTTCTCCTGGCCCATGACCACATTGAGGAGGAAACCGTAGAGGAGATTAATTGTGAGCGCCAGAACAAGAATGGGGCGAGTCTTGTCCTTTTCGTCTCTCAGCATCCACACAACGGATGCGAATAGCGCGATCAATCCAATCGCTGCAGGATTCAGGTGGAGGGGGAGTGTCTGCATCGTGAGCGTCCTGTTCGCTTTTTGAACAGCACGCTGAATGCCAATCTTCTGGCCTGGCTTACGGTATTGAAGATGCTCAATGTCCTGGCCGGGGCCATCCCGGTAACCTGTCTACCCCCCATCTCGGTCGGCCTTCGCTTGTATACGAACGTTCACACGTAACATACATAGGCCCCGAACCCTAAGTCGTTGATTCGCAATAAGACAAGGCGAAAGGCAAGAATGGCACCGCAGTTGCATGTTCCAAGGCGTGCCCAGTCGGGTATAGCACACACCAAATTTCACGGGGGGAAAACATGAACAACATGCTTCTGAAGCTTTACATCAAGATCCAGGACCTGCTCTCTCACGACGAAGGCCAGGATCTGGTTGAATATGCCTTGATCGTCGCTCTGATTGCGCTCGCGGCGACCGCCGGAATGACCAAGCTGGCTACCGCGATCAACAACGGTTTCTCAACCCTTGGCACCACCCTGAACAACGCAATATAAGTCGCACCCGGACGGGATGCCTTTTCCAATTGAGTAAGAATCATTGCTTCGGGGTCGAGCAAGGCTGTACCGTGAGACCCCGTGCCTCAGCCCGGCTGGGAAAAGGGAGAAGTAGTCGATGCGGTCTTACATGAAGCTCGTTGCTGCAAGGCTGATGGGCGCTGTTTCGGGTGAAGAGGGCCAGGACCTGGTTGAATATGCCTTGATCGTGGCCCTGATTGCCTTGGCGGCAACGGCGGGAATGAGCACTCTCGCCACCGCCATTAACAACGGCTTCAGCACACTCGGTACCACTTTAACCAACGCACTGTAACCCGTAGCCACGAGAGTTCCCCGTGCCTCCGCACGGCTGGGAAATACGGAGGAATAGATGCGGTCTGAATTTAGACACAAAGCCGCAAGGCTGATTAGCATCGTCTCGAAGGAAGAGGGGCAGGATATCGTTGAATATGCCTTGATCGTGACACTCATCGCTCTGGCGGCGACCGCGGGAATGAACACTCTCGCGTCGGCAATTAACAACGAATTTAGCGCCCTCGGCACGATGATAAGCAATGGACTCTGAACTAACTGACTCAACACGATAACCGAATCACCAACCTGGGAGAGATCTTCTGGCGGGTCATTGCTAGACCATACTCTCCCATCTATTTTGCGCGGCTATCGGTATGCCGCTAAATGCGAGTTATAGATGTTGGCCTGGACACGAAATACGGACTCCGACACATATGCGACTGGCCAGGCTCCAGGCGCCCTGTGGGAGATGAAATTGCCTAAACCCGGATGGGGCAAGATCGTCATTCTCTCATTGTGTATAGGATTTTCGATCTTATCCGCGGTTTCATGGAGTCATACGTTTCGCTCCATGTACGGAGGGACGAATAGGCCCGACTTCGGCGAGATCTACTACGGCGCGCGCTGCGCCATCCATCATCAGGATCCCTACAATCCGGGCGCCGCGCTCAAGATCTTTCGCGCGGAAGGCGGAACATTTCCGGCCATTCAACAGTGGGCCGCGGAAATCGTCATCACCATTCAAGTCAATTTGCCGACCACGCTCTTCCTGGCGATCCCTCTGGCGTTATTTTCTTACTCCACCGCGCAGGCGCTGTGGATTTTGCTGACCGCGGTTCTTCTTGCGATGGCCGGTTACCTGATCTGGACCCTCGGGGACACCATCGGACCGGCTCTGTCCGGCTGCTTTATCTGCATCATTCTGGCTAACTGCCAGCAGTTGGTCACGGTTGGAAACGTGGCCGGCATTGCCGTGAGCCTCTGTGTTGTGGCCACATGTTGTTTCCTGAAGAATCGAAATGTCCCGCTGGCCGTGGTCATGTTCGCGCTTAGTCTGGCAATAAAGCCGCACGATGTCGGGTTTGTATGGCTTTATTTCCTGCTGGCGGGCGGAGTAATGCGCAAGCGGGCATTGCAGACACTGGCCGTAACCTGTGTCATCGGAATTACGGCTGCCATATGGATAGCTCCAATCTCCCCCCATTGGGTGAACGAGCTGCATAACAACCACGTGGCGGTTTCACAAGTGGGCGGCACCTCCGATCCGAGCCCGGCGGGGATTTCGAGCGGAAACCCGGGAGCCATTCTCGACTTGCAGGCGGTGCTCAGTGTGTTCTTGAGCGATCCGCACTCCTTTAACCTCGCAAGTTACCTGATCGTCGGCTCCCTGATCGCGGCCTGGACATGGATCGTAGTCCGCCGGCGAATGACGGCCGACCGGGCATGGCTGGCCCTCGCGGTTATCGCCGTGCTATCTCTTCTCCCGGTGTATCACCGCCCCTACGATGCAAAACTGCTGATGCTCGCCCTGCCTGCCTGCATTCAGTTGTGGAATGAGGGAGGTGTGAAGCGGTGGCTTTCGTTTACGCTGACGGCGGCGGGAGTTCTCCTCACCAGCGATCTCTTCGTTGCATTTCTCGTCTATGTGTCCAGGAAGCCCTCCAATGTAACTTCATACCCGGGCGAGAAGGTGACCTCCCTGTTTCTTATTCCCCCTCTGGTGCTCCTGGCTATGGGATGTTTTTACCTCTGGGTATTTATAAGCGATAAGTCTGCGCAGCCGGAATGCATCGAAAGTAACTCTACGAATGAACAGATGGCGCTTTCTGCCGCCAGTTGATAAACCGCGCGAATGCAATCGGAAATTAGAAGCCGGGCCATTTAGATCGATAAGGAATCACACCATGGAGCAGCGCAAGGCAGTCATCATCGGAGGAGGTCCGGCAGGCCTGACGGCTGCGGTCGAGTTATTGCGGCGTACCGGCATCAAGCCCATCGTGCTCGAGGCCAGCCACGAGATCGGCGGCATCTCCCGCACCGTGAAGTACAAGGGCAACCGGATGGATATCGGCGGCCATCGGTTCTTTTCCAAGTCGGACCGTGTGATGCGGTGGTGGCTCGACATGATGCCCATTGAAGGGGAATCCGGCAGCTCGCTGGATATCCATTATCATGGGCGGACGCGCTCCGTTGACACCAACTCTTCCGCGCCCAACGCCGCCGTGGACGACAATGTGATGCTGGTTCGCGAGCGCAAGAGCCGCATCTACTACCTGCGCAAATTCTTCGATTATCCCATCAAGCTGAGCATCGATACTCTTTGCAAGCTGGGCTTCATTCGCACCGTCCGCTGCGGGCTAAGCTACATATGCGCCGCGCTGTTGCCCAAGCGCGAGGAAAGGACGCTGGAAGATTTCCTGATTAACCGTTTTGGAAACCAGCTCTATTTGACCTTCTTCAAGTCGTACACCGAAAAGGTGTGGGGCGTTCCCTGCCATCAGATCAGCGCGGAATGGGGCGCTCAACGGATCAAGGGACTTTCGCTGAAGGCCGTGGTTCTCCACTTCCTCAAGAAGAACTTCAATGCAAAGAATTCGGGCGACCTGGCGCAAAAGCAGACCGAAACATCCCTGATCGAGCGATTCCTTTATCCGAAGTTAGGCCCCGGGCAACTCTGGGAGCGCGCCGCCGGCCTGATCCAGGAGGCCGGCGGCGAATTGCACATGGGCGTTTCGGTGGACCGGGTCGAGGTGGCGGGCAACCAGGTGGCGCGGATTGGGGGAACCAACGCGGCCGGCCAGAGCGTGTCATTTGAAGGAGACTATTTCTTTTCGACGATGCCGGTCAGAGAACTGATCCGCTCCTTCTCGGTGAAGGTTCCCACGGAGGTGAGAGAAGTCAGCGAAGGACTGATGTACCGGGACTTTATTACCGTCGGCCTGCTGGCGAAGAAACTCGCCGTGAAGGAAAAGGACGGAAGCGCGCTCAAGGACAATTGGATTTATGTTCAGGAACCCGATGTGCAGGTGGGCCGGATCCAGGTGTTCAATAACTGGAGTCCGTGGCTGGTCGCCGATCCGCAGAAGGTATGGATCGGACTGGAGTATTTCTGCAACGATAGCGATCCGTTGTGGCGGCTATCCGACGATGAAATGAAGAAGCTGGCCGTCGAGGAGATTTCGCGGATCGGGATTGTTTCGGCGGAAGATGTGGAAGATGGTCACGTTGTCCGCGTGCCCAAGACTTACCCGGCATATTTCGGAACCTATGATCGTTTCGACGTGGTGCGGACCTACGTCGACCAGATCGAAAACCTGTTCCTGGTGGGCCGGAATGGCATGCACAAGTACAACAACCAGGACCATTCCATGCTGACCGCGATGACCGCCGTAGACAACATCGTGCAGGGCATCACGACCAAGGACAACATCTGGGCCATTAATACAGAGATGGAGTATCACGAGGAAAAACAGGAGCCGTCGACAGGCACGGTGCCGAAGCCGGCCGTAGTGCCGACGCCCGTAATGGCGACATCGAGCGAAGTTCAGGCGGTGTAGGATTGCGTCGCAAGAAATTGCGATTTTCGATTCACCGAGAAATTGCAAGAGCGCTTCTTACGCCCCCTGCGGGGGCTGGGGATTTCGTAATATGCCGGTTTTCCCCAGGCTTGCGCCTGGGGCTATCGTCTGACGCCCGCTTCGCGGGCTCTGCAGAAATGGCCAGAATCGTCAACCCACTTCATCAGGGCCGCTTTTTCCGAACCCCAATGGAGCCTACGCGTACTTAGCGTAGGACTCAATCTGCCTGGCCAAATAGTCCCGCCTCTCCACCGGTGAAGAAAGCACGGTTGACGTCGCCGTGGCTCCGAACGCCGAGAGGCGGTCGATCAGCGCTTCGAGATGACGGACCGAGACCAGGTGCGCCTCGATCACGAACGACTCGTCGCCGGTAATGCGATGGCAGCGGGTAATTTCGGGAAGTTCCTTGATGGCCGAGACCGTGCGCCCGATTTGCAGGTCGCCGCCGGGAATGGTCAATCGCATCAGCACGTGAATGGGGACACCCAGCCTGGACATGTCCACCGCCGCATGATAGCCGGTGATAATGCCGGCTTCCTCCAGCCGGCGCACGCGCTCCGCGGCCGCTGGAGTCGAAAGCCCAACCTTCCGCCCCAGCTCGGCAAACGACATGCGGGCATCGTGCTGGAGGTGTTCCAGGATCTTCCAGGCGATGGTGTCCAGTTCCACGTGGGTCGGCGAAGTCTTATGCGTCATTTGGGAGCAATCCTTAAGTTCTCTCCGCATTATGCCTAACGGGATTAGGTTCTGGCATTTGTTTTCCGTCGAATCCCCATTTTCGTCCGTGTTTCCGCGGGCCTATTCTACGCCTAGCTGGAAGCGCTTCCCTGCAACCGCGCCTTCCGCCACATCAAAGGAGATGTTATGAACGATTTCCCCCGTTCAGCCTCCACTTCATCCCTGTCCCAGGCCATCGCCGAACCAGCGGATCAACGCGACTTCCTTCCCCTCCGCGGCACCGATCACGTCGAATTCTTTGTAGGAAATGCGCGCCAGGCGGCCTATTTCTACCGCGCCGCCTTTGGCATGTCGCTGGTGGCTTACGCCGGGCCGGAAACCGGCCAGCGCGACCGCGCCTCCTACGTCGTTCAGCAGGGCAAGATTCGCTTTGTGCTGACCACCCCGCTGCGCTCCAGCGACCCTATCGCCGAGCACGTCCACCGCCATGGCGACGGCGTGCGCGTCGTCGCCTTGTGGGTCGACGACGCCCGGCAGTCATGGCGCGAAACCATCGCCCGGGGCGCCATCAGCGCCGCCGAGCCTTTCGAGCGCTCCGATGAATACGGGCGCGTCGTGTTGTCCAGCATCCGCGCCTACGGCGATACCATTCACACTTTCGTCGAGCGCAACGCGTATGCCGGGCCATTTCTTCCCGGTTTTCGCGCGGTGAAAGAGGACCACGCCGCCCGGCCCGTGGGCCTGCTGCATATCGACCACATGGTGGGCAACGTGGGCTGGCATGAAATGGACAAGTGGGTCGACTTCTACGCCCGGGTGATGGGCTTCCGGCTTTACCAGCACTTCGACGATAAAGACATCTCCACCGAGTACTCGGCGCTGATGTCCAAGGTGATGGCCAACGGCAATGGTTATGTGAAGTTCCCCATCAACGAGCCGGCCGAAGGAAAGCGCAAATCGCAGGTGGAAGAGTATCTCGACTTTTATCCCGGCCCTGGCGTGCAGCACATTGCGCTGGCCACCAACGACATCCTCCACACGGTGAACAAGCTGCACCAGCAGGGCGTCGAGTTTCTACGCATTCCCCACACCTACTACACCGAATTGCAGCAGCGCGTGGGCGTGATCGATGAGCCCCTCGAAGAACTGGAGGAAGTGGGCATCCTGGTCGATCGGGACGACGAGGGATACATGCTGCAAATCTTTACCCGCCCGGTGGAGGATCGGCCCACGCTGTTCTTCGAAATCATCCAGCGCAAGGGCAGCCGGAGCTTCGGCAAAGGCAACTTCAAGGCTCTGTTTGAGGCCATCGAACGCGAGCAGAGCGAGCGCGGCAATCTTTGATGCCGGATCTCTGGAGTGGAACCATGGCAACCGCAACCCTGTCTCACGCGGCGCCGTACCTGATCGAGCAGAACTACGCCGCGTACACCGATGAGCAGCACAGCGTCTGGGCGGAACTGATCAGGCGCGTTCTTCCCCAAGTGGAGAAGCACGCGGCCAGGGAATACCTGGAGGGATTCCAGATCATCGGCCTGCAGCGCGACCGGCTGCCGGATCTGAAAGCGGTGAGCGGACGCCTGGAGCCGCGCACGGGCTGGAACTCGACGCCCGTGAGCGGCTTTCTTCCCGCGCCGGCGTTTTTCGAGATGCTGGCCGCACGGCGTTTTCCTACCACCACTTGGCTGCGCAGCCGCGAGTCGCTCGAATACACCCCCGAGCCGGACATCTTTCACGACGTGTTCGGTCATGTGCCCATGCATTCCCATCGCGTGTTTGCCGATTTTCTCCAGCATTACGGGCGCGTCTGCGCAGCCATCGAAGACAAGGAGATTTTGGAGAAACTCGGCCGGCTGTTCTGGTACACGGTGGAGTTCGGCCTCATCCGCCAGAACGGCCAGATCAAGGTATATGGCAGCGGGCTCATCAGTTCCCACGGCGAATGCCTGAACGTCATCGAGGGCCATTGCGCGGTGCACGACTTTACCCTGGACGAGGTCCTCAACACGCGCGTAAAAGTGGATGAGTTCCAGAAGGTGCTGTTTGCGGTGAAAAGTTTCGATCAAATCTACGAGGCGATGTATGAAGCAGAGCAGCGAGTCGAGCGCGGTACTCTTTGAAACGGAATCGGCGCCCGCCGGCCGTGCGTATCAGTCGGGATTTGGCAACGAGTTCGCAACCGAGGCGGCGCCGGGGGCCTTGCCGGTGGGGCAGAATGCGCCCCAGAAACATCCCCTGGGCTTGTACACCGAGCAGTTCAGCGGCACCCCGTTCACAGCCCCGCGCGCAGTGAATCGCCGCACGTGGACGTATCGCATCCGGCCATCGGTGACCCATCGGCCATACGAGGAGATCTCTACGCGCCTGATTCGCAGCGGGCCGTTCCTCGAGACGCCGACCACGCCTAACCAACTGCGCTGGGATCCGCTGCCGATTCCCACCGAGCGCACCGACTTCGTGGACGGCATGGTCACCCTGGGCGGCAATGGCGATCCCGCCATGCAGGTGGGCGTGGCCATCCATCTCTATTCCGCGAACGCCTCGATGGAAGATCGTTTCTTCTACACCGCCGACGGCGAGCTGTTGATTGTGCCGCAGCTCGGCGCGCTACGCTTCCACACCGAGCTCGGCGTTCTCGAGGTGAGGCCGGGCGAAATCTGCGTGATTCCGCGGGGGGTGAAGTTCCGCGTGGTGCTCGAGGAGAAGCAGGCGCGAGGATACATCTGCGAGAACTACGGCCTTCCTTTCCGGCTGCCGGAATTGGGCCCCATCGGCGCCAACGGCCTGGCCAATCCGCGCGATTTCAAAGCCCCCGTCGCGGCCTACGAGGATCGCGACGGCGAGTTTCACATCACGGCGAAATTCCTTGGCCGTTTGTGGTCGGCATTCATTGACCATTCGCCGCTCGACGTGGTGGCGTGGCACGGCAATTATGCGCCCTGCAAATACGACCTGGCGCTGTTCAACTGCATCAATACCGTCTCGTTCGATCACCCCGATCCGTCGATCTACACCGTGCTGACCGCGCCATCTACGGTTCCCGGCACCGCCAACTGCGACTTTGCCATCTTTCCTCCGCGGTGGATGGTGGCCGAGCACACGTTCCGGCCGCCGTGGTTTCATCGCAACCTGATGAATGAGTTCATGGGCCTGGTGTTCGGCGCTTACGATGCGAAAGCCGAGGGGTTTGTGCCCGGCG
Organism: uncultured Acidobacteriota bacterium; assembly: GCA_963720105.1. Classification (GTDB taxonomy): domain Bacteria; phylum Acidobacteriota; class Terriglobia; order Terriglobales; family Acidobacteriaceae; genus Telmatobacter. The sequence goes on along the minus strand of CAVREL010000071.1, from coordinate 4,753 downwards.
GCGCGAGCCTGCACAACTGTATGGCCGGCCACGGGCCCGATGCGGAGACGTTCGAGCGCGCCACCCAGGCCGAGTTAAAGCCGCAGTACCTGGCCAACACGCTGGCATTCATGTTCGAGACGCAGCTCGCGGTACGGCCGACAGAATTCGCCATGAACACCCGCATCCTGCAGCATGAATACTTCGAATGCTGGCAGGGATTGAAGAAGCGGTTCACGCCCGGAAATCATTCGAAGTGATCGATCGGAAGAGCGCGGTCGGAACGATTCTCGCCGGCCTGATCGACTACGCCGGCCTGTACCCTCCCGCGGGCCTCGACATGCGCCGCGCGGTCCAGAATTACCTGGCGTATCGAACCGGGAAGCACGCTTACGCGTTGGGCAGGTTCATCGTCGACGTGAACCGGATTGATGAACTTCGCGCCGCTGCCGGCAGTGAGATCGCCAACCTGGCACTCAGCGTCATCATTCCTCCCGGCGGGGACTGTGCCCGGATCGCAGCGTTCCTCGATCAAGGCATTCGCATCGAATCAGCCGAGACCAGGCCGCCGGATCTGCGCAGCCTGGCACAGGTTGGCAAGAGCATCCCGTCCAATGTCGAGACATACATCGAAGTGCCGATCGGCTCGGTAAACGATGAAGCGCTGGTTGCCATCGGGGACGCTGGAGCGCGGATCAAACTGCGCATGGGCGGCGTGGTTCCCGAAGCGTTTCCGTCGGTGGAGGCGGTGACCAGCTGTCTGGTTGCTTTGGAACGCCATCGGCTCCCATTCAAGGCCACTGCCGGGCTGCATCATCCTGTTCGTTCGCCTCACCGCTTGACCTACACGCCCGAGAGCCCAACAGGAATGATGCATGGCTTCGTCAATTTGTTCTGCGCCGCGGCCTTGATACACTTTGGCGGGAGCGCGGTTGAAGCGGTGCAACTTCTCGAGGAGCAGAATCCCCGCGCCTGGGACCTTTCGCTGCACTCGCTTTCCTGGCGCACCCGAAGCTGGACTGTCGATCAGCTCTCGGAGACGAGGAAAACATTTGTAAGCTTCGGCTCGTGCTCGTTCGAGGAACCGATGGGCGACCTGGAGGCCATGGGATGGCTCTGAGAAGCTGGATCGCTTCGGCCAACGATCCCGGCACGGATTTTCCCCTAGACAACTTGCCCTACGGAGTGTTCTGGGGTGAGAACGCTGCGCACATCGGAGTTGCCATCGGAGATCAGATTCTCGATCTACGCAGATGCGTGCGAGTGGGGCTGCTTGCCGGGTTACCGCTTCCGGTGATGTACTCCTGCACGGCTTCGGTACTGAATCCGCTGATGGCCCTGGGTCCCGATGCGTGGGCCGCGCTGCGGAGGCGGATTACGGATCTGCTTGCCGAAAGAGCCAAAGATGATGTGCGCGGGATCGTGGAACCGCTGCTAGTTGCGCAAAGCGCTGCGGACATGCGGCTCCCGGCCCAAATCGGCGACTACACCGATTTCTACGCCTCGGTTCATCACGCCACGCGCGTGGGCACGCAGTTCCGGCCGGACAATCCGCTGCTGCCCAACTACAAGTACGTGCCGATTGGCTATCACGGTCGGGCCTCTTCGATTGTGCTGAGCGGCGCGGAAATTCGCCGGCCCAGCGGGCAGACCAAGCCGCCGTCAGCCTCCGAGCCGGTGTTTGGTCCGGCGCGATCGCTCGATTACGAACTGGAGATGGGCATCTTGGTCGGCCCCGGAAATCCGCTCGGCCGGCCCATTCCCATTGCCGAAGCCGAACAGCACATTTTCGGGTTCTGCCTGCTGAACGACTGGTCCGCGCGCGACATCCAGTCGTGGGAGTATCAGCCCCTGGGACCATTCCTGGCCAAGAGTTTTGCCACCAGCATTTCGCCATGGGTGGTCACGCTGGAAGCGCTGGCGCCGTACCGGGTGCCTGCTGCCCAGCGTCCGGCAGGCGATCCTGCGCCGCTGCCCTATTTGTCCTCTCCTTCGGCGAGCCGTGACGGATTTGAAATCACGCTGGAGGTCTATCTTCAATCGGCGCAGATGCGGCAGAGCGGCCTGGCGCCTATGCGGATAAGTTGCGGCAACCTGCGCGACCTGTACTGGACGCCGGCACAACTGGTCACCCATCACGCCAGCAACGGCTGTAATCTGCGTACCGGCGATCTGCTCGCCACCGGCACCATCTCCGGGCCGGATGAGGGCTCTGAAGGCTGCCTGCTGGAGATGAAGCTCCGCGCCGAGCCGGTTCGTTTGCCCACCGGCGAAACACGGGCCTTCCTCGAAGACGGCGATCGGGTCACACTTCGCGCTTACGCGTTCAAGGAAAGATTGCCGCGCATCGGTTTCGGCGAGTGTGTTGGCGTTATCGCGGCTGCGGGTTGACATTTGGGCGCCCCACTCTCGCGGCGCAGTTGTTCTTGTGGCCGGGGTGGGATCCGCCCAATGCCGGAGGAGTTATCGGAGTGCTGGATTCGCATTCGCTACCACCGGCAGCGCGGATTTCAACTGACTTAGCGCGTCCTGCACCTTCTGCCACTTCGCTTCGTCTTCCTTCGTCTTCACCGGCGCTGCCGCATCCGCGTAGAAGCTGAGGATGTTCTCGCGCAGCTCGGGACGCGTCTGCGCGAACTTCTTGTCCGCCAACTGCGTCAGCAGCTTCGCATACGCGTCGTCGGCCAGCGTGTATTCGGCGGGCCGTGTCAATTCACCGTCATCGAGATCGCGATTCTGCAACTCGGGAACCCGCGTCTTCGCCTGTTCCAGCAGGTGCCGGTAGTCATCGAAGGTCTTGTTGATGCTCTTGATATAGAGGTCTTCGGTGTGCTGGGTAGGATCGTTGAAGCCGAGTCCCTTGAAGGGTCCGATCTTGGGGAACACGCCCAGCAGTGCGGCGAGAAATCGGGTACCGAATCCGGGCCTCTCATAGGTCCTCCCCCACGAGTGCTCATAATCGGCGCGCGACACGCGATAGAGAAATTTCGTCTTCTGGAAATTGGGCGTTTCGTGCGCCAACTGCTTGCTGTGCAGTTGCAGGGCGACCTTGGTCATGTGCGGGATGAGCTGACTGATCGCCCAGCGATACGTTCCGATGGCCAGCTCTTCGTGGGGAAGCACCTCTTTCAAATCCATTCCGTACACCATGGGAAACACCCGTTCCAGCAGCGGCTGCGAAACCTCGAAGCCGATGAAGTCGTGGTACTGGTCGGAGGCGTAGCGGTTCTTGGCCACCTGCAGCGTGTCGAATCCGAATTCGGTCTTCAGGTGCGCCGCCTTATCCTGCGCATACTTGACCGATGGGCCGTACTTGGCGCGCAGCTTGGGGTAATGGAGCGCGACCGCCTCGTTGACGGCCGGGTGCCCATCCACATCCGATACGTAGTGCGCCAGGGCTCCGAGTGCGAATGCGTATTCTTTCGGGTCCTGGCTCTGGCGCAGCATTTCGGCAACGAAGTCTCCACTGCGCACGTAATGCACCAGGTCACTGAATTCCTTGCTTCCGAAGGGATAGTAGCCGAGGTCCTGGATGACCGACCCGCCGTAGGCGTAGGCGTGCGCTTCCTTGATTTGGTCATCGGTCAGGCCCGGGAAGCGCTTCTCAATCAGTGGACGGATGTTCGACGTCCACAGCAGGTCAACGATTTCCTCGTGCGTGAGGACGGAGTAGGCGAAGCCGGCCCCGGTCGGGAATGTGAGGAGAATGAGCAGCGCGAGCGCGCGAGCTGGGTGCAAAATTCAGGTCTCCGTCAGGCGCGTCGCGTCGTCCCGCGATGAGCCTTCTAGATGCGGTTTAAAAACAGAAGAACGATGGTTAGGACCAGGATCGCGCCCAGCCCGCCACTGGGGATATAGCCCCAGTTCTTGCTATACGGCCATGCGGGCGCCGTGGCCACTAGCGCCAGAACCAACGCAGGAATCAAAAACAGAACCACCATCCCTCACCCCTCGGGAAGCACAATCGCAGTGAGATCGTTTGCTTGTCTATCGATGAGATAGATGCTGGTTAGAGCGGGCGCAGTTGTTTGGGGGTCCGTGAGGGCGGGGGTTCGTGGTTTCCCACCCTTGCGACAGAAACCAGTCGCAAGGATGGGGCACGGAAGATATTGAGGGCAGTTTACTTGAGTTCCACCTGGTCGATTTCGAATTGGAACTTGCCTGGTTCACCGATGCGAATGAATCCGATTCCGACATCCAGCGGATCGGCGGGCGTGTTGTTAACAAAATCGAAAAGAAGAAAGTAGGCGGCAAGCCGGTCGAGGTCGAACGCGAGGAGAAGCTGGGCGGCATTCTCCATTGGGGACGCGAGTCGAGCCCTGACCTGCAATTCTTCCGGGATGGAATTCGTAAGGCTTACGGCGGGCGAGCTCCGCGCGTGCTCGATCCCTTCGCTGGCGGCGGGGCAATCCCGCTCGAAGCGATGCGCCTCGGCTGCGAAGTGACAGCGATCGATATTAATCCAGTCGCCTGGTTCATCCTCAAATGCACACTCGAATATCCGCAAAAGCTCGCAGGGCAGAAGCGCCCGCTGCCGGACTTCGTCCTCCGCGATCGCGAGTTCATAGAAGAGTTCTTCAAGGCGCAGGGCCTCAAGGGCGCGACCCTGCGTACCCAGATCGAGCGCCTTGGCCCGGGATCTGAATGCCTCTCCCCCGCGGGAGAGGTCGGCGCGAAGCGCCGGGTGAGGGACCTTAGTTCAGAAAATCAGAATCCGCTCGCCTTTTATCGGGGGCAATCCGAACGCATTCAAGCAAGCCGATACTCTGCGTGA
>CAVREL010000070.1:0-120459 GCA_963720105.1 uncultured Acidobacteriota bacterium | reverse complement strand
GCCCGTCGAGATTGCCCGCCATCAGGGCATGCCAGGGCGTCGAGCGCGGCCAGGATCTGCTCCGGTTCAGAGCGTTGCTGTAGTCCTGGAGATGGACATCGACCCACTGGACGATGCGATCGCGATCGGAGGATCAGCGTCGTTGGCATCGGGATCGCCGGCGGTGCCGTCGGCGTTGACCGCCTCGAGGTCGAGGCCCAGCTTCAGCTGCGCCGCGAGCGCCTCCTCGCCCGGCCGGGTCATGATCGCCGCCGCCCGACCAGGTGCTGCCCGGGATCCGATAGCACCGGGTAGCGCAAACCGTGCTTCTCCTGCATCGTGAGCGAGCCATCGGGACGCCGCCCAGGCACGGCCTGCACCCACCGCGCCTCGAGCTCGTCCACGAGCGCGGCCTGATAGGTGCGCAGCGCGAGGTTGCAGTACGAACACCAGGCCCCGCGGTGAGAACACCAGCACCCCCGGTCGGCCCCCCAGCGCCTCGCTCAGCGAGGTGGGCGACCGTGTGGGTCGAGCAGCGCGGCGTCGGGCAGGCGGGCTCCCGGCTCGATGATGCCCACCGGTGTCACCGACGCCAGCGTCCGCTGTTCCCGAAGGAAGATCTCTGCGAGCTCAGCCGGGACGCTTTCGTCAATGCTCACGCGTAACCGCGGCAGCTGCTCGGCAATCGTCTGGATCATGGGCAAGCTCCTTAGTCGAAGTTGAGGACGCGCCTCAGCGTCCCGGGGATCCGGCGACGAGAGACACTCGCACGGCGATCAGCGCCGAATCGCCCGCCCGTCTTACCTCGGGGCTGGAGCGATCCCCTAGCTCCCTCGCTTTGGGATGGGGGGTCAGGCGCCGCTCGCCTCGAACAGTGGCCGCTCTGAACCGAATCGCGACGCCGGCGGGTCAACTGGTTCACGACGGCCGGCGCCGCCTGCAGTCTGGCGGCCGGCGAAAAACAACATCACGAATGTCAGTTGACCCGGAGCGAGCACCGACGGTGGCCGACAACTCCAGGCCAAGCGCTGGCTGGTCCTGATCCTCCTGGGCGTGGCCCAGCTGATGGTCACGCTCGACGTGACGATCGTCAACATCGCGCTTCCCTCGGCCCAGAAGGCACTGCATTTCTCGGCCGAGAACCGGCAGTGGGCGGTGACCGCCTACGCCCTGTCGTTCGGCAGCCTGCTGGCGATGAGCAGGGCGCGGACACGGGCAATGTCTTGCGCGACTGAAGGCTTTTCGGCAAGGATCGCAATGGCTCTGGATTCACTTGCTTCCATCGGTAACCTCAGTCTACAGCGGCCCTCGGTTTCGATTGCCTCACACTGGGACCCTAGGTGCTGGGAAACCTCGGTGGTCACCCTAAATCTGCCGCATTGGATGATCGCAGACGTGAATGTTTCGCCCGGCGCCGTTTATTTGGCGAATGCTTTTGGAGAGTCGGGCTCGATCTCGATTTTTGAGCTCCGCCGCTGGTGCCAAGCGGGCATGGCCGGTAAACTTTTCATGTTCCCATCGCCCGTTGCGATTCCCGCCTTTCGACGAGATAACCATATCAATGACCACCGAACAAGAACTCCGCCAGAAGTTGCGTAAGATTTCCGCGCTGTTCGAGGGAGCCACTACCGCGGGAGAGCGTGACGCGGCTGCGGCGGCAATCGATCGGGTGCGGAAAGCGCTTGCTGCCGCAGAGCAGATCGAGAAGCCGGTAGAAACCTACTTCAAGCTCGTCGATCAATGGAACCGGCGCCTATTCACCGCGCTGTGCCGCCGCTACGGGCTTAAACCTTATCGATACCCGCGCCAGCGCCGCACGACGGTTGTACTCCGGGCACCCAAGTCGTTCATCGACAATACGCTCTGGCCTGAATACCTTCAGATTGAGAAGGCATTGCATGAATATTTGAATGAGGCGACGGAACGAATCATTCGGGAAGAAGTCTTCGGCAATTCCGATGAGGCGGAAGAGCGAGTGGGATGATACGCGGCTTCGGAGCTTCCTCCATTACCTCTGATCAAAGTCCTCCTCCATCGCTAATGCACTGATAGACGAGCTATCTCTAGCTTCCATGCCGCCAGCCTAGCAAAGTCAATCATCTGCCTTGGCAAAGTCTGTCAAGTATATTATTGCCGACGTAAGCAATTCGATTGATTACACTTAACTTCAACGGATTTCAATAGGCTTCAATAAATCTCTTTGGTGAACCCTGTTGAAGTCTGTTGTTATCGGATCAGTAAATGTCCGGAAAGAGATTCCGGTTCGAACCGATGGCCTTTAAAAGGGGGCGAAGGGAGGCATAGGGAAGGATGGCCACCGTATTACCCAGAACTCCGTCGATGAGTGCTAAGCCATCTTGGCGTCAAGCGAGGATCGCACCTCGATCGGTCGGCGGACACTGGCCGACATATCGGTCCTAATCCGAAAGCTCGATTAAGCGCATCGCGATGACGCATGAATCGACAATGGAGGCTCGACGGAATCGGAGAACAGAGGGCATTCATGCGCGGTGCGTCACATCCACCTCGCTGAGCCGGAGCACGAGGCACTTGGCTGCACCACCGGCTTTCATGAATTCTGTTAGCTCCACTTGAATCACGTGATAACCGAGTAATTGCAACTGCGCCGACAACTCAGCGCCGATCTGATTAAGGACAACCGTCTTACCAACGTTGATCGCGTTACACGCAAACCTCAATGCGTCTTCTTCTGAGACGCATATCCTCTTTGCTTTGGGATAGCGCCCTTCAATCCTCTTTTGAGATTCGGCGTCGAAGGCGGCTGGGTAATACATGACTTCCCCGTTGGACAGTGGACAAAAACATGTGTCGAGGTGATAGAAGCGCGGGTCGACCAGGCGTAGGGAAACGACCTCTATATTCCACAAATCCGTCAATTGACCATGGCTGTTCTGACGAGTGCGCGGGCCGTGACCGGCCCAAAGGCGTGATCCGTCGGGTTCGAAAAGTGCATCCCCCTCACCTTCGAAAGGCGTTACGCGCGGAACGTCACGTACCACGAAGCCAGACTCTTGGAACCAGCGCCGGAAATGCGGTTCCTCGCCCTGGCGTTCCAGATGATAGAAGCTGCTCAGGGCCACTATGCCGTCGTGGACCAATCCAGCATTTGCTGTAAAGACCATATCGGGGGAACCCGGTTGCGGTTCCACAAGCAGTACGTCGGCAATCTTCCCGAGGGCGCCATGCAGCACCGTCCACTGTTGCGTGGCGCCTTGGCGCGATGACCGGTTGACGTTTCCGACCATCCAGGGATTGATGACGTAGTTCACGTCATACAGGGTCGGGGGACACATGAGAAAGGTTGGCCGGTTGGTCGAGGGCTTCGGGGGCCCGCTGCACGAGCTCATTGGGGCTCTCATGCCCAAGTTTGCCCTGCTTCAGGGCCCCCGTCAATGCGGATCGTCAAACTTCAGTGAAATGCGGTGCTATAGGCATTACCATGCAGTCCAACTCGTCGGAGCCCGCTTCGCCCTTACAACCGAGATGCCGTAAGAATCGATTTGTAACGAAAAACGCGCTTGCGACTGCGATTGTCGCCCGAAGATGGGGACGGATTCGAGGCGCCAAGCCGACTTGAGGATCGAAGACCGCTGGCTGGTCACTGGCTTTCAGATAAGTGATGAACCATATGCCCGCGAACAGTCCCACCGCAGTAGCAAGTCCGGGAGAACCTGGAAAAGTATGCTTTTAGAAATTAAGCATGCTCTTCACTGATACGCCGAATGTGCGAGTGCCCAACCTTCTCCCCGGCTGCGTCTTCGCACATAACAGATTTCTGCACAAGCCTGTCTTCGCTCTCGGGATCGTGAGATGGCAGGTAAACCAACGGCCGCTCCTTGGCCAGGGCCACGATATTCGCCATGGTCACCCGCGAGACGGCCTCATCGGGACTTACTCCGTCCACCTTCCCCGCCAGCAGCAGTTGCTGGCTATAACTCGTATCCCCGGCAAGAAAGTAGGATCGCGAACCACAGACCAGCACCGAAACATGGTGTGGCGTGTGTCCCGGCGTTGGAATGATCAGCACGTCGCCTCGTTTCGTCAGCGGCATGCTCTGCCGGAAGGGACCCACCGGACGATCTTCAAAGCGAATAAATTCCAGCCCCCAGAACTTTGGCCAGCGATGCGGCAAGTAGCCCTGGACTCTGCCTCCAATCCCGCTGGCTCTTTTCAATTCCTGTTCCATTACCCACATCTTGCTACCGGTCAAGTGAACAAGCCCGCCAGCATGGTCGGTATGGAGATGGGTGAGAACAACCTGGCTCACGCCTCTCTCAGAGATGCCGAGCAGACGAAGCTGGGGGCCGATCTCTTCTTCTGGATGGACCGAGAACCGCGACGCCCGCCGATAGAACGGATGCCAAGCGGGGTGATATCCCTTCTCATGTACGCGCGAGGTCTCTCCAGTGTCCACCACGATGATGCCTTCGTCATGCTCGATCACCCACGCGTAGATCGGCAGCCACTCCGTCCAGTCCTTGTCAAACAACATATTCGTAATCCGGACCGCCCCATGGCCCCGCGATTCTCTCTGGGCGCATCTCACTTTTACCAAACCTGTGCGGATTGCATGAATCGTTGGCATCTAGACTTCCTCTTTTTCAAAACCGATGGTCGACAGCCGGACGTGCGGGGGATCAGCAATCGCCTATGCGTGGGGGAGAAGGCTGTAATCTGAGCATACGCTCATCCATCCGCACCGGTTCAAATTCGGGCAATTGTCACGGAATTCAGTGCATCGCCCGTCCAGGCATGCCGGAATTCCGCACGCTGGCCGACTTTGGTTACTGATCTCAACCAGATGAGTGGTGACGCGGCGTCAGTGCTCCATCGGAGCAGGCGACCCATCGGACCAGTTGCCTACCCAGACCATCATGATGGTCACCCGCTCTTCAGGGTCATTCGCCGACATCATCGGCGAACCTATCTCGTCGGCTCCCCAGCTCTTGGCCGCGTCGCCCGAGACAAAAAAAATCAGATGCGGGTGCCAGCTCATACCGCGGTCGTTCAGGTACTGCTGCTTCGACATCATGTAGCACATCGTTCCCGGCTCCAGTACGGGCAGTTCTTTCTTATCCAGCGCCGAGGCGGTCGCCGCGACGACTTCCGTTTTTGATTTTCCTGCCAGTACCAGTTTCGTCTTCCGATTTCTGGTCCGCGATCAAATACTCATCTGTGGGGGCCATGGCCGGGCCATACACGCGCCAATGCCCCCGGCTCTTCCCCGAAATCGGCCTGCGCCTCGTTTGGAGCGTAAAGGTAATGGCGTGATGTTTGCTTCTGAATGAGTGAATGTTTAACATTGGTCAAAAATCACACGCAGAGGAGGAAGCGTGATGGTCCGGTATTTGTCTCGGTTGTGGCAATGGATCCGTCGGCAATTGGTTCCCAGCGACTTGCGATCTCCTGATCGGACCGTGGCTTCACCAGGTTGAAGAACTCCACGGCCTTGATCTGTCTGATCTTCACTCCCACTCTTTTGAAGACCTTGGTAAACACCGGGGCGAGCGAGAATACAGCAAGGACCTTCATCGCGAGGGTCATCACGATTGGTTCCAATAGCGGTGATTGCTTGGAGAACCAGTTGGAATGCGATCTGGAAATCTGTCGGAGCACTTGCGATGTTGTCGATTTTGTAGCGGCCAAAGCACAAACGATCAATAAGGATCAATAGGGGACATAGGGCAGGCTGTAAGAAACTCAATTGATCTTTGGGGAACCTTGTTGAAGTCTATTGCTATCCGGAGTGATAATGTCCAGCACGCTACCCCATCTGGCTGGTCCCGTTTCTTGTCGGATATGCCGCTCTCCGGAGCGGCGCCGAACTCGTGTTCGAGACTTTCTGCAAATGAGCGATGCCGTAGTCCGAAATCAGCTTACTTAAATGCAATTGCGGCACTCGATGCACCGGCCAGATGGACCACGTCGAAGCGCCGGAATCCGACCTCAGAACACCAGGCGCGGAACTCGGCTGCCGAATAGTCGAAGGCATCGCCGAATTCGATCAGCATGTTCAATGACATAAGGAGACCAAAAACATTCTCCCCGACGGGCTTCGTCGATGAGCGCTTCAACTGCGATGAAGGCACCTCCAGGCGGGAGTGCATCGTACGCCGAGCGAATCAAATGCATCTTCTTTTCCAGATTCCAGTCATGAAGGATCATGCCCATGGTGATGACTTCGGCCTTGGGCAGCGCATCTTTGAAGAAATCGCCTGAGGCCGTCCCTATGCGATGACTAAGGCCTGACTGGGCAATGTGCCTTTTTGCGATTGGCTCAACAGCTGGGAGATCAAATGAGGTGCAGTACAGGTGCGGATGTTTCCTTTCGACTTCAACGCGGAGCAGGCCGGTCGCTCCGCCGACATCGCAGAGCACCAAGTTCCGCGCCCAATTGCTCCCCGGTGATCCTCCGATCAGCAAGGATCGTGAACATGCCTAATTGGACGGCGGTCAGAAGAGCGTATCGGGGAAGTTTGCACGAATGGTCGCCAAATCCTATCACGACAAGTGAGGGCCATGTTTCGACAAGTACAACTCGCTCCAGGCTCCATGCCAAACCTTCTGTCCTCGTAAAGCACTTCCGACCGAACCCGCCTTAGGCCGATGATGCCTTTCCGTCGAAGTCTTCGACGGCATTTGCGATTCGCGCCTGAGGCTGCCATTCAGTACAAGTTCCTGAACCCGAGCAAGGCTAAGAGTTAGCCGTGTGCCCCAAAATGCAATTCAGACCAGAGGAGGCTGAGCTACCGGCTCGGCTACCGGCTCCCTGGTCACCGAAATCACCGCGATTTCGTCTTCCTGCCCGAACGCCTGTGCGGTTTCCGCAATCTGCGCCGCCGAGGGCGGGGAGTGAACCAACTCCAGCACGCGGTCAAACAGCCTTTCATTCCCGTTGGTCGCTACCGGCACCCCATCGGAAACGGGCAACAGTCGATCGCTCGGAGACGTCCGGAAACTGAGCACAGCACAGAACAGTCAAACTGCTCCACGATGCCCAAGCTCCAAAGCCATTCAAAGCTTTGATTGATACGGTATAATTCGTCCCTCAATGAAAGAACGCGTCGTTCGAACGTTAACGTTAGCGTTGGTGATTCTTGCGGCGGGCCGGGCGGCCCGGACGCAGCAGCGGGGGCTCGCCGGCACCCCGCTCATCCGGAATTACGATATCGGAAACGATTTCGGCGGCAGTCAGGTCTGGGCGCTTCTCCGGGACCGTAATGGTCTCCTGTACGTGGGAATGACCGCTGGAGAAATCGGCCAGTACGATGGCGCGACAGCGCGCGCCATCCCGGTCCCGGTGTCGATTGCCCGAAGGCTCGCAATGGACGGCCAAGGCAAGATCTGGGTGGGCCTGCGAGGAGACTTTGGCTATCTGGAGCCGGATGCCACCGGCGCGATGAAATATGTATCCCTGAAGGAAAAGATACCCCTCGAACAACGCGATTTCCTCGATGTCTGGCGAATCGCGTTTGCGTCCAATGGGACTTTCACCCAATCGTACGAGAAGGTATTCCGCTGGGATGGCACGCGCATGAAGGTCTGGCCATCCAACGGCCATACTTTCTCGACTCTTGCGGAAATCGGCGGACACATCTATACGTCGCAACTCGGCGTCGGGCTGGAAGAGATCGCCGGTGAGGACCTTCGGCCCTTGCCAGGAGGCGATGCTCTGGCTCAATACCAGAGGATGAACCTGTTACCCTGGGATGCCGCCCACATCCTCGTCATTCCGCGGGGTGGGCCGCTCAGGCTCTATGACGGACATACTCTCTCTCCTTTTCCCAATGAGATCGACGAGTACCTGATACAGAACATCAGCTACGCTGCCACTCCCCTTGCGGATGGCGGCTTCTGCATCACCACACTGCGAGGCGGGGCGGTCATTATCGATCACAACGGCCGGCTGCGCCGCATCATCGGGAAAGAATCGGGACTCCCGGAAAAGGGAGTGTCGTCCGTCTTTGAAGACCGGGATGGCGCTCTGTGGCTGGGACAAACCCAGTCCATCTCGCGCGTTGCCCTCAACTCGCCGGTTTCGGTTCTGAGTCGCACTCCAGCCGGCGATTCCGCGCTCCTGAACGGATCGCTGTACGCCGCGAATTTTTCCGGGGCACCGTTCTTGCGATTTGTACCGAACTCCGCGACCGGCGTTGCCGAAGCTCACGAACTGGCCAACACCCAGATAACGCAGAGCTTTCGCCTATTGATTTTCCATGATCCCTCCAGTGGACCCGATCAGTTGCTGGCGGCCACGAACTACGGAGTCGTGACGATACAAGGGGACACGATCAAGCCCGCGCTCCCTGAGCGGAATACTCCCGCAGATGGTGCTTACGATCTCATTCAATCCCGGAAGTTTCCCAACCGCGTTTATATTGGCCAGGACGATTGCGTGTCCTCGATGCGGTGGGAAAACGGCAAGTGGATCGATGAAGGCCGGGCCAATAACGCCAAGTTGGGTGGGCAATACCTGACCGAAGATGCGAACGGAGCGGTTTGGGTTGCCGTGACGACCCCGCGCATCATGTACCGTTTCGAGTCTCCGGCATCCGGTCTCCGTAACGCCAATATGCAGGTCCTATCGACGAAGGAAGACGTACCGGACGATATGATGTGGGTAACTGCGGTCGACGGCCAGGTCTTCGCGACGGGCTTAGTCCATGGGGGGATTTTCCGCTGGGACGAGGGAACGAAGAAGTTCGCCCCCGACAGCCGTTTCTATCTTCCGGTTGAAAATGCTGGCGGCGCCACGTACGTTTGGGAGGCTCCCAACGGAGATATCTGGTCTGTGACGCAAGCCTTGCCTCACGGCCGCCGCGTGGGCATCTTCCGGCGCAGTCCTGACGGCGGGTACCATCTCGACGAAGAGAGCCCCCCCGGCCTGTCCAGCTTCGATTTTGCCAGTGTTCGCTTTCTCGATCAGGGGCGCGCGGTGGTGGCGGGCGGAAATGGCTCGTTCCTCTTCGACCCCCGGTCCCGCACCGCCACTCGCCAGGCCTTTCCGACGCTGGTCCGCAGCGTCCGCCCCTCTTCCGGCGCGCCGCTGTTCGAGGGCGATGCCGCGTCCTCTCAGACCCCGCCGCGTTTGCCCTACGCGGACAATTCGCTGGTGTTTGCCTTCGCCGCCCCCGCGTTCGGCGATGAAGACCGGACCCAATACCAATACTTTCTGGAAGGCGCGGACAAGGACTGGAGCAATTGGACCGTTGAGCACGAGGCGAACTACAGCAGCCTGGGGCCGGGGGACTATCGCTTCCGTGTGAGAGCTCGCAGCATGGATGGCCAAATGAGTGAAGAAGGGAGTTACGCCTTCACCATCCTGCCGCCCTGGTACCGGACCAATCTCGCATACGTGCTGTACGCGCTTTTGATCGCGCTGATCATCGTGGTCGGGCGCCACTTCCTGGTCCTGCACGAGCGCGAGAAGGCCCGCCGCAACACCGAAGCTCTCCAGGCGCAGGCCAAAGCTCTCGAAGCCACCGTCGCCGAAAGGACCCGGGAAATCCGCGACCAGGCCGGCGAGATCGCCGCGCAGAAAGACCGGATCCAGCATGCCTACGACACCGTGGAGTTGCTCAGCGACATCGGCCGCGAAATCACCGCCTCGCTCGATCTTGACACCATCCTGTTCAAGCTCTACGAGCGCGTCAACCAACTGCTTGATGCCCCGATTTTCGGCGTCGGCCTTTACCGGCCGGAAAAACACCACATCGAATACACGCTGGCCATCGAGAACGGCAAGCGATTCAAGCCCTATACCCGCGACACCGACGATAAGAACCAATTCGCGGTGTGGTGCATCGACCACCGCAAGCCGATTCTGATCAACGACGTGGAAAACGAGTACTCCCGGTACATCGAGTCATACCGGCACATCGGCTGGGCGCTCGAAGACGGCACTCGCGCCCTGCCACCCGAGTCGATGATGTACCTTCCGCTGATCGCGCAGCACCGCGTGCTCGGCGTCATCAGCGTGCAGAGCTTTGAAAAGAATGCCTACACCGAACAGCACCTCAACCTGCTGGAGAACCTGGCTTCGTATACCAGCATCGCACTCGATAATGCCTCCGCCTACGGCCTGGTGAACGAGCGGGAAATGGAGGTAAGCGAGCGGGCCGCCGAGCTTGCCACCATCAACCGCATCACCCAGGCCATCTCCGCCAAGCTGGACATCAACAGCGTCATCCAATTGGTTGGCGATCAGATGCAGGAACTCTTCCAGGCACCGATCGCCTACGTGGCCTTGCTCGATCGCGCCCATGCGACCATCGACTTTCCCTACACGTTTGGGCAAGACATTAAGTCCCTGCCGCTGGGGGAAGGCCTGACGTCGCAAATCATCCGGACGGGCCAGCCGCTGCTGATGAATCAGGACGTGGACGCCAGCACCAACCGCCTCGGAATCCAGCGCATCGGACGCCACGCCGCCTCGTACCTGGGCGTTCCCATTCCCGCGGGCGGAGAGATCATCGGCGTACTCAGCGTCCAGAGCACCGAAGAGGAAAACCGCTTCACGGAAGCCGATCAGCGCCTGTTATCGACGGTCGCGTCCGCGGTGGGAGTGGCCATTCACAATGCGCGGCTTTTCGAGGAAGCCCGCCAGGCCCGCGCCGCCGCCGAACAGGCCGATGCCGCGAAAAGCTCGTTCCTCTCCACCGTGAGCCATGAGCTGCGCACGCCGCTTACCTCCGTGCTCGGATTCGCCAAGATCATCCGGCGCCGCCTGGAAGAGCGCCTTTTGCCGCTGCTTCCCGCGGACGATCGCAAAGTCGAGCAGGCCAAGCAGCAGGTTCTCGAAAACCTGGGCGTGGTCGTTGCGGAAGGCCAACGCCTCACGCAATTGATCGACGACGTGCTGGATCTGGCCAAGATCGAAGCCGGGAAGTTCACCTGGAACATGCAGACGCTGTCAATGGCCGAGGTAATCGATCGCGCAGTAACCGCCACCACATCCCTGTTCGAAGGCAAGCCCGTGCAACTGGTAAAGGAGATTGAGCCCGATCTGCCCGCCTGCACGGGCGATGAGCACCGGCTGGTGCAGGTGGTAATCAACCTGATTTCGAACGCCGTGAAGTTCACGCCGTCGGGTTCAATCACGGTAGCCTTACGAGCGCGGGATGGCGAAATCGCGGTCAGCGTAACCGACTCAGGGATCGGCATTGCGACGGCCGACCATCAGAAGATCTTCGAGAAATTCAAGCAGGTGGGCGATACGCTGACTGACAAGCCGCGCGGCACCGGCCTCGGCCTGCCCATCTGCAAGGAAATTGTGGAGCACCACCGCGGGCGCATCTGGGTCGAAAGCGAAATCGGAAAGGGAAGCACCTTCTTGTTCGTAATTCCGGCCCAGGCTGCCGCAAGTCCTGAAGCCCGTCCCCTCACGTTCGAAGGCCTGGTGCGCCGGCTGCGCGAGACGGTCGCAAGTCATGAGCCGGCCAGCACATCCATCCTGGTGGTGGATGACGACCCCAATATCCGGTCGCTGCTGCTACAGGAGTTCACTGAGGCGGGCTATCGAGTGCGGCTCGCCGCCGATGGGCGCGAGGCTCTCGATTGCATCCGGGAGGAAAAACCGGGGCTCGTGGTGCTCGACGTCATGATGCCGGAGATGAACGGCTTCGATGTCGCCGCGGTGCTCAAGAATGATCCCGCCACCATGGACATTCCCATCATCATTCTGTCCATCGTGGAAGACAAGCAGCGCGGTTTCCGCATCGGTGTCGACCGCTACCTGACCAAGCCGATCGATACTCCGGCGCTGTTCCATGAAGTAAGCACGCTTCTTAATCAGGGCAAATCGCACCGCAAGGTCATGATCGTGGATGAGGACGCTTCGACAGTGCGCACGCTCACCCAGGTTCTGCAAGCGGGCGGCTATCAAGTGGTCGAATCCAATGGCGCAGAGTTGTTGGCCAGCGCCGTTTCCGCGCAGCCGGACATCATTGTTCTCAACTCCCTGCTTTCCAGCCAGCAGGAAGCCGTCCGTTCTCTGCGTTTCGAAAAGGGTCTGGAGAACGTGCTGTTTCTGATCTACGAGCGCAACCATGAAAATCCTGATAGTGGACGATGAGCCTCACCTGAGGATGCTGATTCAGCAGTCACTGGAAGAACTGGAGGATGAAGGTGTGGAGCTGCTGACCGCCGGCGACGGCGAGCAGGCGCTTGAGACCATCCGCGAAGAGAAACCTGAGCTGGTCCTTCTCGATGTGATGATGCCGAAAAAGAACGGCTTCGACGTGTGTCACACGGTAAAGAACGACCTGGGATTGGTCAACACCTGCATCATCCTCTTAACTGCCAAAGGCCAGGAATTCGACCGCCAGCGCGGCCAGGAAGTGGGTGCGGACCACTACATGACCAAGCCCTTCGATCCCGACGCGCTCCTGGAGAAGGCACGAACCGTGCTCAAAATTTGAAAGCGCCATGGCCAAGCTCAGCTTGAAAACGTTGCTTCGGGCCAAATCCAACGATGGGCCCGTCATTGCGTCACTGATGGCAGCCCTGGATGGTCCGCTGACCATCGAGGACGCATCAGGGAATCTGTTGATGGGCGCGCCCGCAAACGGGAGCCCACGCGTTCCGGTGGTGTGCGACGGGATCGAGCTGGGGTGCGTCGCGGGGCCGCCATCGAGCGCCGCTGCGCTCGGATCGCTACTGACGCGCCTGGCCGCCACCGACGCCGAACGTCATGCAATGGGCGCGGAAGTTCTGCATCTCTACCGTGAAATCCACCTCATCGACCAGCTTTCCGAGGATCTGACCGCGCTGCTGGACGTGTTGGCGGTCGGCAAATCAGCCCTGACCCAGGCGCGCCGCCTCATCGCTGCGTCTTCCGGGGGAATTCTGGTCAGAGACAAAGCCGATGGCGCCTTGAATTATTGCGCCAGTTTCGGCGACGATTCCGATTTGCCTGCGGTCGACTCTGACTACGTGCTCTCGGTTCTGGAACGCGGAGTCTCGGAAATCGTCAATGTCGCGGAGATGATGAATGTGTTGGCTGCCGGACCTCTCGTGGGCGCCGCTCCCGGTCTTCGCTCCTTGCTGTTTGCCCCCTTGCGGGCCAAGCAAAGGACCGTTGGCCTCATCATCCTCATGAATGATACCGGCCATCCGTACTCCGCAGCCGATCTGAAACTCCTCAATACTATCGCCCTGCAGACCGCCGCAGCGATCGAGAACTCCATCATCTGCCAGGAGATGGTTGGCGCTGCACGCTACCGCGAACAACTGGCCGCCATTCAGAAAGAACTCGACACCGCACGGGCGATTCAACATTCTCTGTTGCCTCGCACATTTCCCCCGTTTCCCGGCCGCACCGACTTCGACATTCACGCGCAGATGACTTCGGCTCGCGCCGTGGGAGGCGATTTCTTCGATTTCTTCCTGATCGACAAGAATCACCTTGGCGTGGTGATCGGCGACGTCTCCGGCAAGGGAACACCGTCCGCGTTATATATGGCCGTGACCCATACCCACGTCAGAAGCGTGGCTCTGCGCGGCACGGCGCCCGAAGAATGCTTGGGCGAAGTGAACCGCATTCTATTGAACGACAAATCCTCATCGATGTTCGCCACCTGCTTTTACGCAATCTTGAATACCGAAACCGGTGAACTGCGCTATTCGAATGCGGGGCACAATCCGCCCTATAGGATCGGGCCAGGGGGATTGGCGGAGCCCTTGGAACAGACGGGCGGCACTCCATTGGGCATGTTCCAGTGGAATCAATACGGCGCTGGTATGGTCCAACTCAATCCCGGCGATGCGCTCTTTCTTTATACAGACGGCGTTCCCGAAGCGACCAATGTGGAAGTGGAGGATTTCACCGACGGCCGCCTATTGGAAGTCCTCCGTGAAGCGGCGACACTTCCTTCACGCGAAATGATCGATACGGTGAACTCTCGCTTGATGGCATTCACTGCCGGCGCGCCGCAGTCCGACGACATCACCATGATGGCCATCCGTCGATGACCGGCCGAATGCGCGTTCAAACCTCGGATTACACGCTATTTCGATGATATGTCGAAGTGGGTAGGGAATCTGCCGCGAGAGCAGATGAGCGCCATTCTGTCAAATCGAGAGCTGGGTTGGCATTTGATGGACACGGCCAACCAACCGCTCTCTTCAACCCCTCCGAATGGAATGGCCGGATCGAAGCGATCCGGCTCGATCCCAACTGGAGAACAGATCGCTGCCTTTAGTTAAGGTCAGCTGGAAATTGCTTCCGTGCGACGCAGTTGATCACGGTACCAGGGTTAGTAATGACGATCTGAAGTTCATTCCCGCCCTGATCTATGACGAAGAACGCCTCAAATGTGTCGCCCACAGAATCTGAGACTGTGTATGTACCGGTGCAGTCAGGGTTGACGTGGTAGCTGCCAATTGCAGCGAACGCCGAAATGCTGCCATTCACGCTGGACATTCCGCTGACCGTCATTTTGCCTTTTCCGTCGAAGGTGTCCAAATTGACACCGGCGAAGAGCCCCGCCCCAATGATGGTTCCGGTGTCCTGATCTGAGTAGCCCCCCTTCAGGGTAGCGTTCGAACATCCCGCGGCTTTCGCTGAAGGCCCGACAGCCAGAGCAAATGCGAACGCGGCGACGATCGATAGAGCCTTTCCTGTGTTGCTGAGTTTCATGGTCATCTCCTTTAGGTTCATAGATTTCCTCCATTCCAGAAGGAGATCGTTCCAAACTACCTTTTCTCCTTCTGCCGGTACAGGCGGCAGCAGATGCCCAAAAGCGGCCACGGTTTTTGTATATTTTTTATGCCCTCCGGGAGTGGGCCTGTTCATCGACACGCGCTCAGCAGAAAATACGCTCCAGGCTACGGCGCTAGTTCACGAGGTTTATCTCCGCCTGGTCGACGTGACCAAAATCGAATGGCAGGCGCGTGCTCAGTTCTTTGCCGTTGCGGCTCAGATGATGCGTCGCATCCTGGTGAACGCCGCACGCACCAAGGGTTCGCGCAGGCGCGACGGAATACCGCAGAGAGTCAATCTGGATGAATCTGCGGTGTTGTCGCCTGCGCCTGACCGATCGATTCTCGCTCTGGACGAGGCGCTGACGGCGTTCTCAGAGCTGGCGCCGCGTCAGGCCAAAGTGGTGGAGCTGCGTTATTTCGGTGGATTGAGCGAAGAGGAAATTGTTGCTGCGCTAAACATCTCTCCGCGGACAGTAAGGCGCGATTGGGATTTTGCCCCAGCCTGGTTACTGCGGGAATTGAGCCCTACAATGGGGGAACCCTCGGTACCACCGCGATGACCCCTGAGCAGATACGGCAGATTGAAAAGCTATACCATGCGGTTCGAGAGGCCAGCGCTGGCGAGCGCGCGGCTCTGCTGGCCCGAACCGATCCTGATCTGCGCCGTGAAGTGGAACAGTTGCTCGCGCAGCCCAGCGGCGGCGCGTTTCTCGATCGCCCAGCACTCCAGAACTCCCCGGAACTGCTGGAGAATTCGATGGTTGCCGGATTGGCGGTGGGGGTTTCTTTGGGGCCGTATCGAATCAAGGGCAAGCTGGGCGAGGGCGGGATGGGCCAGGTGTTTCTGGCGGTAGACACGCGACTGGGCCGCGCGGTGGCGATCAAAACCACGCAGGAGCAGTTCATCGCCCGTTTCGAGCGGGAAGCGCGCGCGATCTCGTCTCTGAACCACCCCAACATCTGCACGCTCTACGATATTGGCCCTAACTACCTGGTGATGGAGTTGGTCGAAAGCGAGACCATGGCGGTCCGGCTACAGCGCGGACCGCTCCCCATCCCAACCGCGCTGCTGTACGCCTCGCAGGTTGCAGCTGCACTGGCTGAAGCCCACACCAAAGGGATCGTTCACCGGGATCTGAAACCGGGCAACATCATGATCGCGAAATCCGGTGTCAAGGTTCTGGATTTCGGGCTCGCCGCACGGGAGGGAGATCAAACACTGACCGGCGAACATCGGGTGATCGGCACACCGGCATACATGGCACCGGAGCAGCAAGAGGGGAAACCGGCGGATGCGCGAACCGATATATACGCATTTGGCCTGGTGCTATACGAAATGCTCACGGGCGAGCGAGCCATCCCGCAGCGAAGGCGCATCCGGGGACGCAGGCTGGAAGCAATTGTGAGCCGGTGCCTGGAAGACGACCGAGCGCGCCGGTGGCAGTCGGCTGCCGAGCTACAGAGCGAACTGGCGGCGGTCCCCAGGGCGAGCAGTCGGGAATTCGCAGGCGCGGATAAATCTCCGATGCGGCCGCCGATACTCATCCGGAAAGACAAAATTGTCCTCGGCGAATTCGAGAACAAGACCGGCGATCCGGTTTTTGACGGAATTCTTCGCCAGGGCTTATCAGTGCAACTGGAGCAGTCACCGTCGCTGACGGTTGTGTCAGATCAACAGGTTCAACAGGTCCTGCGCTACATGAACCGGCCGTCCGAGACGCAGCTTACCTCCGAAATCGCGCAGGAAATCTGCGAAAGAACGGGCAGCATGGCTTTGCTTGAAGGCTCGATCGGATGCCTCGGGAAGCGGTATGTCTTGTGGGTACGCGCCAGGAACTGCCGGACCGGAGACGTCCTTGCGCAGGAGCAGGGCCAGGCGGGAAGAAAAGAAGAGGTCTTGAACGCCCTGACACAGATTGCCATTCAAATCCGGGTCCGGTTGGGTGAGTCGCTGGCCGCAATCGAAGAGCGCTCAACGCCGCTGGAAGAGGCAACCACGCCCTCGCTGGAAGCACTGAAGGCGTACAGTGCCGCCCGCAAGGCCGTCTACGCCAGCGGTTTTGCTGCCGCCATTCCCCACCTGCAGCGCGCTATAGCCATCGATCCTGAATTCGCCATGGCGCAAGCCGATTTAGGGTTCTTTTATTGGAACATGGGACAAACTGACCTTGCAATCGAGCCGACGCTCAAAGCATACGAGTTCCGGGATCGCGTGAGTGATCATGAGAGGCTCTTTATCCTGTTTCTCTACGACCGGCAAGTTACGGGAAATTTGCACAAGGAATTGGAAACCATTGAGGCTTGGGTACAATCCTATCCGCGTGACTCCGTGGCTTGGGGAGTACTGGGCGGATGGGGGACACGGGGCACGGGCCAGTATAAGCGCGGAATCCAGGCAGCTGAGCAGTGCCTTCGACTCAATCGGGATTCCCCTCCTGCGTATGGCAATCTGGTTGACCACAATCTTGGCCTTGGCCGATTCGCGGAAGCCGCAGCTGCGCTGGAAAGAGCAGCAGAGCGGAAACTGGCATTTCCCCAGTTTTTGGTTCAACGCTACTATCTCGCGTTTCTCCGCGGCGACGAACTCGCAATGAACCGCGAAATCGATCGAGCTCGCGGAAACCTTGAGGCGGAAGACTGGATGTCACACCACCAAGCATTGGTTCTGGCGCGTCGTGGACAGATGAGAAATGCCAGAATCCAGTGGCAGCATACAGTCCGCGTGGCGGAACAGACTGGAGACCGGGAGAAGGCTGCAATTTACGTCGCGGCGGAGGCGGTGTGCGAGGCCCATTTCGGCAATTACGACCAGGCGAAAGAGCGGGCCCGGGCGGCACTGACATTGGGGAGGGGCCGCGATGTGGAGTATGCCGTGGCCTTTGCCCTGCTGCTTTCAGGCGACAGTTCTGGTGCGCAACAGCTGATTGACGCGCTGGCACATCGATTCCCGGAAGACACCCCGGTGCAATTTGAGTATCTTCCCACGCTGCGCGCCCTCTTCGCGCTTTCCAGGAAGACGCCTCTGGACGCGATCGAATGCCTGCAGACGTCCATTCCTTATGACCTCGCCATGCCGGGAACAGCTTTCTTCGCCAAGTTCGGAGGGCTCTATCCCGCTTATGTGCGGGGTCAGGCGTACCTTGAGGCGAGGCGATTTGGAGAGGCGGCGGCGGAATTCAAGAGAGTTCTCGATAATCGCGGCATCGTCCTTGCCGATCCGATCGGTGCCCTGGCCCACTTGCAGTTGGCAAGAGCTCTGGTTCTTTCGGACGATTTTGATGGAGGCGGAGTTCAATATCAGGAGTTCCTCGCTCTCTGGAAAGACGCCGATCCCGACCTTCCTGTGCTCAAGCAGGCCCAGGCTGAATATGCGAAGCTGCGGTGAGAAGAGCAGCGCGCCTGAATGGGCAATAGACCAGCCTAAGTATGTCATCGCCGAGTCGCTCATTCAGATTGTTTCAGGCTCTCCGGCGTTGAATGTTCTGGAACGGCATACCGTATGGAAATCTGGCGGAGCGCTCGTGATGTTGTCGATTTTGTAGCGGCCAAAGCACAAACGATCAATAAGGATCAATAGGGGACATCGGGAAGGATGTAAGGAACTAAATTGATTGCACTTAATTTCAACCGATTTCAATAGGCGTCAATAAATCGTTTGACCTGTTTTGGGAGCAGAGGTGTTGATCTATGATCAAACATGTTGAAGTGTGTTGTTAACGGTTGAGTAATGTTGATGGATTAGGCCGCGACTAGGGGTCGAGTGGTTCCGGACGCAGGTGACTTAGCGTCACTGCCGATCCAGGGCGAGGACCCCTTTGTGTGAAGGGTCCCCACAAAACTCCCCACAGTCCTTCGGGTCAGGAAAGAGGAGGTTGGCCTTCATAAATGTCTTATGGGCTGGCGGCCGTGGGGAGATGGCTTAAGCCGAAGCGCAGGTGCGACCCACGCATACTGGCGATTCCAGCATCGCCGGCAGCGGACAGGATACTTCAGAAAAATCAGTGGAAGTAGGTCGGCCAATCGCAGTGCCGCCCGACGCAGGTCGGAAGATTGGCATCGGTCACAAACAATCGCCGGGCGGGTCCATACGTCCATACCAAGAATTCTAGCCGCGGGCCCCTTGCCACTCTCTGCTTCCGATCAATCTGGTTCGATCAGATCATTGGCGTTCCATCCCCGGAATGCCCATCGAGACGACGGAGGCCCTCAGGAAGCGGCGCGCATAGCTGAGATGGGGGTTACCGCAGCGATCGGCTGCTTTTTGAGGGGTCTGAGCCAACCAGCAGAGAGCCAGGGCTGAGGAATCGAAAATTCAGACCAGCCACAGTCTAGACACACCGTAACGTCTGGTGATGGGGTTACGGGAGGGTGGCTGAGGGTACGCGGGGAGTTTCGGTACAGGCGGATTTCCGCAGGAATTGTCGCAACTGAATCGGATTGGCACTTCAGGCAGTTCACACATCTACCTCATTTGTGATTGTTGGGATTCGCCGAGCGAGTGACAATCCAACCGTTACCACGATCCGCAGTGCGAGTGTTTGCTATTAATCAAACAAAAAAATGAACAACTTGCCGGATCCACCTGCACCGGGAGCAGTGCAAACGCCACCCGGTTTCGTGGCGCCGGGGCCTTCGTCGTCATACCTTTCGTCGTCAGCGCGGCGGAAATTCCTCAGGTTTAGGTGACCTTGGTCGTAATACCAGTGTGCCGCGATTCTGATGCAACGTGCAATCCTGGCTGCAGAAGTTCACGCGGCGCGCAAGGAACTGTCGCTGCTCCCTATCGCCCCACGCGAATAGGAAGAATTGCGTGAATGACCCGGGCGACCTGATTACACAAACGCCTCAGGCCTCAACCGCGCCCCCCTCGGACTCCGCGGAACTCCACATCTTGCGCCGCTGCCTTCAGTGCGTCGACAAATCTGGCAACCTGGATGGTGATTGCAAGGAGGAATTAACGCGGCTCGTGCTGGAGCGCATCCTCAAACTCGGCCCGACCCCGGATCTAGGTGGGCGAGAATTCGGCGCGCAGTGCGCCCGCAAACGGAGCGCCCTGCGTCTCTGGCAGCCTGAACGCGGCAGACCCTTAGAATAATCGCGAAGGGCTATTTTTTTCCGCCTTCACGCCGTTGCCGGCTGTGTTGATTGCATGCGCGTTGGTATTGAAGGCCCCTGAAACATTGATCGTTGTGGAGGTGGTGCCGTTGTACACCGATGCCTCAGTAAAATACGGCGGTTGCGAGTCGATGTAGGTCAAGGTGATGTCGCCCGAACCGTTAATGCCGATGGCAGGGGTCGAGAGCGAACCCGGCGCATCTGTTGTGCCCGGTGAGGCACCGCCGCCGGAGAGCGCGCCGGAAACGCCCCTGCGAGGGCAGGGGGTCGGGGGTTTGAATCACTCCGCTCTTCCTCCCAGGTCCCAAAATCAGGGACCTGGGGCACCCCATTCCTTCTGACGAGTGCGAGAGGTATGAGACCTGGGCCACCCGCCCGGTGGGGCCGGGTGGATTAAATCCCCATTCTCAATGTCCGCTGCGAAGATAACCGTGGGTCACGCCATCTGAAGTTGCATATCGGCCTACGATGTCGCCCCTGGGGTTGATTCCATTTGCATAATTCGAGCCCGGCTTAGATCCCGGAAAATCAACGATGATGCAACTGCCGTCGCTTACCAGCAGTCCGTGCTGGATTCCATCGGTTCCTATAACTTCGCCTGTCATATCGCCCTGAGGATTGAGGCCGCTTAGAAACACATTCGTGGAGCCCGGACAGTTAATCGCCTGGAAGGTGCCTCCGCTCAGCGAAAAACCGTGACTGGCGAAGCTGGCGTCATAGTAGCCGCCAATAATGCGATTCCCGCTGATCATCGTTGCAAGAGTGAGTAAAGCACCGGGAAAATCAATTGAGCTGAACCCGCCTTGCCTGGTGAGCAGAAAGCCCTGACCAGACCCGTCACTTTGGAAGTCAAATCCGACAATGTCGCCGCTCGGACTGATTCCGGATAGGAAGGTGGCCAAGGCGCCAGGGTAGTCGATGCCAATGAAATTTCCCCTGCTTAAGAGAAATCCATGATTGTTGCCATCGGTGCCGATGTAGTCTCCGACCATCTGGCCGGACGGGTTAATCCAGTTCACTGAGGTTTGGGTGCCATTGGGATCATCAATGGACTTGAATTTTCCCCCACTTAGCAGAAAGCC
Source organism: uncultured Acidobacteriota bacterium (assembly GCA_963720105.1). GTDB lineage: Bacteria > Acidobacteriota > Terriglobia > Terriglobales > Acidobacteriaceae > Telmatobacter. The sequence continues at coordinate 99,559 of CAVREL010000070.1, read as the reverse complement.
GTGCAGGTTTCCATCGGCGCTGTTATACCTGCCGACGATGTCGCCAGATGGAGTAATGGCGGTTGCCTGGGTGTTGATCGCACCGGGAAAGTCAAACGAGGTGAATGTCTGCGCTGAACCCATTGAGGTCAGCAAAAGGCACGCCAGCAAAGCGGCGAGTTTTATCGGCTTGCGAGTAGTCCTCATGGAATCCTCCTCAAGATTTAGCTTCCGCGCTGGGGAATCGGATGGTGGTTCCACACCGCATCGTCCATGCCCAGACGCACGAACCAGCGAAACAGAAGGTTGTAATCGATCTTCTCAACCAGCAATCGCTCCGAGCGCAACACCGTGTCAGTCAACTCCCGAACTCCGCGCAACAGATGATCCGCTGGCACTCGCTGCTCCAATGAAACATAGCTGAACATCTCGTCCTGAATCCGTCGTCTCCACCCATGCCTGTTGGTCGACTTACCCCTTCACCACGTCGTCGGTATCAGTTCCAGGCCGGTTTTGTTCCACAACGGCTGGTTCGGCGTATTCAACCCTGAGAAGTCCTGCTAATTTGTAAAGCAGGAATTGCAGGGAAAAACTGTCACGTAAGCTTCGAATTTGTCGGAAGATCGTCGGGTTGAAAGGCTCGACCCCCTGTGATACGTTCCTCAGCCGAGGCTAAGGTAAGGAATCCAAGGGGTTTATATGGAGTTGCCTCAGGTACGTGACGTTACCAGCTTGCTCCTGGCGTGGAGCGAAGGCGACGAAGAGGCGCTGAGGCAACTTACGCCGATCGTGTACCGCGAGCTGCACCAATTGGCACGGCGTTACATGGCGAAGGAACGAGCCAGCCACACCCTTCAAGCAACGGCGCTCGTGAACGAAGTCTATCTGCGGCTGGTGCAGGCGCGTGGCGTGAGCTGGCAGAACCGCGCCCATTTCTTTGCCGTCTGTGCCCGCACCATGCGCCGCATTCTCATCAATTTCGCTCGCTCCCGGCGGTATAAGAAACGCGGAGGCGATGCCGTCTCCGTGACGCTCGACGACGCCCTGGGCGTGGTGACCCAGCCTACCGTCGACCTGATCGCGCTCGACGATGCTTTGAATGACCTGGCGAAGCTCGATCTCCGAAAAAGCCAGGTGGTGGAATTGCGTTTCTTTGGCGGTCTCAGCGTGAATGAAACTGCCGAAGTACTGAAGATCTCCAGCGAGACAGTGATGCGCGACTGGAAATTCGCCAAGGTATGGCTGGCACGAGAACTGGACGGGGAAAAGCCTGATGGAGCAGGAACGCTTTCGCCAAGTTGAGGGCTTGTACCACGCAGCCCTGGAGCACGAAGAGAGCCAGCGGTCTGCGTTCCTCGAAAAGGCCTGCGGGGGGGATCCTTCTTTGCGCCGCGAAGTGGAATCCCTTCTGGCCCACATCGCCGCCGCGGCTAACTTGGATTCCCCGGCCATCGAGTTGGCGGCGCAGTTGGCCCAGGACGACTCTGAGTGCCGCGGAAAAGAAGAACGGGCAGAGGCCATGGACCAGCGGAGGCTGGGTATTACCGTCTCCCATTACCGCATCCTGGAAAGACTGGGGGGCGGTGGCATGGGCGTGGTGTATGAGGCCGAGGACCTTATCCTCGGACGCCGCGTGGCTCTCAAATTTCTCCCTGAGCACCTGGAAACAGACCCGCAAGCTATCGAACGGTTCAAGCGCGAGGCGCGCGCGGCCTCAGCCCTGAACCATCCCAACATTTGCACGATCCACGAAATCAGCCAGCACGATCAGCACTACTTCATAGTGATGGAGCGGCTGGAAGGCAAGACATTGAAGCGTCTGATCGGAGGCAGGCCGGTCCCTATCGAACAATTGGTGGACTTGAGCATTCAGATCGCAGACGCTCTGGACGCCGCGCACCATGAGGGGATCGTACATCGCGACATCAAGCCGGCTAACATCTTTGTTACCGCGCGTGGCCATGCCAAGATTCTTGACTTCGGCCTTGCAAAGCTGCATGCGCCACGCCAAGCGCCAGGGATGATGGTCAAGAAGTCAGGGGAAGACTCTTTCGAAGGAAACAACCCTCGAGACACCGGGGGAGGAGTTGGTCCGCAAACCCCTGGTGAGGAGGGAGCGACGTTCGAGGCCCCGCAACGGAGCCACACCGAGCACCTCACCAGCCCCGGCGCGACGATGGGAACTGTGGCCTACATGTCACCCGAGCAGGCGCGCGGCGAGAAAGTGGACGCCCGCACCGACTTGTTCAGTTTCGGTGCCGTGATCTACGAAATGGCCACGGGCCGGCAGGCGTTCGACGGGATCACCACCGCCATCATCTTTGACGCGATTCTGAATCGAGCACCCATTTCTCCTATCAGCCTGAATGCCGGCCTGCCGCCGAGGCTTGACGAGATCATTGGCAAGGCACTTGAAAAGGATCCTGACTTGCGCCATCAAAGCGCGGCCGATCTACGCGCTGACCTCAAGCGCCTGAAGCGCGAAAGCGATTCACGACGAGCCATTGGAGGCGCGAACGCGTTCAGTAGCGCGGCACCGGCAGACCCCACTCCCAGCCCTATTCCCTCTGCGAGAGGGTTGCATAAGGGGCAAGATACAGGCAGACGCCATTGGCCGCTCTGGCTGATAGGGTCCCTCGCGGTCATTCTTGCCGGACTCGTTCTAGCCTGGATCATGCGCCCACGAGTGGCCGCCCCACTGGAGTTGAAGCAGAGCCAGCTCACCACGAACTCATCGGAATTGCCCGTGTCGGCCGCCGCCATTTCACCGGACGGAAAATATCTGGCTTATGCTGACGCAACGGGCATCAACCTGCGTCTTGTCGAGACGGGAGAAGTACGTGCGCTTCTTGCGCCCCAAGGCGCCCGGATCACCTCGTTGGCATGGTTTCAGGATGGAATTCGGTTGCTGGCCAGCGGCAAGGCGGGCCAGCCCCCGTCTGGACAGCGTTTGGTCGATCTCCATCATGGGCGGCGCTCCGCGCAAGTTGAGGGACAACGCGGTTGCAGCAGCTCCTTCGTTTGATGGGCGACGGATCGCTTTTGTGACTGGGCTTACCCAGTTGGGTGGCGACGAAAGCATGGGGAAAGAGATTTGGCTGATGGGGGTGGGTGGCGACGATCCACGGAGAGTATTGACCGCACCGGAAGGAGAGTACTTTTTCTCGGGGTGGTTATCCCCCAATGGACAGCGGCTAGGATGCGTGCGAATCCATTTAAGCCCTACGAACTGGAATATTTCAGTGGAATCCGTTGACCTGAAGACAAATCAGACGACGATCACGCTTTCGGACCCGAATATCACAGGGGGGGCACTGATGCCCGACGGACGCTGGATCATTGCGCTCGCGAACGACACAATGAGTGGCGATGCGAATCTCTGGGACATGCAAACGGATCTGAGCACGGGCAAACCCACAAGCCAGCTTCGGCAAATCACCAAGTGGGCTGGGTTTGGCATCCACTCGATGAGCGCGACGGCGGACGGCAAGCGAATCGCGTTCTTGAAGACGCAGAGTCAGGCGGACGTCTATGTGGGAGCCCTCAAGGACAACGGTACACGTCTTGAGAATCCACACCGGCTGACCTTCGATGACAAGAACGATTACCCCAGCGCGTGGACGCCTGACAGCAAAGCCATCCTCTTTTGGTCGGACCGCAACGGCGACTTTGACATCTATAAGCAGGCCCTGGATCAGCACGACGCGGAGGCCCTCATCAGCGGGGGAGGCCCCAAGAACTTTCCAGTCCTGAGCCCGGATGGCATGTGGCTTCTGTACTTTCGTCCGGGTGTCGTTACCAATATGGGTAAGTGGATGCGGGCCTCCATTGCCGGTGGGCCCGCACAAGAGTTGGCCGATGAGCGCGGTTTTCTTCGTTCTCCGAATATCCGCTGTACGCGTGCGCCAGCCAGCGTGTGCGTCATCGGAGAGCGCAGCTCCGATCAGAAGCAGCTGATCTTCTACACCTTGGATCCCCTTAAAGGTAAAGGCACGGAGCTAATTCGGATGGAGGTTGACCCCAACCTAAGTCAGTACCCGTGGGATCTTGCCCCCGAGGGTTCGCGCGTCGCGATCATGATCCCGGAGGGTGAACAGGGACGCATTCGTATCGTCTCCCTGGGCAGCGCCGCTGATGGTGTTCACGACGTCATCCTGAGAGGATGGCCTGGTTTGGAGCATCTGGACTGGTCAAGCGACGGCAAGGGGTGGTACCTCTCAAGCCGCGGAGCCAGCAGCGGGACTCTACTGCGGGTCGACTTGAAAGGACACGCCAGCACTATCGAGCAGGAACCAGATTCCCAGTTTTGGGGGATTTGGGGACTGAGCTCGCCCGACGGCCGGTATCTGGCCTTTCCGCGCTACTCCTTAGTCAACAACGTGTGGTTGCTGGAAGGCTTTTGACATTCGAGCCACCCGGCAAGCACGCGGTCCGATTTTGGAAGCTTTAAGAGCGCTCAAGATGTTGTCGATTTTGTAGCGCACTCCAAGCCAAGGGATCTATCAAGATCAACAAGCAGCGGCAGCTACGGCCTAACACTCTCAATCAAAATCACTTATTCCAGTGGATTTCCAACAGGCTTCAATAAATCGTTTGACCTGTTTTGGAAGCAGATGAGTGGGCCTCCCTAATCCCCTTAGAATCAGAACAGATCCTCGTCAACTTGTAGATCTCAGTTGAACGCTTAGGCTTTGACAGCTACCAGTCTGCATACAGCACCCTCGGCTTGAAGCTCCGATAATTCCCTCATGTCGTTGATTTTGGGGAGTGATTGGCCGAAGGCGCGCTTGGCCCGCCCGAGAGGGCTCGGACCGGAAAGGCGGCGCTCGATGGGGCAAGATGGCGCTTTAAAACCACGTGCGTTTGAACAGTGCCATTGACTACATCACGCCAAAGGACATGCTCGCCGAGCATCAGCCGGAGATTCAGGCCGAGCGGGATCGGAAGTTGTCCGAAGTGCGATTCCCACCATTGAGTGGTTTCTTCCTTGCCCTGTGTTTCGCGAGTCACTGCACCGTTATCGTGGTTGACGCAACAGAAGAGACAACCGGGACAAAGGCTTTGGCGGTGACGGTTATGGTGTACGTGCCCGCGGGCGTCCTGAGTGTTGGGCTGCTGCCTCCGCACCCAATTGGGAAACTCAAGCCGGCTAGCATGGCGCCGAACAGGAGCGCGGATTCAGCTTTTCCTGACTGTCCGCTCCTGCGGGAGCGCCCACCGACACCCGTGGCAACCAATCCGATGAGCGGCAGCGATAGTGCGAACAGCAGGTTGGAACCTGTCCCGGAGAGCAATTGGGCGTTGGGTCCGGTCGTGGTCACCGTGAGAGTGGCCGGCTTGAGGAAGGCTACTGATGAGGGCAGGCCCGAGCATTCCGGTGCCAGCGGAGGCGCTGGTTGCACGTCGCACGTGAGAGAGGCGGTACCGGTGCCGCTATTCCCGAAACCTGCCGTCACGGTGGATGTAGAGGAGGCGCCCGCGTTTACCGTACTTGGTGTCAATGGGGTTACAATGACCCAAAGTTGTGGCGGCCTATAGAAGTCGGATTCCGGCGAGATTTGAGTCGCACTATCCGCAGATTCTTCTTGTGCTTGTGCGGCCAGTCGAATCTGCAACGCAAGGGCCGCAAGCAATGCCATCGCAATGATGTGCTTCCAATTCATGAGTTTCATGTTTTCCACCTTTGGCATTTCGAATTGCAAAGCCGAAAACTGATTGTTCGCCAACCGCACCATGCGTAGCGGACCGTAGTTGGCGATCCGCTGGGCAATCGGTGTGATCGCGAGCGCGCGACGGTGCGCTATCGCTGGTCGCGCCAGGAGTTGTGCGTGAGTTGGGCTCTGCGCGCTGCGGAGCTTAGCGTTTTGCCTTGCAGGGCGGAACTGGCGTCGATCTGGCTGTATTCGCAACCCTGGACGCCGGGATGGCCCTGGTCGCAGGGGATCAGCAGCACGGCACGTGCGTCGCCATTGGGGAGCACGCCAATTCCCGCGATCTCGCCGCTTTCATTGATGTCGAACGCAGAGATGACTTGAAGGTCCGAAGCGGGAACGATGAGCAAGTTCACGTCGACGATGGGTTGGCCATGGCTTGAAATAAAGGCCGGCCCTCCGCCCACGCCGCAGACTCCCGTCTCACCCACCACCTGGCCCTCTGTGTTGACATTGAGTGCCGTACTGCACGGCCACGGCTGTACGGTACCGAGGTCGGGCATCTGACCGTTCTTCCAACGGAATGCATGATGCGATTGCGATCCCGGCACATCTGCCCTGCCGGCAATGAAGCCCGAGTCGCTGATCCAAGTCGCCTCTGAGTTGTCGCCTCCCAGCGTGCCCAGGTCCTGCAGCTTCCCATGGACCCAAAGGAATCCGTGGTGGGTTGCGTCTCCGGCAAGGTTCGATGTGCCGACCACATGTCCGAGGCTGTTCAGCCAGTTCGGAATCCCGAAAGTGCCTCCGAGACTGCCGATGTCCGACATTTTTCCGTTCTGCCAGATGAATGGATTCAGGGTTGCGTCGGAATTCGTAAACGAAAACCCGGATACCTGGCCCTGGTCGTTGACGAAGAACGCCAAGCTGTCCGTACCGCCCAACGTGCCCAGGTCGCGCATCCGGCCGTTCTGCCACAGAAACGCCCTGGTTTGCGTGGGTAACCCGGCCAAGGAGAGGGAGGGGTCTTCGATCGTGTTGTTCCCGGAGAATCCGACGACCTGGCCGCGGTCGTTGGTTGCGGTAGCGAGGCTCTCATAGCCTCCCGGCAACGCGCCTAGATCGATGATTCCGCCATGAGCCCAGAGGACGGCGTGGCCCTCCGGAAGGCCGAGCCTCGGGTCGATGCGACCGTCTTCCGAAAGTCCCGCGATGAGACCGTTGTTGGATATGGAACCCGTCTGGCCGTTCGTTCCTCCAGGAAGCACGCCAAGGTCGTTTACGACGCCGTTGCGCCAGATGATGGGTTGCTCGACAAAGCAGTCGCCTCCGCCCGCATTGGCATTGAATGTGATGTAACAACCGGGATTGGGATTGGGCTGCGCCGTGTTCGCATACGCGACCATCGTCCCCTTGTTATTAAGGACGTGGGTGTACGGGCCTGAAATAAGGCTCATGGGCCCTCCACCCCGATTGATGACACGGCGATCAGTGTGGACAATGCAAACGCGCGATTCCATGTGTCGAATTTCATGCTGCCTCCTGAAAGTCGGTTGGGAGACCGGTTGAGGCCGATGTTCCGAATTGCCCTAAACGATTGAGCGGTCTAGAATTTGCGTCTGACAGAATTTCAAGATCGCCTCTGTCCCAACTTCCCCTGCACCGTAATCAGGTTGGGTTTTTGGGGTCCTTGCAAACTTCTGGAAAAGTTCTTGAAATAGTCTTGCGTCCTCTATGAGTGTGCAGGGAAAGCACTTCTACGCGTTCGGTCCGTTTCGCCTCGACGGCGAGAAGCGCGTCCTGGTGCGCGACGGCGTGCCTGTTCCCCTCGGTCCCAAGGTGGCTGAAACCCTGCTCATGCTGGTGGAGAGCGCCGGACACCTGGTGGACAAGGACAAACTCATGAAGCGCGTCTGGCCGGATGCCTTTGTGGAGGAAGGAAATCTAAACAAGAACATCTTCGTCCTTCGGAAGCTGATGGGGCAGTGGGGCCAGGATCGGGAGTACATCGAGACTGTCCCCAAGCGGGGTTACCGGTTCGTGGCGCCGGTCGAAGAGGTGACCCACGCAGAGGTCTCTGCGCAACCGCACCCAACGGCAGGAATGAATCTATTGGGGAGAAAGATATCGCACTACCGCATTCTCGCGATTGTGGGTGGCGGCGGCATGGGGCTGGTGTACAAAGCCGAGGACCTCAGGCTTGGCCGCCGCATCGCCTTGAAGTTTCTTCCCGACGAACTCGGGAAGGACGCCAAGACTTTGGAGCGATTCGAGCGGGAGGCGCGGGCCGCTTCCACCTTGGACCATCCAAATATCTGCCCCGTCTACGAGTTTGGAGAGCACGAGGGGCAGCCGTTCCTCGCCATGCCACTGCTGGAAGGCGAGACGTTGCGCGACCGGATTGCGGAAGCGGCCCCCCTGCCGACGGATGCCCTGCTCGACATAGCGATCCAGATTGCCGCCGGCTTGGATGCGGCACATCGGAAAGCCATCATCCACCGCGACATCAAGCCGGCAAATATCTTCCTCACGAATCGCGGGGAAGCCAAAATTCTTGATTTTGGCCTGGCGAAGCTGATGTCGCCGGTCACGAATTCCGGTGACGATTCTGTGGTTGATCCACAGCATGGTGAAGGTGAGGGAGCGAACGCGAGTTCTCAGCCAGCGTCAAGTCACGAACTGTTCCTGAGCCGAACCGGGGTGGCGATGGGAACGGCTGGTTATATGTCACCCGAGCAGGTGCACGGCGAGAAACTAGATGCGCGCACCGACCTGTTTTCGTTCGGCCTGGTGCTATACGAAATGGCGACCGGACGACAACCGTTCACCGGAAACACGGCGACGGAACTTCATGAGGCCATCGTCAACCAGGAGCCAACTTCAGCAAGGCAATTGAATACGGCAATACCCGCGAAGCTCGAGTCGATCATTGGCCGGGCACTAAAAAAGAAACGTGAGGCCCGGTATCAGTCTTCAGCAGAGATGCGTGCTGATTTGGAGGCTCTGAAGCGTGGGGGATTGGCGAAGCCTGGTGTGATGTGGAAGGCAGTTGCAGCAGCCGTCCTCGCTTCGCTCTTGGTCGCAGGCACAGTTTTCTGGGTCCAGCAGCGACAATCGCAACCTTCCGCAGCATCGCCGCAGATCAAGTGGACGCAGCTTACAAGCAATTCCAGTGAGAACCCTGTAGACAGTGGGAAAATCTCGCCGGACGGTAAATACCTGGTGTATCCCGATCGATCAGGTGTCCACCTCAAGCATCTTGAAACCGGGGAGACGCGGACCATCTCCGTACCTAACGAAAGCAAGGGGCAACGAGTTGCATGGACCATAGGTCCCTGGTTTCCTGACAGCACCAGATTCGTGCTGAATGCCTATCCGTTCGGTGGAGACACGACCTTTCGCAGTGCGCGCGGGGCCAGCGTTTGGCTTGCCTCCATGGTCGGTGGACCGCCGCGCATGTTGCGCGACGAGGCCGAGGCTGATGCTGTATCCCCCGATGGCTCGCGCATCTCGTTTGGAGCCGACGGCGGGAAATGGGGCGATCATGAGATCTGGTTCATGGAGGCCGATGGAGAAAACGCGTCGAAGATCTTTGAAGGAGATGCCCACACCTGGATTGGCGGTGTCGAATGGTCGAAGGACGGCCAGCGGGTCATTTATGCGCAAGCCCGGGACGAGAACCGCAATTTCGTATTCGTGAGCCGCGACTTAAAAGGTGGACCGGCCACCACCATTCGTCCACCTGCTAATCTGGAGGACTTCATCTGGCTCCCCGGCGGTCGCCTGATTTACAGAGCAAATGATTCCGAATCCAACGATCTCTGGCTGGCGCGTTTTGATTGGCAAAGCAACATGTTTGTGGGGAAGCCGCAACTGATCACGAAACTTGCAGGGATTGTAGGGAGCCCGACCAGCGCGACGGCCGACGGCAAGCGGTTGACCATCTTTCAATGGCGGCCTCACGTCAACGTGCTTGTGGGTGACCTGAAAGGCGGCGGGGTCCGAATTGGCTCTCCAACACGCCTCACTCTCGATGAGAAGTGGAACGAACCACTCGCGTGGACGGCCGACAGCCAGTCCGTTCTCTTCTATTCGAACCGGGACGATGTCGGTCGAATCTTCAAACAGACCGTGGGGCAGCTCTTCGGTGAGGCACTTGTCACCGGGAAGAAGGGTGAGGATCCCGGCGATGCTTGCCTGAGTCCAGATGGCGCGTGGGTCTTCTACAAGCTGCGCCCGGACGACCCGGCGATGGACAAACTCATGCGCGTCCCGATAACCGGAGGGGAACCGCAGGAGGTGCTGGCCGCTCGCCTCGATGGCCGGCCACGCTGCGCGCGGGCGCCCGGCACTGTGTGCGTCATGGCGGAACGAAGCGCAGACGGCAAGCAGCTTGTGTTCACTGCCTTCGATTCTGCGAGAGGCCGTGGGCGCGAGCTCAGCAAGTTCGACACGGAGGTGGCGGCCGATTATTGGTGGGACCTTTCATCAGACGGCACTCGCATTGCAATCCTTAAGAACCGCGAAGAAAAGGTCCACATCCTTTCTCTTGGTGGCGGGGCGCCACGGGACATCACGGTCAAAGGATGGAATACGTTGACCACAGCGGCATGGGCAGCTGACGGAAAGAGCCTGTTCGTTTCCAGCTTCAACGATCATGGGCCAGTCATCCTGAGCGTGGATCTGCGCGGTAATGCGCGACTCCTTTGGGAACAACCGGGCGGCATCGACACCTATGCTGTGCCGGCTCCGGATGGCCACCATCTTGCGCTACGCGCGTGGACCGTGGAAGGCAACCTGTGGATGATGGAAAACTTCTAGCAGCCCGTGGTGTAAGTCCAGGTACGTGAGCGGGGAAAAGTCTGCTATTTGAATCGACCTCTTCGTAGCATTGAGGCATGGGGATGGGAACACGCCAGGCTCAGGAGAAGCAGGAAGACATCTGGATCGCGAGCGGGGATGTGGCGCGGTCTCCAGGTCATCCTTTCTACCAGCGTCTGAATGAGCTTCTTGACGAAGAGAAGTTTGACGAATTCGCCGAGGGTCTTTGCCGGAAGTTCTACGCTCGCATGGGGCGCCCAGGTCTGGCGCCGGGGATTTATTTCCGATCCCTTCTGATCGGCTATTTTGAGGGCATCGATAGCGAGCGTGGCATCGCATGGCGTCTGGCCGATTCGCTGGCGCTGCGACAGTTTGTACGCATCGGAATTACGGAGCAGACGCCGGATCACTCCACGATTTCGCGGACGCGGCGGTTGATCGACCTGGAGACGCACCGGGCGGTGTTCAGCTGGGTTCTGGGATTGCTGGCGGATCGGGGACTGATCCAGGGCAAGCGGGTAGGGGTGGATGCGACTACGCTGGAAGCCAGCGCAGCGATGCGTTCGATAGTGCGGCGCGACACGGGGGAGAGCTACGACGAATTCCTCACTGGTCTGGCGCGGGCTTCTGGTGTGGCGACGCCGACGAGGGAGCAATTGGCGCGGTTGGACCGCAAGCGCAAGAAGCGCACCTCGAACCAGGAGTGGATGAGCCCGACGGACACGGATGCGCGGGTGACGAAGATGAAGGATGGGCGCACGCACCTGGCGCATAAGGCCGAGCACGCGGTGGACCTAGACACCGGCGCGGTGGTGGCGGTGACCCTGCGGGAAGCTGACAAGGGGGACACGACCACGTTGGACCGGACGCTCTGCGAGGCCGGCGAAGCGGTGGCGGAGTTGGTTGGGCGCGAGGCCGAGCGCCATCCCGACTCGGTGCCCAAGGTGAATGTGGCCGGGATCGAAGAGATGGTGGCCGACAAGGGGTATCACTCGGGCGCGGTGGTCGAGCGGGTGAAGAGTTATGGGGTGCGCAGTTACATTCCGGAACGGCAGCAAAAAGGGCAACGGCATTGGGAGGGCAAGGCCGGCCAGCAGCAGGCGGTGTACGCCAATCGGCGGCGGGTGCAGGGCCACTACGGCAAGAGCTTACTGAAGAGGCGCGGTGAGATGGTGGAACGCAGCTTCGCGCACTGTTACGACACCGGCGGCATGCGGCGCACGCATCTGCGCAAGCATAACAATATCCTGAAGCGTCAGTTGATCCACATTGCAGGATTCAATCTGAGCCTGATCTTCCGCCGCTTGCTGGGCGCAGGCACTCCGCGGGAGTGGAACAACCTAGGTGGAATGCTGCTTTTGTTCTTACTTGGGCTGTTTACGCGCCGCACGCATCGCAGTCGGCCCTGTAGAAGCTTCATGCGACAGTCTCATCCAACTTCTCCACATAAACGGCAATCCCTGCTCAGACAAGGACCTGCCCCGGATTAGCTACTTACACCACGGACTGCTAGGACTGGACGGATGTGGTTTTCAACGTGGGTTTTGCCAGTTGTGCCAGTCTGCGTTTTCAGCCAAGCGTCGCAGGCATCCCCCACGGTGTAAGGCTTGCGACTGGTCCCTGCAATTCGTGCGCTTTCGTCCGCTGCCCATTCCCGAGCCTTAGCTTGCGCTTGGTCGAACGTGAGAACTCGGATGCCGTCAGAGTCCTCATAATCGTCTGCGATGCCCAAGGATTCGATTCTGCGCCCCTGTGTGGGGCTGTAATGCTTAGCGATCCACGTTCCACCAGTCACGCCTTTGCGGTATCCGACAGCGAGCCCTTTAGAGATACCGCACCAGTACGGCTCTCTACGCGGTTTGAGTGCTGGTTTTCCATTGAGGCGAGATGTGCGGCTATCGATCTTCGGTGCCTTGCGTGTTCTTGCCATACTTTCCTCGTACGGCAAATATACGGCAAACTCGTGAGCGACTCAACATAAATTGCGGTGGACACTGGTGGACACTAAATTACGAATCGTCAATAACCATGCGGCTGTTGTAAACACTTAAGAATTCTAGGAACACTTTAGAATCGCATAATCTCTGCCCTGTCACGGCAGAGGTCGCGGGTTCGAGCCCCGTCGTCCCCGCCATAAAGCCAACAAAACTTGAGGCTTATGGCTTACCAGATGTGACAACTACGATCCCCACGGTACACAACGGTACGGAACCTCAAAACCGTACCAGCTTCAAGCCAACAACATCTCAATCTGCCTCTTGCTGGCATTCCGCTTGTCTGCGGTTACTGCCTGCGTATAGAGGTCCATTGTCGTGCGTGAATTGGCGTGCCTGAGCAGTTCCTGAGCAACCTTGACGTCAACTCCCAGAGACCGGAGGTTTGTCGCCAAGCTGTGCCGGAACGAATGCCAGCCGATGACCTTGCCGGTGATCCCCGCCCGAACCAGAGCAGGCCGGATTGTCTTCTTGAGCACCATGTCAGGCAGCATCGGTTGAGTGCCGTTCTTGCGCAGGGAAGGGAACACAAAATCGTCATCGGTGTTGTACGGTGACGTTCCCCGCCATTCTGCCAAGATTTCTCGCACAGACTCATGCAACGGTACCGGCTTCCGGCTTGCTTCCGTCTTCGTCTCTCCGAAGTGATTGCGAACGACCGACCGATTGACACCAACTTCCATCGTGAAGAAGTTGATGTCGCTCCATCGGAGTGCAAACAATTCCGAACGACGAAGGCCAGTGCTGCCAGCAAGTATCACGGCTGCCTTCTCACGCAAGGGGAGTTCCTTCAGCAAAACCTGAAACTCCGATGGCGTCAACACGTCAGGTTCACGCAGTCTCTTTGCCGATGTTCTGACCTTGCTGATCGGATTGAACGAAAACCACTCGTGCCGGATTCCGTGACTCCAAACCGCAGACATTATGTTGCGGATTTTCGTTTTGGTAGCAGGCGCAAGGTCCAACGATTCCAACCACTGTTCGACAAACACTGTCTTGACCTCAGAGAGCCGATAGTCCTTCCACTTCGGGAGAATGTGCAGATTCAGATAAGAATCATGCGCCTCCACCGTTGCAAATGCTTTCCGCTCCAGGGTCAATTCGTGTTTGCGATAGTGGGCAACGAGGTCGTTCACTGTCTCAGGTGAACGAACTCCTGTGTTGATTGTCGAGCGAAGAGACAAGACAGCTTTCTCAGCATCGCGACGGCGAGGGAGTTCCCGAACCGAACCGATTCTGATGTTGCGATGCACACGCTTTCCCGCTGCGTCTTCGTAGTAGCGGAAAAACCAACTGTCATCGGCTTTCTTATTCTTCACCAATTGCAGGCTTCCATTCTGAAATCGATTGCTACCCTTCAAGGAGTCTCCCTTGTGGGAGCATCGGTGGCTGCCACGAGTGTACCAGTCCGGCGAGAAAGCATCCACTGCGCCAGATCAACCTCAAGGAATCGCCACAGCCTGCGCCTACCCTCACCTATTGGAAAGGCAGGCAAGTAACCTTCACGCGCCCAGCGGGTCACAGTACGGGCATTGAGACCCCCGAGGAAATTGGCTGCCTCATCGGATGTGAGGAAACGACGGTTGTTGGGGTTCATCCTGCCTCCGCCTCCGTGGCAAGGCCGAGAGCAACGAACGCCTCTGACAGGTCGCTGTACTCGATAACGGCATCAACGATGACACCATCGTGTTCAATGATTCCTGCCAGCCTCCTATGGATCAGCACCCGGCCCAACTCTTGGGGCACATTGAGCACCACTCCTGTGTCTTTCATCAGAACTGTCATTGGGGATGGGAGAAAGGCCCACTGCTTTTTGGCAAGTCTGAAGTCTCGTTCAATCTCCGCGTTCTGTTGCCTCAATTTATTGTGTATGCGCCGCTGCTTGGCGACGTTCGGGGATTCGATGTAGTGGGTCCGCTCCTTCGCGACCCAGCTATTGCGTCCTATAGCCATTAACTTTTCTTCTCCTAATTATGAGCACCAAAAAACATAGGGCAGACTCTGGTGTGAGCCTGCCCATTGGTGGTGCGTTGAATTCGTTGGGATCAGTTACTGCTTGTTTAGGTTGCTCTTCCTGAAGTCATCGGTGCGACCATTCACATGCGTAACGAAGACGAAGTTATCGACGCCAAGCAAGTAGTTCCCGAGGGGCAGGTACACGGTATAGGGGTCGGTGCCAATGTTCGTGTATAGGGTCGTGTTCCCAAGGGAATCCCGCAATGCTTCCCATGCTCTGGAGGCCACTGTCTCTCGGTCCTCGCGGTCGCAGATAATCGAAACGGTCTTCTCAAAATGGTAACCGCTGCCCTCGTGCCAGGACACAGGCACGTCCAGTCTTACCTTCATCCGTCTCTCTCCTTTATGCAGCAGCCAGCTTGAGTGACTTCACCGCGCCAAAAATGAGCGGCGTTGAAGCCGCACGACTGAACGCCACGACAGCCGACATATTTAGCTCAGCCAGCCTCTCTCGCAATACCCGAATCGCCAAGCCTGTGTAAGACAATCCCACTTGCGACAAATCACCGAACAGGATTTGCACGTTGGATGCAGACAACGTCTGAGGCATGGCCGCGCTAATCACCACCGGCCAACTGCCCAACTTCATCTCGGTCAATTCGGGATAGTAGCGCGATCCAGTGCTCGTTTTCTGACTAAGCAGGTAGATATAGGTACCGTACGACATGACCCAGGAGGAGTTAGATAGGAATCCGGGATCGACTTTTTGAATTGTCGGCACCAAGTCTTCTGCCCACCCAATACCTCCCGCGAGTGTGGCCGTGGTGTGAGCAACTGGAGCAGTCGCAAGAAGGTTGGCAGAGTTTGGCATGGTATTGCCCGAAGGGTCAGTACCAGCCACCACAGTGTAATCAAGCGTACGACCTAGCTGCTTCAGAGCGGACTTCTTCAGAATATCAATCAAATCGAAGGCAGAATCCGAAAGCAACTGGTTTGAGAACCGAGTAGTACCGGCTACGGTGTCATGGTTTAAAAGCGTCTTGCTCACCGTAAAGTCCTCCTCGGCGGGGGCGTTTCCTTCAGATGTCAACGTTAGCGAATTTCCGGTGGGGTCGAACGTCACGAATTGGGTAGGACGTCCGGTTGTGTTCTCTTCAACTGCGACGACGTTAACAATCGGGGCAAAGGCTTTCAAATTCTCAGCTAAGGTCCCATAAGTCTGACTAGGGATTAGGTAGCCTGCATTCGAGGCTGTGAGGTCGCGGACTTCTCCACTTTCGCGAATGTATTTGCGGAAAGCCTCATTCAGCTTTCGGCGTTCAATAGAAACATTAGAAATCAAGCTGTTTTATCCTTTAATTGGTCTCAATTGGAGACAGGTGGGGGCATGCATGCACGGCCATTGTCTGCACACGGGATGAACTCTCAGGTTGTTCAGGGGATCGAGGAGATCAGGGGTGGTGGCTAGTCGGATTGCGAAAGCTGATTCAGGCGCTGAACAACCCACGCCCTATCACTCTCGTACGCAGCATCGCGGATGTCATCCAGCCTGCGGAGAAGGGCTTTGTCGAGTCTCCGTCTCAACGAGCGGGTTTCACTCGCAGCAGGACACTCGTTATCAGCGCATGTCTCATCGTCACACGAGTCGTTGCAGCATTCATCGCAGTTGCCCGCAACACATTCCGTGCAGTCGCACTCACAGCGATCTTCTTCGTTGCAATCGTCGTCAATGTCTGGGTCACAATCATCCGCGTCTGGATCAGTATCGGATTCAAAATAGTCACGCTTTATCTTGTTCCTGAACTTGCCAGGAATCGAACGGGCATCCAACTTGACCACCGTCTGACTGTACGCGGGAGCTGCCACTATTGATAGCTCAAATAGGTCTGCCTGAATGACCGTCCTGATAAGTTGTCCAGAGACGTCTTCAAACGTGTCGTCAGTGCAGATAAAGCCGAAACTCATCTGCGACACGAGGCCGCGCTCCAAAAGGACGACAACATCCTTACCCATCTGGGTCGGTGGAATGGCGGCGGTGAACGATAACCCCGTCGACTCTTCAAATATTTCAAGACTCCTGTTGCTCACTCGTGCCAAGATATTGGACATTTCGTGCGAGTAAAGGAGCAGGACATCCGGGTTAGTCTTCAGGCTCTTCGTCACACTGCCCTTCTGGAACCTCTCTCGGAATCCTCCCAAGTCTTCACTCAGAGCACCCCATACAATCGCGTAGCCACTGATAGTTGCTCCACCATCAGCGTTCTTGCGGATCTCAAACTTCTGCGGCCTTGCGCAGATGCGAATCTCACGCTTGTTATGCTGCTCAATCTTCTTTGTCATATTGCTATCCTTTGTGTGGCGGCTCATTCAGTCTGTCCTTCCATCTCGTCGCGGACTCGCATAGCTTCCGTGAGCGAACTGCAAAACCGGGTTTTGCCCACGTTAACTGAGAACCAGTTGTTGATACTGTGATATGTGATTGCTCGATAGGGGTTATCGGTCGGGGCGAAGAGGGGTCTAGGATCGATATTCGTCATAGCTGTATTTCCTTGTTGTTGTGCAGCAATGTGGGCTGCAAGTAGGGGCGTGCATCTGCAAAGACGGGCAGACGCCAGGATGGGGCGGAAAGTTGTGCTTCACATTTCGTCGTCGTCAATGAACTGCTGCAACAGGTCGGGCGTGTTGTCAGGCACGGAGATTGAGGCTCTGCTCGATGGATTCAGCCCGAATAGGCGACCGGCGGCAATCATGGCTGCCCGCTCGTCTCTTGCCACTGTTACGGCAGGGTTCTTCTTCCACCGAGAACCAGAGATGTTTCCAGACCGTGTCACGATTGGTTCCTGAATGAGTTGGCCATGCTGCTGAACTTCCTGCTCTGCCATTTGCCACCGAGCGTATGCTTGGCAGTAGGCGGCAAGGGTAGCTCTGTCTGGACCGGTCACGAGACCAGTTTCACCGAACTCTGCCATCAGGCGATGCCATTCCTCCTGTGCGAGAGGGTGCAGCCAGTCAGGGCATTCAGCGGTGCCCGTGAACTGGGGTTCGTTCTCGTTGATTGTGTTCTTCCGACTCCCGTGGAGTAGTTTCAATGCAGTTGGTTTTCGATGCGCGGGCAAGTTTCTGCCTCCTTCTTTGGGGCGATTTACGCCCTGTTCTGGTTCAAGAATGTGGGGAAAGTCCGTTCGTTAGGACCTTGGGTGACATCAATTCGGGTGAAGCTGGTGACATCAAATTTGGTGAAGGACGCACGTGCAAATCGCGGTGGCTGTCGGTCGTCAATCGTGACGGCACATTAGGAAGGACTTGTGCATATCCCCTTCTTGCCCATTACCTACAGCCACCCATGAGATCACGCATTGTTGGCAGCGTGTGAACAGAGGTCAGATGAGGTCAGATTAGGAGCGCAGAAGGCAACCGATCTCTGCGTCGATGTCACGCTCAAGTAGGTCAACAACTCTCGTTAACAAGCGATACCGGGTATCCAAAGCTGCTTGCTGGCGACGGAGGCGATCCTCAGAAAGAGCAGCCTTTTGATTGGCACCATTGACGGCAGATTGGACACGAGCAGGGGTCTGCACTTCTTGGTTAACTGGGATGCAGAATATGCGCTTTGGTTCGTGATTTGTGGTCGTTGATTTAGTGGCCATTTATACCTCCTATAACCTTGTGATGTAAACAGCCACTTTTGGACAAACCACGAATATCTATTTTCGATCATCTTCAGAGAGCAGGTCGCGGCCACTCACACCATGTGGCTGGTAGGGTTTCATCTCGTTGTAATCGCTGGCCAGCATCGATGCGAGTAATCATGTGATCCTCGGGGCTGGGCATAGTCGAACAAATGTACCCGCTGCCACCACCCAACGATCTGCTTTTTGTTGTCTGAACCCAGGCGCGTGTTTTGAGATGAGCTACACGGCTGGGGCCAATGAGGGCACGAACTGCGGCCACCAGTTCTCCCTGCGTCTTGCGCCGCACACTGCGCTCAGACGCACCAAGGTGCTGAGCAATTGCCCGTTTCCCTGCCATGAACTTCTGCTTGTTCGTTAGTGGCTTGCTGGCTGTCTCTGACGTAAGCACATCGGCAGCATGCTGGAGAGCAAAGACGTCAACTAGTTCTGTCTGCGTCTCACTGTCACCCCCACCAGGATCGCTGCTCTCTGAGACGACGGAGTTGCTAACGTGACGTTGTGCAGCGGCCTCTTTACGCGCGACCAGTCCGATCATGAGGCTACGCTTGCCATGCTTCGACCGTGAGTCGTTGTCGATACTGTTTGACTGTGGGCCACGTTCGTACTCGCAACCAAGGTAGACGTTAACAAATGCGCGGTACTCTGGATCTTCGAACCACTCATGCTGGGGTCTCGGGAATAAGTCGCGGAGAACCGCATTTACATTGTCCTCTCCGCGCACTGCATACACTGGCGGATGCGGCTCTAGGCACCCAGGGTTCGGGCACAGAACTGGCGGGGCGTTCTTGTGCACCAAGTACACGCTGCGGACGGGGTCCCAAGAGCTATAGGAACCCGTTCCGATGCCATTAATGGATTCTTCGTAGATGACCTTCCAGGGATTAGCCACGATGGTTAATACATTCCTCCTTGGTGCCGGTTCTTCGGGCACGTGATGTTGGTTGTGAGGGTTATGGGGTGCCACGGAACACAAGGTATTACCGCCCCTCTTGTGCACGGGATGTGTGGTAACAAGACCTGAAGTTCACCACTTGCAACACGCTGGCGCACACACTTGTCCCAGGAATAGCTGGCAGGGTGGGTATCACACCGTGAGCCACAACTGTGAACAACATCCTGATCCAGAGCTAGAGCGTGACCGAGATCCAACAACCCAGAACGTAAAGCTAGACCGTGATCGAACATCCACACCGTGAACAACAGCGAAGACCGAGAACAAAACAACGAACAACGATAACGAACAACGGATGAGCGTATCGCTGAGCGTCTCTGACGTGTCCTATCCGTAATGGACCAGGGCAGGGTTCTTTCGTAGTTTCATGAGTTCCGCGCCCCACCACTCGACCCCCCCCCGCCCCAGCACGCGCATAGTATGCATTCAACGTATCTATTTAGTTCACCGTATCGCTGGCCTCTGTCGTCTCGTCGTGAACGCTGGCGGCTCCGCGCCCCATTTTCCTATTGGCGGACGCTGCTCCCTTCACACGGGCGCTATAACTCTTCGAGGCTTTCAACAGTTCCTTATCCCAGCCAGGATGACGATAGACCCCGTTTTCGGCAAGGAAGAAGAAACGACCGAGCAAAGACCTAACCAAGTTGGTGGTGAAGTCAACCCACGCGTTGTAATCTGGCTTGACGCCGGTAATGCCTTCGATGATCGTCATTTCCGAATCAAGCCGCACAATATCACGCAGCATGTAATCGTCATCGATCAAAGAACCAGCCTGAGCATAACTTTCAAACAGCCGGTAGTAGGCGGCAACCTCGATGGGACGAAGCTGCTGCGTCTCCTTAACGAAGCGATCAGCGTAATATGCGATCCAAGGTGTTGCCCTAAATACTGAAGCAGAAATATCCAAGATCCAAATCTCCTTTGTGGCCCAGGTTGTGAGCACGGTTTATGGTCACCAGATTGGTGACCGGGTTGATGTCAGTGTCAGTTGACGAAGTTGTTGACCGGTTTTCATCCTCTTGAGCGTGGCAGGGGGTGGAGCAGGAGCCGCAACAGCGGGAGGATACACTACGGTCCAATTGGCGTAAATATTCTGCAAATGTTTGGTCTCCGAGTTCCAATTCACCCAGATGGTGCGGTCAAGAGCAGCTTTGATTTCGTCGGCTGCTTTGGTGAGTTCCTGCAACTCGGCGTAACGTGGATGGGTATTCTGCAGAGCCGGGTTCGGTTCGTCCGTATCAATCTTGCGGGAGAGCCATCCAATCCTCCCGGCAACACTCACAAAAGCCTTGCTCAGCTTGTAGCAAGCGCCGTTAATCTGGCCATATGCCTCGTGCGCTTGCTTCCTGATGTCCGATACTTCAACTGTCTTCCGTGCCATGTTTCTTCTTATCCTCCTATTTGTGGTTGAACTGCCGTTAATGTCGTGGAGGGCAAACACAAAAAACCCCCCGGGATCGCTGTCGATACTGTGGCAGGAACCCCGAGGGTTTGTTGGAACGGTGACCGTTGCCATTCTCGCGTTGGAATTCAAGATCAAGTCATGATCTGCTCTCCAATTGAGCCTGCCGATTTTGTACTGTTCTAATCGTACATAAGAAGCGTGCGGCTGTCAAGCCAAATAGGGATACTCACTCACCCGTTTCGTGTCGATCTGGGAGTTCGGTGAGTGCAATTCTTGTCTACCACCTGGCGTAGGAGGGTGTCAAGCAGTTCCATGCGACAATCTTTATTTGGCGTGTATGGAGACTGTCATTGCAATCTCGGAGACTCTGTCGTATGATGAGAGGTGTACAAGGAAGGTCAAATCGATAATGGGAACTGACACCACCGTCCGCAGTCCAAGGGTCGCGGCATACCTCAACAATCGCCTACGGGAGTTGAAGATGACGCGTTCCGACTTCATTCGCAAGTTCCACGCCCAACACGGCGATGCCGGTTCACGAAACCACCTGTTCAAGATCATGAACGGCCAAGCCATCGCCGGTGAAGTTGGTCTTCTGCCTATGATCATCAAGACCCTTGGACTCGATCTGGCTGAAGCAATCCGTTTGGTTCGGGCTGACAAGATCCAAGCAAAAGACTGGGCGCATGCCTTGCCGAAGGCGAACCGAACGGTCCAGGAAGCAGCCACGCTCATGGAAACGCTTAGCAAGCGCGACCAGGAAGAAGTCCTTAAATTCATCAAGATGAAGGCAGACATGCTGTAGACCGGCAGCAAGGTCCGCCGGGGGTCGGGCCGCTGAAGGATGCCCATTCCCTGCTCCAGAATCGCCTCAGGACGCGTTTGTCCCCATGAGCCAGCCCACAGGGTACCCCCAAAACGTTATAGAGGCTGGTTTTGGGGCCGATTTGGAATCCGGGCTGGCCGGGTATTGAAGTCACCCTCCGGGGGAGCAGGGGGACCAACGTCAGAATGTCGGGTGATGTAGCTCACATCCAATCTGGAGCGAATCAGTCTAGATTAGGTGTACTCTTGCGGCTCCCAACCACGACGCGAGTGGCGGCCCTCAAAATGCTCGGGGGCCGCCACCTCGTTGATGAATTCCATCCACTGTGCCCGAGGGGGAAGAAATCGAGGCATTCAATGATTGATGTTCAACAGAAGTCCGACAAGTCCGACTCCGGGTTGGACGATTTCTCGTTGTCAGAGATTCTGGCCGATGGCGAGTTGTGTGCAGAAATCGAAAAATGGTCACCGGCGAGGTTCGTAAATGCGGGTGAGATTTTGTTCCAACAAGGGGATTCTCCCTGCTATGCCTTCTACGTGAAAACTGGTGAGATCGCGTTGACAATGCACGTCTCAGGCGATGTTCTCTGGAGAGTTCGAGCGACCAAAGGCTCTCTGGTTGGCCTGCCCGCCATAGTCGGGAATGAACCCTATTCGATGACAGCAACGATTATGCGCGACTCGGAGATTTGCAGAATCTCGCGTGAAGATTTTCACCATTTGACGCAACAGAATCCACGGCTCTGTTGCAACGTCCTGCAAATCCTGGCGGGAGAAGTTCACGGGGCACGCAAGGCGCTGTCGAAGCTCCTCGTCCGCCCGAACCGTTGATGCCTGCGTCCGGCAGGGCGGGGCTGAATTCAACACATTTGGATTCAGGGCTGGGAACGGCGATGGCGACAGAGTTGATTTCATCCGGCAGGTCCCTTGCCGTGCCTGAATCAACGTTTACAATGCTTGTCGAGGCTTCAGAACATGGATGAACAACAGGTGGTTGCGACAGTTGCCGCTATTGTAACGGCAAGCATGACAGAAGCTGGGAAGAAACTCGTAACGCCATTGGCTGAAAAGCTTGGATTGGCGCTCGGAGATTTGGCTGGCATTTATCACTTTTATCAAAATGATAACTTGGGGAGGATATTCACAAAGTGGGGAGAGTCTAGGAAGGACAAGCCACCACTAACGGACCAAGATATACGGAAGGTCCTGCCCCTTATCCCTATGGCATCTGTGCAGAGCGACGACGATTTACAAGCACGATGGGCTGCTCTCTTAGAAAGCTCGGTTTCGGCCCCCAGGAACACGCTGCCATCATTTGGACTCACCTTATCGCAATTAACGGCGGACGAGGCCCGCTTTTTGGACAGGCTCTGGACTGCGGTGCTTGCACCCCGGCCAACGGATGTGGAAACCAGATCAGGAAATGAAACCTTCGATTACAAATTGATGGCGGAGGCATTCGAGCCCGATTTCCTTGACTCACTTCCCCACTGGTCTTTGCGGAGAAATCAAAATTACACACTGACCGCAGATCAGTTGGAGGCAGTTGACAAAGAGGCCAGACTAGACCTAATGATTCAGGACTTGATGCGCTTAGGAATCCTCAACACAAGTTCCGAATTGAAGCCGAGTAAGAAACAGGTTGTGAGGTTCCAACAGTATGCGGTTGAGTTGCCAACAAGCGATCCTGAGTTGGATGAGCACACCTACTTCACTCCTTATGGCCGGAACTTCATTCGAGCAGTCTCAATTTCGCTCCCCTGACGCCAACGTTGAGCCAAAAACGGAGTGCTCGACGGCAGTCTCACTGTACTGTGCAGACTCCCAAGTTATATCAAGGTTTAGTAGTGGTCGGTGGTACCGGTGTTACTAGTGCCGGTAAGCGATTCTTGGAGATAAGGACCGCCTCTACTGTAGGACGGTCATCGTACAAATCTTCCAGAATCCTTTGCGTGTATCGATGGGAGTCTTCAACCTCATCATCTACTACCGGACGCCAATCATCGTGAAGAACGTCGTTTCCAAGCGAACGAATGTCATCGTGCGCCTTCTTTTGCCTCGCTTGAGTGATCACACCATCGGAAGCAGCGGCATCAATGCGTTTCTGAAGGTCCCTCAGACTGGGATCATTCCCCTTTGTATAGCCATTCGCTTTGAGCGTCTTTTCAAGGACTGAGCGATACAGTGCAGACGCTGCACGATTGAGTCCCATGCCCTGGGCCTTCTCTGCTTCGCGAAACTCAGCTTCGATGTCGTTCGGCACGGCGGCTGGAAGTGTGACCAAGTCGATGGAAAATGGATAGAAGCTGTTCAGGTACGCTTGTCCGGAGTTCCCGTTGTCGAATATCTCGGCGAGTCCTCCCCTTTGACAGCCAGCACACTGATTCAGGCAAAACTGACGCCGACGGTAGGGCACGTTATCGATGGTGATTTGGCCGGGAGCGGGGATAGCTGTTTTCGATTCAAAACTGGTTACTGCTTGGCATTGAGGGCATTTGGCCGAAACGGTATACGAACCAGGAACAAGCCGAGCCTTCATTTCAACCTGCTTTCCCTTTCAAACAATAACCCGAATCCTCACATCTGCTGATCCAAATCTCTTATGGGCTACTTCGCAGCCCTCCTCACTGCAGCCCAACGCTTGCGCTGTGCTGCTGCAATCTTCTTGCGGGCTGCTGGACTCATAGTTCGTTTTGGTTTGTTCTCAGTTTTGGTCGAAGGCTTCTTGCCACGTTTTCTGGTACCAGTTTCTGCGAGCAGATTGCGGGCTTGTTCCATGCGGGCAATTTCGGCATCAATTGCGGATACAACGTCATTCATGCTTATGCGGGAAAGTGTATACCAATGGCCCATTCATGGCTCACAGCCCGGAGCCGTCAAATACATCCCAAGCCTCTTTGTAATGCTGAATGATCTCTAGTTCCTTGGTCAGAATCTTCTTGCGTTGCTCACTTTTCGTATTCGGGAGGTAATCGAGACTGCACCACATCTTACCGGGCTTTTTTGCGCCGCCATCTTTTTTAGACATCCTGAACAGATCGAGGTTTAGTTGTGCTGCCTTCTCTGCCTCTACCACTGGAATGACAACGCAGACATAGTCCTTTGGAGAGTTTACGCAGACCAGCACAACCACCTCTGCTCTGTAAAAACCAGTAGCGCGATTAAAGAATGGAAGTGCCTTGTTTTGGATTCGGGCTTCATCGCAAAATCCGTAGTTGAACCACCAGCCGTTATCCCACGTAGACCCCTTTACCTGTACCTGCCAAGTTTTGCCGTTCTTTGCGGCAAGGAGGTCAGCGTTGCAAGCTATTCCTTCCTTGTTGAGGTCCGTTACTCGAAACCCACGGGAATCAAGTTCGTTCGCGGCAATTCGTTCGGCGATTCGGCCAACATTTGTCTTGTTGATTTCAACCTTTGATTCTCGACTCGTTGCCATGGCAGAAGTCTCCTCGCGGCCCGCGCTAGTTGTTTATGGGGTTATGGCAATTCCAAGTAATCGTCCAACTGCCGGGCCAGTTGGAGTTTCCAACGAAACCACGGTATTCAGTTGCGCTCATTGGCACCCACGAATTAGCGGACAAGCCGACTAACATCATCGAGGAGTTCACCGTCTTTGCGAATACAAGAGGAATAGTCCGCAACTCAAAGTCGTCAGAATCCTGCAGGCGAAGAAATAGGTCGCAAGCGTAAGCTTTGTTCAATACCTTTTCTGTCGATTCGAGCGTCGATGTTGTGCCTTCCTCGAATCCGGCCTTCACATCAACCTTGTAACGGAATCGCCCCTTGCGATCTTCGCCAGGAATCCAGGAAGTCGCCAACGTGAACACAAGTTCGGCGTTCACGTCATGGAAGAGTCGTAGGTTGACGGCACCCCATTGAATCTTCTTAGCGAGTCTGTCGTTTGCCGGGCTATTCTGGTTGCCATTCCCGGACGCCTTAGTTTGACCACTTCCAGGCCGTGCGGCTACAGAAACGGCGAGAATGCAAAGCGCCAGAATCGCTCTGTTCGTCTTTCCAATCATGTGGCTAATACCTGCAGCGTATTGTATCGGAACTTAATCCAGCCGGGAAGTTGGCATTTCCTTTTAATCGTTGCAAGGGTTCGTGCTGGTGGGATATCGTTGTGGTCCTCGAATCAAATGAGGTGACCCATATGCATCGCAAAAGGAATCTGTGGTTGGCTTTGCTTCTGCTTCCACTTACTGCTGGCCGTTTCTGGTGGCAATTTGTATTCATCCACCTGCACGGGAAGTGACCCGTGCAATGCGTGCAAGAACTGCAAATATTGCAAACACTGCGCCAAAGAGGGCGGCACGTGCGGTGTATGCAAGCGACACGCTGAGCATGCAAAAGCCGCTCATTGACTGTCGTTATATCTGAACGAAAGGACGGTCGCCACAGAGGGACCAGATTTGCCGACAATCTTGGTGTCAGGTTTGGGTTCTTCATCCGGGGGCAGGGACTTTGTCGCCGCACCTCCTTGCTGCGCACGGTGAAGTCATAGATCGACAGTCGGGCAACGTTCCCACACGGTGAAGCTATCTCCTTGTAAAAGCGGTTGATAGCGGCTCTCTCAGTGATGCCCGGGCATTCCATTTTTCCAGATTTTCCTTCAACCCAAACCGAAATGGTGGGATAATCCATTTATTAAGCCAGAATGAAAACTCTGACGTTTTGCTGGAGTGTTCCTATGCGTGCTTTGGGCCGCGCGGTATTCTTCTTGTTTGCAGTGGCTGTTTCTGCCGATTGCCAGCCGAATGACACGGGAAAGCAAGTCTATTCGTCAACCGAAGGGTCAGTTTTCCTGGTCTATCTGAACAACGCATCCGGGTCCCCCAGTGCTCTTGGGAGTGCCTTTCTCGTAAAGCCGCATGTGCTCGTGACCAATGCGCACGTCGCCGAGGCCGGTTCCCCCGTCCTTTCTGTCGGCCCTGTCCGTCTGCCACTCACGGTGATTCACGTCGATCACGTTCATGACTTGGCGACGATGAGTGTTGAGGCAGACTTAACTTCGACCCCCCTTGTTCTCTCATCTGATGCAGTGACACCCGGAGAGCAGATCTTCGCAATTGGCAACCCGGAAGGACTAGAGAAATCCATCAGTCAGGGCATCGTCGCTGGTCTACGGAAGCGAAATGGCAACGATCTAATTCAGATCACCAGCCCGATATCGCATGGCTCATCGGGAGGTCCGGTACTCAACGTTAAAGGCGAAGTGGTCGGCGTCGCGGTGGCGTTCCTCGATGAAGGCCAGAACCTAAATTTCGCTGTTCCGGTCGAATACGTTCGGAACCTACTGACCACTCCACCTGAAGGCAAGATGGGGTTTAATCCGACTGAGAGCATAGATCATATCAGCGGGCTCATCAAACAACGCGATGCAACAAAATGGTCGGATGATGATGATTCCGACTACAAGAAACTCTCGAAGAATATTGAAGAATCAATAGATTCCCTGCTCCATGCGACCAATGACCCGGCCGCACTGCAGCAGATCATCTGCTTTGGCATTAGTGACTGGGGTCTTACAAATTTTGGAATTGGGGCCGGAAGAAAGCTAGTTCAGACAAGACCATCGAGCGAATCTCAAGCATTGCTGGCGTATGCTCTTCTTACGCAGGCAACCAGTGAGGAATTGAGTTCATCATTCGCCAAAGACGGGAGCGATGAACAGAAGGAGGCCCTAGCTCGAAAAGAGAAGCTGCTCATAGAAGCAATCAACACAGCAAGCAAAGCCGCACAGCTTGCTCATGGCGATACGCTACTCCTGGCCGACTACGTCCTCGGAAGTTCAAAATCCTCGCATGGAGAAACGGAAAATGCAATTCAATTTCATACCAAGGTAGCTGCCGGAACTCCACGTTTCTGTGACCAGGATTTGACAAAACTTTCGCTACAAAGCCTTGTGCAAGAATATGTGGTTCTGAAGAAGCCTGACGAGTCGGAAAAATGGTTTCGGAAGTATTCCTCCCTATACGAACCAGCCGGATATGAATGGGACGCAGAGGGGGATCGCAGGGCTGACGCGAATGACTTCGCCACTGCAGCGATCGCATACGAGTCTGCCGCAAAAGCCAGTGCATATTATCTTTACGACCTTTGCTACGCGGCGCGTTCGCACTATCTTCAAGTACCGGAAGATTCGGACGGTGTTCTCCGAGATGGGAAGGAATGCGTCGAGGCCGCCGCGAAAAACACCAACAAGAACCTCGACACACAATTCTCAAACATCGTGCCATACGTGTACAACTTCATGGCCGACATTCTGGAAAGACGAGGCGTTTACGAGACGGCACTCGAATACACAAAAGAGGCGATTCGGGCAAAACCCGATTATGCTTATGCGATGCACAATGAGGCAACAATCTATATGCATCAAGATCGATATTCAGAGTGCGTTGCGGTCGAAAAGGAAGCCATAAGAATCTCAGAAGGAAAATTCCCGGAATGCAATTTCGGTTAGGGAATTGTTATTTCGAACAGGGGAATTGGTCCCAGGCCGCAAATAGTTTTCGTATTGCGGCGGAGAGCGACACGTCGGATGCCGCATCCGCGTATGATTTAGGTCTTTCACTTCGTCGCCAAGGATTCGAGAATGATGCGACGATCTGGTTTCAAGAAGCCCTCCATCGGAATCCGGACGCGAACCTTCGGTCCAAGATTCTAGATGCGCTTAAGTAAAAAAAGCGGCGGGGACGCACCACTTGAGATCGTGAGGAGCCGTGACCGGTGCGACCATCCTGTGACCTTTCGAGTGCCCTTGCGTGACAACGAGAATTGCTGACGGAACTTCTGCCCGGATCAGCAGAGGTCTGGTAACACATGAAGAGTCTCTTGGACCAAAAATCCGACGGTACGCACGACGGTACTGAAAACTGTTTTTGGGTGCTTTAGGATGCTTTTCGGTGCCACCGATGCTCCTAGAATCAATGGGTTACGACCGGGGGCATAACTGTCACGGCAGAGGTCGCGGGTTCGAGCCCCGTCGTCCCCGCCATACGCAACCGGCAGAAATGCTGGGTTTATGGCAGAGATCAAAGTGACAGTCTACTCATCCGAGCAGCAATTCCTTCCTTCATTCGTGTCGATAACAATAGATTGGCGTCGCCCTGCCCGACCGGGCCGGCATCGACCGTGTTGATCACCTCGTTGGATTTCGCGCTGATCTTGCTCGCCGTGCCGTCATCTGAATTGACTACCAAGACCTCGCGGTCACGCCATCGACTGCGCCCCGGCCGCAATCATCAGAAAGCTGGAGATCCAGACGCGCTTTCCTGGTGACAAAGCGCGAAGCGGACGTTCACCCAAGTAACAAGAATTTCACGCCACGCTTATAAGCCCGTTATAGGTCGCCTGCAAACTCCAATGACGAGGGATGGCTGCCATGTACAAAAGCACTGGCTGCGTCTCTGTCCCGATATCGTCCGGCCGATCCCGGCGCACGTATACGTCCCCGATTCGATAAGCACGCTCACCCCATCCGCACACCTTGCAGCCAGCGGCGCTACGCGCAGCTGTTTGCCTGTCCCTTCCCCTCCGGCCGGAATCGGAGCCGCCATATCTCCGCGTTGCCGGCCGGTTTCTCAAATGCGCGATTAAGAATCCGAGGGAGAACGATTTATGTCTCGAAAAGGAAATAATTTTCGAACCGACGGTCTGCGTCGGCTCGCGATGCTGCTGGCGACGGGGCTGAGCATTCCGGCGCTGGCACAATCAGTACAATTCCCCACCTACGTCACCGGCCCGCAGCCGAACGGCTCCTGGGTGGTGAGCAGCGGGCAGGTCATCACCCCGGCCGGTACCCAGGTTGACCTGGGCATCCGGGTCCGCGCGAAGGCCATCGCGCTGAACCCCAATACCCACACTCACACCGCCGCCGTTCTCACCATGGGTACGTCGACCTCCGCGGGAAACGGAGCGGTCGAGGTGTTCGACACCAAGACCGGGGTTGTGGTGCAGAACTACATTCCGTTCGCAAAAGACCCGCACGGCAGCTATAGCGGCATCGCCTATTCGCCGGACGGCAAGTACCTGGTGTTCAGCCAGGACAGCAGCCACGTGACCATCGCGAACGTGTCGAATGCGGGCTTGCTGAGCGACTACGTCCAGGTCAGCGTGCCGCCGAACACTTCGTTCATTCAGTGCTTTCCCAATAGCCCTCCGGCCTCGTATTTCAACCCCTGCGGGTCGTTCTACAGCGGGAGCACTTCGTATCCCGGCGGGGTCGCTGTCTCGAGGGATGGCAAGAGCGCCTACGCTCTCCTGAACCAGAACAATACGATCACCAAAATCAACCTGACTGCGAACCCGCCGACGCAGGGCACGCAGATCCGGGTGGGCAACGCGCCGCACAGCATCGTGATCGACAGCGACGGCGACACCGCCTACGTGAGCAACGAGGGTGGCCGGCCCGCGACGGAGGGGGACTTCCAGATCAACTCCTCCGGCACCGAAATCGTGGCCGACCCGGTGGTGGGCGCAGCGATCACGGGTACCGTCTCTGTGGTCGATCTGGCCTCGATGAAGGTCACCGCGAACATCTCGACCGGTCTGCACCCCACCGGCATGGCGTTCTACGGACGGCACCTGCTGGTCGCCAATACCTATAGCGACACCATCTCGGTCATCGACACGGCTACGAATAAAGTGGCGCGGACGATCGACCTTGGGCTGCCGATCGGAGTTCCCGGCGCAGGCAAACCGGCCTATGGCGCGGGGCCGAACTCGATCGCCGTCGATGGCGACCGAGGGGTTGCCTACGTCGCGCTTTATAATGCCAACGCGGTAGCAGTCGTCGACCTCAGCGGCGGGGCGACCAATCCAGTCCTGGGCATGATTCCGGTAGCCTATGCGCCAGCCTCCGTGGTGCTGGACAGGGCTGATAACGCGCTCCTGGTCGCCAACGACAAGGGCATCGGCGCGCTCAACTCGTTTGAGTGCGACTACAGCGTCTGCGATCACAACACCCACCAGGACAATGGGACCGTCAGCATCGTTCCGGTGCCGAACAGCGGGACGCTGGAGGAGATGTCGCAGCAGGTTTACCGGAACAACCACTGGGATCTGACGAAGAACATCAACACCGCGTCCGGCGGCAGCACGCATGCAAAGCCGGTGGCCATCCCGAACAAGATCGGCGATCCCTCTCTGATCAAGCACGTGTTCCTGATCGTGCGTGAGAACCGCACCTACGATCAGGTTCTGGGCGACGTGGCCGCGGGCAATGGCGACCCCTCCTTGGCGGTGTTCGGCGGTGCGACCACACCGAACGTGCACGCGCTGGTGAAGCGTTTCCCGCTCCTCGACAATTACTACAACCCTAGCCGCCAATCCGCGGACGGTCACCAGTGGCTCATCGAGGGCATGGCGCCCTACGCCGACGACATCGCATCGCCTGACTGGGTCCGCAGCTATCCAGGCGGCAATGCCGGCGATGCGCTCGCCTATCAGAACAAGGGCTTCCTGTTCTCGGAAGCGGCGGCCGCCGGTCTGGGGGTGAAGATCTACGGGGAGTATGTCGAGGCCGATGCCTTCCTGCAGCCGAACGGGTCGACTGCCGAGCCGAGCTGGAGCGATTTCTACAACGACGCGCTGCAATTCGAGGCTGGGCTCGAGCCAACGCTGTACTATCAGAACACGGTTCAGGCGGAGTCCTCTCTTCCGGCGGTGTCTGACCACCTGATCAAGAATTTCCCGCAGTTCGATCTGGGCATTCCCGATCAGTTCCGCGTCGATCTGTGGGTGCAGGATTTCAACAAGGACCTTAAGGCCGGGACGGTGCCCGCGTTAAGTATCCTCTGGGTCATGTGCGACCACACCGGTGGCCCACCGACACCCCTGGCCGAGCAGGCCGATAACGACCTGGCGGTTGGGCGCATGATCGACTACATCAGCCACAGCAGCGTCTGGTCCTCGTCGGCGATCTTCGTCACCGAAGACGACGCGCAGAACGGCGTCGACCACGTCGATGGTCATCGCAGCCCAGGCTATGTGGTCAGCCCTTACGCCGTGCAGAACGGACCCACCGCCCGCACCTACTACACGCAGGTCAACATGACCCGGACGATCGAGCAGATCCTCGGTCTGAAGCCCATGAACCAGTTCGACCTGGTGGCGTCGCCGATGAGGACGATCTTCGTCAAAGGCGAACCGCCGGCCGAGAACTTCAAGCCGTGGACGCACGTGGCCAACCAGATTCCTCTGGACCAGGGCGTGACCGCGACCGCAACCAACACCGTGGAGAGCCCCTCAGTGAAGGTGCTGAGAGCCGCGTGGCTCAAGAAGAAGAACCAGATCTTCGCCGGCAAACTCACCAGGCCCGACTCTGAAGACGCGGACACCGTGAACCATTTCAACTGGTACATGTCCACCGGGTTCAAGCGGCCTTATCCCGGCGAGGAAACGGTGCGCCCGCCGAGCGATTTCAAAAACCCGGCGCCCACCACCGCCGATCTGGACGACTAAAACGCTTTTCGAGAGCGAAAATCCTCTCCCCGGTAATCGGGGAGAGGATTTCGTTCGCGGTAGCAATCGGGTTCGTGGTTTCCCACCCTCGCGACCGAAAAAAGTCGAAGGATCGGGCACGGAGCAATTGATGTGTGAACGAGGATAAAGATGAAAGGCTTTATGCGCCTGATACATCCATCGAACCGCATACTTTGTCTGTGGCTGCTGGTGGCGTTCGGTTGCGCCTCGGCAACCGGGCAAACAGGCGCCGACAGCGGCCTCATACGCGGGGTCGTCGCGGACCCGAGCGGCGCCGTTATTCCCGACTCCACGATTACCCTGATTTCCCATTCAACAGGAACGGCCATCACCCGCACTTCTAATTCCGCGGGCATGTTTGTCTTTCCTGCGCAACCGGTGGGGAGTTACTCCATAGAGGTGAAGGCGCGCGGGTTCCGGACTCAGCTTGTCGACGGAGTGGATGTCGAAGTGGGGCAGGCCACCCCGGTGAATGTGCGCCTGCAGCCCGGTGCGGAGAGCGAGTCGATCACGGTGAACGGCGAGTCCCCTCTGCTGAGGCCCGAGGAATCGGACCTGAGTTCCATTGTCAACCGGGAGATGCTGGAGGAATTGCCCCTGAGCGGACGCCGATTCCTGGACTTTGCTCTGCTGGTCCCGAACGCTTCTCCTGACGGTCAACAGGGCCTGGTCTCGTTTGCCGGAGAGGAGGGAGGGCAGGATACCGGATACGCCAATGCCAACGGCACAAACTCCTTTACCGTAGACGGCGCGAGCGCAACCAGCAATTACTTCGGAGCTGCGCGCGGCGGCGAGCGCGTGCCGTATGTTTTCGGCGAGAACGCTATCGAGGAGTTCCAGGTCGCGGTTTCTCCTTATCGTGCCGAATATGGCGGGGCCGCTACCGGTTTTGTGAACGTCGTGACGCGCTCCGGCAGCGACAGCGTCCATGGCGGAGCTTTCTACTACAACCGTAATTCGGGGACGGGCGCCAATGATGCGGTAAACAAGGCGGCCGGAATCCCTCGTTCCGTCGACATCCTGCAGCAATTTGGCGGCAGCCTCGGCGGACCGGTGGCGCGGAATCACGCCTGGCTCTTTGGCGATTACGAGCAGCAAAGGCAGAAGAACCCGATTTCCGTCGTTAACCCGGCGTTTGCGGATTTGGACCAAACCGATTTCCAGGTGCCCGACACCGTCCAACTTCCCGCTCCCAACGCCTCGTTCCCGGTTCCGGGAAATATCAGCGCGCCCGATCCCTCAAATCCGGTTTACTTGCAGCAGGTATCGAATGCATTGCAGGCCATCAAATCGAACTTGGGCGTGCGGCAGCGTTATCGCAATGACTGGTCGTTGTTCAACCGGTTCGATTACCACGACGTGAAAGACGATCGCTTTTATCTCAGTCTTAATTGGAACCGGTTTGACTCCCCGAGCGGGATGATCACCTCGAATAACACGCCGCTGTTCGGGATCAGCGCCCTGGCCAATAGTTTTGTTCGCGATTATCATGCGAGCTTTGGCTGGAGCCGCGCCATCGGCAGCGGCCTGCTGAACGAACTGCGTTCCAGCTTCTGGCGCGACGACCAATACTCAACCCCCACCGGGCTTGTCGCCCCAAGTCTCCCGAGTGTCGTCCTGAGCCCCGCGGGAGGCGAAGATGCGGGTGGAAGCAATTTCGAACTCGGCAACGCAGGATTTGCCGGCGGCCGCACCCATGAAGCCTTCTGGCAGACGTCCGATCATGTGACCTGGCTTCGCGGACGGCATACGCTCAAATCCGGATTGGAGTTCACCCGCGCGCATGTGACGGACCTGGCCTTCGGCGGCTTCGATCCGGATGCGCAGGCACAGAACGGCACCTTTCGCGGCACATACAGCTTCTCCAGCCTGACCGGCTTCGCACTGGGGATTTACGACAACTTCTTTCAAAGCGCCGGCCAGCCGAAGTTTACGTTTGACGTTCCATACCTGGGCTTTTATTTCCAGGATACGTACAGGGCTCGTCCGCATCTGACGGTTGACTTCGGCGTACGCGAAGATTTCCAGATTTATCCCCAGCCGGCCGAAAACCCGGCATTCCCATTGACTGGTCAATTCAGGAATCAGTATGCCCGAGTGGTCCCCCGGCTGGGATTTGCCTGGCAGCCATCGGACAAGACAGTCCTCCGTGGCGGCTTCGGAATGTTCTACGAGAATCTCAATGGCCTGAACTACCGTAATGCGGTGGTGTCCAATGGCGTGTTATCGCAACAGGCCTCGGTTTCGATGGGGTATGACCCGACCCTCGCGCCCGACCAGCAGATTGCCGTCTTTCCTCAGCAGATCACCGATCTCTCGCAATTCTCGTCATCGGACATCTCCCTGGTGGATCCGCATTTCCGGTTCCCTTCCATCCTCGAGGCAAGCCTCGAGATCGAGCGCGAAATCCTGCCCGAGACCGTGATTACAGCCGGGACCACCTGGACCCATGGAATTCACCTGATTTCTTCCAGCGCCTATGATCTGAATCTCAATCCGCCCACGGGGACGACCATGTACACTGTTTGCCCCGCTGGAGCCACCAATGTGAGCCAATGCGCAGGGGGCCGCTCAGTCGTGCTTCCGAATTTGGATTCCGGACTTCTGACGGAGGGGCGCCTGACCGAAAATCTGGGCCAGATCAACGAGCTGATTTCACCCGGCCTGAATCACTACAATTCATTTTTCGTGCAGGCGCAGCGGCGCTTTCATCAGCGTGTGTCATTCCAGGGCGCTTATACCCTGGCAAGAAACATCGCATCGAATGGCGTGGACTTCAACAATCAATTCGACTTCAGCAACACCCGCGCGCCGTACATCCTCGATCAGCGCCATCGCCTCTCCATTGCCGGGATCGTTGAGCCGGCCATGGGCTCGCGCCTGCATTCAGGCTTCTCCCGCGCGGCTTTATCGAATTGGAAGATCAGCACGGTAATGCAGTTCGCGTCCGGACGTCCCTACGCCGCGCTGATGGATGTCTCCTGCGCCGCCGACGATATCAGCCGGGGGTGCCCGGATGACGCTGCGCAGAATGCCATCAACAACAGCGCGGCTCTGCAGGCGACGGCCAATTCGGCTCTGGGCATCAACGGCGGCAGCCCAAGTCCGGTGGCGGGGTTGAACTCGTTTTATGGGCCCTGGACCCAGCAGATCGACCTTGGGCTGGCGCGCAGTTTAAATATCACGGAGCGCCACTCGGTCACGTTTGAAGCGCAAGCCTTCAATCTGCTGAATCATGCCAATTACTACATCCAGAATGGAACCGGCGTGAGCCAGATTCAGTACGAGCCCTTTGGATCGAAATGCGGGGACGGCCAGAGCCAAAACCAGCAGTGCTATCTTGTCCCGCAACAGGGGTTCGGGACGCTGCTGGTCATCAATGCGCTGAATGGCCCTCGAGTGCTGCAGTTCGCCATGAAATGGAGTTTTTGAAAAATCCCGGCTGCTTGTCGTGATCGCTCCGTCTCAATCCCAACCGCCGCCCAGCGCTTCGTAGAGTTGGACGAGTGACTGTGCCTCACCTTCGCGCGCGCTCACCAGGTTCAGCTGCGCGGAGAACAGGTTTGAATCTGTGGTAAGCACTTCCAGATAGCTGGTCGCTCCGCCCTGGTATCGAACCTGGGCCAGCCGCGCCGCGTCTTCCGACGCCGCGACCAGCCGTTCCTGTTGCTCGCGCGCGGCGCGCTGCTTATTGACTGCGATCAACGCGTTCGATGTATCGCGAAATGCGCCGGCGATCGTCTTTTGATAATTCAGCACCAACTCCTGCTTCGTCTGTTCGGCGAGTTGGAGCTGCCCGCGCAGCTTTCCGCCCTCGAAGATGGGCTGCGTGAGCGTCCCGACGCCTTGTATCAGCCGGCTCGACGGGTCGAAGATGCTGGAGAAATCGCTCCCGTTCACGCTGCCTGACGCGGTGATGGAAAGTTGGGGAAAGAACTGCGCGCGCGCCACTCCGATGCGCGCATTGGCCGCCACGAGTTGCTGTTCGGCTTCGAGGATATCCGGCCGCCGTTCCAGCAGGCGTGAAGGCATGCCTACCGGCAGATTCTGGGGTACGGGCGCCAGCGCGTTCGGATCGCTGTGCGCAACCGGCCCTGGATTCTGTCCCAGAAGCAACCGCAGCGCGTTCTCCTCCTGCTGTATCTGTTCTTCGAGCTGCGGGATCTGCACGGACGCCGTGTATTCGAGTTCTTCGGCCTGGCGCAGATCGGCCAGCGGGACAGAACCGCCGGATTCGAGCGTGCGTGTCAGCTCAGTTGATTCCTGTCTGGCTTTCAAAGTCTGTTTGGCAATGTCGAGTTGCCCGTCAAGCGAGCGCAGATGAAAATAGGCCGTCGCCACTTGCTGCACCAAGGTCATGCGTACCGCGCGCTGCGCCCACTCTTGCGAAAGCAACGTCGCTCTCTCCGCTTCGGTCTGGCGGCGATAAAGCCCCCAGAAGTCGGGATTCCACGCTGCCGACACATTGAAGCTGCCGAAGGGACCCGGGGGTGCGGCGGCCGCGCTTGCGAATCCGGTTCCAGCCGTGCTCCCCAGGTTGGCGCCACTCCCCGTCCCGCCGACGGACACGGTGGGAAACTGTTGCGAGCGCGTGATCCTGAGCTGTGCCTGTTCTTCGAGCACACGTTGGGCCGCGATCCGGACGTCGTAATTGTTCTCCAGCGCGGTCCGAATCAGGTCCCGCAGCTCGGGTTGGTTGAAGACCTGGGCCCAATTCTCGTCGCCCAGCGAGTTCTGGTTCGGGCTGGATACGGTTGCATCATCGGCGCCACGGTACACCGGGGGCGCCGTTACTTGCGGACGAACATAATTCGGTCCCACCTTGCAGCCCGTTAGCAGTACGAGCAGGAGCGCGGCGTGTAACAGCAGGTTGGTTCTAATCGATGTGGTGTTCATGCCCGGCTCTCCTCCAGTTCGGGATGGGTGGAATCCATGGTGACGTCTTTGGCTCCGCTGGTGAGCAGATGCGAGAGGTACTCGACCACGGCAAACGTGACCGGCACCATGAGGATGCCCACAACGGACGCCAGCGTCATGCCTCCGATCACCACCGTTCCGAGGATGCGCCTTGATGCCGCGCCAGAGCCAGTCGCAGTCCACAACGGCAAGCAGCCAAAGATGAAGGCCAGAGCGGTCATGATGATCGGCCTGAATCGCAGCCTCGCCGCTTGTAGAGCCGAATCCGCGATGCTCAGCCCCCTCTTGTAGTTCGCTACGGCAAATTCCACGATCAGGATGGCGTTCTTGGCGGAAAGGCCGATGAGCATGATCAGCCCGATGGTCGCAAATATGTCATTCTCAAATGACCGCATCGTGAGCGCCAGATACGCGCCCAGAATGGCCACCGGGGTACTGAGCAGAACACTGAACGGCAGCGTCCAGCTTTCATACAGCGCAGCCAGGATCAGGAACACAAACAGGAGCGACAACCCGAACACCATCCAGGCCGGGACGCCTTCCCCCGCGCGCTGCTCCTGAAAGCTCATGCCCTGATAGGAGAAGCCCATTCCGGCGGGCATGGTCCCGTGAAACACTTGTTCGAGCGCGGCGCGCACCTGGCCGGAACTGTATCCCGGCGCACCCGTGATGTTGATTTGCGCGCCCTGGTACTCGTTGAAGCGCAGGATGAACTCAGGCCCGGTCGTCTGCCTGACATGTACGAGCGAACCGAGCGGCACCTGGCTGCCGTTCGCGCTGCGCACGTAGAACTGGTTGATGTCTTGTATGTTGGTGCGCGTGTCGCCCTCCGCCTCGACGTAGGTCTGCCATTGGCGCCCGAACCGGTTGAAGTAATTGACGAGATATCCGCCCATGAACGTTTGCATAGTGGTGTAGATCGAACTGAGATCGACTTGCTGTTGTGCGGCCTTGTCGATATCCACGTCCGCATAAAGTTGCGGCACAGCCGGAAGGTACGAGGGAACAGCGGCCGCAATCTCCGGCCGCTTCGACACCGCGCCAAGAAACGCGAACACATTCTTGGTGAGGAAGCTTGGATCATCGTTGCCGGAGCGATCCTGCAGAATCATGGTTACCCCGCCCGAGGTTCCAATGCCCGGAATCGCGGGCGGAGGGAATGAAAACGCCAGCCCTTCGTTTACGCCAAAGAGCTTCTGCTGCACGCTCGCCTGGATGGCCTGGATCTGTTCCGCGCGCGATTTGCGCACCTCCCACGGCTTCAAGGTCACGAAGAAGAATGCGGTGTTCGTGCTCTGCGTCTGGGTCAGCAGGCTGAAACCATCCACACCCACCACGCTCTGAATGCCCGGGGTCTGCAGCAGGGCATTGCTCACTTTCTGGGCAGCGGCATCGGTGCGCTGCAGCGAGGCTGCATCCGGCAACTGCATCGCAACGAACAAATAACCCTGGTCTTCCTGGGGCAGGAAGCCGGTGGGCAGGCGTCCACCAATCAGCACGGCCAGCACCGCCACTGCGCCGAGCGCAACCATGGCGAAGCCGGACTTGTGGACCAGGATGCCGGAGGTGGAGACGTACTTTTCTGTAGTACGGGCAA
The DNA here is from genome assembly GCA_963720105.1 of uncultured Acidobacteriota bacterium. GTDB lineage: Bacteria > Acidobacteriota > Terriglobia > Terriglobales > Acidobacteriaceae > Telmatobacter. The sequence continues at coordinate 61,288 of CAVREL010000070.1, read as the reverse complement.
AGAGGCGATTGAATTGTCTGAAAAACCATGCCAGTGGGCCGCGGCGCGGCTCCTCGCTCTTCGGCTTCAGCAGCAGGGCCGCAAGTGCAGGGCTCAGCGTCAACGCATTGAACGCTGAGATCAGAACCGAGATCGCGATCGTAATCGCGAATTGCTGATACAGACGGCCGGTAATACCGGGGATGGCGGCAGTGGGAATGAATACCGCGGCGAGGATCAGCGCAATCGCCACCACCGGCCCGCCGACCTCTTCCATGGCGCGGAAGGCCGCATCGCGGGGAGACAATCCCTCGTCGATGTGGTGTTCCACGGCCTCCACCACGATGATGGCGTCGTCGACGACCAGGCCAATAGCAAGCACCAATCCGAAGAGCGACAGAGTATTGATGGAGAACCCGAGAAACGGAAACACGATGAAGGTTCCGATCAGCGAGACCGGCACCGCCATGAGCGGGATCAGGGTGGCCCGCCAACCCTGCAGGAACACGAATACGACCAGGATGACGAGCAACAGCGCCAGGCCAAGGGTCACGACGATATCGTGAATGCCGGCAGTCACGGCCTTGGTGGTGTCGAGCGGGATATCGTAGCGCATCCCCTGCGGGAAGTTCTCCGAAAGCTGATGCAACCGCTTGGTTACCGCAGCAGCAGTCTCAACCGCGTTCGAGCCGGGCAATTGATACACCGCCATGATTCCCGCAGGCGCGTTGTTGTATCGCGCCGTCAGGTTGTACGTCTGTGATCCGAGTTCGACGCGGGCCACATCGCTCAGGTGCAGAACCGAGCCATCGGGGTTGGCGCGAATGACAATTTTGGCGAATTCCTCCGGCGTAACCAGGCGTCCCTGCGTGCGCACGGTGAACGTAAACTGCTGCCCGTTGGGCACCGGCTCCCCGCCGATCTGCCCCGCGGGATTCACGTTGTTCTGCACCTGGATGGCATTGATCACATCGGTTGCCGTCACGCCCAGCTTGGCAAGCTGGTCTGGCTTGACCCAGACACGGAGCGCATACTGGCCGCCGAAAACCTGGATGCGCGCCACACCCGGAACGCGCGTGAGTTCGTCCTGCAGGTTGATGATGGCGTAGTTGGTCAGAAAGTTGACATCGTACTTGCCGTCCGGCGACGACAGTCCGATGATCATCAACGGTGAGGTTAACGACTTCTGCACCACCAGCCCGGCGGTATTCACTGCCGGCGGCAACTGCGACTGTGCCTGAGAGACGCGAAGCTGCGACAGAACCTGGTCGGTATCCGGATTGGTCTTCACGTCGAAGTCCACGTACACCGCGGCCTGCCCGTTATTGGCGTTCACTGAGTACATGTAGAGCATGTTGTCCACGCCGTTCATCTGCTGCTCGATCGGCGTTGACACGGCCTGGGTCAGAGTCTTGGCATCTGCTCCCGGATAGGTGGCCTGCACCAGGATTTCAGGCGGCACGATGTCGGGATATTGGGCCGTGGACAGGGTGAGCATCGAGACGACGCCTACGATGACCGTAATGATGGCGATAACGATGGCGACAATAGGCCGCCGAATGAAGAACTTTGACATGGTTTACCTCGCGCCCGTGGGGCTGGAAGTGAGAATGGCCGCCTCTTCGGAGATCTCGCGCGGGCTCACCGGCACGCCTTCGCGCAGCTTTTGCACATTACTGGTAATCACGCGTTGATCAGGCTGCAATCCTCCGGCAATGATCCAGTCGTTGCCCACCTGCGGCCCAAGCTTTACATTGACCACGTGCACGCGGTTGTCCGGCCCGGCTACATATATCTGCTCCGTTCCCTGCATTTCCTGGACAGCCATCTGCGGAACGAGCAGAGCGTTGGCGCGAATCTCGGTCTCCGCCGTCACCCGGCCGAATTGGCCCGGGCGCAGCACATTCCCCGGATTGGGAAAGGATGCTGCGATGCGAATGGCGCCGGTCTGCTGATTGATCTGGCGATCGACGAAGGCAATGCGGCCCTTATAGGGCCAGGCTCTGCCGTCGGCAAGGGTCAACGTCAGCGGCAGATCGGAATGGCCGCTGAGCAGATCGCCGCCTGCCTGATGCGCGCGATCGATCAGCGCGAGATATTCGGAATCGCTGATTGAAAAGTAGACCTTGATGGGATCGAGTTGCGAAACCGAAGTGAGCACCGACTGCTGGCTGACGAGGTTGCCCACTTGCGTGGTGGCCTGGCCGGCGACGCCGTTCACCAGTGATCGCACCTGCGTAAATCCCAGGTTCAGCCTAGCCGTGGTGAGCGCAGCCTCCGCGGCGCTGACCGCGGCGTCCGCCGCCGCCACCGAGGCATCCGCCTGCGCCGCCTGCTGCTTGTCGTTGTCGAGCTGGCTCTGCGCAATGGCCCGCGCCTGGGCCAAGGGGGTGTCGCGCTTCAGGTTGATTTGCGCCAGGCCCTGCTGCGCTTCGGCTTGCGCCAACTGTCCCTTGGCCTGCTTTACCTGCGCTTCCGCCTGGTCAACTGCCGCCTGGAACGGGCGCGGATCAATCTGGAAGAGCACCTGGTCCTTCGCAACGGGAGAGCCTTCTCTATAACTCTGGCGAACCAGGTAGCCGCTCACCTGCGGTTGAATCTGGGCATTGACAAACCCATCCAGAGTGCCAACCCAATTGCCGTTGAGCGGCACGTTGCCTTGCCGAACTCTGACCACGTTGACCGGCATGGGGCCCGGTGCGATCGGGGCCGTCTTTGCCTCGCTCCGGCTGCAGCCGGCCATGGCCACTGTCACCGCGGCTATCAGCGCCGCGCTTGCCGCAGACAACAGAATGGCCCGCGAATGGTTTGCAGCAGGTGCGGGTTTTCGGGACTGAATCATAGTTGCCTCCTGAGAGGTTCGAAAAAAAGGGGAAAACCAGGTTGTCAAGGATTAAGAGCACTTTGTACGATACCGTTTGGTACTGTACGGCATCTAAGATGCAGGCCCGAAATGGGGAGATTCAAAAAGCTGCTCCCCAGGCGAGAAAGATCATGAAAACGTCAAAACGAGACATCGATGAGTGCGTAACCGCCGCTGCCACCAACTGGAGACTGGATGAAGACCGGGTTGCAGAGCTGCTCGATATGGCCACCGAAGTGTTCATGGAGCACGGTTTTGAGGGCGCCAGCACCAACGAGATCGCCAAGCGCGCCAACTGTTCCAAGACAACCCTGTATTGCCGCTTCCCAACCAAGCAGGCGCTATTTGTCGCCGTTCTTGAGCGCCGCACGGAGGCGATGTTCAAAGAACTTGAGTCGGCTCTTCCCGACGACGCCCCGCTGGAAGAAACGCTGATGGAATTTGGCTCCCGCGTTCTGCGGATTGCGCTTTCAGACGAGAAGATCCGCCTGCAGCGAGTCATCAGCATGGAGGCAGAGCGGTTTCCAGAACTGGCGGCACGCTACTTTGAATTGGGGCCGGATCGCGGCTATGAGAGGCTGAGCCGTTATCTTTGCGAGCAAATCAAGCGCGGCCGGCTGATCAACGAGGATCCGCATCTGATGGCGGAGCACCTTATCAGCCTGATCACTGGTGGCCCGGTCACCTGGAGAATGCTCGGGCTGCGCATCGATTCCGATTCCAATGACCATCGCAAGCGGCTTCAGGCCGCACTGAGAGTGTTTCTGCGCGCCTACTCCGCGAGACCGGTGCGGTAGAGAGGGCCAGCTCGGGCGGGCCGGTGGATCAGACCGTCGGGACATCGTAGAGCCCTTCGGAAGCCACGTCGTTTTGGAGACGATCGACGAGTTGGGCGATGGTCCGGGTCATGCGCATCAGAGCACGTTCGCGTTCAGAGAAGTCAGCTTCGATGCGGGCGGGCGAAGCATCGAGGTGCTGAAGCAGACTTGTCACCGGCTCGCGGCGGTGCGTGCGGGTGGAAAGCTGGTTCTCGACGTCCTCTGCGATGTGGAGGAAGATGCGTGCGGTTTCGAAGCGGAAGTCGTCTTCAAACGCGGTAAAGGACTTCGACTTCGACTCAACCTTGGCGAAGATGCGGAACTGGAGCAGGGGCGCCTCGAGCAGGTAAAAGCTTCGCAGCGAAGACTGCCAGCGTCGGATGCGATCGCGGGCGGCCATATCGCCGGCACGCAGCGGGCCGGTTTCAAACGGAACGGCATCGGCCTGCGCGTTGACGTCGCCGAAATGGCGATAGATCTCCTCGCGCTGGCGGCGGATATTGAGAACCAAGGCCGGGTCGCCGCCGCGTGGAGAGGAGGAGGCAAGATCGGCGAGCAGGCGAAGATTAGCGATGAAGATACGCACCATCTCATCGGCGGCGGAGCGGGGAAAAACCCGCTCAAAGACCAGCCACATCATGGTGATGCCCAGCGCGACGCCCAGGACGCGGTCGCGCGCCACGGTGAGATTGGTCTGGTAAGAAAAGTCGCTGAGCTGGATCAGGTAGAAGGCGAAGGCGAATTGCACGCCGGCGTAGGCAAGCCGGGAACTGGAGGTCGCGATCCACGCCGCGATGGTGGTTGCCGCCGCGAAGAGCAGGGTGAATCCGCCGATGGAATCGATGAAGGGGAGAATGAAGATCTGGCTTCCCAGGCCGGCGATGACTCCGCCGACCACGAATCCCGCGATGCGCAGAATCTGTCTCTGGCGAGAAGAGCCGATGGTGGTGAGCGCCGTGAGGACGCAGGTAGTGACCGAGGTGGAGAGGTTGGGCCAGGCCAGCGAGACGTAAAAGACGTAGCACAGCATGGCCGCCGTCGTTCCTCCCAGGACGTAGCGCAGATACTCGGGATTGGAGAAGGCATCGGGGATGAAGATGCGGGTGGTGCCGGGCGGCTCGTCGAGGGTTTCGAGGGCGGGATCGAGCGCATTCTCTTCGCTGAAGGTGGAGGGCATGAGCGAGACCATGGATTCGATCTCGGAAAAGAGCGGGGTGCCCGGGCTGGGCTGGGGCTCAAGAGCTGCCTGGCAGGGCTGTCCGTGAGTGCGAACGCATTGGCGGATGTCGGCAATGCTTCGATTCAAGCGGCTGGCGCGCTCCTCGAATCCTTGGAGCGAAGGATAGGCGCCGGCGAGAGCGGCGGCAAAATCAATGCTGCGTCCGACCTGGGATACAAGAGTGCTCATGCGGGTGCGATAAAGCTGCGTGTAGTCGGAGCGCGCAATGTGACGGCGGAGGAGGCCGACTCCCACCATGGCAAACTGGGCAAGGCGGGCCTGGGTGGCGGGCGAAACAGGTTCACCTCTCGCATAGCTCGCCGCCAGGTCTTCAAGGACAGCGAGTCGTGAATCGAGACCGTCGATCAGGTCGTCGCGGCCGTGCAGTGCGTAATAGACGACTTCGACGCACAGCGTTACCAGCGCACCGGTACACGTGGCGGCGACGAGCCACAGTGTCAGCTTGACATTTTGTTCCGGCGGTCCAGGCAGGTACCAGATGCCGACAACATTGGCGACGACGAAGGCGAGACCGGTGGCCACGGCGTAGTTGGCAAGGCAGCGGAGCAGGAAGAAGGCCATGAAGAGGCTGGCGGCCACCCACAGGAAGTGGGTCTCGGGAGTGGAAGCGAAGAAGCGTGCGCCAACGGGGATGAAGAGGGTTCCCACAGCAAACGCGGCGATCAGGAAGATGGCCGAGCGGGCGGTGGAGACCAGATTCTCGCGCGAGAAAAAGAAAGCGGACAAGGCGCCGACAACACCTCCGGGAATGCGGAAGGTGATGATGAGGATCATGGTCAGGGTGGCGGAGATGACCATGCGCGCCACTACCGCGCCGCGGCCGGGGTAGGGCGCGAGTTCCTTTTTCAGAAAGTCGGGGAACCACTGGCTGAAGCGTTCGGCGTGCGGGATGCGAATTGCCTCCGAGGCCATGTCTAATCCTTTGCGGCACGAGCCGCGTGCCCGCGGACAATGACGATGGCGGACTCTCCGAGACGGAAGACGTCGGGTGGGTTGTCCTGAACGCGGATTCGCACCGGGAAGCGCGAAGCAAGGTGCACCCAATTCAAAGTGCGCTGCACGTCAGGAAGCCCGGGAGCAGAGAGACGGCCCACGAGGTCGGTGTCGGGCGTAACGCCAAATCCGACGCTCTCGACAATGCCTTTATAGCGAACGTTGGGACGGGACATCACGTAAATGTCTGCCAGCATTCCGGGCTGGATTCGATGCAACTGGGTTTCGCGGAAATTCGCGATCACCCACCAGATACGATTGTCGATGAGGGTGAAGATGTGCTGTCCGGCGGTTGCGTAGGCGCCCTGGGAAATGGTGAGATTCGTTACCCGGGCGTCGAACGGAGCAACCACGCGGCAGTTGTCGAGGTTGTATTTGGCGGTATCAATGGCAGCCTGCTTGCCGGGAAGTTGTCCTTCCAGCGGGTTGAGCGTAGTGACGTTGTGCGAGGCCTGCTGGACCTGCTGATGGCTCTGCTCGACCACGGCCTGGGCCTGCTTGTATTGCGCTTCCGCGGCCAGCAGGCCGGCCTCCGCCAAGGCCAGTTGTGATTTCGCCTGGCTGGCAGCCTGGGAGCGGGAGATCTGCAAAGTGCGCGCCTGGTCAACCTGATCGACGGTGACAAACTGGCGCTGCAGCAGTGGTTCAATGCGGTGAAGATTGTTCGAGGCGTACTCGAACTCCGCGTTGGAGCGCTCGACAGCCGCCCTGGCGTTGGCAACGTCGGCCTTGGCCTGCTCGACGGCGGCGGCAGCATGGGCGAGGCTGGCTTCCGCGCTAAGGACGCTGGCCCGGGCGACGTCTACGCCGCTCGACTTGGCGGCGATGATCCGGCGCTCGTCACCGATCTCGCCCTCCAGTGCTCGTTGATCGGATTGAGCGTGGGCAAGAGCATAAGCGTATGGGCGAGCGTCGATGTCGAGGAGCGGATCGCCGGCCTTGACCAACTGGTTGTCGGCGATGTAGAGGCGCATGATGGGACCGTTAACCACAGGGGCCATGCCGATGAAGTTCGCAAAGACTTCGGCATCGTCGGTGCGCGGATTGGTGTTTACCTGGTGGACCACCACCAGCGCGACGATCAACGCGAGGAGCATGACTCCAAAGCTGATGGCCCGGCCGGCGAAGTAAAGACGGCTGTGCGGTGGAGCAGACGGCATGATTCACCTCCGGTCAGCTAAAGAAGATGAGCCAGATTGCGCAGGCAAAGAGGAGTGCGAGACATGGGTAAACCACAACCGGCAAGAAGATTTCTTTATCGAGGGCAAAGCGGGCAAGAAGCCGGTTCACGATAACAGCAAGAATGATGCCGGCAACCAGGCATATCAGCCACGAAGGAAAGAACGACCCGAGGATATTGAACGTAGGAGCAAGCCTGCAGCCCGCGAGTTGAGCCGCAAGCAACACGGCCGGCAGAATCAACCATGGTTGAAAATGCTTTACATGTATCTGTCGCTTTCGTCTCGCAGTTTCAAGGCTCATGGGGTCGGGCTCCAATGCTGGACTTGAATCAGGTCGCCGGTCCGGAAAGCGAGATTCGTGATCTCAAGCAGCAACTGCGTTCGCGCTGTAATGTCCTCGGAACGAGCCTGAGCCAGAGCCTTCTGGGCCGAGACCACGTCGAGCAGATTGCGCACTCCATAACCGTAGGCCTGGTGAGCGGCTTCGTAGGATTGCTGCGACGCGGCCAGCAGAGCCGCTGCCGCCTGCTGCTGCCGGAGCGCCGTCTGCATATTGGAGTAAGCCGCCCACACTTCGTTGGCAACCTGGTCGCGGAGCGCATCGATTTCCGCCTGCGCGGCTTTCTTGTCGGCCGTAGCCTGAGCGATGCGGTATTCGCGGCGCGCACCGTCGAACAGAGTCCATTTCAGATCAAGTTCGGCGGTCCACACTTCGCCTTGCGCATAGTGACCCGGGAGGAGATCCTGCTGCCCGTAGGCGCGCGCCAGTCCGCCGTCTCCCTTGAAGCTGAGAGAAGGGAAGTAGGCGGATTTCGCCTGCTTGATCGAGGCATCGGCGGCGCGCAAACGCGTCAACTGCTGGAGCAGATCCGGGCGCTGCGTAAAGGCTCGATCAATTTCCTGATCGACAGAGTCGGCGATCGCGGATGGCAGCTTTAGCGCATCGATGTCCTCAACTTTGAACACTGTGCCAGGGGCTATTCCAATCACCGTGGCGAGATCGCCGCGCGCCACATCGACCGCACCGACGGTAGCCTGCAGGTCAAATTCCGCCTGGGCTCGCGCAGCGGTTGCCTCCAGTTCGTCGGGTTTGGTAGCGAGCCCGTTGGCCAGGCGTGCTTTTGCGTCTTCTTCAACGGCTTTGGCATTTTCAAGGCTCACTTCGGCTGCCTGTCGCTGGCCCTCGGCATTGAGGAGACGGTAGTAGGCAGAGGCGACCTGATCGATGATGCGGCGATGGGTGTCATTGAAGGCCAGGTCAGACGCCAGCAGGTTCGCTTTAGCGACGTCAATTTCTCCGCTTCGGCCACCGACGTCAAACACCAGATACTCGACATGAAGAACGGGCTCGAAGACGCCTTCTGTCTGCCGGTGGAAGAATTCACCGATGAGGGTGGCTGTCCGAAGAGAGACGGCAACGGCAACCGCCGACATGGTGGGATACAGCGCGCTGCGGGCAATGCCCAGAGCGGCAGCTCTCGATTTCGCCTGCTGCCAGGCGGCACGTGTCTCGGGATTGTGCTGTTGAGCGACATCGATTAACTCTGCCAGCGTGTAGATATGATCCGGCTCCAGGCGCACGGGTTCCGGCGGCTTTCGAGCGGCTTCACGCTGCAGGTCTTGGATGCCCTTCGGCTGCCAAACTCCAGTGGGCGCAGGCGGGACACCTTGAGCTGTGAGCCAGGCCGGGGAAGCGGCAAATGCGAAAAGTGCAATTGTCAGAAGCCAAGCCATCTTTGCCATGCGCTTTTGAAGAATGCCGATCCCCTGAGCCGTTGTGATGTCGATGCATTACACCCGTTCTGGGTTTCGCCGGTTTTTCCAGGCCGAGTCGCCGGCACCGGAGATGCCGTCCGCCGTTGGGAACTGAATTAACTTGCCAAAAAACGACCAGCCGGGAAAGGAGACCGAGCAGGACCCGGTAGCCGACTAGCTCATTGAAAACGCAGGGGAACCGATCATCCGGCCGGAGATTAGAGCGTAACACGCGGACTATGGGTCAACGAAGCCGAATCTATCGGCAAAGGTATGTTCGAGTGCGCTGTAGAACCTCTCCAGGAATGAGGCTAGCCATTGCCTGGCGCAGTGGCGCTCTTTTCTCCCCCCTGACAGCCTGCAGATCCAACCTGATCGTGATGCTTGGGTTTGCGTGTCGCACCCAGCTTCCCAGCGCCATCCTAATGTCGATTTCGCGCTGGCGGAGCCTGATCGTAAACCTAAGCCCGAACCTGTGATACCCGTCGCGTTTGGCTATGGGCTGCACAAAAGACAACATGCACAGCCCATTCGTCATCTACCCGCGTTGGGGTGGAGTTCCTCACCAAGAAGGTGCTCCTCAATGATTTCGATTCGCCTTGCTTTCACACCAAAGCGTATCGCGATTTCGCTTGCGAGCGCGTGCCTTGCCTTGGCGCTGACCACCTGCAGTAGCGTAAAAACTGCCGGTACATCAGCGCCGCCCGGGGGCACGTCCACTACCACGTTGCAGGCGGAAACCGGTAACAACACGAGCGCGGCTGATTCGTTTACGCGGCAGACCAACGGCAACGCGGGCTCCGGAAACGTGAGCAAGCTCCCGCTTCGGTCGCTGCTTCCCAGCGGATCGAACACCAAAATCTACGTGACGTGGCTGGGCTGGTTCGGCAGACAAGACCACATGGGCGTCGGCTACAACTCCGACGACGCCGGCCAGGTCCACTTGCAGGTGGAGGACATGATCAGCCGCGGCGTAGATGGCGCCATTGCCGCCTGGTACGGTGCGGGCACGACGAGCATAGATTCGGCCACCCAACTGCTTAGAAAGGAGGCCGAAGCCCATTCGGGTCAATTCGATTTCGCCATCATGGAAGACATGGGGGCGCTGGGGCCGGCGGCAATGGCCAATGGATGCGATGTAACCGATCAGCTCATCTCCGATTTGACCTATATCGCGTCGCAATATGAATCGTCGCCGGCGTACATGCGCGTGAATGGCCGGCCGGTGGTTTTCTTCTTCTTTGTGGACGGTTACTACATTGATTGGAACCGCGTGATTTCCTCCACGCCCGGGAATCCGCTGCTGATTTTTCAGGGGCCTGACGGCTTGACCCGCAAGCTGTCCGACGGCGGATTCTCATGGGTTCTCATCAACTCAAACGACCCCTTCGATCCCGAATTGACCGCCCAGGACGCTTTCTACCAGGCGGCGCTGCAGGCGCCGGGGCGCCTGGTATTCGGGTCGGCGTATAAGGGATTTAACGACACACTGGCCACGTGGGGAACCAATCGAGTGATCCATCAGCACTGTGGTCAAACGTGGCTGCAAACTTTCAGCGAGGCGAGCAAGTTTTACTCCGGCGGCAACCAGTTGCCTGCCATGCAGATCGCAACCTGGAACGACTATGAGGAGGGAACTGCGATCGAGCCAGGCGTGGATAACTGCGTCTATCTGACGCCTTCGCAGTTGGGGACGAGGATCGGCTGGGCCGTCAACGGTGGCGATGAGAGCACGATTGACCACTACACGGTGTTCATCAGCACGGATGGAACGAACCTGACGAAGCTGGCCGATGTGCCGGCCGGTACGCACACCTTCGATCTGAGCCAGGCGAGCCTTTCCACGGCCAGTTATTCCGTGTACATAAAAGCGACCGGCAAACCCAGCATTCAGAACAAAATGTCGCCGGCCATCGCTTATCATCCCGGCGACCAGCCGCCCGGCATCCAGCTCAACATTTCGCAAACCGGACCGCTGACCTACACGGCGTCGACTGCAACCTCTTCCGGCAATGTGGCCAAATCGCAGATCGACTTTGGCGATGGCACGGTAGTCACGGGGTCTTCAGTCTCGCATAGTTACCAGACGGTGGGAACTTACCTCATCACTGCTTCCGTATACGACGCGGCTGGTGCGTCGTCGGTGGCGGTGCAGCAGGTTTCGGTGAAGCCGTCGTCCGGTGGCATTACGATTCAGGCGCCGGGCAACGGCTCGACGGTGAACTGGCCGACCGCGCTACAGGCCTCTGCCAATCCCGGAAGTCCGGTATCCGTGATGCGCGTCCTGATCGATGGCCAGCAGGCATACGCGGACAATGGGGACACTCTCAACACGGCGCTGAAGGTCAACACCGGAATGCATCAGATTACGGTGCAATCGGTCGATAGCGCAGGGAACACCACCGCCAGCGCATCGCTGAACGTGGACGCTGAGCCGGGCGATATTCCGCCGGTCGCCAACATCACGATCAAGCCGCTGACGAGCATATCGCCGACCACGGTCCTGGGCTGCATCGCCGCCTCTACCGATGCCGATGGATTTGTGAACAGCTACGAGCTGCAGTACTCCGACGGCAGCCAGTTCTTCGCTCCGGCCGCGGTGGAGACTTTTCCGGCACCCGGGATGTACACCGCGACTGCCACAGTGACGGATCAGTTCGGGGCAACGAACAGCACATCTACCACCTTCAGCGTAGCGGGCGGAACTGCGCCGGGAGCGATCCGGCAGCAACAACAGCATCATCAGCAGAAGCCGTTCGCGCCCATGCGGCCGCCGTGGTGAGAAGCCTGATCCGTGGTTGTCCCAGGTTAGGCGCACAAACAAAGGCGCGCCGAACCTGGGGCACCAAGTTTCCAGGTCAGTTCCCCTGCGAGCAGTAGCCGACGCCGCTAAGGGTCTGGTTGCTCCACAGGGCCTGGACCGGATAGGTGCGGCCGTCGTTGCCGGTCATATTGAAAGGAGAACCTGGAACCGCCAGACCATCGCCTACCCACGCGCACTTATCGCCGGTCTCGTAGCCCTGATAATCGAACCAGGCTCCGTTCTGCACCTGGCCGGCCTGCTCTTCGGCTCCGGGATCGGTGACGGTTTCTTCGATTTCATGGCCGAGCACGATGGTGACGCCGTCATGATCGCCGGCCGGCGAAGGATTCACGAAGTCCGAGCCGCAGCTTCCGCCTGCATTGAGAACATACGGCATGTTAGTGAACGAGATACCGGCAGTTGCACCCGGATAAGCAACCGGAGTCGTGTAATCATGCCAGGCGCAGTAATTGCCGGCATTGAAGCCGGCTTCGTTGTACTTTTGGGGTGTGGCTACCACGATGTTCGAGTTATTGAAGTCTTTAACCCCGAAGTACGAGGCTGCGCGCGAGGCTTCCTGCGCGATCTCCAGCGGACTTAGATTATCGTGTATAGGGGTGGTGTTATCAGCCCAGATCCCAGCCAGCTGCTTAGACGGGTTCGTGATGTTGCTGAACTGACCGTTGTAGTTTGATTGGTAGTACTGGATTTGAATGTTTGCCCAGCTGGTCCCGCCAATGGCAGCGATGAAGTGTTGCATGAGAGCGCCGACCCCATCGGGGTCAGTTGCGGACAAGCCGGAATGATCGAAGGCGCCTGCTTCTCCCCATCCCCACAAAACCAGGTAGATCTTTGGAGTGACCTGCACGTGGCCGCCGAAATAGGCCATGTTTACGGGCATAGGTTGCCCGGCGGCAGCCCCGGGCGGACAGACGCCATAACTGGCGCACACGTCCACGGCCGGAGGAGTAATGCCGACCGGCGGCATAGCGTGCGGATTCACGACCGCCGACCTTACACAGCCATGGCCATTGGCATCGAAGGACCGATTACTCCACAGCGGCTGCACGGCAAACCTGGTGCCGGTATTCATGTTGACATTGGCCAGATCGGTCCAAGCGCACTTATCGCCCGTTTCATTGCCCTGCGCATCGTTCCAGCCATCCTGCACGCTGCCGAAGTTATCGGGATCGGTGATAGCTTCCTCGTACTCGTGGCCGACGACGACGCTGTAGCCATCGAACACGCCGTGGCCAAAGCTGTCGCTGGTCACATTGACGGAATTCATTCCGCACCCGCCTGCTCCCAGACCCGGCCAGTTCATGTTCAAAAAAGGGATGAACGCGTACTGCAGACGATAAGGATTCCCGAGACCATCGACACTGGAGGTCTGGGTGTGATAACCGCAGTACACCGGCTGGCCGGTGGCGATCGTAGTCGGAGGCGTCAGGATGATGTAGGTGGCCTGGGAATCGTAATTGAAATGAGCCGAGGCCCGGATAGCTTCGGTGGCAATGGGATCATCATCCAGATTCTCCGCCAGGCCGGCGGCGATGATATCACTGGGTACAGGAGTCGAATCGGTCCATACGCCCTTAAGTTGCTTGCGGGGGCTGGTGATGTAAGTGGCGCCCGAAACGTTGGCGCAGCTCGTGGATCCCGCGGGCGCGCTTTTGCAGTACTCGTTCGAGATCGACGCCCACGAGCTACCGCCGACATTGGTCAAGAACGAAGTCACGTAGTTTTGCAGTTGCTGGCTGGTGAAGGATTGCCCCGTCGCATCCGTGGTGGTGAAGCCACTGGACCACGCGGGGCCCCAGAAGATCAGGTAGGTTGCCGGCTTGGTTTCCACGCCAATCGCGCCGGACCCTGCATCGCCGCCGTGATAGATCAGGTCATTGGCCAGGGAATTGGGGTTAGGAGTATCAGGCTGTCCGGGCGCCCAGAAGAAATGCTTCGGATTGGTTTGACCCCAGGCGGCGGTGGCAATCACCGCGATTGCGCAAGCCAAGACGCGCACTTTCAATAAGCGCATGCATCCTGTTTCGCTCATTTTCGTATCTCCAGGGATTCTTTCTTCCGTGTTGGGAGCTACTGGTATGCTTGGGGCTTAGCAGCGTAGATATCAGGCGCCCACCAGCGTTGGACTAACTACATTCTTCCGAAACGGTTGTATGCGAGTTACTCGACACCGGTTGCCGTCTGATGAGGATTGCCTGGGGACAGCTATATTTGGCATATGCCGCCGCGGGAATTAGAGTCTTGAAGTAGCTCACTTACGGCTCCTAACATCACCGCCAAACACGTGGCAAAGCGAATCGATGGGCCGATCGGATAGACGGATCGGAAGATGTTCGACAGGGGAGACTAATCATGTTGAAGGGAATTTCAAAATACATCAACCCCGAGCTACTGGCGCTGCTTCATCGCATGGGACACGGCGACGAGATCATTCTTGCCGATGCTCACTTCCCTGGACACTCGACGTGCGCGCAGGTGCTTCGAGCCGATGGAATCACGGTGGTGCAGCTTCTCGATGGCATTCTGCCTCTGTTTGAATTGGATTCCTATGCTCCGCCGCTGGTGATGATGCAGGCCGCGCCGCAGGACACGCTTGATCCAAAGGTGGAGAACGACTATATGGAAGTCATTCGCAAGCATGCCCCCGGGGCTCCGCCTCCCTTGCGTATCGAGCGCCATGTTTTCTACGAGCGCGCCCACACCGCTTTTGGGATCGTGATGACGGGCGAATTGCGCAAGTATGGCAACCTTCTTCTCAAAAAGGGCGTCATACCGCTGAATTGAGCGCTTGCTTCGTTAACTCAAGTGTTTACCGGCACTAAAGACCTCAAGAGGGCTCCCCATCTTCCCCAGCAAACTTTCGTGATTCTGTTGTTCATTTTTTTTTATTTCTTTCCGGCTCGGCGTTGTTGTCAGAAGAATCAATGATTTGAAGGCCGATCAGTGAAAACCATTACTTTTGGGTGATTTTTTTCCTTGGACCATCAAACCCTCGTTGTGTAATCTGTGCTAGGGTCGAACAGAGGTTGTACATCTCTATTGTTCGTACTCGACATACTTTTAAAAGAATCGCGTTCAGAAAAGCGTTCGTTGCCTTAAAGCAAGCAATTGACAATCCGGACTCGCTGACCGATTAAGGAAAGCCGCACCCAACCTGCCGAAGCCAGTTGACCGCTTCATTGGGCGCGTATGACAGTCCATTAACCTTCGGATTCATACAACTTTGGTTCTTACTCCCGCGGGAGAATGTGTGCTCGCAATGAACGAGCGCACTCACGCTCATCGCTCGTGCCGGGACGTCTAGTCTCGCGCCGTTGCATGGGCACGCGGGTAGTCGTGGGTTCTTGCGCTCTGCCGGCTGCCGTGCTGTTCTGCGTGCTTTCGGAGGTAGCGCATACCGTTAGCACGGAGAGAACATGCACCGTACCCGTTGGCTGATTACCATTGCTCTGGGGCTGGCGCCCGTGCTGGGCAGCATGGCGCTACAGCGTCCTGGCGGCAGTGCCTATTTCAGCGCCAGTGCCGCTGCCGGTTCCAGTGCGAACCCGGGCGGCAAATCGGGCAATAATTCGAGCGCCAATTCATCCGGCAATAATAGTTCCACTTCATCGTCGAGCAGTTCCAGCTCGAGTTCCAGCTCCGCGGTCAGCGTCGGAATCGCGCCGCGGGCCAAGGTGACCAATCCCCATGGCCCGCTTTCCACTCCCTGCGCGAATTGCCACACCTATACGAGTTGGAAACCGATTCGCTCGAATCCCGATTTCAATCACGATCTGACCGGCTATCCGCTGCGCGGCATGCACCAGAACGTGGCCTGCAACCAGTGCCATACAAGCATGATGTTCAAGAATGTCGCATCGCAATGCGCCGACTGCCACGCCGACATCCATCACCGCCAGTTCGGGGCCAACTGCGCACAATGCCACTCCGTGAAGGGCTGGCAGGTTTCGCTGCAGGCCATCCAGAACCACTCCAATCGTTTCCCGCTGGTCGGAGCCCACTCCCTGGTGCAGTGCGAAGAGTGCCACAAACAGGCCGCCGTGGGTCAGTTCAGGGGCCTGTCCACTTCCTGCTACTCCTGCCACCAGAAAGACTTCCTTACACCGGTGGTTGATCACGTCGGACTTGGGTTCCCCACTACGTGCGAAAGCTGCCATAGCCTGAACAGCTGGTTCAACGCCAAGTTCGACCACTTGAAGTACACCGGATATGCGCTCACCGGCGCGCACGCCACCCTGGACTGCACGGCGTGTCACATCAATAACGTGTTCAAGGGAACGCCGGCGCAGTGCTACGGCTGCCACTCGGCCGACTACAAGAACAGCAACAACCCGCCGCACGTGCAGCTTGGATTTCCGCAGGGCTGCCAGCTTTGCCACACTACCACCGACTGGACAGTGACCACGTTCGATCACGCGACCTACGCCAAGTGGCCGCTGACCGGCAAGCACGCCAGCGTGCCTTGCGTGCAGTGCCACCAGAACAACAGCTACGTCAACACTCCCACGGATTGCTATTCGTGCCACAAGGCGGACTACCAGGGCACGACCAGTCCGAATCACGCCCAGGTCGGCTACCCCACGTCCTGCCAGACTTGCCACAACACCACTAGCTGGACGGCGGCAACCACGTTCGACCACAGCACCACCGGGTTCGCGCTGACCGGCGCCCACGCCACGGTTCCGTGCGTCCAGTGCCACGTCAATAACAACTTCAACCTTGGCGCGAAGGATGCCACCTGCATCAACTGCCATTCCAAGGACTACAACGGCACCACCGATCCGCCGCATGCGACGCTGGCGTCGATGTTCCCCACCGCCTCGTGCGCGACCTGCCACAACACCACGGCATGGACAGGGGCGACCTTCAACCACGACTCGACGGGCTTCTCGCTCACCGGTGCGCACCAGACCGTGGCTTGCTCCGCGTGCCACATAAGCAATAACTACAGTCTCACGTCGGCGAGTACCGCCTGCGTCAGCTGCCACCTGAAAGATTTCCAGGGGGCGACCAATCCCAACCACGTTACGCAGAATTTCCCGCAGACCTGCCAGACGTGCCACAACACGGTCTCCTGGACCCAGGCAAGCTTCGACCATAGCAAGACCGGATTCCCATTGACCGGCGCGCACACCACTGTTCAGTGCGCCCTCTGCCATGTGAACAACAATTACAACCTGACGTCGGCGCAGGCAGCCTGCTCCAACTGCCACATGACGGATTACAACGGAACGACCAATCCCAATCACGTTGCCGCCAAGTACCCGACCACGTGCCAGACGTGCCACAACACCACGTCATGGACCAATGCCACCTTCGACCACAGCACCACCGGGTTCCCGCTGACGGGCGCGCACACCTCTCTTCAGTGCGTGCAGTGCCACGTCAACAACAACTACAATCTCACGGCCGCTAATGCACTGTGCTCGGCGTGCCACATGACCGATTACAACGGAACGACCAATCCCAACCACGTTGCCGCCAAGTACCCGACCACGTGCGACACGTGCCATAGCACCACATCGTGGCTCAATGCCACGTTCAACCACAGCAGCACCGGTTTCCCGCTGACCGGCGCGCACACCTCTCTTCAGTGCGTGCAGTGCCACGTCAACAACAACTACAATCTCACGTCCACCAATGCACTGTGCTCCGCGTGCCATATGACGGACTACAATGGAACGACCAATCCCAACCACGTTGCCGCCAAGTATCCGACCACGTGCGACACGTGCCATAGCACGACTTCGTGGCTCAATGCCACGTTTAACCACAGCTCCACCGGGTTCGCGCTGACGGGCGCGCACACCACCCTTCAGTGCGTGCAGTGCCACGTCAACAACAACTACAACCTGACCGCGGCGCAGGCGGCGTGCTACTACTGCCACGCGGCGGACTACAACGGTACGACCAACCCGCCCCACGCGGCGGCCAACTATCCGACCGATTGCACCGTCTGCCACTCCACGACCAACTGGACCTCGGCCACGTTCAACCACGCTTCCACGGGCTTCGCGCTGACGGGCGCGCACACCAGTCTTCAGTGCGTTCAGTGCCACGTGAACAACAATTACAGCCTGACCGCCGCGCAGGCCCTCTGCTCGAATTGCCACATGACGGATTACAACGGCACGACCAATCCGAACCACAAGACGGCAGGCTTCCCGACGACCTGCGATACCTGCCACTCCACGACCAACTGGACCTCGGCGACCTTCAACCACAACAACACCGGCTTCCCGCTGACGGGATTCCACATTAGCGTCCCATGCGCCTCCTGCCACCTCAACAACAACTACAATCTCGGGGCAATGATCTGTGACAATTGCCATGACGCGGACTACATGGGCACGACCAGTCCGAATCACTCCTCGCTGGCCTGGCCAAAGACCTGCGATACCTGCCACACCACCACGGCCTGGATGCCAGCAAACCTGCCGACCAGTTATCACACCTTCTTCCCCGTGAACCATGGCAACGCCAACGGCGTCTGCGCCACGTGCCACACCGGCGGCACCAACTACGCGGTGTTCCAGTGCACCGGATGCCACGGCAACAACGTCGCGGCTAACTTCCATCACCCGAACGTGGGTGGATATGTGTACAACAGCGTGAACTGCTACGCGTGCCACAAGAGCGGAGGAGGCGGTTAGACCATGCGTTATTCATTACTTTTACTTCTCCTCGTTCTCGCGGTTCCAGTTTGCCGGGCGCAGGAGGTGGATCCATCAGCTCCGGCGGCGCCGCCTCCGGCAGCCGCCCCGACCCGCTCCGACTTCCAGGTGAAGTACGTGAATGGAACCGACGTCTACATCGATGGCGGGACGAGCTCCGGGCTGGCCGAAGGGACCGAACTGGTCCTCAAGCAAAAGACTTCGCTTACCGATCAGCAAGCTGCCGGCACCATGATTGAACCGGGCATCGTGGCCCGCCTGAAGGTGATCTCCGTGGCCAGCACCTCGGCAGTCTGCGAGGTGGTCGCCACCAAGCGCGAACTTGCCGAGGGAGATGTTCTATCGCTCCCGGATACGGAGATCAAGAAGATCGTCGACCGGGATGCGGTGGGAAACTCGCGCCATTATCCGATGACCATCAGTTTCACAGATGGCGACCCGATGGACGAGGAGGCGCACGACGCCATCCCCCGGCCTCCGCTGCCTGAAGTGAATGCAATGCGGGGCCGCTTAGGGTTCGACATGAGCACCATCCAGTCGCTGGGAGCCGGAGGCGGAAGCACCAGCGAGTACGGGATGGTGGTGCGCACCGATTTTACCCGCTTGTTCGGCACCCACTGGAACCTGACCGGCTACTGGCGCGGAACGTTCAACCGCGATCCGGCGGCGCAGCAGTCCATCCAGGACGTCGTCAACCGCACGTACCTGATGAGCCTGTCGTACATCAACCCGGAATCCATGTGGTCCGCCTCGATCGGGCGCATGTACATTCCCTATGCGACCAGCCTTGAGACCATCGATGGCGTCTACCTGGGAATGAGGTTCTCGCCCAATACGGTGGTGGGCATGTTCGGCGGATCCACGCCCGACCCCTCGGCCTGGGACTACAACCCCCAGCGCAGGATCGGCGGAGGATTCTTCAACGTGCACGGCGGTAGCTACGAGACGTTGCACTACTCCAGCACCTTCGGCGCCGGGGTGGAGATGTTGAAGTGGTCGGTCGACCGGCCGTTCCTGTTCAGCGAGAATGACTTCTCGTTCAAGAAGATCTTCTCGATCTATCACTCGATGCAGATCGACAGGCCCACCGCCAATCCGGGAACGGCAGCCGTAGGTTGGGGATTGGGACAGAGTCTTTTGTCGTTGCGCGTCCAGGTGCATCCGCGCGTGGCGCTCGATCTGAGCCATACTTACTTCCGCGATGTGCCCACTTACGATCCGGTGCTGGTGGGAACCGGGCTGCTGGATAAGTACCTCTACCAGGGATTCAATGGCGGCGCCCGCGTAGATCTCCCGATGCACCTGGTGGGTTATGTCAGCCTGGGCGAGAGCAACGATTCGAGCGACAAAAAGAACTCGCTCAATGAACTCTTCGGGCTCAGCATGAATCGCATCTGGAAGACGGGCTTCGGGGCCGACGTTCGGTATTCCAAATTCGACAGCGCGTTCGCCACGGGCACCTACAAAACCCTCAGCCTGAACCGGCAATTGAGCGAGCGCTTCCGGCTCTATCTCCAGGGCGGGCGCTACGATTACTCGTCTTCTCTGGCGGCGCCGAGCAACTCCTATTTCGTGAACACCATGTTTGACGCGGACCTGGGCGCCAAGATGTTCATTGAGAGCGCCTTTACCACCCAGCGGGGCGGAACGGCGGACTATAACCAGTGGACAACCACGCTGGGCTACCGGTTCGACAACCGGGGAGCCATGCGCAAGGCGGCAGCCAGCGGAACGACCTCGGGGACAAAAACGGACAAGCAGCCATAGGTTATAGCTGCGTTCCGGTATCGAAAAGCACGCGACCCCGGAAATTGGGCCTGCCCGCCATGCGGCAGGCCTCGGCCCGCAGTCGTGCATCAAACCAACAACCAAGGCCTTGGAGTGCTATTTTGGTGGAGAAAGGCCCAACCACCGGCCGCCGCCTTGCGCCGGCCGGAAAAGGACATTTGCAGGAACCTCAATGAAAATGAGCAAGAAGTCTATTTCCCCGGGCCTGGCTGTCGCGCTGGCGCTGTTTGCCGGCGTTATGGCGCAGGCTGCCAGCGTCACCGGCACGGTGACCAACAGGACCACCGGCAAACCGTCGGCGGGCGACCAGGTGGTGCTGGTGGATGTGCAGGCCGGAATGTCGGAAGCGGCCACGGCCAGCACTGACTCGAAGGGCCAGTATTCACTGCAGGTGCCGGCGGGCGGAAATGCCGGAGCGTTCCTGGTTCGCGTTACCCACCAGGGAGCCAGCTACTTTATTGCTGCGCCCCAGGGCGGCGCCGGCGGCGATGTCACGGTGTATGACGTCGCGCCGAAGGTGGAGGGCGTGGTGGTCGAAGCCGACATGCTTCTGCTGGAGGGTTCGGCGGGCGAACTGCGTGTTTCCGAGCGCTACGAGATCAGCAATAGCAGCAACCCTCCCAGGGCCCAATACGGCGAAAAGACATTCGAGATTGCGTTGCCCGCCGATGCGCAACTGGACAGCGCCTCGGCCACGCGGCCGGGAGGCCTGGGAACCACGACCCGGCTCGTGCCCCTCGGCCAAAAAGGCCATTACACCTTCAACGTTCCTATTCAGCCCGACCAGGGCCAGAAGAAGACCCGGTTCGAAGTCCAGTATCACGTTTCCTATAGCGGCAAATACGTCTTCAGGCCCACACTCGTCACCCCGGCCGAAAACTATGTGGTTTATGTGCCCAAGAGCATGAATTTCGGGGGCGCTTCGGGGGCGGATTTTCAGACCGCCAACGACGATCCGCGGGTGATCACCAACATCGCCAAGAACGTACACCCGGGCGAGGCCATCGCGTTCACGGTTTCCGGCGAAGGGCAGATGCCGCGGGACCAGCAGCCGGGAATGAGTCCCCAGGCCCTGATGGGCGGCGGCGGGGCGGCGGATACCAGCGCCCCAACCAGTGCACCCGGCGGCGGCATCGGGAACCCCATTGGAACTCCGGATCCACTCACCCGCTACAAGTGGTGGATCCTGGGCGGGCTGACGCTGCTGCTGGTGATCGCGGCGATCTACCTGCTGCGCAATCGCGGGGCGAGCGAGAGCGGCAGCCTTGTGCCGGCCACTTCGCTGGGTCCGGAAGCGGAGAGCCGGCCGCTGCCCGTTCCGCGTTCCATAGCTCCGGTTAGTGAATACACGCCGCCCCCGCCGCGCCGCGTCCCGGAGCCGGTTCCGGCCGCTGGCTACTATAATCCAGCGGCGAATTCCACGCCGCCCGGGGGGAAGGCTGCGCTCCTTGCCATCCTCAAGGATGAATTGTTCGCCATCGAAAGCGAGCGGCTCAGCGGCACGCTTTCCAACGAAGAGTATGCGGACATCAAGACGGGCCTGGAAGCGGTGCTGAAGCGAGCGCTGAAAAAGCCGTAGGAAAGAGAAAAGAGAAAAGAGAAATTCTCCGAATCAGCGCTGTACTGATCTCTTTTCTCTGATCTCTTTTCTCTGATCTCTTCCTTATTCCCCCAGCATGATCCGCTGGATCGCCGAGGCGCGGCCGGTGGCCGGATCGCAGGTGATAAGCGCCGCGCACATCTTGGGATTGCCCTTGGCCGCTTCGAATTTGCCCGGCATGCCGGTCAGGAAGCGGTGCAGTACCAATTGCGTCTCTACGCCGATTACGCTGTCGTAGGGTCCGCTCATACCCACGTCGGTCTGGTAGGCCGTACCGCCGGGAAGGACGCGCTCGTCCGCGGTGGGAATATGCGTATGCGTGCCCAGCACCGCCGTGACACGCCCATCCAGGTGCCATCCCATGGCGACTTTCTCGCTGGTCGCCTCGGCGTGGAAGTCGACCACGATGACCTTGGCCGCGATGTCCTTCAGCGCATCATTGATGGCGTGAAAAGGATCGTTGGTTCCCCCCATGAACACCCGCCCCATCAGGTTCACCACTGCGTAGGGCACGCCGCTCGTTGTCGCCCCTTCAACGATTCCGTATCCCGGCAGCCCCGGTTGCAAGTTCAACGGCCGCAGCACACGGCGCGCGCGCTCCTGGCTGTCGCCCGGGACTGCCAAGTACTCCAGCAACTCGCGCTTGTCCCACACATGGTTCCCAGTGGTAAGTACATCTGCGCCCATGTCGAAGATCTCTTCAGCAATCCCTGGCGTCACCCCGAAGCCGCCGGCCGCGTTCTCGACATTGACAATGAGCAGCTCGACCGCATTGGCCTCGCAGACGTGGCTGAGATGCTCGCGCACGATCCTGCGCCCCGCGCTGCCGAAAATGTCGCCGACAAAGAGGATGTTCATAGCAGGGACTAAGGGACTAAGGGACTAAGGGACTTAGGAGTCCCGCTCGCCCCGAAATGAAGCTCTCGCGCGATTACGATTTGGGTTTCAACTTCAGAACATGATCCGCGAGCGTGACCGAGGAATTGGAAGTATTCGCCCTTGGTCGAACGCCCGTAACCCTCGGCAATATTGCTCGCGATGGAAACTGCCGCCCGGCGCATTTGATTTGTCAGGCCGAACCGTTCGGAATCAGGGAATCCCGACGTCAATTGGTAGACCGCCAGTGTAAGTTGAATGGCACGTTGCCAAACCACGAGATCCTTGAATGACTGCCCCATGGAAGTTCCCCCTTAGTCCCTTAGTCCCTCAGTCCCTGCTCTTTCCGCATCAGCGGAAAGAGGATCACATCGCGGATGGACTTGGACCCCGTCAGCAGCATCGTCAAGCGATCGACTCCCAACCCCTCGCCGCCCGTCGGCGGCAATCCATACGCCAGCGCGCGCACGTAATCCTCGTCCATCTGATGCGCCTCGTCGTCGCCGCGTCCGCGCTCCGCCAACTGCTGCTCGAAGCGCTTGTGCTGCTCCACCGGATCGTTCAATTCGCTGAACGCATTGCCGAGCTCGAAGCCGCCGGCAAAGAACTCAAATCGCTCCACGTGGTCCGGATCGTCGGGCTTGGCCTTGGAGAGCGGCGAAACCACCGTGGGGTAGTCATAGATGATCGTTGGCTCGATCAGAAACGGCTCCACGACCGCTTCAAAGAGGTTGTAGACCGTCTTGCCGATCGGCGCGCCCTTGGTGGAATCGTAGTAAACCGCCGTCACCGCCTCGCGAATCGTCCTCAACTCCGCCAACCGTTCCGGAACGATCTTCGTCGTCTCGCCGGCCGCCGATTCCAGGGAACTGATGGCCGCATGCAGCCGCGCGCGCATCGCCTCCGGCGCGTGGAACGCCGACAGCGCCGGCTTGGCTCCCGCCTCATCGGGCCAGTATTGCCGGATCGCCTCCACCATCGTCAGCCGCTGCCACTTGCCGAGATCGATGGTGTTGCCATTGAACTCCACGCGGGTCGTCCCGTTTACTTCGCGCGCCACAAACGCGATCATCTCCTCGGTAAGCTGCATCAGGTCGTGGTAGTTGGCATAGGCCTGGTAGAACTCCAGCATGGTGAACTCGGGATTGTGCTGGGTGCTGATGCCCTCGTTGCGGAAGTTACGGTTGATCTCGTAGACGCGATCCAGTCCACCCACCACCAGCCGCTTCAGGTAGAGTTCCGGCGCAATGCGCAGAAACAGGTCGATATCGAGCGCGTTGTGATGGGTCCTGAAGGGCCGCGCCGCCGCCCCGCCGGGGATCTGCTGCATCATCGGCGTCTCGACTTCCAGGAATCCCCGAGCGTCAAAGAATCTCCGCAAGGCCTGCAGCACCCTGGCGCGCTTCACAAACACTTCGCGCGCATCGAGATTGGTGAACAGGTCCACGTACCGCTGGCGATAACGCAGCTCGACATCTGCCAGCCCATGGAATTTCTCCGGCAGCGAGAGCATGGCCTTGGCCAGGAACGTCAGCCGCTCCGCGTGCACGGTCAGCTCGCCGGTCCGGGTACGGAACAAATAGCCGCTCACGCCGATGTGATCGCCGAGATCGAGCAGCTTGTACAACGCGAAACCCTGCTCGCCGACGGCATCGAGGCGCACATAGATCTGCAGCCGCTCGCCGCCCTGCTGCAGCGTGGCAAAGCCCGCCTTGCCCTGCTGACGGATGGCCATGATGCGCCCCGCGACCGCAACCGTGACGCGATTCGCATCCAGATCCCCGGCTGCCGCATCACTCCAGCGAGTGCGAATGTCCGGAATGGTATGGGTGAACGGAAACTGGTTGGGATATGCCGCCTGTCCCAGCTTCTCGATCTCCGCCAGTTTTTCCCTGCGCAACTCAAAAAGGCTGCGCTCAAACTCCGACTCGAACACGTTTCCCTTTCTACTGGTTGGGTTTGGCTCCAATGCCGGACTGGCTCGCCCAAAAGGGAAGTATACCCGCTCGTCCCATCGCGCTGTATGCTGGAACCAGTCGCGAATGGCCTATAACCGCCCTATTCCGGACCCTCCCCAACGGCACAAAAACTCCGGCGGCCTCGACACCCTGGTACAGGCCGAGAAGCTGATGCAGATCGCCATCCTGCTGCCCTCGGCGGCCTTCATTGGCTGGCTGCTGGGCGCCTGGGCCGACCGGGCCTGGCACCAGTCGTGGCTCGGTCTCGCCGGTATGGTGTTCGGCGGAATTTCGGGGCTGGTTTACGTCGTTCGGCTGGTGATGGCTACGGGCGGCGAGCACCAAAGCGGAAGCGCCGGCAAGCAGGAATGACTGAAGATACGCACCCCATCGCCGCGCTGACCGACGAGGCGTTGCACGCCCTTCTCAGGCGGTCCATCCGCAACACCCTGATCCTGGGCCTGCTGGTGGGCGTGATCCTGTTCTTGGCGTCCGGCTGGCGTAACGCCGCCATGTTCGCCACCGGGGCGGCGATCTCCGCTGCCAGCATCCTCGAGTGGCAGCGCCTCATCCGGCTCTTCAATGCCAAGCTGGATCAGAAGAAAACGCCCCGCGGCGCGGCGACAGTTGTGGGTTTCTTTGTGATCCGGCTCATAGTCTTCGCGGCGGCCATTTATGGTAGCCTGAAATGTTTCCAGGGCTCTGCCATCGCGCTTTTGTGCGGTTTGGGCCTGGCGGTCGTCGCCCTAGCCTGGGAAGCGCTCCGGTTGCTCAAAGATTGATGTGGGCGCCCGGGAGCCTGCCCTGAGCGACGTCGAAGGGGCCCCGATGTCGGGACCCGGGAGAGCACAACCCGGAAACAGAAAGATCATCCGTTTTCATGCCTCAGAATTTTTTGATTACGCGGCTGTTGAATCATATCTTTGGGCCCGCCGTGGTGGCGCTGATGAACATGGTGGGAGTGCACCCCGCCGATCCCGCCCGCCCCATCAACGACATCTACGCCCTGGAAGTGTTGGTGGCCGTCGGCCTGGTTGTCTTTTTCCTTATCGTGCGTTTCACGCTCTCGGTGGAAAAGCCGAATCCCGCCCAGCAGATCGCCGAGATGATTCATGAATTCACCGGCAGTCATGCCCAGCAAATCATCGGCGGCCAGCACTGGGAGCGCTTCCAGGCATTCACCACCTGCGTTTTCCTGTTCATCGTGATCAACAATCTGCTGGGTCTGATCCCCGGCGTGGTCACCCCCACCAGCGCGCCGGTTGTTCCGCTGGGGATCGCCCTCTGCACCTTCTTCTATTACCACTTCTACGGATTGAAGGAGCAGGGGTTCGTCGGCTACCTGAAGCACTTTGCGGGACCGATCTGGTGGATCTCGTGGCTGATGTTCCCCATCGAGATCATTTCGCACTGCGCGCGCGTGATGTCCCTGACCATCCGTCTTTACGCCAACATGTTCGCCAGCGATCTGGTGACCCTGGTGTTCTTCTCGCTGGTTCCGGTAGCCATCCCCGCCATCTTCCTGGGATTGCACGCCGGCGTCTCGCTCATCCAGGCGTATGTCTTCATGCTGCTGTCGATGATTTACCTGTCGATCGCAGTGGCGCACGAGCACTAAAGACAGCCGGTAGCCCGTCGCCCGTAGCTCCGAGCTACAGGCTACGAGCTACAAGCTAAAATTCT
Source organism: uncultured Acidobacteriota bacterium (assembly GCA_963720105.1). Taxonomy (GTDB): domain Bacteria; phylum Acidobacteriota; class Terriglobia; order Terriglobales; family Acidobacteriaceae; genus Telmatobacter. Next base: position 35,056 of record CAVREL010000070.1, on the reverse strand, counting down.
GCCGGATTCGCTTCCGCTCCGGATACACAGATCGGCCGCAAGCGTGAGGGGGCCAGCACGGTGAGCCTCAACCACCCACTGGCGGCCAATTCATAGGAAGCAGGAGAGCAATGAAGAAACTTCAATATGTGTTCATGACCCTCGCGGCCCTGTGCTTCGCCATGCCGGCGTTTGCTGATGGCGGGGCGCCGGTCAACCTGGTGCCGATCGGCGCGGGCATTGGCATGGCCATCGCGGCGGGTCTGTGCGGCCTCGGCCAGGGGCGGGCAACCGCCTCGGCCACCGAGGCATTGGCTCGCAACCCCGGCGCGCGCGCCGGCATCCAGCTGCTGCTGGTGCTGGGCCTCGCGTTCATCGAGTCCCTCACCCTGTTTACCCTGGTCATCATCTTCGCCAAGGTTAAGATTTAGCTCGCTGTTCATCAACAAGAGCGGCTTCGTTCAGCCTGGACGGAGCCGCTTTGTTTTTGATCGCAACCGCTAATTTCCCGCTACTGCTGGGGAGCCCTGCCGGGCGCGCAGCATTTTGATCGCCTGCTGATAGGTTAGCCCCACAGGCACGGGGGCAAAATGGGTCTGCTCTTCGATCGTATTGAAGCGCTTTGTCTTGAAGAACACGCGCCCGGTCATGTCCATCTGGAAGCGTGCGATCCGCCACACTCCATCGGCTACGTCCGTCTGCTCGATCACGATCCATCCGCCCTTGTTCATGCGCCCCAGGATGCCCCAGCCGATGTCGACGTCTTGCTGCAGCCGACCCTCGAGCCGCACCACGCGTTCGTGGGTGGCATCGATCGTCAGGGTGCCTGACATGGCGGTCAGCACCACAAGCTCCAGGTCGTTGGTGTTGAATTTCGGATTGGGCGTGAAGGTGTATCGGGCCAATGTCGTCGAGGTGCTGGTTTCGCTGCCCGCGTACTGGTAGAGGAAAGCCTTGGGCAGCGAGCGCAGCACCTTCAGCGCCCGCCCCATGTCGTCCTGTTCGCTCTGTTTCCGTTTGCGCTGGCGGCTCGGATCGGCCAGAAGCGCATCCAGGCGCGCCTCCTCCTTCTGGCGGTCGGCCGCGGTGGGTGTTGCGTCGTTGATCAAAATCGTCCGCGCCACGTCTCCATCGCCCGTTTCGACAATTTCTTTGGTCGATGTGAGCCGCGGGGTGGACTTGCGCAGCAGGTATCGCATGGGGTGCGAGTGGTCCTGCGCGGCTTTCAATTCATTGGCCAGGGCGCGGGTCACCAGTCCGCTGTCGGGAGGCGCGGCAGCGCTCTGTCCGCCGGCAAGCGCCGGACCCCACAGCAGCGAAAGCAGAACCGCCGCGCGATGAACAGTGCCTGAATGAAAAAGCCGTTCTCCCACCAGTTTCGAGATCATTCACCGTCCGGGCTATGGAGCCTTTCCCGGATGCTGCCTTCCAAAACCACTCCCACCCGAAGGTGCGATGCGCTTTCCGTTGGTACCGCATCCGGTATGCGAATTGCGAAACCGCTTTGGCTCTGTGAGGTTCGCCACCCCGGCCACGAAACCATGTTGCCTGGGCCAATTCTCTGCCTATTTGACGCCCGGCAATCTGACCCGTTGCCTGGATTCCTGCCGTACGCCGGCATTGAAGCTGGATAGCTGGATTCAGTATAGTTCGCACAGGGTCAGCAGTGAGGTAAGGCATCCCTGTAAACGCGAGCCGCTGAAGGATAAATCCTAAAAATTACCCTTAAACAGCGAGCCAGCAGCTACACTTGTACTGAAGATCCTAGATTCGATTGACGGAAGGAATGAATATGGCAGTTGAGGTGACGTCTGCGCGTCTCGGCAAGACCGTGGTAATTCGCGGCGAAGTGAAAGGCAGTGAAGACCTTGTCATCGACGGACACGTCGAAGGGGCAATTTCCCTGGCCGAAAACCGTTTGACCATTGGGCCCAATGCCGACGTCCTGGCCGATCTTTCTGCCCGCGACGTTCTCATCCAGGGCAAGCTTAAGGGCAATATAGTGGCCACGGGACGAGTGGAGTTGCGCGCCGGAAGCGCCGTGGAAGGGGATGTGCGGGCGCTTCGGCTGGCCATTGAAGACAATGCCGTTTTTCGCGGCAAGGTGGACCTGACCCAGGGCGCAAAGAGCAAGCCGGAGGGCGCCAATCCGTCGACCAACGGCGGTGCGTCCTGAACACGCTGGCGAGGCCCACGAGGATCGGCCGCGCCTGAAGGAAATCGGGATTGTTCAAGTCTTGGTTCGAGAAGAAGCAGGGAAGCGACGCACCGTCGCCCGGGGGCCTGACCGGACCCCGGGTGCCCCGCAATTCGAGCGGCTGGGCCACTTTGCGCAAGCGGCTGCAAACGGAAACAGGCCTGCGGGTCATCGACATCGGCTATACCTCGCCGACAAATATCAATTACCTTACCAGCCTGGGGCACAGCGTCTTCATGGCCGACATGGTCACTGACGCCGTCAAAGGAAACTGGCAAACGGGGACGGATGACGACGGCAATCCTGTCTGGAACGTGCAGGGCTATCTCGACAGCGTCTTCAACTTCGGCGGACGCATCTTCGACATTGTCTTGCTTTGGACCACGCTGGACTACCTGCCCGAGCCGTTTGTCGTTCCCGTGGTCGAGCACCTTCACGCCAACATGAATCTGGGCGGCTCGGTGCTTTCCTTCTTCCACATGAAGACCCAGGGTGAGAGCACACCCTATTGCCGCTTCCACGTGACCGACGGCGACCAGGTGGAGATGCAACAGGCGGAAGCCTTTCCCATCCAGCGGGCGTTTACCAACCGCAGCATCGAGCGCCTGTTTTCCGGCTGGTCCGGCCACCGCCAATTCCTCGCCAAGGACGCCCTCTCCGAAGTCATCATGACCCGCTAACCCTAACCACTCATCACTATCCACTAACCACTATCCACTACGCTTTACTGCAGGCTTGGCGATACGATTCCGTACAGCTCGTCCGCCGACTTGTAGACCTGGTCCACGATTTCCTTCATTTCCGTCTCGTCCACGACGCGCAGGTTAGCGTCCGCGCGCACAAACAGGTCCCCGTCCGCGTCGTACCCGATCTTTACGCGGTCCAGTTGGTGGTTCTCAGACAGCAGCTTTTCCATGAAGTCGGTGGTTACCGGCAGGCGCCGTTTTTCCACCACGGTCACAAAGACCACCAAGAGGTTGCTGCCCGGCTCCTCGGAGACGGCCAGGATCACCTTGATATCGGTCAAGTGTTTGCCCGTGAAGTGGATGCTCCAAACGGTCGACGATTTCGAATTCCTGAAGTTGTAGTCGTCGGCCCGCATCAGCCGTTCCATCTTCGCTGTCTTCTCATTGAGTGTCTCGGCCCGTACCGGCAACGCCACGGGAAGCATTGTCGCCATCAGTCCCAGCCCACACGCAATACGCGATAATCTACGGAGGTCCATAGGGTTCTAGGTTCCTTTCGGGGGTGTTGGCCAATCATACCTCGGATTGACCTGAACTAGCCAACTCAAACTGATGGCCATCCGCAGACCGTATACGTGGGTAATGCCTCCCCTGAGGGAAGAACCTCACCCATGAGGTGGTAGTGCCTTACCCATGAGTAATGCCTACGATGCATCCCCAATAAGAGGGGCGGCCGCCGTCTGCCATCGGCGCCGCCCCTCTTAGTCTCTATTCCCTGTCCCTTAGTCCCTAGTCCCTTAGTCCCTAGTCCCTTAGTCCCTAGTCCCTTAGTCCCTGCCTTTACACCCCGATGACCGCGCAGAGCTCCTTGACCGATTCAGCGCTCTTTTTCAAAGCCGCGTCTTCTTCCGGGGTCAGCTTGATTTCGATAATCTGCTCGAGGCCCGCGGCTCCCAGCTTGCATGGCACGCCGATGTAGTAGCCGTCGATGCCGTACTCGCCCTGCAGATAGGCCGCGCAGGGAAGAATCTTCTTCTTGTCCTTGAGAATGGCCTCGACCATTTCGGTGGTCGCCGAAGAGGGCGCATAGTAGGCGCTGCCGGTCTTGAGATACTTGACGATCTCGGCGCCGCCGTCGCGGGTACGCTGCACGATCGCTTGCAGACGCGCGGGCTCGATCAACTCAGTGATCGGGATGCCGGCCACCGTCGAGTAACGGGCCAAAGGGACCATGGTGTCGCCATGGCCGCCGAGCACAAAGGCGGTCACGTTTTCGACGCTCACGTTCAGTTCTTCGGCGATGAAGGCGCGAAAGCGCGCCGAATCGAGCACCCCGGCCATGCCGATGACGCGCTCGCGGTTAAATCCCGCCTGGCGGAACGCCGCCTGCGCCATGGCATCCAGCGGATTCGACACGATGATAAGAATGCACTCCGGCGACTGCGCCACCACCTTCGATACCACTTCCGACATGATCTTGAAGTTGGTGTGCAGCAGGTCGTCGCGGCTCATGCCCGGCTTGCGGGGAATGCCGGCAGTAATGACCACGATGTCGGAATTGGCCGTGGCTCGCATAATCGTTCGAGCCGATAACATGCACATCCCGCTTCTCGATCGGCATAGCTTCAAGCAAGTCGAGCGCCTTGCCCTGCGGCACGCCTTCGATCACGTCAACCAAAACCACATCGGCCAGTTCTTTAGCCGCAATCCAGTGCGCGGCGGTAGCGCCCACGTTGCCGGCGCCTACAATGCTTACCTTCTTACGCATAGTTTGTATCTCCTTGCGACCCCAAAAGGTAAGTACCCATTCCCCATTCTCATAGACGAGTTCTTGCCACGGGTTGTCCACGATCTCGCCCCTTACATATTGCCAATAATCCGCGTCGCAAACTCGCTGGTCCCCACCTTGGTGGCGCCGGCGGTCTGGCGCTCAAAATCGTACGTGACGAACTTTTGCTGGATGGTCTTCTCCATCGCCGTCTCGATCATCTTGGCCGCTTCCTTCCAGCCGATGAACTCGAGCATCATTACGCCGGAAAGAATCACCGATCCGGGATTGATCATGTCCTTGTCGGCGTACTTGGGCGCCGTGCCGTGCGTGGCTTCGAAAACCGCGAATCCATCGCCGATGTTGGCGCCCGGCGCGATGCCCAGCCCGCCCACCTGCGCCGCGGCCGCGTCGGAGATGTAATCGCCGTTCAGGTTCGACGTCGCAAGGATGCTGTAGTCCGACGGGCGAATGATGATCTGCTGGAAGATGGAATCGGCGATGCGGTCGTTGACCAGAACCTTGTTCTTCCATGCGCCGTTGCCGTGCGACTTGCCGATCGAGTCGAGCACGCCCTTGATCTCGGCGTAGACGCTATCGCGGAAGCTCGGTGAGCCGAACTCGAGGCCGGGTTCGATGAGTGCGGCGTTGTCTTCGATCGAGATTCCGGAATTGGCTTCGACGTTGCCGAGAATCCAGCTCTCGCGCTCGGTCACCGTCTGCTCGCGAAACTCCTGCGTGGCGACTTCGTAGCCCCACTCACGGAAGGCGCCCTCGGTGAATTTCTGGATATTGCCCTTGTGCACCAGGGTCACGGTCTTGCGGCCCATCTCGATCGCGCCCCGGATGGCGTAGCGCACCAGCCGCTTGGTGCCGAAGATCGAGATCGGCTTGATGCCCACGCCGGAGTCGCTGCGCACTTTTTTCTTGCCGCCCTTCAGCAGGTCGTCGTTCAGGAAGGAAATAAGTCGCGCCGCATCGGGAGAGCCTTCCTTGAATTCGATCCCCGAGTACACGTCTTCGGTGTTCTCGCGGAAGATGACGATGTCCACCTTCTCCGGATGCTTCACGGGGCTGGGCACGCCCTGGTAGTACTTCACCGGGCGCACGCAGGCATAAAGGTCGAGGATCTGGCGCAGGGCCACGTTCAGCGAGCGGATGCCGCCGCCTACCGGCGTGGTCAGCGGCCCCTTGATAGAGACGCGCAGATCGCGCGCCGCATTCACCGAGTCGTCAGGCAGCCAGGTATTGAACTTGCGATACGCTTTTTCACCGGCAAAGATCTCGAACCACTTGATGGCGCGCCTGCCGCCGTAGGCCTTCTCCACCGCCGCGTCGAATACCGCTGCGAAGCCTTCCAGATGTCGCGGCCGGTGCCGTCGCCTTCGATGAAAGGAATGATCGGATTGTCGGGAATTGTGAATTGAGCGTTGCTGTATTCGATGGGCTTGCCGTCTTTCGGCAATTCCAGCCCGTTATAGCTGCTTTGCATGGGCTCTTTGATTTGTCCTTCCCGGTAGGTGTTCAAGGGAAGGCTAGCACCCGGCATTTGGGGGTGGCAATGGCTTCGAACCGGGCGATGCTGTTGGAGCGGACTTCAGACGCGTTGACATCATGATGCGTCCCGGTATAGCATCATGATGTGCGGACGACCCTTACGATTGACGAGGATGTTGCCAAGCAGGTCAGGGAGGAGGTTCGCCGTACCGGCGACTCTTTCAAGGGCACAGTGAATAACCTGCTTCGAGAGGGGCTTCATGCGCGACGAAAGCCTCTGCCCAGGAAGAAGTTTGTTGTAAAGCCCATGGCGCTGAACACCGGTCTGGGAACGCGCTACCAGAACGTCAATGAGTTGATCGAAGCGCTCGAAGGGCCGATGCATCGATGATCGTCGTTGATGCGAATCTGCTCATCTACGCATACGACACAACCTGCCCTGAGCATACGAGCGCGCGAACGTGGCTGGAGCAGACTTTCTCAGGCACTGAGCTTGTCGGCGTGCCGTGGCAGGCGATCTACGCATTTGTGCGCATCACGACACATCCGGGGATTTCGCCCAACCGTATCCCATTGGCTCAGGCCATTGCAATTGTCGAGGAATGGTTTCAAGTTCCGCACCTCCGCGCGTTGGCGACCGGAGATGCTCATTGGAGCCTGTTTCGGGAGATGCTGCTGAAAGCAGGGGCGCATGGGAACCTGACCACCGATGCATGCCTGGCGGCCATCGCTTTAGAGAATGGCGGTGTCTTGTACAGCACGGATCGGGATTTCGCCCGCTTTCCCGGCCTGCGCTGGGTCAATCCGCTGACTGCGAGTTGAGCCAACTTACCGCCGCGACTGGTTCTGAAACTCGTCGCTGTCAAACCGCGGAATCCCGAAGTGCCCGCGCAGATGCAGCAGATCGACAGGGCTAAGATTTCCGGCTACCGTGACCAGGGTGAGAGATTTCGGTGTTTCGGCCAGCACCACCGCGCCGCGCACGTTCACACCGTCCATTACCACCCACACATCGGTCGTTCCGTCGCGCACCGGGCCGCCATTGCCTTGCGTGGTGACCACGTGCTTCCATCCCCGCAGGTGGTAGGCCTCGCGGATGCTGTTCACCGCGCCCTCGTCGGGCACGCCGCCGGTTCCGAATCGCAGCATGTGAACGCTCACCCCGTCGAGCCGGTTAATGGCCTGGCGGGTCGGCTCATCGGAATCCGGCAGAAGGCTGGCCGCGGCGTTGAGCATGGTGCGATCGAGCGTGAAGCTGTTTTTCACCGCCGCCAGCGTACTGAGCTGTCCCAGCGCCGGAGGCGTCCATTCCAGTACCACCGGCCCGGCTGCGGGCGGCGGCGGGGGTGCCTGGTACGGTGCAGGTTGCTGCGCGACGGCAGACACCGCCAGGCACGACGCGAAAAGGGACGCAAGCCGGAACATCTGCTTCATCCCATCCTAGACCCGCGCCCGGCCGAAAAGTTACTGCCCTCGCGGCAAAATCATTCTGACTGGAAGATGGGACGCCATCAGGGCCGAATCCGACTTTCAGTAGCCTGCGTCCGCCCATCCGTATAAAAGCGATATGAATTCGTAAAGCTTTCCGTTTTAGCCCGCCTAATTGATTTAAACTCTACCGGGGTACGCACGCAAAATTGTACTCGTCCGCGAGGCTTCTCGCGGGGCGAGCTTCACGGAGGATACATAGAAATTGGGAAAAGGCATGGTCCCGAAGAAGTTGTTTTTTACCAAGGGCGTCGGCAAACACAAGGAGCGCTTGACTTCCTTCGAGCTGGCCCTTCGGGATGCGGGCATCGCCAGCCAGAACCTGGTGCGGGTGAGCTCGATCTTTCCGCCGCACTGCAAGGTGGTTCCGCGTAAGGAAGGCCTCAAGTACCTCAACGATGGGGAAGTGGTTTTTGCGGTGATTGCGGAGAATTCGACTCGTGAGCCGCACCGGCTGATCGTGTCGAGCATCGGCGTGGCCATTCCCGGCGACCGCAATACCTACGGCTACCTCAGCGAGCATCACAGCTTCGGAGAAACCGAGGAACAGGCCGGCGAGTATGCCGAGGAACTGGCCGCCGAGATGCTGGCCACCACGCTGGACGTCGAATTCGATCCCGACAAGAGCTGGGACGAGAAGAAGGAGATCTACCGCATCTCCAACAAGATCGTCCGCACCAGCAACGTGACCCAGTCGGCGGTGGGCGACAAGCGCGGTCTGTGGACCACGACCATCGCCGCCGCGGTGCTGATCCTCGACGAAGACTAGTGATTCATTCGGGTGCCCCAGGTTCGGCGCGTCTTTGCGCCTAACCTGGGATAGACGACGGAGGCCAATTCCGCGCCGCGGGGTTGGCCTTGCTTATGGAGCAAACAGGATCACCATGGCGAGCACGCGCAAATACAAGGTTGGTCTGGTCCAGATGAGCATGGGCTCCGATCCCGAGGTCAACTTCGAATCGGCGATGGGGCACATTCGCGAGGCCGCGCGAGGCGGCGCCAACATCGTCTGTCTGCCGGAGTTGTTCCGCGCCCAATATTTCTGCCAGCGCGAGGACCTGCGCCTGTTCGATCTCGCGGAGCCTATTCCCGGCCCTTCGACCACCCGGCTTGGCGAACTGGCCCGCGAACTGCGCGTCTCCGTTGTGGCTTCACTGTTCGAGCGCCGCGCCCCCGGCCTCTATCACAACACGGCCGTCACGCTGAACTCCGATGGGGCCATCGCCGGCGTGTATCGCAAGATGCACATCCCCGACGATCCGCTCTACTACGAGAAATACTACTTCACGCCCGGGGATCTCGGGTTTCAGGCCACCGATACGTCGGTGGGCCGCATCGGCACCTTGGTCTGCTGGGATCAGTGGTATCCCGAAGGCGCGCGTCTTACGGCGCTGCAGGGCGCCGAAGTACTCTTTTATCCGACGGCGATTGGCTGGCACCCGGCGGAGAAGGAGCAATTCGGCGCGGCGCAATATGACGCATGGCAGACCATCCAGCGCGCCCACGCAATCGCCAACGGCGTCTACGTCGCCGGTGTGAACCGGGTAGGCCATGAGAACGGCGATGTGCTGGGCAATCGCGCCGACGGACCCGGCCTGGAGTTCTGGGGCGGCAGTTTTCTCGCCGATCCGTTTGGCCGCATCGTCGCCAAGGCTTCGCATGAAAGGGAAGAAATCCTGGTGGGCGAAATCGACCTGGCGTTGATCGAGGATACCCGCCGCAACTGGCCTTTTCTGCGCGACCGCCGCATCGATGCGTATGCGCCGATTACCAAGCGTTTTCTCGATCCCATGCGCGCCTGGGCCCCCGACGGAGATCCGAAATAATCCACACAGCTGTCATCTTGAGCGGAGTCCGCGAAGCGGACGAAGTCGAAGGATCTGCAGTTGCTTTTAAGAAGCTGCCCGAATGCCACTCGAAACAGAAATGACAGTTGCACAACCCGCAGCCACGCCGCACGAACTCGGCTACCGCATGCCCGCCGAATGGGATCGCCACGAGGCCACCTGGCTGGCCTGGCCCCACAATCCCGAAGACTGGCCAGGGAAATTTCAACCCATCCCCTGGGTTTATGCCGAAATCGTGCGCCTGCTCGCGGCCCACGAGCGCGTGCACCTGATCGTGCAGGACGCCAGGGAGGAGAGCCGCGCAAAGAGCATTCTGCGCCGCGCGGGCGCCGATCTCGCGCAGGTTGCCTTCCACCGGTGGCCCACCGACCGCGGCTGGACGCGCGACTCCGGCCCCATCTTCGTCCGCAACCGTGAAGGGCGCGTCGCCATCACCAACTGGAAATTCAACGCCTGGGCGAAGTACGACGATTGGGGTCTCGATGATCAGCTCCCCGGGCGCGTCACCGAAGGGTTGGGCCTGCCGGAATGGCAGCCCTCACTCGTTCTCCCCGACGGCTTGCATCGCCGGCTGGTACTCGAAGGCGGCTCCATCGACACCAATGGCGAAGGCATCCTGCTCACGACCGAGGAGTGCCTGCTGAGCGAAGTACAGCAGCGCAATCCCGGCGTGAGCCGCGAACAACTGGAGCAGGCGTTTCACGATTTTCTCGATATCGAGCGGGTGATCTGGCTGGGCCGCGGCGTGGCGGGCGATGACACGCACGGCCACATCGACGATATCTCCCGTTTTGTCGGGCCGTCCACGATTATTACCGCGGTCGAGCCCAATTCGTCGGATCCAAATCACCAGCCGCTCGCCGACAATCTCCAGCGCCTCAAAGCAGCTCGCACTGCCGACGGGAAGCAATTCACCATTATCGAACTCCCGCTGCCGCGTCCGGTTGTCTTCCGCGGCCAGCGCCTTCCGGCCAGCTATGCGAATTTCTACGCGGCCAACGGATTGGTGCTGGTCCCCACGTTCCACGATCCCAACGACCGGCTGGCGCTTAACATCCTTGCCGAGGTATTTCCCGGGCGCGAGGTCATCGGCATCCACTCGGTCGACCTGATCTGGGGCCTGGGCGCGCTGCACTGCATGACCCAGCAGCAGCCGGCCGATCCCTCCGCGGACGACCGGTCCGCGGTACCATCGCAAGCATGATTTCCGACGTTGAAGCCATGGAGGCCGCGCTGACCGAAGCGCGGACGGCCGCCGGAGCCGGCGAGGTGCCCATCGGGGCCCTTGTTGTCTATGCGGGCGATATCATTGGCCGGGGCCAGAACCGTACCCTGCGTGACAACGATCCAACCGCCCACGCCGAGATCGTCGCGCTTCGCCAGGCCGCCGCCTTATTGCGCAATTATCGTCTCAACGGCGTCACCCTCTACGTCACCCTGGAGCCGTGCGCCATGTGCGCCGGAGCCATGATTCATGCCCGGCTCGATCGTCTGGTCTATGCGGCTGCCGATCCCAAGGCTGGCGCCGCCGGCTCGGTACTCTCGGTGCTGAATCATCCGAAACTCAATCACCAGGTGCAGGTGGAGCAGGGAATCCTGGCCGAGCAATCCGCTGAACTGCTGCGCAATTTTTTTCGCGAACGCCGCAAGCGGAGCGACGGGGATGAGGCAATCTAGCTGCCCAACCAGTCGGCTTGCTGCGCTAGCGCCACCAGTACGGCCATCTCCGCGACCTCGTTACGCCCTGGTCAAGGCCCGAATGCCTTCGGCCCGCTCCGGCCACTTCGCAACCAGCTCCGCGTATTTCGCGTTGCGGTAATCGGCGTAATTGAACCCCGGTGTCACGGTACAACCCAGCAGCGCCAACTGGCCGTCCCCGATCAGGCGCATGCCCTGCCAGACCCCTGCAGGCACCACCAGCTGGACGTGCTGTCCGGCACGTAAATCCGGTCCGAGAATAAAGGTTGCGGAGGTTCCGTCGGGGTAGAGGTGCAGCATCTCCACCGGGTCGCCGAAATAGAAATGGAACACCTCATCCGACTCGAGCACGTGAAGTTCGGAAAACCGGCCCGCTTCGAGAAGGTAGTAGATCGCCGAACTCTGCGGCCGGACTCCCCGGGGCAACTCCACATTGGCGGCGGAAGTGTACGTGCGCCGAAAAAAGCCGCCTTCGACGGGGTGTGGGGCAAGCTTCAGAAGGGTCTTAATCTCTTCGGCTGTCATCCATCACCGATGTTATCAGCGGCATCCAAGTAAAATTGCAGACATGAAGGTGAGCCTTTATTCAGCGCGGTGGTGCCGTGATTGCCGAGCGGCCAAGCAGTTCATGGATGCGCACGGCGTCGCCTATACCGAGATCAACGTCGACGCTGATCCCGCCGCGTCGGACGAAGTCATCCGCCACGTAGGCAAGCGGGCCATTCCGCAACTGGTGATCGATGGCGAGTGGTTCCAGCCCTATCGTCCCGGCCGCGGCCTGCTCTACGACGAGCTCTTCCACCGGCTTCGCATTCCCCGCAACTAGCCGGGTGCCCCAGGTCCCCGGTTTTGGGACCTGGGAGGCCGCTGACCCGGCGTCCATTCCTCGTACAATCAAGAGTTGGAATAAGCGCAGGAGCAATCATTTGATCGATCGTTATACCCGCCCCGCCATGGGCCGCATCTGGACCGAAGAGAACAAGTACCGCTGCTGGTTATGGGTGGAATCGGCGGCCAGCACCGTGCTGGCGGAAGATGGGATCATTCCCGCGGACGCCGCCGAAGCCATCGCCGGCAAGGCCGGCTTTTCTGTCGATCGCATCCATGAGATCGAGGCCGAGGTCAAGCACGACGTCATTGCTTTTACCACGGCTGTAGCCGAATCCCTAAAAAGCCAGGGACTCGAGGCCCAGTCTCGCTGGCTGCACTATGGCCTGACCTCCAACGACATCGTCGACACTGCTCAGGCGCTGCAGGTGAAGGAAGCCTCGGAGCACATCCGCAAGGGGCTGCTGGCGATTGCCGAGGTCCTCAAGCGGCGAGCCCTGGAATTCAAGCTTACGCCCACCATTGGCCGCACCCATGGCATCCACGCCGAGCCGACGACCTTCGGGCTCAAGCTGCTCAACTGGTTCGCGGAGATGCAGCGCAACCTGGCGCGATTCGACGCGGCTGCGGAAGACATGCGGGTGGGCAAGCTGTCCGGTGCTGTTGGTACATTCGGCCATCTCAGTCCAAAACAAGAAGAAAGAGTTTGTGCGCGGCTGGGGTTGAAGCCGGCGCCGGTGGCGACCCAGGTGATCCAGCGCGACCGCCATGCGGCTTATATCTCCACCCTGGCCATCATCGGCAGCACGCTCGACAAGATCGCCGTCGAGGTGCGCCACCTGCAGCGCACCGAAGTGCGGGAGGCGCAGGAGTACTTCAGCGAGAAACAGAAGGGCTCCTCGGCCATGCCGCACAAGAAGAATCCCATCACCAGCGAGCAGATCAGCGGCCTGGCGCGGGTGCTGCGGGGTAATGCGCAGGCGGCATTCGAAAATGTGGCGCTGTGGCACGAGCGCGACATTTCGCACTCCTCGGTGGAGCGGGTCATCTTTCCGGATTCGACCATTCTTGTCGATTACCTCCTGGCGAAGACCACGGACCTGATCGATCGCCTGCTCGTTTATCCGGAGCGGATGAAGAAGAACCTCGAAAGCACCGGCGGCCTGATCTTCAGCGGCCAATTGCTGCTCGACCTGGCCGAAGCCGGAATGCTGCGCGAAGAAGCCTACCGGCTGGTGCAGGCGCACGCCATGCGGGCGTGGAAGGAAGACTTGAATTTCCGCGAGGAAGTGGCGCGCGATCCTGCCGTTACAGCGCTTCTCTCGTCCGAGAAGTTGGAACGAACATTTGATTACACGCGGCAGTTGGGCAATGTGGACGCGATCTTCAGGCGCGCGCTGGGCGAATAGCGCAGATTCGCGGGAATCGATTGGTTGAGATGCATGCTGGGGCGATTCGTCGGATCTTGATTCGTCGATCGCGCGATGCCGATGGCCTTCCCTGCTACCTTCTGTACAACGGAGAGTTCGATGATACGAATCGTCTGCGTCCCGGCCGCTTGCTGGCTGATTGTTTGCGCCTCAGTCATCTCCATTGGGCAGCAACCGGCACAACCAGTCCCTTCCCCGCTTGAAGGTCTCGCATTCATGAAAGGCGATTGGGCGGGTAAACAGAATTTCAACAACCCGGGCGGGCCGGCAATGGTGGGAGACGCCACCGACCGGATCGAGATCGGGATTGGCGGCAGATACCTCTGCGAAACGCTCTCCACCACCATGCCCGGCCGCATGCCCACCGACACCCGCCATTTCATCTCCTTCGACACGCAGTCAGGAACGTACAACGCCTGGTGGTTTAACGATACCGGGATCCGTCCGACGGAATTCACGGGAGAACTCTCGGAAAACAAGCTTGTCCTGACCAGCAAATCGTCGGGGCCGGGACCGGTGTTGCGCGCCACGTACCAAAGCCCATCCAAGGGCACGTTGACGTTTCTGCTGGAAATGAAACAGGGCGATACGTGGACCAGGCTGTTTCTCACCACCTACTCCAAAACCGACTCAGCGCGGCCTTAGGTCCAGCACCGCATGAATGCAGGTTTCGAGATGTTGTAACGAATCTTTTACTCATGCACATGAGCTAGATCAAAGAAACGAGATTTATCGCTTGGTAACCTGCGACCTCTGGATGTTTCCCCGGAGGTAAACCCATGCGAAACACCACGCTCCTGATGAGTGTTTGCGTCAGTCTTTCTCTCCTGGCTTCGACCGGATGTGAGAATCTACACCGGGCGAAGTACAAGGCGGCGATTGAGAAGGCGCTCCACGAGAATGCCCTCACGGGCGCCGAACCAACCGATCTCCACGCCAGCGCGATGCGCAAAGTCGACCTCAGCGATTGCCCCGACGATTTTCGCGCCGCCTATGTGAAGCACATTCATGCCTTGGAGGCGAAATCGAAGGTGCGCCAGGCGCACGCGGAACTGGACCATGAGTCGGACGCCGACGCCGAGATCGTGGCCGGGACGCTGGCAGCGCTGTTCGGCACCTACGACACTCCATGGAGAGACCAGGTGGCTGCCGTGAAAGAACTGGACAAACTGGAATGGGGAGCGACGGCGGAAGCTGGCGCGACTCTCCGGGAGATCGACGAGGTTGCAAGCAGGTATGGCGCCCGGCGCAGTCAATAATCCTGGCCGGTTATGAAGGGTTCCATTCGGGGGAGCCCCGGTCCCGCGCCGGTTACACTGAAGGCGCGGAGTTATCGCTTTGCCTGGTGTTCAACTCACGGTTGCCATCACCGGCGCCTCGGGCGCGGTATTCGGACGCGAGCTGCTGCGCGCGCTCGAAGCCGATGAGCGCGTCGCGCGCGTGCAATTTGTGGCTTCGGAAAACTCGCTGCGCGTGATCGCTGAAGAACTTGGTGTGGCGGGACGAACCGATCTACTTGAAAAGCTGATGGGTGGCGAGGCGAAAAAAACCATCCAGCACGCCGATGCGAACATCGGCGCCTCGATCGCCAGCGGCAGCCATCCCTCGCACGGCATGATCATCCTGCCATGCTCCATGGGCACGCTGGCGGCCATCGCTCACGGGCTGGCGAATTCACTTATAGCCCGCGCCGCCGACGTCACCCTGAAGGAGCGCCGTCCGCTGATTCTTTGCGTGCGCGAGACGCCATTCAATCGCATTCACGTCCGCAACATGAGCTTGGCTGCCGAAGCGGGCGCGGTGATCTTTCCCTGTATTCCCACCTTCTATAACAAGCCCGTGGACTCCATCGAAATGGCGCGCCAGTTTGTCTACCGCGTGCTGGCGCACATCGGGTTGCCGCAGCCCGGCGCCTACGTTTGGAAAGCGAATGAGTAGCAGGGACCAGGGACGTTGGACTGGGGACTGAGAAGGCTGTGAGGCGCGGTCAGTTGCCGGTTGACACAAGCACCGAAAAAAACCGATACTCCCCCTAATGCCGGCAACGCGCCATTACGGACGGGGGGCCATGGCCATGTGTATGCCATCTCCGACCCGTGTGTCCGGCTCTTGAACGGCAAAGCGCTCGTCGCAACCGATCTTGAAACCAGGCGGCCCGGGTCCTCGAAAGGATTCGGGCCGAAGTTGTTTCAGGCGTTGGGGCAAACAAACTGTCGGTGGAATTGGAGTCATTGCTCCGCCACCCGGCGCTGAAGGTGACATGGCGATGACCAGTTCCAGACACCCTGTTTCCCTCCAACGCGATACGCTTGAAGCCGACCCGATTGAAGAACCAAAACGCCTGAAGGAGCCATCATGTCCGAACTCAAGCAGCAGCAATTTGCCACTCTTGCGGTTCATGCCGGCCAGGTCCCCGACCCCACCACCGGCTCGCGCGCCGTCCCCATCTACCAGACCACGTCGTACCTCTTCCAGGATGCGGATCACGCCGGCAGGCTGTTCGCCCTGCAGGAGTTCGGCAACATCTATACGCGCATCATGAATCCCACTACTGACGTTTTCGAGAAACGCGTGGCCGCCATTGAAGGCGGCGCGGCGGCCCTGGCGACTGCTTCGGGGCAGGCGGCGGAGACTCTGGCCATCCTCACCCTTGCGTCCGCGGGCGACGAAATCATCTCCACCACCTCGCTTTATGGCGGCACCTACAATCTTTTCCACTACACGCTGCCGCGCCTCGGCATCCACGTCCGCTTTATCGACGCCGACGATTTCGACGGGATCCGCGCGGCTATCAACGACAAGACCCGCGCCATCTACACCGAATCGCTGGGCAATCCCAAGAATGACGTCGCCGAGATGGAGACGCTGGCCGCCATCGCTCACCAGCACGGCATTCCACTCATGATTGACAACACCACCCCTTCGGCTGCGCTGGTGCGGCCGATCGAGTGGGGCGCCGACATCGTGGTGAACTCCGCCACCAAGTTCCTGGGCGGCCACGGTACATCCATCGGCGGCGTCATCGTCGATGCGGGCAAATTCGACTGGGCCTCGGGGCGCTTCAAGGAATTCACCGAGCCCGATCCCTCCTATCACGGCCTTTCCTATGTGCAGGCCTTCGGCCCGCTCGCATTCATTCTCAAAGCGCGCATCCAGGGTCTGCGCGATACCGGAGCCGCGCTTTCGCCGTTCAATGCCTTCCTCCTGCTGCAGGGAATCGAGACCCTGCATCTGCGCATGGAGCGCCATTCCCAGAACGCCCTCGCCGTCGCGCTCCATCTCGAACAGCATCCCGGCGTGGAGTGGGTCAACTACCCCGGTCTCGAGTCCAGCCGCTACTATCAGCGCGCCAAGAAGTACCTTCCCAACGGTCAGGGAGCGATCGTCTGCTTCGGCATCAAGGGAGGCTACGAGGCAGGGAAGAAGCTGATCGATTCGCTGGAGTTGTTCTCACTTCTGGCCAATATCGGGGACGCCAAATCGCTGGTCATCCATCCCGCGTCGACCACCCATCAGCAACTCTCGGTGGAAGAGCAGGCCGATACCGGCGTGACTCCGGAGCTGGTCCGGCTTTCGGTGGGCATTGAAGACATCCGCGACATCATCGCCGATCTCGACCAGGCTATCGAAGCGGCCAACGGCCATGTGTTCGCGGGCGCGGCGGCCGCAGGTCGTGCTGCACAATGAGTGTAATGAACGAACCCGGGACTCCGGCCTCAGGAACGGAAGCGCTGCCTGCGCACGTGCCCATTCCCGAGCCCACGTACGAAGGCGATTTTGTGCTCGATGAGCACCTGTTGCTGGACTGCGGGCGGGCCCTGGCCGGAGTGACCCTGCACTACGCGGTGTACGGACGGCTCAGTGCGGCGCGCGATAACGCGGTGCTGGTTTGCCATGCGCTCTCGGGCTCGGCGCGGGTCGGCGATTGGTGGCCCGAAGTCTTCGCGCCCGGGGCCGTGCTTTCCCTCGAACACGACTTTGTTATCTGCATCAACATGCTCGGCTCGTGCTACGGTTCGACGGGCCCGGGGTCGGTGGATCCCGAGACGGGCCGAATCTACCGTTCCGACTTCCCCCTCATCTCGATCCGCGACAATGTGCGCGCCCAGGCCGCGCTGCTCGACTCGCTGGGCATTCACCGCCTGCGCCTGGTCATGGGCGGCTCGATTGGCGGCATGCAGGCGCTCGAGTGGGCCATAGTTTATCCCGATCGTGTGGAACGCGGCTTCATTATTGGGGCGGCGCCGGTTTCGGCCATGGGGCTGGCCCTCAATCACCTCCAGCGCCAGGCCATCCAGGGCGATCCCGACTGGGAAGGAGGCAACTATCTGCCCCACAAGCAGCCCCGCTATGGGCTGTCGCTGGCCCGGCAGATCGCCATGATCAGCTACAAGTCGGCCGCCCTGTTCGACGAGCGCTTTGCACGCAAACCCAACCGCAATGGCGAAGATCCCTGGGCTCTGGACGATAATGGAGGCGGGCTCATCGGCGGGCGCTTCGACATCGCCGGCTACCTCGACCTGCAGGGCCACCGTTTCATCGACCGTTTCGACGCCAACGCCTACCTCGCCATCCTGCGCACCATGGATACCTGGGATCCGCTGCACGGCGGCGCAACTCCCGGCCAAGCATTCGGCCGCATCCAGGCCCGGCTCAGCTTTGTAGGCATCAGTTCGGACTGGCTCTTTCCGCCTGAGTCGGTGCGCGATTTCGCCTGGCGGATTCGCGCCGCCGGCGTGGCCGCCGATTATCTCCAGATGACCAGTACCCACGGCCACGATGCGTTTCTTGCCGAACAATCGGAGCTGGTGCGTCTCCTCCAATAACGTTGCGGTAATCGCCCTTTAACCGCGATCCCTTGGGGCGCATCCAACCCGCACAGGAACACTTTTCCCGGAAGCGGTGTCTAAGGCGGTATGCGGGGGAACCGGGAACTCATTTTCAGAAACGCGCGCAAGCGGAATCGATCTGCATCTTTTGTTCCCGATGGCGGCGGTGCGCGGCCAGGGGTTTCGTCCCTATGCAAATCCGCCCCGTCGCTCCTCGATCCGGGTCGACCCAAAACCGCTTTTCTTATGCAACTTTGCTTGTCACAGGGGGCTGGGGTTTCTATAATCCTTCCAACACTGCCAAGGAAGCCGCGGTATTGCTTTCCTAACCACCTCGGTACTCAACTGCAACTGAAACGGTTGTCCAATTCCGCGAGCGAGTGCTTGAAGATTGATTTCGATTTCCGCAATTCCCAGGAGCACTGAATGAAGAAGTTAGTGTTTGCGTCTGTGGTGGCGCTGGCCAGCGTAGGCTTCGTTGCCGCGCCCACGCTCCGTGCCCAGGATCAGGGCGGCCAGATCACCATCAAAGATCCGGCCGAATATAACGCCTACCAGATGTTCAGCACCCAAACCGATCCCAAGCAAAAGGCCGCGGCCGGGGACGCCTTTCTGGAAAAGTATCCCCAGAGCGTGGTGAAAAAGGCCGTCCTCGACACGCTGCTCGATGTCTATTACCAGGGACTTCACGATAACGACAAGGCCCTCGACACCGCCAACAAGTTGCTCCAGATCGACCCCAGCAACATGAAGGCGATTCTGTATTCGGTTTTGATCAATAAGCAGGTCTGCGGGCAGAAGAGCGATCCGGCCACCTGCGACGATGCGGCCGGGCTGGCCCAGAAGGGCCTGCAGGCTCAAAAGCCGGCAGACACCACCGATGACGCATGGAAGCAGATGACCGCCGTGGCGTATCCCATCTTCCATTCCGCTATTGCCCTGGATGACGCCATCTCCAAGAAAGATTTCAAGGGCGCACAGGACGAGTACACCGCGGAGTTGAAGCTGTACTCCGACGACCAGTCCAAGGTCCAGGGATTAGTGGACACCCTGCAGCTCGCCCAAGCCTATAGCCAGGGCGGCGCGGCCCAGGACCTGCCCAAGGCCTGCTACCTGTACGCTCGCGTGTGGGATTTTGCGCCGCCGAATTACAAACCGGATATCGAGAAAAAGCTCGAGTATTACTACAAGAAGTACCACGGCGCCCTGGACGGGCTGGACAACCTCAAGCAGCAGGCGCAGGCAGCGCCGCTGCCACCCGATGATATAAAGTCCAAAATTCCCCCCGCCAAAACCCTTGCCGAGCAGATCCATGAAATCATCGCCACCACGCCCGACCTGAGCAAGCTGGCGCTGGCCGACAAGGAAAACGTGCTTGCTCTGGGCTCGAAGGAAGATGCCGACAAGTTGTGGGCGCTGCTCAAGGACCAGCAGACCCAGGTTCCTGGCATCGTCATTGAGGCTGATGCCAACACCGTCAAGGTTGCCGTGACCCAGGACGCCAAGGATTCGAAGACGGCCGACTTTGTGGTGAACCTGAAAAAGCCGCTCACCGATGCCGATCTCAAGATCATTCAGCCCGGGTTTGAGTTCAAATCGGCGGCCAACGCTGCCGAACTGGTGGGCACCTACGACAGCTACACGCAGACACCGGCCACCTCGACCACCGCGCAGTCCGCGGTGATCGTGCTGCGCGATGGCGAGTACATACCCGAGCAGAAAAAGAAGCCGGCCGCGCCCGTCCACCATGCGCCCGCGCACCGTCCGGCCCACTAGACGCCGGATTCATCCAGCCAACTCCGGATTCATCAGCGGATCGGAAAGGGCAACCTGCAGGTGGTTGCCCTTTTTCTTACCGTCGCTGTCGCCGCCCAATGGTCATGCGGGTTTAACCTGGGGCGCATTCAGCAGTCCGGAGATCTCCCGGACATTCACCCAATACAGCGCCCACAGGATGAGATGGGCGGTGAAGGCAATCAGCGTCACGTGCGGGATCATGCTGAATCCTCCGGAGATGCACATGGCGATGCCGATCGATTGACCTACGGTCGGATCGGGATTGCGCCTATGCCGCCTTATGAATTCGTCCGCCAGCGACTCGCACATCTCTTTCACCACGAAAAAGTGCCAGATGGTTCCCAGAACCGGAAACAACAGGACCCAGAGCGACCGGGCCGAGATGGTGGGCTCTTCGCAATACCTCAGTGCCCGGCGAAGCGTCAGGATGTAAAACAGCATAGGAATTGCGTAGACGCAGGCGATTAGTCCGAAGATGCGTAGACGGTCCGGATCAAACACGTCGCTCCCCATGTCGACTCTCCTTCCGAGGTTCTCCCTGTGGTGAAACGACGCGAAATGAGAGCCAATATTCCCGTTGAGGGGATTCTGTGAGCTTTGGCGAGACGTGATTGTGGGGATGGGTCTTCCAGGTGACGGAAGTACCGAATCTGCCTCCATCAGTGACCGCGGTAACCATCAAGGGAATTAACCCTTGTGCTACTTTCAAGTTACTATCCGGATGGTTTCCGCCTGAATGCATCACAGGAGTGGTGTCCCCCCCAGCGAGACCAGTAGAGAGGCGCCCTTATGGCAGTTTTTGATCGTGAGCAGCTAGAAGCGTTACGACGGCAGATAGAGGATGATTACAGATTGGATGTGGCAGCCATTGAACGCCTGCAGCGGCGTTTTAACTCCTCCACGGCCCTATCGAATGGAAACAATGGCAGTTCAATCGATAAACGGGTGACGGTATTGCCCACCATTGAGGCGCAGGGGGAGCCGCAACCTGACGAACTGACCAACACTCTGCGAGGAATGTTCAGCGCCCATCGCAAGTAATCGCGGCGGTCTCTTTCATCGATCGAGGACCGTTCATCCGGCAAACTGTCGGTTCACTCCTGCCCTTCGATCGATTGCGCGAGCGCCCTGGTCACGTACCCGGCAATATCGTCCTGCACCATGAGCAGGTCTTCGACCGGCCGATCGTAGGTCTCAGACCACATCACGTATCCGTTTTCCGCACGGACCAGGCGTGCCGCTACCCGCAGCCGGGCTCCCGATTTGCGCACGCTGCCATCGAGCACATAAGCGACCCCTAGTTGCCGGGCAATCTCGCCGGGCGCCACACGCTTGTTCTTGTAGAAAAAGGA
Organism: uncultured Acidobacteriota bacterium; assembly: GCA_963720105.1. Classification (GTDB taxonomy): domain Bacteria; phylum Acidobacteriota; class Terriglobia; order Terriglobales; family Acidobacteriaceae; genus Telmatobacter. The sequence goes on along the minus strand of CAVREL010000070.1, from coordinate 13,660 downwards.
TGCCGTTGCGGAGGGCACACGGAGGCCCGGAACCTTGCTAAGCCTGTCAATCAACTCCTCGGTCATGCCGTCGGCGAATTCCTCGTTCCGCATTCCCTCGGTCAGGTCCAGGAAGGGAATGACTGCGACGGTCTTTGGTGCCGGATCGTTTGCGGCGACTGGAGGCGCCTGCTTCCTGCCGGCGAGCCCGTTGTGCAGCCACAACGCCGCCCCAAGCACCAGCACTATGGCCGCGCCGATCGCCCAGAGCAACCGGGATTGGGTTCCTTGACTCCGTCCCTGGGTTGCGATTGGCGGGGACGGAATGGCCGGGAAACGTTCCTGACTCTTCAACGCCGGATCCATCTCCTCAGCCCATGGGCTTACCGTCGCCACCATCCGGTACCCCAGCCGCGGTACCGTCGCAATATAGCTTGGCTTTTTGGGATCATCTCCCAGCAGGCGTCGCAGCGATGCCACTGCCTGGTACACGGAGTCGGGGCTCACGGTCACGTCCGGCCACACTTCGTTGAGCAGGTCATCGATACTCACGGTCTGCCCGGCGTGCTCGGCCAGACACATCAGCAGCCGCATGGTGCGCGCTTCCAGCCTCGCGCTCTCGCCATGGCGCGCGATCTCGCCCGCACCGGGATCAACCCGCCAGTCGCCGACGCGTAATGCTGTCCTGGTTGCTCGTTGCATATCGAGATCGAGAACTCGCAGCCGCTCGCCCGGCACCAAATCGGTGTTCCTGATTGTAACAATGTGGGACCAAACGACCCGCGGCATACGCGAATCTGGCGCGGCCGGTCATCCGCCGATTCCTTCAGAACGATTCAGAGCTTTTCAGAACTTGTTCAGGACTTCGCGGATTGAAAATGCGTATGGTCCAACTCGACCGGCGGGCATGGCGAGGGCCACCTCCGGCCGCAACCCCGATCGGAACCAGGTTTATTCGAGGACCATCATGATTGAAACTGCCGCGCCCGCAGCCTCAGGGAAGAGAAGCGCCTTCGTTGCCATCGCCGCCGGAGGCCTGATTGCCGGCACGCTTGATTTGCTGCAGGCCTGCATCCTGTTTGGATGGGATATTCCGCTGGCCATCGCCGGAGGACTGCTGGGGAAGGCGGCGTTCACGGGAGGCGCCGGCACCTATATTCTCGGCGTGCTCCTCCACTTCTTCATCGCCTGCGGAGCCGCTGCCACCTACTACCTGGCCAGCCGCAAGCTGCCGTTTCTACGGGAGTATCCGCTGCTGTGCGGATTGTTCTTCGGCGCCGCGGTCGAAGACGTCATGAGGTTTATCGTTCTGCCGCTATCGGCGCTTCACGCGCACGGCCCGTACAAGCTCAACGACCTGGTGCTGGGCCTTGGTGTTCACATGGTTGTGGTTGGTTTGCCGATCTCCTACAGCATCAAAAAATGGGCCAGGTAGGCGCCGAAGCGCGCCGGTTGTCGTCTACTGCTGCTGCTTCGCCATCACCCGGACGCCCATGCCGTTCAACTTGGCGCGCGCCTGGGTTGCCTCCGGCGTTTGCGGGTGCCGTTGGATCAATGCGCGCAATTCGCGAATGCCCGCATCGCGCTTGCCCGACTGCAGCAGCGCCAGCCCCTTGTGGTACTGCGCCGCGGCCGCCTTGGGGCTGCCGCTGAATCCTTCCAGCACCGCGGTATAATCTTTCGCCGCCGTGGCGTAGTCCTTCTGCTGATACGCGATTTCGCCCAGGTAGAACTGTGCATTTCCTGCCAGGTCGTCCTGCGGGTAATACGTGAGAACATCCTGGAACTCGCCCTGGGCCACCTGGTAACGCCCGGTGTTGAAGTCGCGCAGGCCGGCCTGGTACGTCTCCTGCAGCGGCGGAGCCTGGGGCGCTTGCTGCACTGGCGGCGGGCCGCCCTGGGCCGCATTCGGGCCGCCAGGCCCGGGCGCGGGCGGCGTGACTCCAGGCGTTGCGGGCTGCTGTCCCGGCGGTGTTGTTGCCGGCGGGTTCTGGATGTTCTGCAACTGGCTCTGCAGGTCCTGGATGGCCTTGTCCAGCTTCGCCATTCGGGACTTCAGCTCGTCTACCGAGTCATTCAGCGACTGCACCTGTCCGGACGCCGTGTCGAGCTTTCCCCCAAGGGCCTCGGTCTGGGCGTTCAGTTTCTGCTGGAGCGCATCCACGCTCGCGCTCACCCGATTGGCATTGTCCGCTGTCTGCTCCACCAGGTGCTGGATCAGGCCGAACTTCGCATCCACCGTCGACTGCAGGCGCTGGACCGCATCCATCAGTTGCTGAACCTGGGTCTGCAGTTCCACGATGTCTTTGTTCGCCGCGTGCGCCTTGGCGGGCGCGTAACCGCAAACCGCGACCGCAACTGCCACAGCCAAAAGACGATTGCGTAATGAATGTCCTGTCAACATCTTTCACCCACCCGAATCGAAGTACGGCATCCCGGACAGATCGCCCACGAAAGAAGACCTGCTCGTGTGGGCGACCCCATAAGCCGGGATGCCGCAGTTAGATTCCATTTTCGTACCGCATGAACTACGCAAATCCAGCCGCGCCGCCTCCTTCAGATTTAGACGCAGTCTGCCGCCGGGCGCCCCAGGTCCCCGTTTTTGGGACCTGGGAACCGGATACTAGCGATCCATCGAGAAGCCGGCACGACGGTTTTGCTGCCAGCACTCCTCTGTCGATTCGGTGCAGAAAGGCTTTTCCTTGCCATAGCTGATGGTGCGGATCCGGCTGGCCGCCACGCCTGCGCTTACCAGCGCGTTCTTGGCCGCGTCCGCACGGTTCTGGCCGAGGCCCAGGTTGTACTCGTTCGAGCCGCGCTCGTCGCAGTAGCCGCCAATCACGATCTTGATATCCGGATGGCTCACCAGATAGGAGGCATCCCTCGATAGCGTCGCCTGTGCGTCAGGGCGAACATCCGCGGAGTCGTAATCGTAGAAGATATCCTGCACGTTGGCCTTGAATTCCTCCTCGGAACTCATGGTGTTGGTGGGCACGTTCACGGCCGGAGGCGCATTCACGGTCACTCTCGCCGTCGCATCCGCGGTGCCGCCCTCGCCGCGCGCCACGAGGCGATAGCTCGTAGACATAGTCGGCGTCACCGTCTTTACGCCCGACGTCGGAACATCGCCGATTCCCTCGATCGATACGCTGGTCGCATCCGTGGTGCGCCACGTCAATACCACCTGGTCACCGGCGGAAATGGTGGACGGTGTGGCCGTGAGCTGCGCGGTCGGCTGCGGCGCGGTGGCCGGGGGAGCCGTCTCGGCGGGCATGGGTGGCGCCGGCTTCTTCTTATGGCAACCGGCAACGGCGATAAGGGCGGCAAATGTGACGACAAGAACCGGAATGCGATCGAATTGTTTCAATTTCTACTCCTTTGCGGGCTCACAGCGCTGAAATTCCAGACAACCGAACATTCTAATCGCTGTTCGCGGCCCGTTTTCTGTTTTGAGGCTTGCGAGCACACGAACGAGCAACAGCCGCATCCGTGCCTCAAGGTTGTATGAACCGCAAACACAAAGATGCGTGGGCGACGGCTTCAGGTGCGGTGCGTTTGCGGTTTAACGTCAATCCAATGATACGCCTTCCCCATGAAAACGATTCCACATACGGATTCCCGGCAGATCTGTGATCCTGCGGCGGCATGCAACGCGGCGAAGGACCTGCTTTTATTCGAATTCCAGGATTTCCCCCGATTTTGGGACCCCCATGCCCACGAACCTACTTCCAACTCCAGTTGGGCATGAAGTTGTTTCCCACGTGGGTCAACTGATGCTGCTCGGTCCCGTCGGCCAGCATCGACCAGATCTCTGTCTGCCTGCCCATCTGGCGCTCAAACACGATGTGCCGCGTGTCCGGCGCCCAGCAGGGAAAATCGTTGCTTCCGGCATCATGGGTCAGTTGCAGCCAGCGCTTGCTGGCGATGTCCATCACATAGATGTCCTGCCCGCCCGGCGCCCCGGGTCCGTATTTGCGGTTCCAACTGAAGGTGAGCAGGTCGCCATTGGGAGCCCACGAAGGTGAAATCGCGTATCCCCCATCCGTGAGACGCTGGATGTTGGCCCCGTCCTGGTCCATGATGTAGATTTGCGGCTCGCCAGTCCGCCCGCTCGCCCAGGCAAGCTGCGCGTTTGTCTTTGGATTCCATGTGGGCGAAACATCGGGTCCATGGAACGCGGTGAGTTTGCGCAGGCCGCCCCCGGTGGCGTCGGAAACCCAGATTTCCGGGTCGCCCGAGCGGGAGGAAGAGAAGGCAACGCGGGTTCCGTCCGACGCCCACGCAGGAGAAAAATTGGAACCGCCCGCGGAGCCGCCGGGAAACGCCACCATGCGCCCCAGATCGAAGGAGTACATCCGGATCGACCAACCGTCCCGCCCCAGGGAGGAAAACGCCAGCCGGCTTCCATCCGGCGAGATGCGCGGCGACAGCGACACAGCGCCCAGATGCGTGACCTGGTGCTGGTTCTGCCCGTCGTAGTCCATCACCCAGATTTCCTTGGTGCCGGTCCGCGAGCTCACAAAGTAGATCCTGGTTTCGGCGATGCCATTGATGCCGCCGCCCAGCCGCGCGATGATCTCGTCGGCAAACCGGTGGGCCACGGTACGCGCCATGTCCTGGCTGGCGGCCTCGTTGTACTGCTTGCCCAGAACCTGCGGGCTGGCGGTATTGCGCGCGTCGTCCAGCCAGCCGTACACCATGAGCCGGCCGCTGGTCGACGACAACGCGCCGAACGCGACCATTTCCGCATTGGCCGGCGGCGCGGACCATTGCGGCAGATTGATCTCCTGCTGCGAGCCGGGCATCGCCTGCGGCGCCATGGTCTTGGAAACCATGTCGAAGATCCCGGCATTGGCCAGGTCGCTGAACAGCGTCGCGTCGAACGTGGCCTTCAGCGCCGGCGTGTCCGGATCCGCGCCCACCGGCTTGAAATCGGCTACCGCCATGCGGATGCGCGCCTGTCCAAGATTCGTTCCGGTGTGCACCCAGTCCTGCGCCTGCGCCTGCGGTAACGCGAGACAGATCATTGCCAGCACAACGGAGGGAAAAGTCCAGGAAAATACCTTCATGTATCGAGCATCCTTCCTCGAAAAGAGCCCAAAATATTACAAACTGGGTGCCCCACCTTGGCGACGTTTTTGTTTTTGTCGCTAAGGTCGGAGGCTGCCTTGCCCGCCCCGTCAATATTCACAGTAAAACGACACTTTCAGCGTGCTCAAGTTGTAGCCTGACGGCAGATTGCCGAATGTATCCACGCGCTGGACTCCTCGAACACAGGAGCGATCAAGAGTGGGGACGCTGCTCGAGCGATCGATTTGCACATCTGCCGGAGTGCCATCGCGGTGAATCGTATACGTGACATAGACGCGCGTGCCATGTGGCGTGCGCGGATCCACCTCTTGTTTATTCCAGTTCACTGACATCTTGCGATTGATGCCGTCCACGTACCACGGAAACCGGCTGCCGAAATCGCCTTCGCTGATGGATGTGGGGCCGACGGTGGTCGTCTGTCCCGTGATTGCCCGCGGCATCGAACTCCCCGCCTGCTCTCCATACCGCGCGCGATTGTCCTGCGCCACCTGCTGCTGTTTGGGCGGCGTCTTGGGCGCCGGCTGCGGCTTGGGTTTTTCTTTCTTGCCCGGAATCGGCACCGCGGTCAGGTCGAGCGCCTTGGCCTGCTCTTTCGGTTGGGGAATCTCCGGAGCCGGGCTGGGCTTTTCCGTGGCCAGCACGTTTTGATTCACGGGCTGATCCGAAGGCAAAGGAAGGGCACTGGTGATTTGCACCCGAATCGCTCCGCCTGCCGTCGACCCGCCCCAGATGTTGGAGTGAAAAAATCCGCCCAGCACGTAATACAGGACAATGGCAGCCCCGAGCAGCGCATGAAGCACAAAAGAACCGGTCGCCGGCTTGGCGAACGGCTCGCCGGCCAGTTCCTGCTCCAGGTGCTCCTCGTTTCCTTCCAGCAAACTGCTCATATTTCAGTGGTCAGTGGTCAGTGGTCAGTGCTCAGTGGTCGAATCCCTAGTCCCTAGTCCCTAGTCCCTCAGTCCCTACTTACCCTTCGTCTCCAGCGGCTGCGTCACGATCGAGATGTTCGTGATTCCCGCCTGCTTCACCGCATCCATCACGTTGGCAAACGCTCCGAACGGCACGCGCTCATCGGCGCGCAGGTAAATCACCTGCTTTGCCGGATCGGTGTTTCCCTGCCGCAGTCTTTGCGGCAGCTCGTGAATGTTCACAGGAGTGTCGCCCAGGAAGATCCCCGAATCGCGGTCAATCGTTACCACCAGACGTTGCTCTGTGATCTCCCGCACCGTTCGCGTCTTCGGCACCGCCACTTCGATACCCGACTGCAGCACCGGCGCGGTAATCATGAAGATCACCAGCAGCACCAGCACTACGTCCACCAGGGGCGTGATGTTGATGTCGGCCAGCGAACTCTGGGTTCGTCCGGTGCTACTTGTAAAGGCCACGTTCTACCTCGTGGGTCGCATCACGGCCGGGCAATTCGCGTCCCGTCAATTCGCGGCCTTCCGCAGGTCCTCGCGGCGCGCTGGCGGCAACCGCCGCCGGACGCACGTGAATCTCTTCCAGCGAATTCAGCAGCTCGCGGCTGAAGTCATCGATGGCCGAGGCAAAAGTCCTTACCCGCGAGGCGAACTGGTTGTAGGCCACCACCGCGGGCACGGCAACGAACAGGCCGGCCGCCGTGGTAATCAGCGCCTCGGAGATGCCCGGCGCCACGGCGCGCAGTGTCGCCGATCCTGCCGATCCCAGTCCCTGGAACGCGTCCACGACTCCCATTACCGTTCCGAACAGCCCCACGAAGGGGCTGGTGGCGGCGATGGTCGCCAGCCAGGTGAGGCGGCGCTCCAGCCCCGAAACCGCTTCGCTTGCGGCGGTCTGCGCCGACCGTTCCAGCGGCACGATGTTGCGCGGCGGTCCCGAGCCTCCCGTCTGCCGTTTGTACGTCTCGTAGACGTCCTCGAAGACCTGCGCGAGCGGACTGTCTTTGAAATCGGGAAGAAGTGTGGAGATCTCCTGCAGCCGCGAAGCCTTGCGGAATGTACGGATAAACCGCCGGCTTTCGCTGGTGACCCTTTTGAAAGTGGCTATCTTGCCCAGGATCACCGTCCACGAATAGAGGCTGGCGATCAGCAGGATCACCAGGACGCCCAGCGCGATCGCCCCGATATTGCTCATCAATTGCATCAGCGCGCTGACGCCGTGGGCAATCGACCCTCCTGCGGGCGCGGCTTCACTCTCAGCCTGTAATGTAAAAAACAGGAACGCAGCAGTAAAAATCGGCATTCACCTCACTCTTTACCGTATCAGATGCTTGGAATCGCTCGAAAGACGGGCGCTGCATGCTTCTGATAACAAATAGGGTTCCTTTTGGCCGGTTGGATAGCCGGCTTTCTACTGATATTTGACTCCGAAATGCGGCGGCGGTGGCGTAATTCTTCGGATGCCCGTGTGCATGAGCACGGTTTGGAGAACGAGGTGTACGCCTGTGCTTCGTGCTATGCTGCGCTCGGAAACTCCATGATGGGTGCCCCAGGTCCCCGATTTTGGGACCTGGGATTAGGTCGAAGAAAATCGGATCATCTCCATGCTCATCGAGCTGCGCGCTGAGAACTACGCTGTCATCGACCACGCCATCGCCGTCTTCGGTCCCGGGCTCAACCTGTTGACGGGCGAAACCGGCGCCGGAAAGTCCATCCTGGTCGACGCGCTGGCTTTGTTGATGGGTGGCAAGGCCTCGACCGACGTTGTACGCCACGGCGCCGACAAGGCCACCGTCTCCTGTGTGTTTGAGTCCACGCCCGGAGCCGAAGCCATCCTCGAAGAAAACGGGATTGACGCCGAGGGCGCCGAAATCATCCTGCGGCGGGAAATTCTCTCCAACGGCAAGGGCCGCGTCTTCGTCAATAACCAGCCCGCTACCGTTACGGTACTTAAACAACTTGCGCCCGAGCTGGCCCTGGTTCACGCGCAGACTGAAACGCTATCCAGCTTCGACCTGGCCCAGCAGCGCATCCTTCTCGATCGTTTCGCCTCGCTCTCGATCGAGGTGGTTGGCCAAGCCTGGACGCGCTGGCGCGAAGCCTCCGACAAACTTAACGATCTCCTCCAGGGCGAGCGGGACCGGCTGCGGATGCTCGACCTGTGGAGCTATCAACGCAAGGATATCGAGTCGGCCCGCCCCGAGCCCGGCGAAGACCAGGCCCTCGAAACCGAGAAGCGGGTTCTCGCCAACGCCGAAAAACTCTACTCCGCGGCCATGGGCGCTTTCGACCAGCTCTACGAAGGCAGCGCGTCGGCCGAGGTGGCGCTGCGCGCCGCGCAACGCAACATTGAAGAACTGGCCCGCTACGACAATCGTTTCGCCGAAGCCGCACAACAGATCCAATCCGCGCGCGCCACGGTGGGCGATGTGGCTGCAAGCCTGCGCGACTACGCCGAAGGAATCAACGCATCGCCCGAGCGCCTGGCCGAAATCGAGGATCGCCTCGCCCAGTTCGACCGCCTCAAGCGAAAATACGGTAAGACCATCGCCGAAGTGATTGCCTTTGGCGAGGAAGTGGCGCGCAAGCTGGCCGAAGTCGAAGATCGCGACGCCATCCTGAAAGCGCTGCGCGCCGAAGTTGACAAGACCGCCGCATCCTACCGCGCCGCGGCCGCCGCGCTCAGTTCCGAGCGCAAAGCCGCGGCCGTCAAGCTCGCCCGGCTGGCAGAGGCGCAAATCAATTCGCTGGCCATGAAGGCCCGCTTCGAAGTGGCGGTTACCGGTAACGAAGATTCTTCCCGCTGGACTTCATCCGGCTGGGACGATGTGGAGTATCGCATCGCGACCAATCTCGGCGAGCCGTTGAAGCCCTTGCACGAGATCGCGTCCGGCGGCGAGATGAGCCGGGTGATGCTGGCGCTTAAAGTGGCGGTCGAAGAAACTTCCCCCAAAACCCGGAAAAAGAACCCCACCCCGCGCACCCTGGTGTTCGATGAAATCGATATCGGCATTGGGGGGCGCGCCGCCGAAGCTGTCGGTCAAAAACTCAAGACGTTATCGCGCGGCCAGCAGATTCTCTGCGTCACCCACCTGCCGCAAATCGCAGCCTTTGCCGACCAGCATTTCCTCATCGACAAGCGCGAGGCCGGTGGACGCACCAAAACCAACATCCGCCTTCTCGATCAGCGCGCCAGCACCCACGAAGTGGCCCGCATGCTCTCGGGCGCCACGGTCACTGAAACCAGCCTGCAGCACGCCGCCCAGATGATCGCCGCCAGCCGCTGACATAAGCTGATTTAGCTGCATTCCTCCCTTGCATAACATTCATAACTTCGGCATACTAAGTACGTTTTTGATTCCCCGGCGTTCATATGCGCCAGTTGCATCTGCCGTTGCAAGTCTTCTGCTGACATAATTCTGTCAGACGCGAGTTACGAAGACCACTACCCGATTAAGAGATTCCTCTGAACGGCGGTCTCTCTCGCGATGTCGAAGTCGCCGCTCCCCTTGCGGTTGCCGCTCACTGTCATATTGCCTTGGCTCCGGATGACTTCCGCGAATTCGATTGCGCCATGCATACCTGTTCGCGTGGCGTGATCCCCGGCGGATTACATGGATCTCCAACAGGTTGCCCTTCGATGTGTCCCATCGAATGAGCGAAAGGCGACGACCATGATCCTCAAGGAGCTGGCTGCAGTGTCTCCGACCAATGGTGCTTCTTCAGAGCAGCGCGCCAACGGAGGCGAGATTGCGATGCCGCTCGATGCTCTTCGAGACAAAAGGCAGTTGACGCAGGTGCAGATGGCGCAGCTCCTCCAGATATCTCAGGGAGCCGTTTCGAAGGTTGAGCGCCGCAGGGATATGTTTGTCAGTACGCTGCGCAATTATGTGCGCGCCATCGGCGGCGATCTCGAGATCCGTGCCGTATTCCCCGAAGGCGACGTCCTGATCGATCAATTCAATGGAGCGAACCGGCGCGATAATGGCGCGGCGCACAAGGCGTTATCCAAACGCCAGGATCGCAAACCCGCCCCGGGCGCCTAGAGAATTCCTCAATGCATCATGTTTAGGTTGGGCGGGTCCTGGCATAGCGTCAGCATGTCGGAAACCGTGGCCAGCATAAACGTGGGATGCAGCGGCTTGGCCAGGATCTCGAAGAGGTGCCCTTTCTTCTTCGCCTCTTCGAGCAGGCTGCTTGTGCCCGGCTGGCCTGAAAACAGAAGGAACTGGCAGTTGGGATAGCTGGCCTTCAGGAAAATCGCAAACTCAATTCCGTTCATCCCCGGAAGCACCACGTCGATGATGGCCAGGTCCGGCCGCCATTCCTCCAGCATCTCCAGCGCCTGCTCAGCGGAGTAGACAGCCCGCGCGTCATATCCGCTCGACGCGAAAATTACCGACAGCGTGTCCGCGATGGTCGGTTCGTCATCGATGATCAGGATCTTGCGCGCCCCCGCGGCCGCCGGCATAATCCCCCCCCAACCTGCCTTCTCGCCAATGAGATGCTTGCCGGATGCACGGAGAGGTACGTCGGCCAAGGCGTCTACCCGGGCGGCGGGACGAACCTCGTACGGACCGGAAGATTGATCCGCCGGACTTTTTCGTTGGTTTGCCATTCTGGCCCCCCGTCAGATCAGCATGGTCCGCGGTTCCTTCGCGCCCTTTGAGCCGCGAGAAAAGCTAGTGCAACGAAATGTTCGATGCACAAAAGTCCTGATAGTATTCCTTCGAAGGGCCTTCAGTGGTTGTTTTCTCTGGGTATATTGCAGGATTGCAACCCGGAAGTCCTTCGTAAGAAAGCGAGCCTTCCCCCATGGCCGACCCCAAAACGCCGCCGTTCGAATGGTCCGAACGGATTCTGCGGCTTGCGTCCGAGCTGGGGTTGACTCAGGCAGGTCTTGCCGAGCGCCTGGGTGTCTCGCCGGCCACCGTATCACGCTGGATCCAAGGAAAATACGAACCCACCGCCGAAGGCTATGTGGCCTTGGGCAACCTCGCGCAGCGCGCCGATGGAATGTACTTCTGGGAGCGCGCCGGCGTCGATACTTCGGCGTTTCCTGAGGCCAGCTTCCGCCGGGCCCAGTCTTCGCTGAAAATCAACCTGCACGACTTTTCCCTGGTGGCGGGACGCAAAGTGTCCAAGCTGCTCCCGGCAAAATCCGGGGCGGTTGCCATTCCGCTGCTTAACGTGGCAGCCTACGGCGACTCTGTGCCGCCTGCCGAGAACGTCAGCATGTCCGAGGCGAAGGTCGAAGAGGTATTATTGGCGCCGCTTTCCTGGTGCGCACACCCCGAGCACATGATCTCCATGCGCCTGCACGGCGACTCCATGGTGCCCACCATCGCCCCCGGATCGATTCTCTTCGTCGACACCGCAGTCACCGAGCGGGAAAACGTCAACCAGAAAATCACCGTAGTGTCGCATCGTGACCTGGGGTTCAAGGTGGCGCGCCTGCAGCGGCTGGCAAATTCCGATCTCCTGGTCTCCTCCAACCACAAGTACGTGCCCCTCGATATCAGCAACGCCTCCAAGTGGAAGATCTTCGGGCAAGTTTTGTGGTGGATCTCACGTGACACACCGCCCGCGTCCTGACCACAGTTGTTGTCATCGCAGGGTGCCCCAGGTCCCCGGTTTTGGGACCTGGGAAGCGCTCCTCACCGCCAGTCATCCATCACGTACACATCCCCGCGATTGTGCCCCGGCTGGTGCGGCCGCTGCATCGAAACACCCTGGGCCAACGCGCGGAAGCCATGCGCGCGCATGCGCCGGTAAGCATCTTCGCGCGCCAGGTTCATCCCCGCCTCGATCGACACCCTGCGCTCCAGCGCAAACGCATCGCATGCATTCAGAAGCGCGTCAAACCGTTGGCCCGCTCCCGCACCGCCCCGCGCTGCCGCGAATTTGATATAGCAGATCTTCGTCCCGCCTTCCGATCCCGGCCCGGTCAGGCAAATCGCAAATCCGTCCAGCGCGTTGCGCGTATAGGTCAGCACCACCTCGCCGGTCTTTTGTTTTACCAGGGTCCGGATCTCGTCGCTCAAGTCCAACCCCTTAACGATCTTGTGGGTCAACCGCGCGCACGCGGCGAGGGCTGCTTCGCGCGCATTCTTGGCCAGCGTGGTCAGATGGACGACTTTGGCGGTCCCCGCCGGCCGCGCGCCTTCGGGGTTTGGCGTGTGGGTCATGAGCGCTGTCAGGTAATCCGGCCAGTAGCCGAACTTCTGATATAGCCCCACGTGCTTGGAGCTGTGGCTAAAGGTGAATAGCGCGGTGTGCTTCAGTCCCTGCCTATCGAACATCTTCACCGTAGCATCCAGTAGCTGCTGAGCGACCCCCTTGTCCCAGTATTCCGGCAGCACCGTGAGCGGCCCGAAGAAGGCGAAGGAACCCCAGCGCGTCATCATGTTGGTGCCGATCAGCCGCCCATCGTCGCGAGCGGCGAGCGCTTTTACGTGCGGCGCGTGCCAGCGCGAGTGGACCAGGTCGCGTCCCTGCATGAAATCGGCCGGATCAGGCAAACCAAGGAACGTTCCGAAAGCCAGGCGGAAGACGCGGTCCGCCTCCTCCAATTCCGCTTCCTTCAGCGGACCCACCTTCACGCGCTGCAATGCCGTCATCTGACTGACCTCCTCTGCCCTGACGGCCTCGATCGCCGCTCCCGCCGGGCCGAGCTATTTTAGCCGACGCGAGACATAATGCGTTGCTGCGCGCCTTGCCGTGCGTTGAATGGGCTGGGGCGATTACTTTTCGCGAGTCAACGTGACACCGGGAGCGGAACGGTCGCTTTCATTCACCAGTTCGGCTTTGTCCGGGCCAGTCAGTTTCAGGCGGAAGCGGACCGGCGGATCGGACAAGGTTTGGGGCGGATGCGCACGCCGATGACTCACTTCGAACTCGAGCGAGTTCCCATCGAATTTTGGACTGAACAGCGGTTCGGGAATGCCTGGGGTGGAGGTGGTAGGCTCGCTCATTACGTAGCTTCTTTTGATCAGGTAAAAAAGGATCGCCCCTTTCAACCCGCCCCCTTCATCTGTAACATTGAGCGTCACCGCCGGGAGGCTTTCCATCTGCCCGCGCCACACACCAATCAGGTTCTCGTTTGAGTTGGTTTGCGCGCCCAGTGAATAGGCCATCGCTATCGCGCCGAGCATGAACAAAACGATCCTGTGTTTCATCGCATCTCCTCATTGTCTCCAATCCCTGATCCCAGTGTTCACCCCTGTTTCGCCAGCGTGGCCGTGACCAGCGTTCCGCCCAGTCCCATGGTTTCCAGGGCAGATGCATTCGATGTCGTTGCATCACGAGCAGGTGGCTGCGGCTCCGCGCTAATATTCAGTCCGTTCCATCACGAGTCCTAAAGAGACTCCGTTCTCGTTCACACATTCGCCCTTGTCCGGGCCGGTCACCTTCATCCAGAAACTCACCGGAGGATCCAACAACGAGCCAGGCGGATGTGCCCGCCGATGACTCACCTGGAACGTCAATGTCTTCCCATCGAACTTCGTATTGAACAGCGGCTCCGGAACTCCCGGCGTAGATGTCCACGAGTTTCCTTCATTGCGGCGATGCAAATAGAACAGAACCGCACCCGACAAGCTGCCGGTTTCGTTTGTAATGGTGAGCGTAATATATGGCAATCCATCCATATCCGCCCGCCAGACGCCAAC
>CAVREL010000069.1:0-221027 GCA_963720105.1 uncultured Acidobacteriota bacterium | reverse complement strand
TCATTAGTTCCAAAGAATCCCTTCGCAATTCCGCGATCTTGGATCGAAGGACTTCACGTCTATCCTCTTCCTCTTCCTTCTTCTGGATTAGTGGATCCTTGAACTCTATCCCGTTAACCAGAGCGACCGTGAATTGCCTCTTATAAAGGGTGGTGATATTACCGAGGTGCCAGCCGCGCTGCGGTTTGCGCGGATGCCGCACGGTCTTCAATGAGCCGAATGGCCATTCCACTTCTTCGCCGCGCTTCAACGCGGCCTTCATCTCATCGAGGATGGCATTGAAGATTCGAACTGCCTGCCGTCGGGACAGCTCATGGGTCTGCAATTCACGAATGATGTCACCGGTGACTAGGGTTTTCCCTTGCCGGTCCATTAGCAAAATCCCCCAACCGAAGATTATGTTTCGGACTGTTCGTCCCAAAAGAGAAGGGCCACCGCTTTGCCGGGTTCGCTTCAGACCCGCCAGCATGTGACTTATCTGCTAGCTGCCCAGTTGTTTCGCCTCTTCCGTCTCTTCCGACTCTTCTTAATCCTTTCGGGCTTTTTCGCTGGCTCCAACTCACAGACCAGAGGTTGGTAAAAGAGCGTTGGTCCGGCGGAAGGCTCCAGCCTGCCTTGGCCAGCACGAGCTTTTCTCCCTCCGATAGCTTCCAGCATTCGTCGTCCGGGATGTGCTCGATCGTCAGAGGCACCTTCGAGCGCCGGCCCCTTTTCGCCTGCAGGCACCCGAAGGGAAATTCCACGGACTCACCGCGGCGCAGCGCCTGGCTGATCTCATCGAACACGAGGCGCACGACTCGGTCCGCTATGTCCAGCGAGAAGCCCCGATCGCGGAGCCTGCCAACCAGGTACCCTCGCCCAGGTCCATCCAGGGTATGGCTTTCCATGTCCATCAACTATGCCCTCCCTAACGGCATTCCGAGTGTATCCATCGAAATGGAACCCCGTCCGTGCTCGGTGACACAAACATCCACCGGCAGCACCTTTCGCCGGCCCCCCCCCGCCGGCAGGGAACAACTGACGCTACTGCGCAGGAAACGGAGTGTAACGGTGCACGATTAAGTGCGTCAGGGTCAGAGGTCGGAGATGGAAGCATCGGAGGGGCCGGGGCGAATGGGATGAGAGGAAAAGGGAAACCAAGTGCAAAAGGGAATTTAAGCCGACTGTATCATCGCCAGCGACGCTCGGCGGGTTGGATACAAGGTAGGCAGCCATTGGCCGGGCCCCCAAATAGCTCTCCTTCTTCCACATCGCTGGACATCATCCGTTGGCGGCGGCGCCCCCCAAGGCGCATCGTAGACTTCCGCGGGAGTTCCTCCTGAAACAGTTTCCATGTCGAGGGCATTATCTCGGCCTCGGAAGTGCATGGTGACCAGCGCGTGATGCAAGAGAAATTGAAATCAGTAAGCTCGCGTATCTCTTGCTTTCCCGCGAAAGGCGTAAATCCTGTCTCGAATCGAACACAAGCTTCGCACCAAGCATGTTTCTCAGCATAATAATCGGGATGCCCAGCTCACCCAGCCTTGACACCAGATATGCCCGTCCGCCTAGTTTCCGGCTCATACCGTCTTCCAGTTCCGTTCCAAATTGCCTGATGGATTTGACCCACAGTATAGTCCGGCACGGTTAGTTGCGGCTGGACTCTTCCTCGGCCAAGCTGCACCGGCGCGTTTGCCGGCTGCAAACGGGACGCCGGTTCACGACCCCCGGTTTTCCGGGCAAATTCCTCGATCTGACTTTGCTGCTAGCAAAGTCCAGCACCACAGTTCTTCGTTCTGCTCCGCCTTGATCGAAGCAGAACGATTCGCCAGATTCATCGTCGAGAATGACCGTCCCTTTGGTGCCCGGCTCCTTCCTGAAGCGCTGCGCGGTACTTGCACCTCACAAAGAACACCTACGCGAGCCTCATCCGCCGTCGCAATTATGTTGCACGAACGTGACGCAACCGCCGCCCTTCAACCCCGAAAGACTGCCGGAGATCATCGAGGAGACGCGCAAGCGCTTCGCCCGCGTCCAAATCGAAAACCTCCCGTATGAAGAGATGCTCCGGCGGTACGACCGCCCGACGACCCTCGCGTATCTGGTCCGTACTACGGGCGCAACTGCCCAGGAGCAGCGCCAGCTTGCCAAGTTGCAGGAAGCCCGCAAGGTCCTGGAAGCGAAGTAACCGAAGGGAGTTGATGGCACGCGGCAACTCCCTTTAGCGAAAATCCACCGGATGAGTTTGCCAAAAGAAAACTTCCCCTCCCGCATCTATTGCTGAGAGAAAAGTACAGCACACGAATGAGGCTTTGGATAACCGGCATGATGGTTGCAGGCCCGGCGCCGCCAGTGCATCATGGATGCGATGCAGGAAGTGCTCTCAAGGACAATCGATCCGAAAGCTCCGCTCGAAGGGCAGGTGTTCTACGAACTCCGGATCGACGATTCAGACGACGTGTGGCGTCCCGGCTTCGTGGTATCCCAAGCCCATGCCCAATCAAGCGAAATCGATCAACAGATCACGTGGGACGAGACCGAATATGAGCGATGCTCCACGTACGCCCATGGCGAGGAGCGCTACACGGCACGGCGGCGCGCCCTCGTCGAAAAGGGATTCATTTACTCGGACATGGACCCGCTGCTTTGAAAGCGGCGCTCCCTAATTAGCCCGTTTCGCCGGTTGCGGGGCGAGCTAGGAGTTTAACCAGCCAGCGACTCTTCTTGGCGCACTTGAGGTTTTGCATTGAGCGTCTCTGACCTTTCGGCCCCCCTTGGCTCGCATAGGGCGACTTCGGTAGAATCAGTTTCGCGGGCGTCAGAAAACATTACGAGCCTCACTGTCCCGCGGCCGATTGTAGTGGCTTGGGGGCGCGCGTGACTTTCAAACCCCGAGCAACAGCGCGTCGAATGAGACGGCGATTCTCGCCGTCTCTTCGTTTTGTAGCCAAGGAACGTTGATATCAACCACGCATTCAATGCAGCTGAGCGATCGGCTGTGAGGCCGAATGGCGGAAATGCTATCCCCCCATGGATCGATAGAACGTGCATTTGAGAACGAACTGGGCCAACTTGTCACTGCGTCCTGGTCGCTTGCACGAGCATTTCCACGGGCGAAGCCACCATAAGGAGTAGCACTGCTTGCGGCTTCTCAGAGGACTTCAGGAATTCAATGTTGCGCTTACGCATATCTCCGTCAACGAATCGGTGTTCTTGCAAATCATCCAGAGCCTGCAAGCCGATTGCGGCAACCTGGGATAAGTTTCGCGACACTGGTGCAAGGTCCTGAGTCAAATACGATTTCTTCAGCAAGGTTTGCAGCTTCGCGTCATTATCCCGCCACAGCACCAGCCATTGCCGAGCCTCCTGCCACTCCTGGGAAGTTGCTGTTCCTGAAGCGATCCGTTTCGCAAGTTCGCTAAATTCACGTGCGGTGTCGCTCTCCGGAGGCACGGCATCGTCGAGACGGTTGAGCGGCGTGAACTCGGTAAACGTTCGCAGTTCTTGGCGCTCATACATTCTGGGAGGTTGTACGACAGCCGCGAGCACTCTCAACGCCACAGGATCCAGCTCGCCGCTCATGCGCTCCAGCATTTCGTCCGTGATCAACCTGTGACGCAGGCCGTAGTACCCGAGTTTCTGTGACACGATTGCGAGCCGCTGGTACATCCAGTCGACATCCTTCATCTGCTCAGGCGACCATAATCGTTCGGCGATTGCGGCAGTACGCGGCCATATCCGATTGTCCATGTTCTCAGCAGAGACAATATCAGTCCACATCGTGGCCTCGCCGCCAAGAACGCGGCTCTTCTGTTCCGGAGTGAGCGTGGCTGCGCTGCCTCCCAACGGATCGACCAGGTAATGTTCCGCCGCGGATTGATTCAAGTCAATGTAGTAGCCGGATGACAGCACGCTCCGGTAGCCGTTTCGCGCGGCTTCCGCCAATGAACTCCGCCCGCGCCAAGACTGAATTACAACATCTTTGGGGGTGTTGGGTTCGAGTACTTCGTCCCATCCTTCCATGATCTTCTTGCGGCTGGCGACAAGCTTCTCGATGCTGGCTGTGAATAGTACCTGCAGAGCCGCTCCGTCCTTGATCGAATGCGTCCGCATGTATTCATGAATCCTCGGATTCGTCTCCCACTCTTTTGCGTCGCATTCGTCTCCTCCGGTGTGAAAGTAGGAATCGGCGAAGAGGTCGGACATCTCGCCGATAAATCCTGCGAGAAATTTGGATGTGCTTTGCCGCGTCGGATCCATGGCCGAACTCTGAGAGGGATCTTGCCCGCCTGCCAAGTCGGGATAGCCCGAAAACCACGATCTGGTGTGGCAGGGCATGTCAAACTCTGGGACTACTCGGATGCCTCGATCGCGAGCGTATGCGATGATCTCGCGGACTTCTTCCTGGGAATAATAAAGGCCGCCGGAGCCCTTTTGCTGCAGAAGCGGAAATTTCTTGCTTTCGATATGGAAACCCTGATCGTCGGCAAAGCGCCAATGGAAGACATTCAGTTTGACCGCCTCCATCCCATCCAAATTGCGCTTAATTGCGGCGATGGGGACAAAACGATGTCCGGAATCAATCAGCAATCCGCGCCAGGGGAAGCGAGGCGTGTCGTCAACGGTCACGACGGGAACACTGAAACCTTTAGGAGTGACTCTGACCAGTTGCAGAAAAGTCTGCAGTCCGCGCATCACTCCTATGGGATTGGGCGCCGTCAATTGAACTTCGGTGGTTGAGATCTCCAGGCGGTACGATTCGTCCTCGCCCAGTTGCTGGATCTCGGCACTCGGTTCCATAGCTTTAACGATGAAGTGTGGCTGGTTGAGGCGTGCCTCTCGCCAGAGAGGGATACCGGTCTCCTGCGAAAGCACGTTGAGAAACCGCTGCTGCGCTCGTTCCAATCGAGGTTCGCTATAACCCTTCAGCGCGATTCTAAAAGTTCCATCGATAGCGAAGTCGCCTTCCCCCTGCACAACGTGTGCGGGCATGGGCATAATCGGCAGTGAGTTCTTCTCTTGAGCGAGAAGGGGGCCGGGGAAAGTCAGCGCGTAAATCGCTAGAAAGTACAGGAAAGCTGCTAAACGAACATTTGCCAAGATACCATCTCCAGGAAGCATCATAGTGAGGTTATCGCGATCCCTGTGTGGCGGTCCCGATCCCGCAAGGAAGTTCTGCACAGATAGACGCGAGAGATTCTGGTCAAACTTCTGGATGCTCACGATAGGCTCCAAACTCCGCCAAATCGTCTTCTCCTAACCAGCGAGGGTATGCTTCCGGCTTCAAGCCGAGGCTGGCTTCAATCTGCCGCCACAGGCGAGTCCGCTCGTACCTCTGATGTACCAATTGGAATCGGGTGTTCCTAAGCAGGTTGAAAGCAGCCCGCGAATCGCCCGCATCATGCAGCCATGTGGCGCGACGTTCCGCCACCCATTCGTCACCGAGGGAAGAAACAGCCTGAAGCCATCGCCCCCGCTCATCGAGAGTTTCTCGCCCTAGCGCGGCTAGCGCCTTATCCCTCTCGACGACTACCTGGGGGTGAAGAGCGATGGCTTCGGCCTCGATTCCCCGAAAGCAATCTGCGGCCGTACGTGCGTCTTTTTTGTGGGTCAGCCAAAGACGTGCGGATAGCGACCGGGCTCGATCGTCGCCGGACTGCCCCAGGACTTCCAGTGCGGCATCGGGCTCGCCGCGACCAGCGAGCCACGCGCCTTGCTGAAACAACCAGATGTCTCGCTCGCTTCCTTCAGTCGACTGTGCTGCCCAGGAGAGCGCATCGCCCAGGCCGGCCATTCCACTGATGGCCCAGCGGTTGCTATCGATAGGAGGAGCCTCTGGGATTTGCCGGATGTTATCGCATTCCCGGGCCCGGACAAGCGTCAGCCAATAACTGAGATCCTCACTCCTCTCCCAGTCAAAAAGAGGTATCAGGTCCGGAGGTCTCATCACTGGATGTGGAAGTGAGATTTCTCTAATGTCACGCGACGTACGGGATGGAATCCAGAATTCAACGTGGTGTCTTCGCCGCTCAGGCTGAAGGACTTCTTTTACGGATTGATCGACGAGCGGGCCGGCTTGAATTTCCAGGCATTGCTCGCCGTCTAACGTGTATTGACTCACCCATGCTTCGTCACGCCCGATACCATCGCTCCACAATTTGATCCCGGGCGCATGATGAGAATCGGCGACGTGATACAGTCCCGCATTTAGACTTGGAGTGAACACTCCAAACGCATAACAATCCGGCTTCTTCCAGAAGAATCCAGTCATCCGATGCACGTCTGATTGGCGCCGTGGACCTTCTGTCTCCCAATCGATGGTCCGCACTTCGCGGTCATGCACAAGAACAGGGCCATCGGGAAAATGGAACTCTGTATCGGGGCGAGCGGGGACGCCGGCATTTGACCAGGACATCCAGGGATGACCTTCGGCATCCGGATTGAAGAACACCGTCCGCTGGGTCAAAAACGCATCGTTCTCACCCAGAGAGTATTCTACGGTCCAGTTCATTCCAAATCTAAGCTCTCTTTCCCCACAGGAGATATAGATTCTTTCCTGATCGCGGGTGGCTTCATATTGCACGGGCACAATTTGGGCGGGGCTGTGCGAAATAGGAAAGCTGAGTTCTATACCGCCTCCCGTAAAGGAATTCCTGGGTAAGATTCTTACCGGCCTGATCACATGGGGAAAGAAAAGAGTCTCAACTGATTCTTTCTTCAGAACAAGGGAACACACACGCGCCCCGAGGTCCGGGCAGATCTTCACACGTATCTGGCCGTTTTCGATGGAGATCATGCGGTATTTCTTTACGATCGGTCTCCGGCTGGTTTCGCAGAAGCTCTCGTATGGGTAAAATCCATCCGGGTCATGCGTTGTAGGGATCGGACCTGATGGAACTAGCTGATGTGTCAGCAAGACCTCTGTGAACTCCGCAAATTCAAGCATTTCGGACCACGTCCTTCCGTCTCTTCGCCACAGCCACTGAAACCTCCAGCGCGTGTTCGACGGTCATCAGATGTCGTCTTCTCGGCGACACAACTGAGCAGGACGAGCACGGAAAGGATCGACAAGCCACTGGCTATATTTGCTCGCAAGGAATCCAACAACGCAACGTGAATTGAATATAATGAAAGCGTCTACCCGGTGCAACGGCCACACCTCCCCAGCCAAACGAAAACTCGTTCCCTATGACGTCCTACTTTAACGTTCGCCTCCTCGCCCGTCGATCCCGTATCTTGGCAGCAGACGGATTATCGCGGCCTTGCGCAAAAATCGTGTTCCGATCCTGTCATGTTGCGGTTCTGGTTTTCCTTGCCCTCTCGTGCGCTTGTCTGGCTCAGGTTCGAGAGAAAGCTGGAAGTTCGCAACACCCCCAAGCGGCTGCGCATAGTGCTCCTGCCGGTAAAGATGTTTCAGCCGCACTGGGAATGCAGTTCGAGAATGTCAGCAAGTCCTCGCATATCAAATTCGTCTTGCGTAACAGTGTCAGCCCACAGCACTACACATTTGAGACCATGACTGGGGGCGTCGCCCTGTTCGACTACAACAACGACGGATTGCTCGACATCTTCTTCACCAACGGCGCCGCCATCCCGTCGCTCGAAAAGAGCGACCCCAGCTATTACAACCGCCTTTTTCGCAACAACGGCGACGGCACGTTTACCGACGTGACTGAGAGCGCCGGCCTAAAGGGAATTGGTTACTCGATGGGCGTGGCTGCGGCCGATTATGACAACGACGGATTTGTGGATCTCTATGTCGCCGGGGTCAATCGAAACCAGCTCTTTCACAACAACGGCAACGGCACCTTCACGGACGTCACCGAGAAGGCGGGCGTGGGCGGCCTTGTTCCCAAACTTGGCAAAGCGTGGTCTGTCGCTGCGGGCTGGTTCGATTACAACAACGACGGACTTCTAGACTTGCTTGTCGTCAACTATCTGAATTATGACATTAAGACGGCAAAACTTTGTGTTGCCCAGGGACTTCCAGCCTACTGTTCTCCAGTTGACTTCCTAGGTACACCCAACATACTCTATCGCAACAATGGCGACGGGACATTCACCGATGTCTCCGAGTCGTCCCACATTTCCCAGTATGTTGGAAAAGGGATGGGTCTGTCCTTTGCCGATTACGACAACGACGGATTCACTGACATCTTCATCTCCAACGACACCTTCCAGAATTATTTGCTGCACAACAACGGTGACGGCACCTTTACCGATGTCGGGGTCCTGGCCGGGGTTGCGTACAACGCTTTCGGAAATGCAGTGGCCGGGATGGGGACGGATTTTCGCGATATCGATAACGATGGCAGGCCGGATATCTTCCAAACGGCGATGTTCGGCGAGGGCTTTCCGCTATACAAGAACCTTGGTGACGGCCAGTTTCAGGATGTCACCGGCGCGGCGGGGTTGACGACTCTATCCAGTCGACTGACGGCCTGGGGGACCGGCGTATTCGATTTCGACAACGACGGGTACAAAGATCTGTTCACGGCAAACGCCGACATCCTTGATAATTCCATGGAGTTGGCGCATCGACCCTTTGCGCTGCCTAATGGGCTGTTTCACAACAAGGGCAATCTTACCTTTGAAGATGTGAGCCCGAAATCCGGAGCGAGCTTCTCTGTCCCCGCTCCCCATCGTGGTGCGGCCTTCGGAGATCTCAACAACGACGGCAAGATAGACATCGTAGTCACAGTTCTAAACGGTCCGCCCGAGATCATGATGAACCGCACCAGCAACAACAATCACTGGATCATCCTGAAACTGATCGGAGTCAAATCCAACCGCGACGGTCTGGGCACAAAGGTGAAGATCACCACCAGTCGCGGGTCACAATACAACCAGGCGACGAGCGCCGTGGGCTATAACTCCTCTAGCGATAAACGCGTACATTTCGGCCTGGGCGCGCCCACGGTGGTGGATAAGATTGAGCTCGCCTGGCCCAGCGGCATCAAGCAAGTCTTGACTAATATAAAAGCGGATCAGATTCTCACTGTCACGGAGAGCCTGCCTTGAACCAGATTGCTCAGGGCTTCAGAGCGGACGCCAAACGTCCCGCGAGCTCCGTTTGCCCATTGCGCTTGAGAAGCTCAAACAATCCTTGCATGAAGTTCGGATTGTTTCTCCCATAGGCCGCGGCCGTTTCGGCGTCCAGGTCCGCATCCTGTATCTTGCCCAAATGAAAATTTGCATCGCAAAACATGTAGAGCAGCTCCGGCGTCATCGTTCTGGACTTTGCCAATAGATCCGCCGCCTCTGACCACCGTTCCTGATGGTAGCGGACCTCTCCCATCTCGGCGATTGCCGTCTGATAGTTGGGGTCGTTGGCCAGTTCGGCCTCGAACTCATTCTCCGCCTGGTTGAGATCGCCCAGCTTCAGCGCCAGTATTCCTTCATAGGTATGGGCGCCGCGCACGGTTGGTTCCATTTCAAGTGCATGTCGAAGAGAGCGCAGGCCGTCTTCAGTATTTCCCATGAAGAGGTAGAGCTTTCCTACAAACACGAACGAGTCGGCCTCGGTGGCGGAGGTCCCCTTAAAGTGTTCCTGATAGAGCCGCAATGCGTCTTCGTGGCGGTGCTGCGTCAACAATTGACGGGCTTGTGTTTTGATCGCCTCTTCTCGTTGTTCAGTTTCCGTGGAGCGAACAAACGACGCCTGCTCCATCATCAGATGATGGAGCGCGGCCTCGTGCTGCGCATCCGCCGTCCTACCC
The DNA here is from genome assembly GCA_963720105.1 of uncultured Acidobacteriota bacterium. GTDB lineage: Bacteria > Acidobacteriota > Terriglobia > Terriglobales > Acidobacteriaceae > Telmatobacter. Next base: position 211,329 of record CAVREL010000069.1, on the reverse strand, counting down.
ATGCCGGCATATGCACGGGACAAGTAGAAATGCGCCAGGAGCTGCCTGGGGTCAAAGCGCAACACTGCGTCCAGCGAATCGACAGCGGCCTTATAATCCTTTAATTCCACTTCACAGTGACCAAGCCCCAGCAACGATTCCACATCGTCCGGCTTGTTAGTGAGGAGGCGTGCATATGCCTGCTTGGCCTCTTCCCAATGCGTTAACTTGATCTGCGCTGAAGCGAGCAACGCCAAAGCGTTCCTATCGAGGGGATCGACCTCCGCGGCACGTGTCAGATTGTGTGCGGCGCCGTCTATATCCATCAGTTTGTAATCGGCCGCTCCAATTTCATAATCAAGCCGCGGCAGTTTTGAGTCAGCGCGCTGCGCCTTGAGCAACCATCGCAATCCCTCCTGGTTGTTCCCCATGCTGCATAGCAATTCCCCGTATTTCTGCTGTACAGACGCATTGTCAGGCTCCGCCTTCAGACTCTGACGGATGGCTCGGAGCGCCATATCGTCCTGCCCGTTCAGATGATAGGCTTGGGCAAGATAGTACTGCACGTCCCCGTCAGCAGGCAGAATCCTGTTGCAGTGGAGCAGCAAACTCAGCGCCTCCTCCTTTTCACCCGCCGCCAGTTTGTAGATTCCTGATTTCAACAGCAGGTCGCCATCGTTAGGTGCCAGCTTCAGAGCCTCTTCATACACGCCTGCAGCCTCGGCGGTTCGCCCGCCCTCCTCCAGCAACATGCCCTTGAGCTTCATCGCGGGCACAAATTTCGGGTTCTCTTGCAGCATGCGGAGAGCAAGATTCATCGCCCCCTGCCCGTCGCCCTGCTTATCGAGGCTAAGCGCCTGGTGCAATTGCCGCATCTGTGGAGACTCGGACGTGCGGCCCGTGCTTTGTGCATGCACGACGATTCTTCCGGAAGCAAACAGAGCCGCCACGAGCAGCAATGCGACAAAAGACGGAAGCGTTCTCCCTCTCTCCCGCCTGCCTCGATCTCGCACTAACTTCATGATGCAGACTCCCACCAAACAGGAACCCCTACGGCAGCCGCGCAGGGCCTGGCGCTGCGCGCTAACCCGCTCCGCGCCCCGGCGCCAATATCCGCCCTACGGAAGTCTGACGCGGGGTTCCGGCATTTTGCTGGACACCACTCCCTGTCCTTCGCGCACAAAATAATAGCGGTCGGCAGCCAGATTGGTGAGCACTTCCTTTGCCCCGTCCGGCCACAAAACTTCCGCGTGATCAATCCGCTCATGGATTCCGAGCCCGAAGTGGATGCGCAGGTCGTTCTGTGAAAGATAGCTTCCGCCGCTGACCACTTCGCCCAACTGCACCAGCTCTCCAGCCGTTGCGCGTATGCGCGCATTCAAGGCCAGGCGATTGCTTTTCACGCCCTCCAGTTGAAAGCTCACCCAATGATTCTGCGGCCCGCCTTCCGGACGCAGCACCATGGGCCTGCCTACAAGGTTTTCAACCACCGCCCCCATCCTTCCATCGTTGAAAAGATCACCCACCGCCATCCCGCGGCTCACTTGCTTCACTTGAAGCGCATCGCCCACCAGCTTGCTGACGTTCCTGAACGTCCCGTCATGCTGATTCATAAACAGCAACTTCGGTTCCAGATAAGTGGCGGCCGTGTGAGCTTGGTCCACCTGCGGATAGACGTGCCCATTCGCAAGGAACAAATCCAGCCAGCCGCTGTTGGCAAAATCCGCGAACGCCGCTCCCCAGCCCACATAGCCCTGTGTGCCCCGCGCGATGCCCGAAGCGATCGAGGCATCGGTAAAGTTCATGTCCCCTTCGTAGCGATAGAGGGCCGCGTACTCAATGTCAAAGTGCGAAAGCAGCAGAGACATCCGCCCGGTGTGCAGATAGTCGCCCAGCGCAACGCCCATATTGGCCTGCTCGAATCCGTCTTCGTTCGCCGCCACGCCGGAAGCAAGAGCCACATCTTCAAACTTCCCCGCGCCATCGCCCTTGTAAAGATAATTCGCCTGGCCGTCGTTGGTCACAAACAGATCGAGCTTGCCGTCGTTGTCGAAGTTTGTCCACACGGCAGTCAAGCCATAGCGGCGTTCTTGATCGTCGACACCGGACTTCTTCGACACATCGGTAAATGTCCCGTCCCCGTTGTTGTGGTAAAGATTGTCGCTCGATCCCTTCAGTCCACGCGGCCCGCACTGCACATCGAATCCAAGGTACTTGCACGATTTTCCGGAACCGAATGCAGGTAGGAAGTCCAGGTGAAAATCCACATAGTGCGACACAAACAAGTCCGCCCATCCATCGCTGTCGTAGTCGCCAAAAGCGGCGCCTGTCGCCCAGCCCGTGTTGCTTCCGAGTCCCGCGCTTTTCGTCACGTCGGTAAAGGTCCCATCCCCGTTGTTGCGATAAAGCACCACGCCGCCAAGGCAGGTCACGAGCAGGTCGGGCCATCCGTCGTTGTTGTAGTCGCCCACTACTGCGCCCATCGCCCAGCAGGGAAACCCCACGCCTGCCTTGTCGGTCACGTCCGTAAATGTCCCATCGTGGTTGTTGTGGTAGAGCGCGCTGCGCGACTTCTTTCCGTGCAGAGCCATGTCCACGCTCTGCGCGTTGGTGAAATAAATGTCCGGCCAGCCATCGCGGTCGTAATCGATTAGCGCCACGCCGCCGCTCATCGACTCGGCGATGAACTTCGCCTCCGGACTGGATAGGTGCTCGAAGTTGATTCCGGTCGAATCGGTAATGTCCACCAGTTGCGGGTAGTCGGCCAGTTTCCCGCTTGCCATCCGCTCCGCTTCCGCCTTCTGTCGCTCTGCCGGCGGCAGCGGCGTCGACACGCCCATCTGCGCCATGGCCGCAAAAGGCAGACCGACGAAGAAAAGTACCGCGCACAACGGCAAGGCGCCATGCATCCCCGGCGGCATTCCTGCCGTTTCTTGCCGCCTCCACCTACTTCTCATCCTGCTGGTCCGCCTGAGTTCCCCTGGGCTGAATCTGCAACTCTCTGTACAGAGCGCGCAACTTCTCTTTCATGTCCTTGTATTTTTTGTAAAGGTCCACCTCGCGCTTGGCATCGTCCGTGCGCCCCATCTTCCGGTAGAGAGTGGCCAGGCGGTAGTGGGCAATTGCGTTGGTAGGCTCCAGTTGCACGGTCTCTTCCAGCAGCGCCTGTGCCTTGTCCAGTTGGTTCATCTCGATCAGCGTCTTGGCCAATCCGAGCTTTGCATCCGAGTCCGTGGGCTCCAGCTGAATCGCTTTCGAAAACTCCTCAAATGCCTTCTGTGTATCTCCCTTTGCCGCGTCGATCTCGCCCAGCTTGCGAACCGTCTTTTCATCCTCGGGATTTTCTTTGAGCGCGGTCAGGTACTCCTCCTCTGCTTCTTTCTTCAGCTTCTGGTCCGGCGAGGCGTACAACAGCTCGGCCAGTTCAAAATGAACGCCCGGCAACTGCGGGTCCAGGGCAATCGCCTTGCGGTAGTTCCCGATTGCTCCCGCGTCGTTGCCCTGCCGCGTCTCTTCGTGGGCAATCACCCGATGCATCTGCGCGGAATCCGGATCCACCAGCGAAAGGCTGAGCATCGACTCGCCCGCCAGGTCGCTGTAGATCCGATAAGCCGTGTAGAGCACGTCCACGTTGGCCGGGTCATGCTCGCGCAACACGGTGACCACGCCCGCGGCCTTGTCCAGATCGCCGGTATTCGAATAAATCTCGATCAGCTCCATCCCCGCCTGAAGGCGAAGTTTTCCCTCGTCAAGATGCGGAAAGGCATCCTCGAGGTCGGTGCGTGCGGCGGCCTTATCGCCCTGCCGCTTCTCGCAGATGCTGAGCAGAACCTCGATGCGCCAAAGTCCGGTGCGCAGGCTCGTGGCAACACGCAATTGCGGCACCGCATCGGCGCAATCACCTTTGAAGAACAGCAGGACGCCCAGGTTTCCGCGGACGTCGGCGTTGTTGGGGTCAAGCGCCACCAGGGCCTGCAACTCGGGGATGGCGAGATCCGGCTTTTTCTCCTGCAGGTATTCCTGAGCCTTTCGACTGTGCTCCTCAATCTGCGATTGCTTGTCATTGGCGGTCTGCGCGACGCACAAGGCATGGCTCAGCAGCAGGCCGATCCCGCCGAGCGTGATGGCTCTCTGTATGCTCATGACACCTAAATGATATAGAAAATGGCTGGCCTCGAGCGATTCACAAAAACAGAGGAGACGGCAGGCATTGTTGCCGTCTCCCCAAGGCCAGAAATCGACCAGGATCAGAATTCCACGCGAAGCTGCAACTCTCCAGAGCGTCCGTTCACGTTGAGCCCGCTGATCTGTTGTGTACCAACCTGCTGACCGCTGGAGTTGGTGGTGAACCAGCTGTACGGCTGACCCACACCGGCAGAGCCCTGCAAACCTCCGCCGGGGTTTGCAAAGGACGGATGGTTAAATGCATTGGTGGCGGCGCAACTGAGCTTGAGCCTGATCCCCTCCCAGGGGACCGAGAACTCCTTGAATGCCGATAGGTTCACCACGTCTGTCCCCGGTCCATACAGGATGTTTCTCCTGACGTTGCCAAAGGTTCCGTTTGCCGGCTGCGAGAAGGCTGCGGGGTTGAACCACTCGTTGAGGCAGCCGTTCTGAGAGCCGGAGCCTGCCTCGCATTTTGCGGACTGGTGCTGAGGCTTGGTACTGACTCCGAGAACCCGGTTGGGAAAGGCCGAACCCGCCTGCTGATAGGTGTTTTGCGTCCCAAACACTGAATACGGTGTCCCGGTGGACACATAAAGCGTTCCGGAAACCTGCCATCCACCGATTACTTCGTCCGCCAGTATGTTGTTGTTGATGAAACGCCTTCCCTTGCCGAAGGGCAGTTGATAGATCGCGTAGCCCTTGAAGGCACTGCGAACATCGAAGTTGGAATTGCTGTAGTTTGCGGATGGATCGTTCGCAATCTGCCAGTTTATCGGGCCTGCGCGGCTTCCCCAGCCGGATGAATCCTGGGAGTCGAGCATGTGCGACCAGACATAGTTGAAGCTGAGGCTCACGCCGCTGCTCATGCGCTTGGTCACGGACGCCTGCAGGGAGTTGTAGTTGGAGACGGCGTTATTGCTGCTGCCGGGGATGCCCTGATAGTTCGGATACGGACGGTATTGTGGGGAATCGTTCGACGACAGCTTGCTCTGAGGTATCGCGTTGAGGTCGGTTGGAAAGACAAGAGCGTAGCCGTGGCTTGCCACGTAGGCAAGCTCGACGACAGTGTTCGGCATGACCTCGCGCTGCAGAGCAAAGTTCCATTGCCAGATCTTGGGGATGGGGGTGTGGTATGCCTGGTAAGCGACGTTTTCACCGTTGTAGTTGGCAGGATTGAAGTTGCCGGACTTCACGGTGTAAGGCAGCTTCGTGCTGGTTCCATAAATCAGACCGGTGCCATCCAGCTGTGTAATCGGAGTGATGCCGTTGGTCTGGTCGCTGTCATTGCCGGTAGATGGGAAGGCGCCTCCCATGATGCTGCCTTCACCTGCATACGTATCCAGGCTCCAGTTATAGGAGAAGAGTCCAAACCCTCCGCGAACCGTGGTCTTTGCGTCCGGCGACCAGGAGAGTCCCACGCGGGGCATAAAGTCGTTGAAGACGTTGGCTTGAATGGACGTTCGTCCATTTGCGTGGGTTGCACCGTACCAATAGGCGCCCAAGGTGTTCGTTGCCGGGTTCATCACCGTCGGGTCGAAGGATGCCTCATTGGCGTGGACTTCATTCCAGCCATGGTTGATCTGGTAGCGGAGGCCGAAATTCAGCGTAAGGTTCGGCCGCAGCTTGAAGTCGTCCTGAACAAACATCTGCGGACTCTTCAGGCGTCCGCCGAACTCGGGCGAGTAGCTTGCGCTCCAGTTTTGCGACAGGCCAAGCAGGAAGTCGGCGTACTCCAAGCCGGTAACGGGATTCGGCGAAGCTACCCCAGTTGTCGGGTCTACCGTCCAATCCTCGGTGTACTGGCCGGAATACTGCATGGTCCCGGCGTTGGTGTTGCCCCAGGTCGTGGAATCGTCCCGGTAAATCAGGAATTCCCCGCCGAAGTGCAGGATGTGCCTTCCCTTGATCCAGGTCACCACATCGGAGGGGTCAAACACATGCTGAATGTAGATTGCATTGGTGGCCGGCTCGACCCACGCGTAGGGATACTGGTTCACGAATTGTATCGCCGGAAGGTCGTCCGCCACGCCAAACTGCCAGCCCAATTTCGCGGCATACCCCTTGTTCAGTGACAGGTCGCCAAAGTCGCTGTCCTCAAAGGTGTATCCGATTCTTGCCTCGTTGGTCAGGTGTGGGTTGATGCTCCAGGTATCGGTGATCTGCGCCTGATTGTCGGTGACGTCGCCGGTCTCCCAACCGATGGGGGCTGGGGTGACGGAGCTCGGGTAGATGTCTGGACTGTCGTCCTGCGAGTCGGACATCGAGAGCCGGTTGTTGGACGTGATGTCGTAATCCAGGCGTCCGAAATACCTTTTTGTAGGATAGGAAGCCGGAACGGTTGAGTAGAAGTTATTGGTCGTCTCACCCTCGCTTCCAGTGCTTCCGGAAATGAATTTCCCACCCGCAATGATGCAGTTTGCCTGGATGCTCGATGAATTATTCTGGCAAGCGCTTCCCCCAGGCGCCGGATAGAACTGTTGGAATTTCGCCGCAACCGTGTCGATCATGCTGGAAGGAATGGCGTTACTGCCATATTCTGACATGAACGACTTTCTTACCGGATAGGGATTGCCCTTTGAATCGTGGGCGATTGTCTGCGTAGTCGGATCATAGATCGTCCACTGCCCGGTGAAGTCTCCACCCATGGTGGCTTGGGTTGGAATCGTATTCGTTGAATTGCTGGCAGAACCGTGGTCGATAATCTGGTCATAGTCGAAGTAAAAGAACATCTTCTTTTTCAGAACAGGCCCGCCAACAGCCCCGCCAAAATGGTTTTGCCGAATGTAGGGGACCGTAGGATGGCTCAGGAAACCGTACGAATTCGCATTCAAGTCGGTGTTCTGAATGTAGTCGTAGGCGCTGCCGTGGAATTTGTCGGTGCCACTCTTGGTGATCTGGTTGAAGATCATTCCGCCAATCCCGTACTCCGCCGAGAACGAAGACATCGAAACCTGAATCTCTGACACATTTTCAAAATTGGCGACAGTGGCGTTCTGGCTGCTGGGTAACGTCTGGGAAACGCCATTCTGCAGGACGTTGCTATAGGGAAGGTTGCCGTTGATGGAAAGCGAGCCCACGCCCGAGCTGAGCGTATTGGTCGCGCCGGGAAGCAGGAACATAAAATTTTCCCAGTCCGTGCCGACCTGGGGTAGTTCCCCCATGACCTTGTCTGACAGCACCAGGGTCTGGTCGCCCGTCTCGGTGGTCAGCAGCGGCACGTCCGAGGTGACCGTCACCTGCTGGTTTGTCGAGCCGATCTTCAGTTGTCCGTTGACCGTGGTGAAGCCAACCTCCAGGGTGATGGGTCCGCGCACCAGCTGCTCGAAACCTTCCTTCGTGAAAGTGATTGTGTATTGGCCCGGCACCAGGGAGTTCGTGTCATACAGGCCGTCACGATTGGTGGTGAAATCCTTCGAAACGCCTGTATCGGTATTCATGACCGTAACCGTGACTCCGGGAATCAAGGCTCCGCTTGGGTCGGTTACGCTGCCACGGATGTCGCCGGAGTTAATGCTCTGCGTATAACCTGTCCCACTCCCAAACATGACCAGAAGTAGGGGAAGAATCCATCGCCTCGACTGTCTCATGTACTGCCTCCTGAATGGTTTGCCGCGGACAACTGTTTCGGCTCCACTGCCTTCTCAGAGCTCGCACGATGTTTGAATTGCTTGCTACAGCCCGATCCCTGCCGTTGCTGGATTAACATGCTCCCGATCGGAGAACGCCTAGGGAGACTCTGCACAAGTCTCTGATCCACGAGTGTTTGCAACCGAGATTGACATCCTAAACCCAGTCATTAATGCGCGCCTCTCGGCTGCGATTGCCCGAATTGGTTTTGCAAATCCGAATGCCTGTATACAGTATGCAGAGTAGACCTGTCAACGTTGAAGTTGCGGGACCCGGAGTTCACGCTCGCGGCTTCCAACGAGTGGCCCCAAAACCTTTATCTCATTGAAATCAAATAAGGTGTTTGGGGCCGACCGATGAGTGTGAGTCCCCCGCCTCGATGACGGTCGCCGCCCGCCTGAACCGCGGCGATCAGTGGGTTTCCTGGGGGTATGAGGTTTACTGTACAGAATTTCAAACTTCTTGTACGAACACCGCCGGATTGGCAGGAATTCGTAAGACGAGCAAATCCCCAACAATTTCAAGGGTAGAATCGGCTGTCTGGTTTGCAGGGGGATCCGCAAGAAGTTCCTGATTCCGGCAGCTCGATGTTGTGTATACAATTGAGATCTAAAGCTGATACGGGTAGATACCCGGGTCAACTTCGTGAGGTGTTTCGAGGTGGAGACAATTCTCAAAACCTTCATAAGCCTTAACCGATTGCGTTGTGAGCAGCTATGATGACCAGCTTAACCGCTTTGAAAGAACCGCCCTCAGTGACCTTGAAGGGACACGTTGTCGAACAGATTCGTAATGCGATCCTCTCAGGTGTTTTTCAGCCTGGAGAACGCATGAACGAGGTGCAGCTCGCGAAGAATTTCAAAGTAAGCAGAATTCCGGTTCGCGAGGCGCTCGCGCAGCTGCAGGAACAAGGCCTGGTGATGAACAAACCGCGGCGCGGAATGTTTGTCATCTCTCTCAGCGAAGAAGACGTGCAAAGGATCAACAGTCTCAGAATTCTGTTGGAGTCCGAGGCAATCAAACTCTGCAATGCAAACATGACGCCGACTATTGCAAAGCGCCTTGAGATATTGGTCGAAAGAATGGAGGATCACAATAAACGGACAGATCTGGAAGCGTCTGCGCTCGACCTGGAGTTCCACCGAACTATCTGGGCTTACAGCGGCAATCCCTATCTGGAAAAGAGCTTGAACTCTATTGTCCCCGTGCTGTTTGCCCACCAGGCCCTGGCGTATATGAAAGCGGATTCCCTGCCAAAGTGGCCCCTGGATCATCATCGCGCATTGTTGAACGTCTTGCTGGGCAGGTCAGAGAGCAGCCCTGAATTAGCGATGGTCAAACATCTTCGCGTCCGCTACACAAATCCTGAACGATTCTGCAGTTTTGCGCTGCATCGGGGTGTGACTGTTCTCGAGACTTCACCTAACAAGCGCAAGGCGAAGAAGACCCGGGCCTCACTGTGATTGGCTGCTCTTCAGCGGCGACCCATTCATGAACCGAATATTTGTTCCGTGAATCAGCTCCAGAGCCACAGAATCCAGGCGCCTGGGACGGATTGCTGCTGTGGCTGATGCCCTGCCTTGCATGCCACTCTATTTTGTGTATACTGTATACATTTCTGTCGAACGCGACAAATTCTCCTGCAATTTGCTGTTCTGCCACACCAAGATGCCTTGGAGATCGAAATGGAGCAATCAATGGGAACTTGGTCAACGGACGAAGAACTCTTTGCAATCGCGGAACAAGACCTCTTCACCTGTGTGGTCGGTGACATCATGGACCAGATGGGGCTTTATCACCAGTACCTCCCGCCCCAGATCCGGCCTTTGAGCAACGACATGATCCTCATCGGTCGCGCGATGACCGTCCTCGCTGGCGACGTATTTCAGGAGAGTGTAACCGGTTCAGCAAACGACCTCATGCAGAAGCCGTTCGGGCTCATGTTCCAGGCGCTGGATGATCTTCGACCCAACGAAATCTACGTCAGCACTGGTGCATCCCCTCGCAACGCAAACTGGGGCGAGATGATGGCAATTCGGGCACGATTCCTCGGCGCGCGTGGAGCCGTGCTCAATGGATACTATCGTGACACCCGTCGCTTGCAACGCATGAATTTTCCCACCTTCGGACTTGGATCCTATGGCCAGGACAGCGGGCCAAGATACAAGGTCCACGATTTCCGCGTTCCAATCGAAATCGGCGGAGTCTCGATTCGATCGGGCGACATTCTCTTCGGCGATATCGATGGTGTCTGCGTGATCCCAACCAATGTCGAACACGAAGTCTTCGCCCGCGCCATGGAAAAAGTCCATAAGGAGAATCTGGTCAGGCAAGATCTTGAATCCGGTGTACAAGCAGCCTCTGTTTACGAAGTGCATCAGGTGATGTAGCGCTGATTCACTTGAGTATCGCGTTTTCCTGAAGAACCTTGATCGGAATTGATTCTTGAATTCACCAGCAAAACTCTCTTCCAATCGAGAATGATTCCCTGACGATGCTGTGTGGTCGACCGTAAGGTCCCCGCAGAATTTCTCAAACAGATGATGGATGATCGTTTCTCCGGTGGATTTCTTGTGCTGGTTCTCCCCAACCTCACTGGCCGCAGTTTATGGCGGAAGCAACTCTGTAGGAAGCTCAATACAATCCCTGGATTTAACACTGTCACGGATCACATTCAATAACGAATGGGACGAGGAGTAATCGATGACGCAAGCCCTCGCAGGGAGAGCAGCTCTGGTGACCGGCGCAGACCGCGGCATCGGTGCTGGCATTGCAAACTTACTTGACCAACAGGGCCTCAGGGTTTGCCGCAATGTCATGGTTCACCCCGAAGTACCCGACACGAGCGGTGAAAAATCTCGCAACTTGATTATTCAGGCAGATCTGCGCGATCCAAATCAGGTGCAAAGAATGTTCGGCCAAATCAAGCAGGAATTCGGCGGCCTGGATCTTCTGATTAACAATGCGGGTGTGGAGTCAATCATTCCTGCAATCGACCTCACCGCTGAGGAGTGGGACCGCGTCTTCAATATCAATTTGCGCGGCGCATTTCTTTGTTCCCAGGCGGCAGCCCGACTCATGAAGGCTCAGCCGTCCGGCGGGGTGATTATCAACATTGCCTCAATCCATGATCAGATACCCCGTCTCGGCACGGCCCACTACTGCGCGTCGAAGGCGGGAATGTCCATGTTGACAAAATCTCTTGCGCACGAGTGGGCGGAATTCAACATTCGTGTCGTCGGGATTTCTCCAGGAATCATCGAGACTGAAATCAACCGCGAGCAGATCGAGCGGTTTGGACGCAATCGCTTTCTGGAATGGGTGCCTCTCAAATCTCTGGGAACTGTCACCGATGTTGCGAAAGCGGTGTGGTTCCTCGCCTCCGAGGACGCGCGCTATATCTCTGGCACAACACTTGTCGTAGATGGCGCTTACAGCCTGAGCACTGTTCGCTACGACCCTCGTTCTCCTAACCCTTAGCTGTATGTCCTCTTAATGGACGCGATACGGCACTGCCCATCGCTCAAACGATCAGTTCACTCAAAGAATCGCGGTAAGGACTGTATGAAAATTACTCGACTGAAAACCGCAGTCGTCGAAGGTAACTTTGACTGGACGTTTGTCCGCCTGGAGACTGATACCGGACTTCAAGGGCTGGGCGAATGCTTCTTTGCGCCAGGACTCACGGCGATGTTGCGCGACCTTGAACCGGTAATCCTGGAAGAAGATCCGCGCGACGTTCGTCGCTTGTTTCGAAAATTGCAGTGGGCTGCCTCAGGCGCGGGCTCAGTAGCAGGATGCGTATACAACGCAATTACTGGAATCGAGGCAGCGTTATGGGACATTGTTGGTCAGGCGCTAGGCGCTCCCATCTATCAACTACTTGGCGGCAAATTCAGGGATCGAGTACGAATTTATGCAGACTGCCACGGTGGAGAAGGCCTTGAGAGCCTGGACTCGGTTCTGCGCTCTCGTGCCGCCTCATGGGCGAACCACAAAAGTAGCCACAAACCTTCAGACTACTTTGGCAGTGATGGCGATGAATCCACCGCCTCACCAGAAATGTACGCAAAACGTGCGACTGAAATGGCGGCCCAGGGCTTCACTGCCCTTAAGTTCGACATTGATGTTCCCAATCCTCACCGTCGGGACCCGCATAACCGCAGCCTGGGCAATGAGGAGTTGGATTACATGCTCAGCTTGATTGCGGCAGCCAGAAAAGCCGTCGGCTTATCAGTGGATATCGCGGTTGACTGTCACTGGCGGTTTAACCTTGCAGATGCAAGGAGGATTGCAGCCGGCTGCGAACCATTCAAGCTTCTCTGGCTTGAGGATGCGCTGCCGCCCTGGAGTGTGGATGGTTTCCGCGAGCTCAAGCTCTCTTCAAACACGCCCATCTCGACTGGTGAAAATCTTTATCTCTTCGAAGGCTTCAGATCCTTGATACAGAAAGAATGTCTCAGCGTCGTTTCCCCCGACCTGCAAAAGGTGGGCGGCCTCACCGAAGCACGGCGCATCGCTGAATACGCTGACAGCTATAACGTTGGCGTAGCCCCGCACAATATCAGCAGCCCGATCGGCACGATGGCCAGTGCACATTTCTGCGCGTCCATGCCAAACTTCCTGGCGCTCGAATATCACGCGAGCGAGGTTCCATTCTGGGATGACCTCGTCGCCGACCGCTCAGAAGCCGGCCTCATCAACAATGGCCACATTACCGTACCGGAGAAACCAGGCTTGGGCGTCACGCTCAACGAGGAGGTTGCTCGGCGTTTTGCGCGTAAAGACGAACCCTTTTTTGAATGACATCTGAACACTGCATGTTGATTTGGGGAATACAACGAATTGATACCGTCACTGGTGCTGACTCACCCTTGCTCATTCTCGAAACTATACGAGGTGAGCACCAGGAACGATTGGAACACAAATGGCAATTGTTCAAAATATAACTGTGAGCAGTTCAATGAAGTTTATAGCCATGTCTGCGCTTGTTGCTGGCCTTGGGGGATTTCTCTTCGGCTTCGACAACATTGTAATCAGCGGAGCCATTCGATTCCTGAGCGAACATTTTCATTTAACGCCGGCGCAAACCGGTTGGGCCGCCGGATGCGCACTCCTGGGATGCATCATTGGTACCGCCTGCGCGGGCGTCACAGTCGACAGATTTGGACTGAAAATGGGTCTAAGTGTGTGCGCAATCCTGTTTGCTTCCTCTTCAATCGGTGTCTTTGCTTCTCAATCGTTTGTGCAGTTTTCTATCTGGAGAATTGTAGGGGGACTGGGCATCGGCGCCGCCTCCATTATCTCGCCCATGTACATCGCCGAGGTTGCTCCAACAAAACATCGCGGCCAACTGGTCACGCTGTATCAGTTGGGAATCGTTGTCGGAATCTTGTCCGCTGTTGTCTGCAACATGTTTGTGCAGCGATCGGGAAGCGATGCGTGGAACACGGAGCACGGCTGGAGAATCATGTTCCTTATGGGTATTGTTCCTGCGTCAATCTTTGCTCTCGCCATTTTTCCCTCGCTTGAGAGCCCTCGCTGGCTCATGAAGGTCGGCCGCATCGAAGAAGCCAGTGCCAATCTTGGCAGACTGAATAGCCCTCAGGAGGCAAGTCAAGAATCGAATGCCATTCTGGAAGCGTTGAACGTGGAAAAAGGCAGTCTTGCCGAACTGTTGACAACATTTCGCCGCCCATTGCTGATCGGCTTGATGTTGGCAGGGCTTCAGCAAATCAGTGGCATTACACCCCTCTTCTCCTACCTTCCAGAGATATTCAGAGCTGCAGGTGCAGCCACCGGAAACGCCTTTCAGCAATCTTCTTTAGTCAGCGTCATCAACCTCGTTGCAACGCTGATCGCACTGCCGCTGGTGGACCGCGCTGGCCGCAAGACGCTGATGATCGCTGGGACCGCCGTGCAAGCCATCTCGTTTCTATTCGTTGGGTACTTCTATCACAGTCACGGCAGCCCGATTTCGATACTTGCCTTTGTTATGTTGTTCGTCGCCGGGCATGCATTCGGAAATGGCGTAGCCATGTGGGTCATCATCTCGGAAATCTACCCGACGAAGGTGAGAGGAAGAGCAATGTCAATTGCCACGAGCATGCTTTGGCTGGTGTGCTACCTGGAGAATCAGGCATTTCCCATCATGCAAATCTCTATTGGCCCTGCCGGCACATTTTGGCTGTTCGCGGGTGGGGCACTTATGAGCATCGTACTTGTTGCATTTCTGGTTCCTGAAACCAAGGATCGGTCGCTCGAGGAAATCACAATGTTTTGGAAAGGGATGAACACGATTCCATGAAACGGCTCGGCGTGTTCGTTTTCGCATTCGTGCTCGCCACTGGCTCTGCTGCCGCCAGTGGCGCCGCTTCATCCGCAGGAAAGCATTTTGTTCACGCAAGCGGAAGGCACCTGGTGGACCGTGAAGGGCACACCTTGCAACTGCGGGGCATTAACCTCGGCAACTGGTTGGTGCCTGAAGGGTACATGTTCGGGCTCGAGGGTGGACCTGCCTCGCCACGTGAGATTGAAACGTATTTTAATGAGTTGATCGGCCCGGCCGAGGCGGCGCAGTTTTGGCCAGCATATCGCGAAGCCTATATCGCCGAAGAGGATATTCGTTATCTCCACCAGACCGGTGTGAATTCAATTCGTATTCCCTTGCACTACAAGTTCTTTACGCCCGGCAACGAGGAGGGATTCGCCTTGCTCGATCGTGTCGTCGGGTGGGCGGAAAAGTACCATTTGTATGTCGTTCTCGATCTGCACTGCGCACCCGGAGGCCAGACCGGCGCCAACATCGATGACAGTTGGGGCTATCCATGGCTCTATGAGTCGGAGGCCAGTCAGGCGATGACCCTTGCTGTTTGGAAAAGGATCGCCGCGCATTACCGCGACAATCTCACGGTTCTGGGCTACGACCTGCTCAACGAGCCGATCCCGCATTTTCCTTCACTGCAGAAATACAACCATCAGTTGGAGCCTCTTTACAAGAGCCTGACGGCCGCCATCCGCACCGTTGGTACTAACCATCTCATCATCCTGGGTGGTGCGCAATGGGACTCCAACTTCGCGGTCTTTGGCACTCCATTTGACTCCAATCTGATGTATACCTTTCACAAATACTGGACCGCGCCGACCGAAGAGGTCATCCAACGCTATCTCGAATTCCGCAACCGATTCAATGTTCCCATCTGGCTTGGAGAGTCCGGCGAGAATACCGATGCCTGGATTCATGATTTTGTGCAGGTGCTGGAAAAAGACGAGATCGGCTGGACATTCTGGCCCTACAAGAAAATGGACGCTGCATCGTCTTTCGTTGCCTGGCAGAAGCCTGCCTATTGGGACGAGATCGTCGCCTATGCCAAGATGCAAGGAAACACTGGAGATACGGAGAGGCGGATTGCGGCGCGGCCCTCCCTGGAACATGCTCGTGCGGCCTTCCAAAGCCTCCTTGAGAATGTCCGTCTCGCTCATTGTCAGACGAATGCAGGCTACATTCGGGCCTTGAATCTGACCGTGCCGTCCAACGAGTGGATCAAGAGTAATCCCTGATTGTAGACCTCGGTGCCGTTATCCAATCCTGAGGTGTCTCGGCATTTGATGACAGCATCCTCGACATGTTGCAGCGATTCCATTCGCTTACTGGAGGTGCCATGAACAAGAAGGACTTTACCCGGCGTAGTTTTCTACGTGCTTCCTCGGCTGCAGGCCTGGTGGCGGCGACTGGCCCGCTAGGAATCACTGAGCCGGCTTTGCCCTACGAATTGACGCAGGGAGCATCCGCTGAATTGGCTCGGGGCGATGATGCAATCAGCTGGCCCATTCCATCGTGTGCCTGGAGCAGGCCCCTTGGTAGTCTTCCGAAAATAGTTTTGCGCCCTGAAAAGGACAAGGACTCAGGCGACCTGATCGGCCTTAATACCCTCATGCGCACCAAGAAAGGCATTCCGCTGGGTGGCATCGGCGCAGGGAATTTTATGTACAACCTGTGCGGCTCCTTCGGCCCATGGCAATTGAAAGCTGGCCGCTATGAGGAACGCTTTCTACCCCAGGCCGCGTTCCATGTGCGCGAAGAGATTTCGGGCGGCGCAGTGAATACGTGGACTTTGGCGACGGATGACGTTCTGCCGGCATGGCCAAGGCTGAACCCCGGCGAGGGCGAGTACAGCGCCCTATTCCCGAAAGGTTGGTGTTCCTACAAGGGGTTTTCAAGCGCAATTTCCATGCAATTCTTCAGCCCTGTGATCAAAGACAACTATCGCGAGACATCGTATCCAGTGGCCCTGTTTCTATTCAAGGTCCACAATCCCGCCAAGACCAGGGTCAGGGTATCTCTGATGTTCACGTTTCCGAACGCTCCCTACACCGGACCGCAGAATACTCCGATGGGCACGGATCAAGATGCCGGCGGGAGTGCGCGGGAACGGCGCGGATTGAGCAACCGGGTCATCAAGAGTCCCAACAGCGGAGTGACCGGGATTCTGATGGAGGCACACGATCAGAAGAATGCCCCCGAAACCGAGGGATCGGAATGGTGCATTGCGACCAATCGAGCGGCCACCTATGTTCCGGTGTGGGACGGCAACAGCGACGGTGCGGAAATCTGGAAGGCTTTTGCCGCGGGCGGCACGCTGGCGAACCAGAACCTCGCCCAGTCCAGCCAAACCCCCGCAGGGGCGCTTTGTGTCATGGTAGAACTCGATCCCGGTGCCAGCGTCACGGTGCCTTTTGCTCTTGGCTGGTATTTCCCGCAACAGGAGTTCGCTTCTGGAACACGCTGGTGGAGGAGGTTTACCGAGTGGTTCCCGTTTGCTCCGGAACAGGCGTTCTACATTTGCGAAGAGGCATTGCTGCGTCGCGACCAGTGGCTCACAGCGGTCGATGGCTGGCAGGCGCCCATCATCAAAAATGGGGAACACCCGGAGTGGGTGAAGCAAGCTGCTCTGAATGAACTTTACTACAGCACCTTTGGCGGCTCTTTCTGGGAGAACGGCTGTATCACCAAACCCAAGCAGTTCGGCAATCGACCAGGACAGCACATCTCCTTCGTGATGGAGTGCCAGGAGTATGCATTTGCCGAGTCCTTTGATGTCCGTCATCACCCGGCGCGCAGCAACCGCGATCTTTGGCCGCGGCAGGAGCGTGCCACACTGCTTTTGTTCAGGGACTTCGTCATGGATTCCCCCGACGGCAGTTGCCCGCACGACGCGGGCGCCATTTACGGCGACCCCCTGTTTGCCTACGACGGTTATGGACGGGACTATAACAAGAGCCCACATGGCATCATGGGGCGCATCACCACGCCATGGTCTGAACTTTCACCGAAGTTCATTCAGCAGTGCTATGCCTACTGGCACAAAACGAACGACGATGCGTTTCTCGAAGAGGTCTGGCCGGCCCTCCTGCGCAGCTATCGCTACCAGATCACAACGGACCTCGATGGCGATGGGCTCAGCGAGATGAAGAGTTCTGAATATCTTGAAAACAAGCTCTTCAACGCGACCCTATGGCTCGGCGCGTTGCAGATGATGCAGGTTCTTGCCCGCCGTCGCCAGGACAATCCTCTCGCCGATGAGATCGGTGCACTGCTCGAAAAGGCCCGCGCCAGCACTGAAAGGCAGTTTTGGAACTCGCAGTACGGCTACTACCAGTACAACCAGCACAACGATGATCTGATGGGCGATGCAATGCTCGGCCAGCGCTACATCGACGTCACGCGGCTGAGCCCGGTCCTCGCTCCCGATCGCATGGCATCCCACTATCACCAGCTATTCCGCCGCGGTGTCCTTGCCCTCAAGAACTCCAGTGCAGACGGCGTCGGCAACGTCGGCGTCGCCAATGCGGTCCATCCCGATTCTCTCCCCGGTGTGGGAGACAGTGAATACCTCCATCAGTTTGAGGTGTGGACAGGTGTTTCCTACTGCGCCGCCGCAAACATGTACCACAGTGGCAAAGCGCGCAACGACGGATCCTTGCAGGCGAAAGCACTGCTTGCTGCCTGGGGCGTTTATTACCAAACCTGGAGAAATGAGGAAACAGCATACTGGTTCAGCACTCCGGAAGCATGGAGGATCGACGATCCGAAAAGTTATCGGGCTCTGATGTATCAGCGCGCCCGCGGCTTGTGGGAGTTTGCCATGGAGATATTCGACCCGTTTGCGTCTTAGCATCGCGGTGGTGCCCTTCGGAATAAGGCTAGCAGCACATCGCAGACTCATTCTGCGATGACTCTGAGATCACCGAGGCGAGCAGCGCCGTACTCCTGAGGTTCAGTTCCGATGGAACCCATCTCGCATCCACGGCTGCCTGGGGAAATGATCAGGCGGTGAAAGTCTGGGATTTGACCGACTCGAAGCTGTCGATCGCGGTTCTCCCCGTCGACGGGCCCAAAGAGCCTTCCATTTTCCCCTATGCGCCGATGGTCAGTTCCGTAGCTCTGAATACGATTGGCACGGCGGTCGCGATCGCTACTGCCACTGGAATACAGGTAAGGGCGACGAACGGCAACGGCCCTCACCTCGATCTTCCCCGCAACAATGGTTACGTTGACGTCAGCTACAGTCCCGATGGAACTCTTCTGACCGCCTGCTCGTCCGACGGTGAGTTGAATGTTTGGAGACTCCCACAGAAAAGCGGCAGCCCGACCCCCGTGCTGCATCTGATCCAAAAACCGGGTTGGGAACGAGTCATCTTCTCGCCCGATGGTTCTCTGGTCGCCGTAGTGGATCGGAACAACGCCGTCTCCGTTTTTTTCGTGAAAAACGGCGTCCGCCGGCTCAGCATGCGTCACGACAGTTCCATCCGCGACCTCGCCTTCAGCGGTAACCAGCGATACCTCGCCACGGCAACGCGCGACGGCTTCGTTCACATCTGGGAACTGGCCACCGGCCAGCAAATCTCTCAAATAAACCAGAGGGGCTTCGTCCAGACCATCAGCTTCGCCGAAGGCGACAAATACCTGATCGCAGCCGATGGATACACCGTGCGCGGACCAGCCGAGCACGCGGTTTACAGCCGCAACTATCTTCGGCGCTGGCTCTGGAAACCTCGCGACTTGATCGACGCCGCCTGTCGCCGCGTCTCGCGCAATCTCTCGAGCTCCGAATGGGACTTCTTCGTAGGAGACGGCCTCTGTCGCGCGGTTTGTCCGAACGCGCCCTCCGCCTGTTCGACTCAGTAGATCAACCCATGTACACACGCCTTGCGCGCGACACTGAGGGTGCCAGAGCATCATCTAACAAGACCAACCGGACGCAGTTCGCCCCGGAACATCCGCTGCGTCATGAACGCGGGGTTGGCGACCCCTTCAAGTTCAGGCGGCAGAAGCGAGGTCGCAGTAATGGGCCGGTGTCAGGGTTCCTTGGGAACAGGAACCAGCTCTGGCGGCATGGGCCTCCCGCGTTGTTGGAGCGCGATAATGGATTCTATCGTTGACTATTCTGATCCGACGCGCAGCCAGGCCGGCATACCTCTGAAAACGCGCCCGGGGCCGGCACCCCGCGCTCCCGACAGAACGCCGCCACGCTCTTGCCGCTCTCTACTTGTTCCGATACCAGCCCGCGCCATCTTGTCGCTGCTTCTGCTCCACGCTCTCTCATCCCTCAAGCCTGACACCATCACCACAAGCAGCCAAGATGCGTTTCACCGAGCGCTCAGTGCGCCGGGAAAACCGGCAGGAAGTAGTGAATGAAAGAGTCATACAATGAAGGCCTAGCCAGCCACATTGGCCCCGAGTCATGCGACGGCGGTCGTAAGATCGACGGCGAAGCGTTGACAGGGGCACATGCAGGCCAGGTATCGAGCTGCGAAATATCATCCGGGACGCCGACGCCGTTGAGCGAAGCGGAAGGCAACATCGCCGGTGGCGCTATAGGCAAGCCATCGACGAGTCCCGCGCATTCGCAGACCCTTAGCACGCATGGAAACTTCCTGCACGGGAACCGGGAGATCCCGAGAAGGGAGGCGTGTCCCATTCCGATGGAGACACAGGCTGGCCGTCATAGTGCGCATACAAAACGATGGTGTGTTTCGCGCCGGGCGTTCGAATCTCGCCGTACACTACCGCCGGGGCGCCCGCTAAGGTCAACCGTCGAGCTTCCACCCCACGCTCCCGCAGCGCGCTGACTAGGAAATTTGCATTGTGCTCGAGCCCAGCCGGATCCGCCGCGACATTCGGAATCGATAGAAAGTCCCGAAATTTGCCGGTCAACTCCGCCCGGTGCGCCTCGGTGTACGACCGAACCTGCGCAACCTGCGCTTGTACCGCGCCGCTCAGCGCAATGAGGACCGTAACGGCGCCGATTCGGTTCTGAATCATCATCGGGACTGTACACTGCCGCCTGCTTCGATTATTCACGTTTCTATTCCTCGTTCTCCCTTTCCGTAGGGCCGATGTCCGTGCAGCTGGCGCTGTCAGGCGGTGCGCCGGGAAGCTGCGAGCCGCTGGACTGCTGGGATAGCACAACTCCGGAACTATGGCTGATGGGAACGAACGCGTGACGCATCGTTGGCGGAGCGTATTGGCGTGCCGCCGTTCCATTTATGAGTTTGCCGCCGAAGTCCGGTTTGGGCTATCCATGGATCCATCGATGCTGTATGTTCCAGGCCCCGCCAGAATCAGCGTAGCCATGGCGGCGAGGTAGAGCAGCATCAGCTCGCCATGATCGCCCTGCGGTCCAAAGATCGCGAAGTGATGTACAAAGACCAGGGCCACGAAGATATTGATGAAACAGACGAGTGCGGCCCAGCGCGTGGCGAGGCCGACGATTATGAGCAGCGTGCAAATGCCATCGGACAAGGTGGCGAAGAGCAGGCTGGGAACTACGCCGATGTGTAGCGGGTTGGGGAAAAACGTCAACATGTGATGAAAGCGGAAGAGCTTTTCTGTGCCGTGCTTAAGGAAAAGAGGAATGGCGGCCGTGAGCCGCAGAGCGAGCAGGCCGCAATCCACCTTGCGGGGAAAGGCGTTCATCAGCTTGAATCGTCTTAGCATGGGTTCCTCACATCGTGAAGGGAACGTGTTTTGACCGGTAATCGACGGAGAAGCAATCTCTATTTCGCCGGATCCACCAAGGCTGAATAAACCGCCGCATGGCTCCGATAAAGCAGTGGGTGATTATCCGGGCTGGTCATTCGCTGGATCATGCCGACAAACACCACGTCATTGGTGGGATCCACCCAGAACCACGTTCCCGCCGCACCATCCCAGAAAAACGTGCCCTTTCCGTCAGGAAGGTTGGCCTCTCCCGGATCGGTGATGACCGCGCAGTTATATCCATACCCAAATCCCGGCCGCATCACGTGCATCCCTCCGCCGAATTTGCTAGTCATCAGCTCCCGCGGGAGATGGTTCGACGTCATCAGCTTTACAGTTTCCGGCGAAAGGATACGCACGCCGTTGAGCTCGCCGCCGTTGGCCAGCATCTGCGCAAAGCGGTAGTAGTCCTCGGCGGTCGAAACCAGCCCGCCGCCACCCGAGGCCAGGTGCGGTTCTTCCGCGTAGTCTTTCAGCGCGCCGCCCTCAGTCTGGGTGGGCACGAGCTTGCCGAGATCGTTGCGATAATTGGTGGCGAAGCGCGCCCGCTTCTCGGCCGCAACATAGAACCCCGCATCCTTCATGCCCAGCGGCACAAAGATATGTTCGCGCATGAACTGCGGCAGTGATTGGCCCGACAACTTCTCCACAATGTAGCCCTCGATATCCATCGACATCGAGTACTGCCATTCCGTGCCCGGCTGGTATGCAAGCGGAAGCTTCGCGAGCTTGTCGATCATCTCCTGCAGGTTGGCGGATTGCAAGGGCTTGACGTCTTTGTACAGGTCGTCCATCTTGCTCTTGCCGAAGCCGTACAGGAATCCCGCCGAGTGAGTCATCAGCTCACGCATGGTGGGCGCATGGGCGGCATCGGCCAGGATCGGCTTGCCCTCTCCATCGACATTGTTGAAGACCTTGAGGTGTTCGAACTCAGGGATGTACCTGGCGATCGGATCCATGGGCAGCCACTTGCCCTGCTCGTACAGGATCATCATCGCGACGCCGGTCACCGGCTTGGTCATCGAGTAGTCCCGGAAGATGGTGTCTTTCGTCATTGGCGACTCGGCCGCCATGTCCTTCAGGCCATAAGTGCGATAGTCGACCACTTTGCCATGCCGAGCCAGGATCGTTACCGCTCCTGCCAGCTCCTTCTGGTCGATCTCTCCCTGGATCAGCGCATGCAGATTCTCCAGCCGCTCCGAAGAGAACCCGACGGTCTCCGGCTTTACAAGGGTCATGAAGGCAGAGTCATGTGCGGCGCTCTTCTGGGCTCCAGACGATAACGTGATAGTCAAGGGTAAAAGGGCAAATGCTGCCAACCGAAGATTCTTCAGCTTCACCATTAATCTCCCCTCATGCCGACGAGACAGGTATTTCCCCAACTCGAACCAGAATCGCACCTGTTATACCAGACGGGCGGCAAAGTGGAGTGACCGTCCAACCTGGCCGGGCGGGGAGTCATTCTGAGCCGGAAATGGTCTCCTCCGATGCGAGCGCTTGCAAAATCCAAGCCGTTATGACTGGGGCTAAAAACACCTGCGCACGAGAGCCATCTGGTCTGGCCAGGGCAGACCGGGCATTGGGACTGCGAGCATGTCCATTTCGATCTGGGCAACAACCTGATCGTTTCCCAATGTTGTCACAACGCGACAGCTAAAATGAGTTCTGGCCGTTGTCTTCCCGCCCTATCAGATGCCCTAGGTGCTCCGTCTTGTCCTCTGCCAATCAATCCGCCAGCGCCCGCGAGACATTGGAGCCCAGACGAGCCGCTTCCGTGGCGTGCCTCGCGCATGATGGTAAAGAACCGCGGCTCTCTCGTAGAAACCGCGGGTGTGCCACGAGTCTGTAAAGTTGAACTTCTTGAAATCGAGATGATGGCAGAATTCATGGCACAGCGTGCTCAGGAATGTGCCGAAGGAGGTGATTTCTTTCCGGACCGCCGTTCGCATCCACACCCGGATCACCATCGTCTCAGGAGCGTAGTCTCCGAAGAGTTCGATCGTCCATTGTTCCCTCACCTTCAACGGTCTGGCGGCAAGTATCCGTACACTGCAAGCCGGCACTTCGTAGAACTGGGATGCAATTCCGACGAAATCGGCACAGGCTCGGCGGACGTTGGCGATCTGCTCGTCCTTCATTGCCGTTTCGATGGATCTTGCGATCCCGGCCAGGCTGTCGTTCTCCGGCAGGGCGAGGGTCGTTATCTGGTCACTCTGGCGAAAGGCCACAAGGTCTGGATTAAGCGGAGCGGGGTCGGTCAGCATTCGATTAGGACCTGGGGCGCCAGCGATCATCTGGCCCGAACAGTAATCGTAGGAGCCCGTCTATTTCGGCGCCGCTGCTCTCCAGTTTTCCTCACAGCATCAAATCGGCGCAATGAGATTCGGGTCATCCTTCTTTACATTGCCGACCACCTTCCAGGCCATCATCATATCGGCCGGAAATGGGCGCAACTCAGTGGCTGGCCTCCCAAGGCTCGAAACACTCTCTCGGACCATCGTCCATTGAAGATCGCGGAGACTTCTTCGCTATGCCCGTTTTTGCAGCAGCTTGATCCTAGCGATTCTCAATTCCCTGGCCGTGCAGGGAAGGAACGCTTCGTTGGTGCCATACCCGTTTTCAGGAGACGACTCCGGAACACTGTCCCTGCTACAGGACCGCGCTCGGAAAGATGACAACGAAGTCGTCAGGCAGACCGCGATGCAAGAACTTACGCGCGACCGAAGGAGTAAGCCTAGATTTTTAAGACTCGCTCGGAATTGAGAAACATCCTGGGTGCCCCTCCATACCCTTTGAGGGCCGGGGAATCAATGCTGAAGCCTCGATGTGAGCTGTGAACGTCTCAAAGGCGGCGAGAATCGCAAATCGAAAGGTGGATGGGCAGATAGATAAGGGGCAATTCAGCAACAAAGATACCCGCAGCCCCGCGGCTACCTCAACGACAATTCGCGCGAGTGCACGTGCACGGCGCGCATGATCCAGCCCTACCTGGCGAAAGTCTCAGGCCCGCTGCTCGACCCAGTCGACATTCACATTGAAGTCCCAGCCGTGCGATACAGTGTGCTCCGCGGCGCCTTCGCCGGAGGTAAAAGCCCCGGCGGGGATCAAGCATGGACGTGAAGGATCAGACCAGGAAGGGGTGGAGCAGGTCCGGCAAGAGATTGACAAGCTCCACGATTTCCAGACGCGAATCGCCGCCTTGGAAAACCAGCTGCGCGATCAGCAATATCGAGACTTGCCCGCCCCGGTGGAACGACTGGAGCAACTGCAGCGAGAAGGACGACTTCAGCAACGATCGAAACAGTCACAAGATTGAACCGATGCGGGTAGAGGCTACTGCAAACAGCGGCTGGTTGATCGCCTTCTTTTCACGCAAGGTGGCCAATGCTTGTACCGCCCGCGCCGGATTTCATTTTCCGCACGCAGCTCTGATGTTCCAGGCAGCAACCCTCGGGTGCTTCATTGTTCTCGTGACCCGATCAGTAGGACATCAGTTGGTCAGCACGCCAGCGCCAGGGAGCAGCTTGCACAAGCAACATCCTCACTGAATGAAGTACGGCCCCGAGTGCGTACGCCTCGGGGCGTTGATCTTTCAGGTCTCATGCATCGGGAGAGATGCCGCAATCGTCTCGCCACCACCGTGGTTTTGCGCAGCTCACTTGACTCTATTTGAATTGTTTAACTTCTCGCACCTGAATCGGACAGGCCATCGAAGCGGGGTATCCAGAATTTACTATCCATATTTACTATCCATGCCTCTAAATTCTGCAAAAATGAGACAATTCTGCTCACCCATGCTCATGGCTGCAAATGAGATTATCTCCTTTGTTTTTATGAATTTATGCGAAAACATAAGGAAAATGGGAAAATCGAGCTAATGGCGCTTTCAGAAGCTGACGTTCTGCCACTGAACTACTCCCGCATTTTAGAATCAATCACTTAATTCGATTGTATCGAAGTGAACGTGGATCGTAAAACCGGGCCCCAAGCCAACCTCAAAAAGTATCTCGCACACAACGGAAAATGGCAATTTTTGCCTGCTCAAGGCAGAGGAACGATCGCATAATCGGCGATCCCGCATTCGTTTGGCCGGCGGCGCGAGAGGTAGGCGTACGCGCTGGAACACCCATCCCCGCTTCACTTCCCTTTCACCGCCGGGTACCCCCTGTTCACCCAGTCGGCCCCGAAGTTGTTGGCGATATACAGCACCTGCACGTTGCTGAAACCCAGGTCATGCAGGCGCTTGTAGGCCGGGCCCACGTTGGGGCATTTGTTCCACGGGCAGCAACCGCAATACAGCACGATGCGGCGGTCCTTGGGCAGCGAAGCTACGGTGGCTTCCAGCGACTGAATCCCGGCCGCGGTGGAACCGGGTCCGGCGTATTCCGAACCTGGGATGTGCGCCTGCGCGTACATCACCCGTGACCCCACCTGCAGGATGAGCGGGTTCTCCTTCTCCGTGGACTTCATCACCCGCACCAGCTCCTGAGGCTGGATCAGGCGCGATTCGGGGATGGAGAGCGCGCTGGACGACGAACCAGCAGCCTGGGCGCGAACCACTGGCGCCGCCGTAATCGTAAACATGAAAACGAAGCACAGGATGCACAACCTAGCAATATTCCGGCTCATGGAAACTCCCGATGATGAATAGACGCGCAGCAGCACCGTAACAGGGTGATTGGATGAGTTGCAATATCGCATGTCCGGCTCCATCGCCAATGTTTAACGTGCAAAACCCTCCCCGTTTCGCGGAGAATAGCTATAGAACCGAATTTGCGAAGGAATGATAATACCCGCTTGACATCCGCACAGATTGAAGCCCCCAGGTGGTCAGCCAGGGAATTTGAAGAGCAGGTTCACGCGATCCATCCCCGGGTCGCGGTGTTCGACTGCGATGGAACGCTGTGGAGCGGCGACTCCGGCTATGGATTTATGGTCTGGTCGATCGAACAGGGCCTGGTGTCGCGCTCCACCAGCGACTGGATTGACAACCGCCATCGGGCCTACCGCGCCGGCCAGGTGAGCGAACTCGACATCTGCGGCGAAATGGTGCAGATCTACGCCGGCCTGCGCGAGGAGGAATTACAGGCCGCGGCAGGCCGATACGTCGAAGGGCATGTACGCAGCCGCGTTTTTGCCGAGATGGCCGGATTGGTCGAGTCCCTGCGTGGCCGCGGCGTGGAGTTGTGGGCTGTGAGTTCGACCAACCGGTGGGTGGTGGCCGAAGGCGTGCGCGCCTTTGGAATCCCCGGACAGCGCGTGCTGGCTGCCGAGGTCAAGGTGTCCGGCGGCATCATCACCAGCGAGCTGATCGACGTGCCCACCGACGAGGGCAAGGCAGCCGCGCTTGTGCGGGTAGGCCTGGCGCGCCCCGACGCCGTATTCGGAAACTCGATCCACGACCTGGCGATGCTGGAGATCGCGGCCCACGCCTTTCCAGTGAATCCCTCGCCCGCGTTGCTTGAGGCCGCGGCGCGCAACCGGTGGGGCTACTTCAGGCCTGCGGCAGCAGAAGGCGTCAACGCCGTCGTTGAGGGAGAGTAGTCCCCGGAACCCAGGAGCCATCCGTGCCCCGTCTTCGCGACTTCTTTCTGTCGCGAAGGCGGGATTGGCACCCAGCCATTCCCCAAACCCCCACATTCTGCTCACCTTGTGGAACCTGTACACTAGGCATGTGGAAGGACGCAAGCAGCTTGCCAGCCCCAAACCTCCCGGGCCGGCCCTCCGCTTTGTCGCGGCGGCGCTGATTGTGCGCGCCGGCCAGGTGGTCATCTGCCAGCGCCGCGCGGACCAGCCCATGGCCCTGCAGTGGGAGTTTCCGGGAGGAAAAATCGAACCCGGCGAGACCCCGCAGCAGGCCCTGGCCCGCGAGCTGCGCGAAGAGCTGGGCATTGACGCCAACATCGGCCCGCGCATCACCCATGTCCGCCACAATTACCGCCATGGCGGGGCGGTGGACCTGCAGTTTTACGCCGTCCGGGACTTCTCCGGCGAGTTGCAGAACCGGATCTTCGCCCAGGTGGTCTGGGCGCGCCTTGAAGACCTGCCCAATTACGACTTCCTGGCCGCCGACCGCGGCCTCATCAAGGACCTGGCCAGCGGCAAGCTGCTCTAGCCCGTGAAGCCAGCGCCACACAATAGCCCGTGAAGCGAGGCGGCTCGCAATTAGCCCGCGAAGCGGGCGGCAGACGATAGCCCCAGGCGCAAGCCTGGGGAATGCTGGCCCCTGGAATCCCTTAGCCCCCGCAGGGGGCGAAAGAACTCCATACCGCAACTTTCCGCCTATCGATGACTCGTCTCTTGTCTGGATGTTCCAGACCCTGCCCCGACCCTCGGTTCTCCGCCGACGGCGCCGGAATCACAGGCCCAGCCGCTTCCCCGCCATGGCCGTACCCTCCACCCGCGCCCGAATCTTCGCAAACGCCACGTCACGCGCGCTCGAAACGTCATCGGCAAACGGCGAGAATCCACAATCGTCGGTTGTGCCCAGCCGGTCCAGCGGCAGGAACTTCGCCGCCTCCAGCACCCGTTCGCATACCTCGTCCGGGTCTCCACGCGGCTGCTGATCGGATCGGTTATCTCTGTTCCCTGATCTCTATTCTCTGCCGTCATTTCGTCATCGCGATCTCGAACCCTATCTCGGCTTCGCCGATCTCCACTCGGCTGAACCCGGTCTGCGCCAGCATCTGCTGAAACTGCTCCCTGGTATACGCGCTTTTGAGCAGCATGGTGCGGAACGCCAGCTTGGTCATGAGGCGGTTGAAGGGCGAGAGACCCATCCCGTCCACATGCTGGCTCAGCGCCGCGGGGGTGGCATCGCCGCGCAGATCGATAATCACGCCCCGCCCGCCCGGCTTGAGCACGCGGCACATCTCCCGCATCGCTTCTACCGGCCGGGCAAAGTTCTTGAAGGCCGCCCGGCACAACAGGAAGTCGAAGCTATCGCGCGGAAACGGCATATTTGACGCCGAACCCTGCTGGAAATCGACCTGGACGCCGGCTTCCGCGGCCTTCCTGCTTGCCATCTTCACGAAAGTCCGGCTGATGTCCAGCCCGGTGATCGAATACGATCCCCGTTTGGCGAGCTCGATGCAGAAGTATCCCGGCCCGGGCGCGACTTCCAGCACCCGGCTGCCAGGCGAGATTTCGCCCGCTATCCGCTGCGCCAGTTCCGAATACTCATTCATCACCTCGGCCGTGTTGGCCGCGTACCACTTCGCAACCACGCCTTCCATCCCGCGATCGCCGTGAGCCTTGGGCATTGCCAGAGTTGTCATACGATCCTCCTTTGGTTAACGGGTTCGATTTTCTGGAGAGCCCTTGCAGACACAGCTCTCCCGCGTGCCTGAAAACAGGGTTTAGGGTTTAGGCATTAGGCCGTTAGTCGAGTAGTAGGCTTGTTCCCTCGTTCCCTTGTTCCCTTGTTCCCTGCTTCACTCACAGAACACCCGCACCTTGGTCATATTTCCGTCGGTGCCGTTCACGTCCACCGTCAGGTCTTCGAGGTGATCGATCAGTTCTTCCAGGTTTTCCGGTTTGATCTGGGAAAGGGTGATGGGCACGCCGTGCTTGCTGAGCGCCTCGTCCAGTTGATCGTGGGCCTGCTGCGGGATCAGGCTGGCCAGCCGCACACCGGCGCGCAGCAACTGCATGGGCACGCGCACATTCACCGTGGTGCCGCCCTTCAAGCCGGTCATCGACTCGTCGGCCTCCACCAGCACGCGCAGGTACTTGGCGCGCGTCCGCACCGGCGCGCCGTCACTGCCTTTTGTACTGCCCGAGAACTCGGCCGTAGCCGGCATCGGGTCCAGCGCGGCCAACAGCCGCTCCGCCTCATCTGCCGTGATTTTGCCGGCCGCCAGCATCTCCAGGATTTGACGACGATTCTCGCTCATAACATTCCTCCGATCCGATACATAACCGCCGATACGGCGTGAAACAATCCGGGAAGCCCCCCGGGCAGCAACGTGTGCGCCAGTCGCGCCAGCGCCGGCAGCGATTGCGGAAGGCAGGCCGCCACGCACGCCCCAATCACCCACAGTTCTTCGCGGCCCGAGTTCCACGCAGCCAGCAACCGCTCCGCATCCCGGACCGTGATCCGGCCCAGCGCAACCAGCGAAAGAACGGCTTGCCGTTCCGTTTTCATACTCACCGCTCCTCAGTCCCTAATCCCTAGTCCCTAGTCCCTAGTCCCTGATCCCTGGTCCCTTGCTTTCTTGGTCCCTTGGTCCCTTGATCCCTTGGTCCCTCGTTCCCTCGTTCCCTCGTTCCCTGCCTTTTAAGGATTCGTACGCTGATCTTGTTCCCCTCCGCGCACACGCGCACATTGGTTCCCGGCAGCGCACACAGCAGATCCCACAAGACCCGCAGCGCGCGCCAGAACCGGATCTCGAAGACGATGCAGGCGACCCAAATCCCGAGCAGAACGAACGGCGCCACCAGGATTCCCGGAATCCACAGCAGGAACAGCGGCAAAGGAATCATCGGCCGCCATCCCCTCTCGGTTTGAATGCGAATCACAGCCAGATTCGGCGTCATCTCCCGCCCCTCCCAGATCTTCTTTATCCCTATTCCCTCGTTCCCTTGGTCCCTCGGTCCCTTGGTCCCTCGGTCCCTTGGTCCCTTGGTCCCTCGTTCCCTTGTTCCCTTGTTCCCTTGTTCCCTTGTTCCCTCGGTCCCTTGGTCCCTTGTTCCCTTGGTCCCTTGTTCCCTTGGTCCCTTGTTCCCTCGTTCCCTTGTTCCCTGCTACTTCATCTCTTCCAGCGCCCGGATCGCCTCATCGGCGTTGATCTCGCCCCGGTTTAACCGCTCCAGAACCTCGGCCCGCGAGGGCGACGGATTGGTATCCACAAATTCCAGCAGGCCGGCGATCCGGTTCAGGCGCGCCTTGATGGTGGGATAGCTGACCCCGAACACCTGCTCCATTTCCTTGATCGACCCATGCGAGCGCAGGAATGCGGTCACGAACACCTGATCCTCCAGGCTGAGCCGGGCCAGTTCGGGGAGAGTAAACGCCCCCTCCACCGTGATGTGCTTCTCCGGCATCCGCACCCGCTCCACCACCAGCGGCCCTCCCTGGGCGATCCGCAACAGCTCCTGCCAGTCGGAAACGGATTTTGGATCAGAAGCCATAGCACCCAAGTCACCCAGAGGCAAATCTGAACTACGAAAGATACAATAATAAATTTTCTTAATAAATGCAATACATAAACTTAACTTTATTGATTAACTTGACCCTGGCATTGGTCAACCCCCCGAGGTTCACCCCGACGCCCGTCAACTCGCTTCCCTGAAACAATTCTGTAAGTGTTTTTATTTCATCGATGTACACTAACTCCCATTTTGCAGATTAATTCCCCGCATTTCGCTATCCTGAACTTGCAATCTGCCTAGAAGCTTTTCCACTGCTCATGCGGCTCTTCCTCCTTGTAACCATTGTCGTTGGGCGATTTTGAGGTTTAAAGTCGTGAAACTGTGGTCTTTACGGGTGAACCGTGCCGGCAACTCTTTTCGTTGCACCAACTTGCCGAAAACACCCGGGGGCGGCGGGGGAGAGGGGGGTAAGGATACCGGCCACATCCCTGACACCGTGGGACCGGGGGTACCAGGAGTACCCTACGGCCCCCGCTTGACCGGAACGGGACGGGGGTGCCCGGCTTCATTTCAGGAATGCAGCCACCTTGGGCCCGATCAGGTCCGCGCACTGCACCGCCGCCAAATGCCCACAGTTCGGAAATACCTCGATTTGCGATTGGGGAATGAGGCGGTGCATGGCCTCAGCCTGGGCGACCGGCATGATGTGGTCCAGCGCGCCCCAGACGATCAGCACCGGCATTCTGAGTCCGGGCAGAAGCTTGTCGGTCGTGTCGTGGCCGGTCTGCATTGAGGCCAGCGCGCGGTGAATGATCCACGCACGCCCCTTGGAGAAGCGCAGGATGTCCATGGCAATAAAGCCGGGGACAACTGGAGGACGGGGCAACAGCAGCGCGTCGAGCCGGTCGAGTTCCTCAGCGGACACCGGGGTAAACAGGTCGGTGTTCCATTCCGGCTTGACGTCCAGTCCGGCGCTGTCGAACAGCATCAGCCGCGCCACGCGCTCAGGATGGGTCGCCGCCAGGTATTGGGCGATCCACCCGCCCATCGACCATCCGCCCAGGTCCACCTGCCGGAGGCCCAGCGTGTCCATAAAGCCGATCACGGCCTGGGCCTGGTCGGGAACGGAGTAGGAAAAGTCGGCCGGCTTGTCCGTCCGCCCATGGCCGGGCAGATCCGGGGTGTACACGCGGAAACCGGCATGGGTAAGATACGGCGCCAGATTCCGCCAATCCTCGGAGCGCCCGCCCAAACCATGCACCAGCACCACCGGCGGACCCGAAGCCGGCCCCATCACGTAGTAATGCATGCGATGGCCTGCAACCGTGACGTAGCGGCTGCTGGCTCCGCCCAGTCTCATTTGCAGATAAGTCAGCCCGTTGAAATAGCTGAGCGGGCGCTCCCAGAACCCGGCGACCACCGCGACAATGAGCGCGCTCGCGATCACCACCGCCCATGCCAGCTTGCGCTTGGGGGTCACAATGCTTCTCCTGATTGCGCCTGGATGGCCCGGGCCCGCTGCCACGCGGTCTCAATCACGCGCGTGGTAATGGGATCGATCCGCAGAATACTGTGACTATTCCACTCCGCACGCTCCACCCAGCGCACCGCGGCGGCGTCGGAGGCCGCCAGGAGCGTGCCGCCTTCCACCCGGCATAGGTAATCGGCAATGACGTAGTGATAGCGCACCCGCTCGCCTTCACGGTAAATACGATCAAGGAGTTCGATGAGTTCAATCGGCTCGACGGCCAGCCCGGTCTCCTCGCGCACCTCGCGGATGACGGCCTCGCGGAGAGTCTCGCCCACGTCAATCAGGCCGCCGGGGATGGTCCACTGACCCTTCAGGGGCTCGGTCCCGCGCTGCACCAGCAGAACACGGTTCTCGTGCACCACCACCCCGCCCACCCCCACCAGCGGCGCCAATGGAAACTCTCGCTGCGGCATATTTCTACGATAATCCGGCCGGGAAGAGCGCGCCGGCCGGAATTCTGATTGACCCGCCTCCGCGTTCATGCGAACGTAAGATCAATCCAGTGCTCAGTTACGACCAATTTATGACCGGCGTGGTGATGGGTGTGATTCTCATCATTGTCGGCAGTGTGCCCGGGCTGCTCGACAAGTGGGCCGAGGCGCTGTCCAACATTGCTGAAACCATCCTCTACCGCGCTCCGCTTTCAGCGCGCCAGCGCGCGGAATTTGGACAGCAGCGCTGGCTGGCTGCCATGGGCATGGCGCTGATTGCGCTGAGCCTCTATCTCTATATACGTTAGCCCTGGATTAAACTCCATCTGTTCCGTGCGTTGAGACACCGCCTGCATCTTTCCCCGGCCGCTATCATCAATCCGTATAGGGGAAACCATGGCGGAATTCGTACTGCACATCGACGGAATGCATTGCGGAGCGTGTGTCCGGCGCGTGAGCCAGGCGCTGGCCGGCGAAGGGTTGAACGTGAAAGAAGTTCGGGTGGGCGCCGCCCGGGTCGAGTCGGACCAGGACCCGCCGCCGGTGGATCGCGCCATTGCCGTAATTCAGAAAGCCGGGTACCGCGCCCACCTCGATTCGAGCGCGGAATCACATCCGGCTCACGCGGAGTAGTCCGTTGCCTGAACCTGGCACAGAATCCGTAACGCTGCCGGTGCTGGGCATGACCTGCGCGGCCTGCCAGCACCATGTGGAAGAGGCGCTGCGCTCCATCGAGGGCGTGGAGTCGGCGCGCGTCGATCTGATGGGACACCGCGCCAGCGTGGTGTTCGATCCGGCCCGCGCCCGTCCTGAAGCGCTGGTGGAGGCGATCCGCGGCGCGGGCTACGATGCCGTGCTTCCCCGCCCCGACACCGGCGGCGCACAACATGACGAGCCGGGCGCGCCGCGCAACCCCTGGATCAAAGCCATCACGATGCTGGCCGCCGGGGCGATGGCGATGCTGGTGGCCATGCCGCTTGGCAGCGCGATGGGCGCCGCCGATCACGCCCTGATGCGGGCCTTTCCGTGGCTTTATGCCGCGCCGCCGGAGCTGCTGCGCTGGATGCTCCTGGTCATGACCGGCGTGCTGATGGTATGGGCAGGCGGCAGCATCTTCGCCAACGCTGCGCGGGGCCTGCGCCATGGAGCCACCAACATGAATACGCTGGTCGCGCTGGGAACCAGTGTGGCCTTTCTCTATTCGGCCTTCGCAACCCTCTGGCCGGCCCCCGATCGCCAGGTCTACTTCGACGCCGTGCTGCTGATCCTCGGCTTTCTTCTGCTGGGCAAGGGGCTCGAGGCCCGCGCCAAGCGCCGCGCGCTGGCAGCGCTCGATTCGCTGAGCCGGCTGCGCCCGGTGAATGCGAGGCGCATTGTCGACGGCGTGGAAACCATCGTGCCTCTGGACGAGATCCGCCCCGGCGACCACGTCCTGATCCTGCCCGGCGAACGCTTCCCCGTCGATGCCACCATCCTTGAAGGCCGCACCAGTGTGGACGAGTCGATGCTGACCGGCGAATCGACCCCGCTGGCGAGGGAGCCGGGCGACCGCGTGCTGGCAGGGTCACTTAACTACGATGGCGCGGTCGTGTGCCGCGCCGAATCGCTGGGCGAAGCCACGGTGCTGGCGCAGATCACGCGCATGGTGGAGCAGGCGCAGTCCTCGCGCGCCCCCATGGAGCGGCTGGCCGACCGCGCCAGCGCCATCTTCGTCCCCATTGTCCTTGTCCTGGCGTTGGTCACGTTTGCCGCGTGGATCCTTGCGACGCGTTCGCTGGCGCTGGCACTGGCTAATACGGTCGCGGTGCTGGTGATTGCCTGTCCCTGCGCAATGGGGCTGGCCGTACCGGCTGCGCTCACGGTGGCAGTTGGGCGCGGGGCGCAGCTTGGCGTGCTCTTCAAGGGCGGCGAGGCACTGGAACGGCTCTCGCATCTTGACGTCGTGGTTCTTGATAAGACTGGCACGCTCACGGTCGGACGGCCGGTGCTGGAAGCCGTGCATACCACATCGGGATTCGCAGAGCCCGACCTGCTGCGCTGGGCCGCGGCGGCCGAAGAGCGCTCGAATCATCCGCTGGCGCATGCCGTGGTTGAGTATGCTCACGAGCGCGGCTTGACCTGGGTGCCGGCGGCCGATGTGCAAGTGGTGCCAGGCCGCGGGCTGACGGCCACTATTGAAGGCCATGATTGCATGCTCGGGAACCAGGCATTACTGGCGGAGATGTCGATCCCGGTGCCGACCGGCGTTGCCCCGGCGCCGGATGGCGTAACCCGCCTGTGGATGGCCGTGGACGGAGCGGTTGCCGGATATTTCGATGCCCGCGATGCGTTGCGGCCGGATGCCGCGGCGGCCGTGGCCGTTTTGCGCCGGACAAGGTCTGAGCATGGCAATGAGGGCCTGCGCGTATTGATGCTCACTGGCGATTCACCGGCAGCGGCCCAGCCCATCGCCCGCCAGGCAGGAATCAGCGAAGTCGAAGCGGGGCTCGATCCTGCCGGCAAGCTGGCGCGAATTCGCGCCCTACAGAAGAGCGGGTTGCGGGTGGCGATGGTAGGCGACGGCATCAATGACGCCGGCGCTCTGGCCCAGGCCGACGCCGGAATCGCGATGGGCAGCGGCGCCGACCTGGCCCAGGAAGCCGGCGACGTTCTGCTATTGCGCGCTCAACCCTCGGCCATTCCCGCCGCCCTCGACCTCGCCCGCGCCACCTTGCGCGTGATGCGGCAGAACCTTGCCTGGGCCGCGGTCTATAACCTGCTGGGCATTCCTCTGGCGGCCGGGCTGCTTTACCCGGCGTTCCACATCCTGCTCAGTCCATGGATCGCGGCCGCAGCCATGGCCTTCAGCTCCGTGAGCGTGCTGGCGAACAGCCTGCGCCTGCGGCGCTGGCAGCCGGCGCCTGCCACGACCAGCTAGACTATCTACAGGACTCCTTGGCGTGCGCATCCTCACCCGGTACATCCTCGGCGAGATCCTCTCCCACGCGCTGATCGGATGCGCGCTGTTCACGTTCCTGCTGTTTATCCCCCGCCTGCCGCAGATCCTGGAGATGGTGGTGCGCAACAGTTCCACCCTCACCAATGTTCTGCAGATTTTCCTCTTCACCCTGCCCAACCTGTTCTGGGTGACGATCCCCATGTCGGTGCTGGTGGGTATTCTTCTGGGATTGAGCCGCCTGGCCGCCGACAGCGAGGTCGTCGCGATGCGCGCCTCCGGCCTGGGGGTCACGTATTTTGTCCGGGTTGCGTCGATCGTGGCGGTGGGCGGCGCGCTGCTGGGACTCGCGAATTCGCTGTACGTGGCGCCCCGCGCCAACCAGGCAATCCTCGACATGCAGCAGAGACTGGCTGCCTCGCAGGCCTCCTACCAGATCCAGCCGCGGGTCTTCTACGAGGACTTCAAGAACTACGTCCTTTACGTGCAGGATGTACCGGGGGGCACCGGGGCAGCCAACTGGCGCCAGGTGTTCATGGCCGACGTCAGCGATCCGGAGTCGCCGCGCGTCACCACAGCCGCTTCTGCCACGGTGGCGAATGATTCCAGTTCCGAACTCCTCATGCGTCTTCGCGACGGGACGCAGCACACGGTCGATTCGGCCCAGCAGTACACCATCTCCACATTCACGAGCACCGATCTGCCGCTCTCACTCAGTCCCCAGAGCGATGTGCACCTGGGGCGCATGGATACGGCGGTCTACGCGGTGCCCACCCGCCTGCTCCTCCAGCGGCTCCATGGCCCGGAAGGCCGGCGCTTCCTCATCGAATTGAACAGCCGCTTCTCCTATCCCGCCGCGTGCGTGGTGTTGATGCTGATTGGCGTGCCACTCGGGGTGATGTCGCGGCGCGGGGGCAAAAGTTCGGGGTTCGTCTTTACGTTGCTGCTGGTGATTCTCTATTACATCCTTTCGTACACGGGGGTGTCCCTGGCGCGGCAGAACAAGATGCCGGTATTGCTGGCAGTCTGGCTGGCCAATATGCTTTTTGCCGGAGCGGGAGTCTTCCTGTTGTGGCAAATGGCGACCGGGGGACGGGTGCTCAGCGCTATCGTCGCTTTCGCATCGCGTGCCGGCGGGGTCAGGTTTCCCACCGCCCTTCCTGAAAACGGTGTTCACCTGAGCCGGTTTCTCGATCGCCTGCAACCACGATCCATGCGCCGATCGGGGCGGGGCGCGTTTCCCCGCATTCTGGACGAATACGTGGTCCGCGACTTTATCAATACTTTTGTCCTGGTACTGGCTTCGTTTGTGCTGCTGATCCTGCTGTTCACTTACCTGGAACTGGTGGGCGACATCATACGCAACCACGTTCCGGTGACCACGGTGGGCGCATACCTTGTCAATCTCACTCCCAGCATGCTCTACAAATTTGCGCCCCTGGCGGTGCTGATGGCCGTGCTGGTCACCTTCGGCGTTCTGAATCGCAACAGCGAGATCATCGCCATGAAAGCCACCGGCATCAGCCTGTACCGGCTGGTGATTCCCATTGTTTCCATCTCCGCCATCATTGCCGTGTGCCTGTTTCTTTTCGATCAGTTCTACCTGCCCCAGGCCAATCGCCGGCAGGAGTCGTTGCGCAGCACCATCAAGGGGCGCCCGCCGCAGACCTTCCTGCACCCCGAGCAGAAGTGGATTTTCGGGCAGCAGGAGCCGGGCGGGCCGGGGCGCATCTTCTATTACCAGTTCTTCGATCCTGACAGCAACGAGTTCGCGAACCTCTCGATATTTGAATTCGATCCACACACGTTTGCCATGTCGCGACGCATTTTTGCGGCGCGCGTCTTCTGGGACACGGACAAGGGCTCGTGGCGATTCCAGAACGGCTGGGAGCGGAAATTCAGCGGCGCGAACCAGACCGAGTACCGGGAATTCATCAACACCATCTTCCCCGAGGTTCGCGAAGAACCGAGCTACTTCAAGAAAGAGAGCCTGCAGTCGCAGGAGATGAACTTCGGCCAGCTCAAACGCTATATTCGCGACCTGCGCCAGAGCGGATTTGACACCATGCGGCTGCGCGTCGACCTCTGGCACAAGCTCACCTACCCGCTGGTCGCGATTGTCATGGCGGTGCTGGCCATTCCGTTCGCGCTATCGATGGGACGGCGCGGTTCGCTGACCGGGATCGCCGTGGCCATCGGCGTGGCCATGGCCTACTGGATGGTGGATGCCCTGTTCGGCGCGATGGGCAACGTCAACTATCTGCCTGCGCCGCTCGCGGCCTGGTCCTCGGATGTTCTGTTCGGCCTTACCGGGGGATACCTGCTGCTCCGAACGCCGACCTAGTGCAGGCCGCCGCTAATAGGGTCATTTACCAATGCCCCGCAGTTGGGTTGAATTTGAAGAAGAGGCGTTCCTCGAGGGCTAAAGCCGGCTCATTTCGGGCCGTTTTACGGCACGACTGAAGTCGTGCCCTTTCAAAACATAAACGACCATCTGTGCGGCGGACACCACTAGCTACCTTTGGGTACCCCACCCTCGCCGCGTGTTTGTCTTTGCGGCTAAGGGTGGGAAAGCGCTCAATTCCGGTCTCCAGAAACTCCGAATCTGCCGGGTGCCCCAGGTCCCCGGTTCTGGGGACGTGGGAAACGCGCCGTGAATTTGAGTCCCCCGTCACAAACAGTGCATCTGGTAACCACGGGAGAGAATACAACCCCGTACAATGAAGATATGCTTCGCGATCTGCGCCCCCTCTTTGCCTACATGCGACGCTACAAATGGGGTTATCTGTGGGGCAGCTTGTGCGTGGTGGGCACAAACGCAATCTACGTGCTCTTCCCCAAGGTGCTGGAGAAGGCCATCGACGGGCTGCGCAACGGCATTTCGCATCGGCAACTCTTATTGTTCGTCGCCGCGCTGGTCGCCATCGGCCTGGTAAAAGGCATTTTTCTGTACGCGCAGCGCTGGATCCTGATCGGCATCTCCCGCGAAATTGAGTTCGATCTGCGCAACGATCTCTTCCGTCATCTGGAGAGACAGGATTCCGGTTTTTACCAGCGGTATCGCACCGGCGACATCATGGCGCGCCTCACCAACGACCTCAACGCGGTGCGCATGCTGCTGGGTCCGGCTATTATGTACAGCGCCAACACCGTGGTGTTTACCATCGGCGCGCTGTTCTTTCTGCTCCACTACAGCCCCTATCTCACCCTGGTGGCGTTTGCGCCCGCGCCGCTGGCCAGCATCGTTACCCAGTATCTCGGCCGCAAAATTCACGACCGCTTCGAACGCATCCAGGCCAGCTTTTCTGAAATCTCCGCCCATGCCCAGGAGAACTACTCGGGCGCGCGCCTGGTGCGCGCGTTCGCCCGCGAAGACGCGCAGATCGGCCTCTTCGAACGCCTCAACCGCGAATACATTGCCCGCGCCCTGCGCCTGGTCCAGCTGATGGGCATGTTGTGGCCCACGCTGGAATTCATTCTTGGCGTGTCGATGATCATCACCCTGCTCGCGGGCGGCCACCTGGTGATCGAACATCGTCTCACCGTGGGGCAGTTCGTGGCCTTCAACACCTACATGATCCTGCTCATCTGGCCCATCATCGCGGTGGGCTGGGTAGTCAACATCTTTCAGCGCGGCACGGCTTCCGTCACCCGCATTGATGAACTGCTTCAGCAACAGCCGGCCATCGACGACCGCGGCGCCGATCCGGCTATTGCAGAAGACACCGTGCTTGCCGGCGACATCGAGTTCCGCCACCTCGATTTCAGCTACGGAAATACGCCCGTACTGCGCGACATTTCACTGCAGATTCCGTCCGGTTCGAGCCTGGCCATCGTCGGGCCTACCGGCTCGGGCAAAACCACGCTGGTCAACCTCATCTCGCGCCTGTATGAGGCGCCCGAAGGATCGCTGCTCATCGACGGCCGGCCCATACGCGAGTATCCGCTTTCGGTGCTGCGGCGCAATATCGGCATGGTGCCGCAAGAAACGTTCCTGTTCAGCGAAACGCTACGGGAGAACCTGGGGTTCGGCGCGCCCAGCGCCGGCGCTGCCGAGCTGCTGCAGGCGGCCGAAGCCGCCCATGTTCGCCAGGAATTCGAGGAGTTTCCCTTGGGGTTTGAAACGCTGGTCGGCGAGCGCGGAGTCACCCTGTCGGGCGGACAGAAACAACGCACCGCAATTGCCCGCGCCCTGGTGCGCCGCCCCGCCATCCTCATCCTGGATGACGCCCTGGCCAGCGTGGATACCTACACAGAGGAGCGCATCCTGGGCGGACTCGAAACCTATATCGCGGGTGCGACCACCATCCTGATCTCGCATCGCGTGTCTACCGTGCGCCACGCCGACCAGATCGCGGTGCTCGACCGCGGCCGCATCGTGGAACTGGGCAAGCACGATGAACTGCTGGCCCTGGACGGCTATTACGCCAGCCTGTATCAGAAGCAACAGCTGGAAGAAGAGCTCACCGTGGCGGGATAGGTTAGTGGTTAGTGGCTCATGTAGCGCGAGCCCGCGCAGCGGGCGCATGACGATAGCCCCGGGCGCAAGCCTGGGGAATGCGTGGTGAATGAGGTCGAGCCCCCGCAGGGGGCGGAGGGAACATGCAGTTGCTCCCGCAGGGCAAAAGGTATTCGCCAATCTGCACCACGCACCACACCAGTTAAGTGGCTGGTTCGGCTAACCTGTCAGGCGCTCCAGGAACGCATCACACTATCCGTGCCGAACTCGGCGTTCTCCATGCCGGAGGGAACGGGAAACCGCCCCGCCTGGGGCGGAGCCGGATTGACCTCAGGATCCCGGGCCACCTGTCGCCATGCATCGCGGACGCTGCGGACGCAATGAATGGCGTGTTCGAATTTCGGCTTCGACGCCGACTGCGAGGCCTGCAGGATCTGGGCAAAGATGGAGGCGTAGAACTCGCTCAGCGCCTGCGCGGGCCGTCCGCCCACGTCCATGCGCAATCGCGCCTGCAGGTGAATGATGATGTCCATCGCGCGCTTGACTGCGACTCTCCGTGCCGCGATGTCGCCGCGGTCCACAGCCTCGATCGCCTCATGGAGAAAGCGAATGATTCCGTCGTAAAGAGCCACCACCAGATCGACGGCCGAGGCGCCTTCCAGCGCATGTTCCTGGTAACTGCTCATTCCCTTCCGGCTCCTCAGCCGTTAGCCTTTCTGAGTGTTGTAGCCCGTGATTGCGGAGTACATCATGTTCATCTCGTTCAACTGCGATGGCAGTTCCTGCAGGATCTGGTTGGCCTGGTTCAACTCTGTCGTGAGGCGCTTCTGCTGGTCGGCAATCACGCTATCTTCCCGGGAGATTTCAGCGTTCAGCGATTTTTCTACATTGCTGTTGCTGCTTTGAGCCAACGCCAGGGTTCCGGTAGTTGAACTGGTTCCAGCATACGTCAGAATGTTCGAGAATGACTGCCCCCAACTGTTCGCGTACTGGAAGAATCCGAGGACGCTGCTGAAATCGGTGTTGAGCGCCGTATCCAGTACGCTGGGATCGAACGATAACGTTCCGTCGGCGCTGGTAGACGCCGTGATCCCCAGGTTGGCCAGCGTCGAGATATCCGATGAACTGTTGTAGTTGAGCGCCGTCGTGGTCAGATTTGTGGTGTCGAGGATATTAGAAGTTACGCTGAGATTCCCGCCGCTTCCGGGAGTATTCGACAACAGCGACAGGGTTGTGCCGTCGGAACTCACCGATGCCGTAACCCCGATTCCGCTGCTGCCGTTGATGGCATCGGCCAGACCCTGCAGCGTGTTGTTAGACGAGTCCAGCGTGACCGTCTGCGCTGTCCCGTTCCCTACCTGTATCGAGAAGGAACCGGAAAGGATGTCGCTGCTGTTCTTGACGGAGGCCAGGGTGCCGCTGGCATTGTTGGAGCCGGAAGCAGAGAAAGGGGTAAAACCAAGAAGCGTATCGCCGGTGGCACTCAAGCTGGAGTCAACCTCCAGGGCTCCGGCGGAGCCCGCGGTTTGCGATTGCAGCGTCAGGGTTGATTGATTGTTTTTGGTCACCACCGCCGCGGTGATCCCGATATTGGCGGCGTTGATCGCCTGGGCCAGCCCGTCGATGGTATTCACTCCGCTGCCGGTGTAGATGGTATTGGCGGCCGGCGTGCCCGGCGCAGCGCCAATCACGATGTTCTCCGTGGTCCCGTTCCCCACCGTGATCGACAAAGACCCCGAAAGCGTCGCATTGGTGTTGGCGGAGATGGGATCGACGAATCCGTTGGGATTCTGGGTATTGATGCTGGCCATCAACTGTTGCTGCAACAAGGAAATGGTGGGCGACCCGAAGAGTGGTTCGGGCTTGCCGGTACTGTCGTTCCCCTGTTGGGCGTTGATGGCCGCCACGAGGGCGTTGTAATCCGTCACCATCTTGCTGACCGCCGTCTCCACTCCCGAATTGTCGTTGGCGATGATGATTTGTACGGGCTGATGTGTGACCCCGTCCGATTCGTTGGGGCTGGGAGCCAGCAACTGGAACGTCACCCCGGGAATAAGACCGGATACCGTGTTCGATGAGCTCGACAGGTCAACGCCATCCACGGTCAGCTTGGCATCGACGCCGGTAACCGTCGATTTGTACGCCAGGGCAGCGTTGGAGTTGGTCACATCGGTGATCGACGAACTCACCGTGAGATTGCCCTTGCCCCCCGAAGTTGCCGACACCAGGCTCAGGCGGGAGCCGTTGGAATCGGTAAGAACGCTGGCCGTCACCCCGATGCCCGCCGAATTGATGGCCGCCGACAGGCCGGCCAGGGTGTTGTTGGTCGAACTCAGCGTAATCGTATGGGACTTCCCGCTGCCCACCTGGATGGAGATGGATCCCGAGAGAGTGTCGGACGCATTGGTGATGGCCGTCAGGTACCCACTGGAGGTCTGCGCCAGGCTGGTTACCGCTACCGTGTGGCTTCCCGCCACCGCCGAAGAGGTGGCATTGGTCAACTCGAGCACACTTGTGTCGGAACTGGAGCCGGTCTTCTGCGCCAGGACCCCCGTGAAATCTGTCAGTTGGCTCACGTCGGTGGAAAGAGTGGACAGCAGCGTGCCCAGGTTCGAGATCGCAGTGTCCTGGCTTTGCAGCGCGGTGAGCTGGTTCTTCCAGGGGGTCTCCACCTTCTGGAGATTGCCGACAATCGTGGCCACCGTCGCGGTGACGTCGAAACCTGTACCGCTGGTCGGCGATCCGAAATTCAGTCCTACTGTGCCCATGGCTCTCTCCGATCCTGGTGCAAGCAGCGCTCCTGCCAACCCGCCCCAGAAAAGATTGAAAGATTCTCACCGGCTGCGCGCCGATCTAACATGCACGAAGGGCGCCCATACAGGACGCCCCTCGCGGCTGGTAGCCGGGTTGGAGGATTACTGCAGCAGCTTGGTGACTTCCTGCTGCAGGCTGTTGGCCTGGGCGAGAGCGGAGATACCGGTCTGGCTCAGGATCATGAACTTCGAGAGGTTCGAGGATGCCTGCGCAAAGTCGGTCGCCTGCACCGCGTTCTGCGCCGCAACGACGTTCTGCTGCTGGGTGCCGATCACGGAGCTGACCGCGTTGAGGGTGTTGATCTGCGAGCCGATGTATCCATCCTGCGCGGCTACATCCGAAATAGCGCTGTTCAGCGACGTGAGGATGTTCTGGGCAGAGCTAATGGCCAGATTGCCGAGTGTGTTGAGGTTGACGTTGTTGTTCGCACCCACTGTATAACTGATGGTGGAAGTCCCGCCTCCCGCCGAGCCCGTGGACAGTGTTGCTGCCTGGGCAAGGCCGTTGGTGCTGTCGATCAACGGCGTTGCCGTCGCAACGGCCTCATACTGTCCTTGGGTTGTGGGAACAACACCCTGCTCCACGTTGCCGGTCAGGATGATTCCGGATTCAGCCGGAGGTCCCGCCACTCCTGCCTGTGTCGCGGTGCCAAACGTGGCCGTGATTCCCAGACCCATAGCGTTGATCGCCCCCATGAGGCCCTGAACCGAAGCGGTTCCGTTCGCAACACTGGTTGTAATGGTGGCTTTGCCGATGCTCTTGCCGTCCCCCATCAGATAGTCGAATTCCAGCGTCTTCCCGGCGGTCAGGTTGTCGGTCTGGTTGGTACTCACGGTCGTGCCCAGGTCAACGAACACTTTGCTGCCGCCCGAGTTTCCCGAAACGGTGCCGTTGGCATCGCCCACGGCTGCCGAAGTCAGCGTAGCGAAGTGGAGAACATCGGTCGAGGCGCCCTGTGCGGATGAATCGCCGGTGTAGATCGTGGTGTCGTTGCCAAACACCTTCTGCTGGTTGTAGGTGGTCGTGGATCCGATGTTGTTGATCTCGGACAGAATGGACTGGTATTCCTGGTTTGCCGCTTGTCCTTGCGCCGTGTTGAGGGTGCCGTTCGAGACCTCGGTGGCCAGCGTAACGGCACGGTTGAGCAGGTTGGTCACTTGCGAGAGCGCACCGTCGGCCACTTGTAGGAGGCCAACGCCCTCCTGGGAGTTGGTCTGCGACTGGGAAAGGGCGGTTGCGTTTGCCTGAAGGCCATTGATCAGCGAAAGGCCGGCGGCATCGTCCGCGCCCGAATTAATCTTCGAGCCCGAGGACAACTGCTGCAGGGTCTTCGACAGGCTGTTGTTGGTGTTGTTCAGGTTGTTGGCCGCGTACAGCGCGGACAGGTTGTTCAAGACACCCAGGGACA
Source organism: uncultured Acidobacteriota bacterium (assembly GCA_963720105.1). Taxonomy (GTDB): domain Bacteria; phylum Acidobacteriota; class Terriglobia; order Terriglobales; family Acidobacteriaceae; genus Telmatobacter. Next base: position 167,843 of record CAVREL010000069.1, on the reverse strand, counting down.
TGGGGTTCTCCTTTGGCGATGCATTGATTTACGTCCCGTTCCCCGAATGTGCCCCCATGTTAATTGCCCTGGGTAGCTGCCTTCGGGCCGTAGCCGTTGCATCTGGCCCCTTCTTCGGCTTGGCTGGGGGTGACTTTATCGTTTCCCACAGAGTGTCCGCGTTCGGGACAATTCGTGCTCCATTCCCTGACTCTTTCAACCTTCCTCCTCCCGCGTCGATAACTCGGGCGAAGGAGTTTGGGCAATGATCGAAGTGACCCGGCTCAACGGAAATCCCATGGTCCTGAACAGCGATCTGATCAAGACGGCGGAGGCATCGCCGGACACCATGCTCACCCTGATCAACGGCGAAAAGCTGATTGTGCGCGAGACCTGCGCAGAGGTAACGGAACGGGTGCTGGCCTATCGCGCCCGGCTGCTGGCTCGCGTAGCGCGGCAACTGAAGTCATCGCGCAATCTTGAAGGCGTTGCCGGGCTGGCGAGCATCGACCCGACAGACCCGTCCGATCCCGGCATGTAAGCCGGATGGCCGAGGAATCGCTGCATGGCATGGAGCGCAGATTTTCGAGGAATCTCTCATGGATAAGGCGAGCATAGGCGGAGTGCTTGTGGCCATCGCCGGCATCATTGCCGGGCTGTTGATGGAAGGCGGCAACATCGGCCAGATCCTGCAACCCACGGCGGCGCTGATCGTGTTTGGAGGCACGCTGGGCGCGGTGCTGCTGCAGTTCCCGCTCACCACCGTGGCCGCCGCGATCGCGCGCATGACGCACGTCTTTGCCGCTCCCCGCAAGCACAACGATGAGCTGATCCGGCTGCTGGTGGCTTTCGCCAACAAGGCGCGCCGCAACGGCGTGGTCTCGCTCGATGCCGATCTGCAAGCCATTCAGGATCCCTTTCTGCGCCAGGCGGTGATGCTGGCCGTGGATGGCACCGAGCCGGCCGACTTGCGCAAGATCATGCAGGTCAGCCTGGATTCGAAGACCGAAGGCGAAGAGCGGCTGCCGGCGGTATTTGAATCGGCAGGCGGGTTCTCGCCCACCATCGGCATTCTGGGCGCCGTCCTCGGTCTCATCCAGGTGATGCAACATCTCGACAATATCCAGGAGGTTGGGCGCGGCATCGCGGTGGCCTTCGTGGCGACGATCTACGGAGTCGGAATCGCCAACCTGTTCTTCATTCCCATGGCCGGAAAGATGCGCCTTCGCGTCCGCGAAGACTATCTGCGGCGCGAGATGATGCTGGAAGGTGTGATCTCCATTCTCGAGGGCATGAACCCACGCATGCTCGAGGTCAAGCTCTCGGGATTCCTCGACCAGGCAAATCGTAAACCGGTGGAGCGCGCCGCATGAGGGTCCGCGTGCCCAGGACGCGCATTACCCACGACCGCTGGCTGGTCTCCTACGCCGACTTCATCACCCTTCTTTTTGCTTTCTTCGTGGTTCTGTTCGCTACCGCCAAGGCCGACCAGATCAAACAGGTGCAAGTCTCGCAGGCCATCGACACAGCCTTCAAATCGCTGGGCATCTTTTCTGACGCGAGCCGCAACCCCGGCAGGAATCTGAATGCGGCCTCCGGAACCGAGAAGCCCATCGTGCCCATGAATATCGTGATGGGCGAAAGCCTGTTATCGCCGGCCCGGGTGAAGAATGACCTGGAGAATCTTCGCCGCGACCTGGCGCAGCGGCTCTCGAACCAGGTGGCGCAACACACCGTGTCGATCCAGATGGGCCGCGACGAGCTGGTCATCAGCCTTCGCGAAGCCGGATTCTTCGATTCAGGGTCCGCTACGCCGCGGCCGGAAGCCATTTCGACCCTGCGGCAGATTGCGGCGTCTCTGGCGCGCACGCCCTACGATCTGCGCGTTGAAGGCCACACCGACAACGTTCCCATTCACACTGACAATTTCGATTCGAACTGGGAGCTCTCTTCGGCGCGCGCCACACATATCGCGCGGCTATTTCTCGATCTGCACGCCATTCCGCCCGACCGGCTTTCGGCCGCCGGTTACGCCGAGTTCCATCCCGTGGCCAGCAACGCGACCGCGGAAGGCAGAGCTGCCAACCGCCGCGTGGACCTGGTGGTGTTGCCTCGCACCAGGATCGACTTCTCTGTTCCGGGACCTGCACACGCCGGCGGGCAGTGGCGAAAGATCACCGATGACGATCACAATCAGAATTAGCCGGGCGGCCGAACCCGGCCGATCCACGAGGCTGCTCGAATTGGCAGCCCTCGCCCGGCTGCTCTCGTTCATGGCCGGCAGGGCGAAACCCCAACAACTGGATTGGGGCGCCCCGTCCTAGTGTAGGCCGCCGCTAGCAGGGTCATTTACTAATGCCCCGCAGTTGGGTTGAATTTGAAGAAGAGGCGTCCCTCAGGGGCTAAAGCCCGGCTCATTTCGGGCCGTTCTAAGGCACGACTGAAGTCGTGCCCTTTCAAAACATAAACGACCATCTGTGCGGCGGACACCACCAGGGCCGCTGATTCCTCCCGGCTCACTCCACCCCCAGCACCTTGACGATCACGCGCTTTCGGCGCTGGCCGTCGAACTCGGCATAAAAGACGCGCTGCCATGTACCCAGGTCGAGCCGCCCGCCCGTAACCGGCAACGTGGTCTCGTGATGCAGCAGCAACGACTTCAAATGAGCGTCGCCGTTGTCTTCCCCGGTTTGATGGTGCTTGTAGTCAGGTCGCGGCGGGGCCAGTTCCTCGAGCCATTTCCCGATATCTTCAATCAACCCGCTCTCCAGATCGTTCACATAAACCGCGGCGGTGATATGCATGGGCGAAACGAAACACAGGCCGTCCTTGACGCCGCTGCGGCGAACGATCTGCTCCACCTGATCGGTGATATGGACCATCTCTTTTCGCTTCCTGGTTTCAAACACCAGGTATTCCGTGTGGCTTTTCACAAGGCTCCTCCATGACTCGCGGATCATCAGCCGCGCACACCTTTATCCTAATAACAGCCGTGTCCTCGCCTGGATCAGAATCCACAGCCGTGAAACCGCGCCGGAAACCTGCGCGCCCTTCGCCGGCGCAGCGCCTGCGCGCCATGCATGACGAACTGGCGTTGGCGTATGGGCGGCAGTTCTGGTGGCCGGCGCAGACCCCCTTCGAAGTGATCCTGGGAGCGTACCTGACACAGAACACGGCCTGGAAAGCGGTCGAGCGCTCGCTGGACAATCTGCGCCAGGCGGATGCATTAAGCATTGAAGGACTCCGGCGCGTCTCAGTGGACAGGCTAGCGGAACTCATCCGGCCGTCAGGTTTCTACACCCGCAAGGCACCCGCGCTGAAGGCCTTTGTCGCCATGCTGGATGCGGAATTTCATGGCTCACTGGAAACTCTGGCGGCAGAACCAACCGAGGCGCTACGGCGCCGCCTGCTGGCGCTGCCGGGAGTGGGGCCGGAAACCGCGGACGCCATTCTGTTGTATGCGCTGGGACACGCGGTACCGGTGGCGGATGAATATCTGCGCAGAATCGCCGAACGGCACAAGTTCGTCAATCCAGCACCGCGGAAGGATCGCAGGGGCTACGAGTCTCTTGTGCAATTGACCCGCGAGGCATTTTCGGGCGAAATCGCGGCCGGCCATGCCCAGTTCTTCAACGAGTTTCACGCGCTCACGGTAGCCGTGGGAAAAGCGCATTGCGGAAAGACGGCGCAGTGCGATGGATGTCCGCTGGCAGGGGATCTGCGATACGTGCGGCAAAGGAGTGTTTGAGATGAAATGCCGGGAGAGGCTGGTGGTCTCCTAAAGCGCCCACCCACCCTAGCCGCAAAAACAAAGACGCGGCGAGGGTGGGGCACCCGGTCTAAGCGGCGGATAAGCAGCTCAAAGTCCGCGGCTATTGCTGCGTCTTGTAATCCGATTCCGAGGTTTTGGCGGCGGTCTGCGCGGGGGTGGGAAGCTGCGAGCGATCCCAGCCTCCGCCCAGGGCTTCGACCAACTGCACGGACGACAGCATCTCCTGGACGTGCAGCGTGTTCAGCGTAACCTGGTCGTTGAGCAAGGTGGTCTGCGCGGTCACCACGTCCACGTAGGGGTCCACGCCCGACTGGTAGCGCTGGATTTCCAGATCGACAAACTGCTGCGCCGATTGGACCGCGTCCTGCTGCACCAGGATCTGCTGCGAATAGGTGCGCGTCCCCGCCAGCGCGTCCTCCACCTGCTGGAATGCCGTCAGGACGGTCTGGCGGTAGTTGGCAAGATCGGCATTGTAAATGGCTTCGTACTGGTGCAGCGCCGCGCGGTAGAGTCCGCCGTTGAAGAGGACCTGCGAGGCCGAGGGCCCGATCGACCAGAAGCGGCTGGCGATATCGAACAGATGCTTGAAGGTCGAGCTCTCGAATCCACCGCCTGCGGAGAGAGTGACCTGGGGAAAGAACGCGCCGTAGCCGATGCCGATGGTGGCGTTGGCTTCGGCCAGGGTGCGCTCGGCGGCGGCCACGTCGGGGCGGCGCTCGGCCAGCTGCGACGGCACACCGGCGGGGATGGACGGCGGCGTGTAGAGCATGGGCTTCACGGGAATGGAAAAATCGGTCGCGATTTTGCCAAGGAGCGTCGCGATGGCGTGCTCGTACTGGGCGCGCGAAAGCCCGACATTGATCGCCGACGACTGCGCCGACTTCAGAGTGGCCCGGGCCTCGACGACGGAGATGTAGTCACCGGTTCCGGCATCGTAGGCGCCCTGGGTGGCGTCCACGGCCTTCTGGTATGCATCGACGGTCTGGTTCAAAAGCTGCTGCAGCATGTCCTGGCCGCGGATCTCGAAATAAAACTGCGCCAATGACACCTGCTGCGAAAGTTTTTCAAGTTCCAGATCGGCGGCGCTGGCCTGGGCGGCGTATTCATCCGATCGCACCTGGTTGCGAATGCGGCCCCAGAAATCCGGTGTCCACGAAACCGAGGCGGGAAGCGCCCACAACGTCGACGTCTGGCCGGTGTTGGCGGTAGAGGAATTGCGCAGGTTGCCGGAGCTCTTGGAGCGGTTCCACGACGGTCCCGCGGTGACCGTGGGCCAGTATTGCGCGCGCGCTTCGGCCACCAGCGCGCGGGCTTCCATGAAATTGTTGAACGAGACCTTGATGTTCTGGTTGTTGACGGTGAGTTGCTCTTCGAGGGTGTTCAGCTCCGGCTCGTTAAAGATCTCCCACCACTTGCCGCGGATCATTGCGTCCTGGGGGCTGGCCACCTTCCAACCCGGCTGATCCTGGAAGTTGACCGTCGATTCCTTGTAATTCGGCGCGGTGACCGCGGGCGGAGCGGGCGGGTTGTAATGCGGTCCCACGCGGCAGCCGGCCAGTAAGGCCACGATACTGAGCCCACCTGCGAACATCGAATTGGATCTTGACGAAAACATCATGGTCTCTTTCCTGATCACGAAGCGGTCTCCGCGATCTCCTCCGGCAGAACATCATGCGAACGGCCCAGCATCCACAGGCGCAGGCGGTCCATCATCAGGTACACCACCGGAGTGGTAAACAGGGTAAGCAACTGGCTCATCACCAGGCCGCCCACGATGGTGATGCCCAGCGGGCGGCGAAGTTCGGAGCCGGTGCCGGTGCCGAAAGCCAGCGGCAGCGCGCCGCAAATCGCCGCCATGGTGGTCATCATGATCGGCCGGAAGCGCAGCAGGCAGGCCTCGAAGATGGCGTCGCGGGTGTTCTTTCCTTCCTGACGCTCGGCCATCAGCGCGAAGTCGATCATCATGATGGCGTTCTTCTTCACGATGCCGATGAGCAGAATGATGCCGATGATGGAGATCACGTTCAGATCGATGCTGAACAGCATCAGGGCCATCATGGCGCCGACGCTGGCCGACGGGAGCGTGGAAATGATGGTGAGCGGATGTATCAGGCTCTCATACAAAATGCCGAGCACGATGTAGACCGCCAGAAGGGCGGTGATCACCAGGTACCATTCCGTGGACAGTGTCTGCTGGTAGGCCTGCGCCGTGCCGGAGAAGAAGCCGTGCACGGTGGCGGGCATGCCCAGGCTCTGCTCCATTTCCGTGATCTCGCGCGTGGCGTCGCTGAGTGCATATCCCGGGCCTAGGTTGAACGATACCGTGACCGAGGGGAACAGGCCGGTATGATTCACCTGCAGCGGCGTAGTGGAGGTTTTGGGCTTCATCAGGCTGGTAAGCGGCGTGACCGAGTTGATGCCTGCCTTGTTTGCATTTCCCGAAGGCGCGAAATAGATGCTGTTCAGGCCCGAGGGATCGGCCCAGTATTGCGGCTGGACTTCAAGCACGACGTAATACTGGTTGAGCTGGGTGTAGATGACGGAGACTTCCGACTGGCCGAAAGCGCTGTAGAGCGAGCGATCGAGCGACTGCGCAGTTTGGCCGAGGCGGGCAGCGGTGGCGCGATCGAAGGTGAGCATTTCCTGCAAACCGCTGTTCTGTTGATCGCTGTTCACGTCCTGCAGCCCGGGCAGGCGGCGCATGTTCTGCATCAGGATCGGTCCCCAGTGCGCAAGATCGGGGATGTTTTCAGTCTGAATGGTGTACTGGAACTGAGCGCCGCCGCCGCGGCCGCCGATGCGCAGATCCTGCGCTGCCTGCAGGAACGCCGAAGCCACGGGCAGCCTGTTCATCCGGCCGCGCAATCGGTTGATGATCGCGAAGGCATCGTCTTTACGTTCTTTGCCCAGCGGCTTGAGGGCCATGAAGATGAAGCCGCCGTTGCCCTGGCCGGTGTACGCGTTGACGTGGGCCACGCCGGGGTCCTGCTTAATCACTCCGACCAGTTGCTGGATGGAATAGTTCATGAAGGGGAAGGAGGCGTCCTGCGGTCCCTGCACCATGCCCATAATCACGCCGGTGTCCTGCTGGGGGAAGAAACCTGTCTGAATTCTTAAGATGATGACGAAATTCAGGGCGATGGTTAGCACCAGCACGATGATCGTCAGTACCGGGTTGTCGAGAACCCAGGTGAGCGAGTGCTTGTAAATGGAGAGCATTCCATTGAAGAATCGCTCCATCGCGCGGTAAAGCAGGTTGTGGCGCTCGCCCACGCGGTGCGCCTTCAGCAGGTGGGCGCACATGGTGGGGGTGGTGGTCAGCGAGATCACCATCGACACCAAAATGGCGGTCGAGAGAACCACGGCGAACTCGCGGAACAGCCTGCCGACAATACCCCCCATCATAAGAATGGGAATGAAGACCGCGATCAGCGACATGCTGATGGAGAACACCGTGAAGCCGATCTCCCGCGCGCCCTGCAGCGAGGCGGCAAAGGGTTCCATGCCGGCTTCGAGATGGCGGGTGATGTTTTCCATCACCACAATTGCGTCATCCACCACAAATCCGGTAGCCACGGTGAGCGCCATCAGCGAAAGGTTGTCGATGGAGTAGCCGAAAAGATACATCACTGCAAACGTGGCCACCAGTGAAACGGGAACCGCCACGCTGGGGATGAGCGTGGCTCGCGGACTGCGCAGAAAGACGAAGACCACCAGGACTACCAGGATGATGGAGCCGACAAGAGTTCTTTCGACGTTGCTGACCGATGCCCGGATGGTGGTGGTGCGGTCCAGCACCACGGTGGTCTTCACGGCCTTGGGAAGCACGGCTTCCAGGTAAGGCAGTTGCGCCTTGACGCGGTCGACAGTCTCGATGATGTTCGCGCCAGGCTGGCGGAAGATGACGATGAAGACGCCGCGAATACCGTCCATGTAGCCGGCCGCCCGGACATTGGACGTGGAGTCGATTACGTCGGCGACATCGGAGAGCCGGATTGCCGATCCGCGGTGATAACCGATGATCAGCGGCTTGTACTGATCCGCTTCGGAAATCTGGTCGTTGGTGATGATGTCCTGGGTGATGACGCCGTCGGAAAGCTGTCCGCGCGGCTCGTGCGAGTTCTGCAGGCTCAGCGTGGATTGAACACTGCCCAGGGTAAGCCCGAAGCTCTCCAGTTTTTTGGGATCGACTTCCACCCGGACCGAAGGCGTGGAACCGCCATTGACCCCCACCTGGCCCACTCCCTGTATCTGGGAGATCTTTTGCTGCAGAACGGTGGAGGCGATGTCGTATATCTTGGTGGTCGGATACACATCCGAAGTCAGCGCCAGCAACATAATGGGGCTGTCGGCCGGATTGATCTTGCGATAGCTCGGATTGGATGGCAGGTTGGCAGGCAAATAGGTGCGCGCGGCATTGATGGCCGCCTGTACGTCGCGGGCTGCCCCGTTGATGTCGCGGGTGAGATCGAACTGCAGCGTGATATTGGTGTTCCCCAGCTGGCTCGATGACGTCATCTCGTTGACGCCCGCAATATGGCTGAACTGGCGCTCCAGCGGGGTGGCGACTGAGGCCGCCATGATCTGCGCGCTGGCTCCCGGCAGTCCCGCCTGCACATTGATGGTGGGGTAATCCACCTGCGGCAGCGGCGAGACCGGCAGCACCGTGAACGCAATCGCCCCCGCGATGGCCACCGCGACGGTGAGCAGCGTGGTGGCGACGGGCCGCCGGATAAATGGAGACGACAGGCTCATGCGAGTTGCTCTTGAGGAGGCTCGTTGCGGGGTGCGGTATGCGAGGGCCTCCGACCGGTGACGCGCTGCCCCAGCGTGTCAAAGAAGATGTAGATGACCGGCGTGGTGTAGAGGGTGAGGATCTGGCTCAGCAGCAACCCGCCGACCATGGAGATGCCCAGGGGCCGGCGCAGCTCCGAACCGAGTCCTGTGCCTAACGCCAGGGGAATGCCGCCCAGTAGAGCGGCCATGGTGGTCATCATGATGGGGCGGAAACGGAGCAGGCTGGCCTCATAGATGGCATCCTCGGACGACTTTCCCTGCTCGCGCTCCGACTCGAGTGCGAAGTCGACGATCATGATGCCGTTCTTTTTCACAATGCCGATGAGCAGGATGATGCCAATGATGGCGACCACGCTCAGATCCTGCTTGAACAGCATCAATGCCAGCAGCGCGCCCACGCCGGCTGACGGAAGCGTGGAGAGAATGGTGATGGGATGGATGAAACTTTCGTAGAGGACGCCAAGCACGATGTACACCGTCACCAGCGCGGCCAGGATCAGCAGGGCTTCATTGGAAAGCGAGTTGTGGAACGAGGCCGCGGTCCCCTGGAAGTCGGCCTGAATGGTGGGCGGGAAACCGATGCGCTTGGTGGCGTTCTCAATTTCGGTGATGGCGTTGCCCAGCGATGCATTGGGCGCCAGGTTGAACGATACGGTTACGGATGGAAACTGCCCCTGGTGGTTGATCGACAGCGCTTCGGTAGTCGAAACGGCCTGGGTGAAGGCGCTTAGGGGAATCGCGTTCGCGCCTACAGACGACGTGGATGTGTTGGGCGTGGTGCCGGAGGTGGCGCCGCCCGCCAGCACGTTGGCTGGAAGCGTCAGCACGCCCGAAGAAGGCGTGTATTTCACCGACGTGGTCAGCGCATTCGATCCCGCGGCGGCCGATGCCGACGAGGAGAACGACGTGGCCGCGCCTGCCCCGGTGGCGCCCGCCGACCCGTTAGCCTGGATATAAAGCGATCCCAGATTGCCGGGATTGCGCTGCCACTCGGGCGCCGCCTCCAGCACCACGTGGTATTGGTTCAATTGCGTGTATAGCGTACTGATCTGGCGCTGGCCGTAGGCGTCGTAGAGCGTGTTATCGATGGTGGTCGGCGCAATGCCCAGGCGCGAAGCAGTCACGCGATCGATGTTCAGGTGCAGCGCCCGTCCGCCGGTCTGCTGGTCGGTGGCGACGTCCTCCAGGTCGGGCAGCTTCTTCAGCTCCGTTACGAACTTGTCGGTCCACTCGTTGAGCTCGTTGAAGTCCGGATCTTCCAGCGTGTACTGGTATTGGGTGCGGCTGACTCGATCGTCGACGGTGATATCCTGCACCGGCTGCATGTACATGCGCATGCCCGCGACCTGGCCGAGACTGTTCTGCAGCCGGCGAATGACATCGGCGGCGCTCGTGTGCCGCTTTTCGATGGGAATCAGGTTGATGTTGATTCGTCCGCTGTTCAGGGTGGTGTTGATACCATCGGCTCCGATAAACGACGAGAGGCTCTCAACCGCTGAATCCTGCAGGATGATGCGGGCCAGTTCCTGCTGCTTGATGGCCATGTCGGCGTAGGAAATCGACTGCGGTCCCTGGGAGATGCCCTGGATCACGCCTGTATCCTGCACCGGGAAGAATCCCTTGGGGATCATGATGTACAACACCACCGTCAGCACCAGGGTTGCCAGGGCCACCAGCAGGGTCAGCGTCTTGAAGCGCAGAACGACCTTCAGGGTTCGTCCGTAGAACGCGATCAGGTTGTTGAACGCGCGCTCCGACACGCGATAGAACCGCGTCTGCTGATTTTCAGGATTGTGCTTCAGGATGCGCGCGCACATCATCGGCGTGAGGGTTAGCGAGACGACCGCCGAAATGATGATGGTCACGGCCAGCGTAACCGCGAATTCGCGGAAGAGCCTGCCCACCACGTCGCCCATGAACAGCAGCGGGATGAGCACCGCGATCAGCGAGACCGTCAATGAAACAATGGTGAACCCGATCTGTCCCGCGCCGGTCAGCGCCGCCTTCATGGGCGGCATGCCCTGTTCGAGGAAGCGGGAGATGTTTTCGATCATCACGATAGCGTCGTCCACCACGAAGCCGGTGGAGATGGTGAGCGCCATCAGCGAGAGATTGTCGAGGCTGTAGCCCAGCATGTACATCACCGCGAACGTGCCGATCAGCGATAGAGGCACGGCCACGCTGGGGATGATGGTGGCGGAGAGATTGCGCAGGAACAGGAAGATGACCATGACCACCAGGCCGATGGTCAGCATCAGCTCGAACTCGACATCGTTCACCGAGGCCTGGATGCTGGTGGTCATGTCGGTCAAGGTGGTGACATGGATCGAGGCAGGGAGATTGGTCTCGAGCTGGGGAAGGATCTGCTGGATGCGGTGAACAACGGTGATGGTGTTGGCGCCCGGCTGGCGCTGGATATTGAGAATGACCGCCGGGGTGGTGTTCATCCACGCGGCCTGCTTGTTGTTCTCCACGCCATTCAACACGTTGGCCACGTCCTTGACGAACACCGGCGCGCCGTTCTGGTAGGAGATGACGACGTTTTTGTAGCCCTGGGCGTCATTGATCTGGTCGTTGGCGTCGATCTGGTAATCCTGGCGCGGGCCGTCAAAATTTCCCTTGGCTGCATTCACGCTGGCGCTGACCAGCGCAGTGCGAACATCCTCCATATTGAGCCCGTGCGCCGAAAGCTTGGTCGGATTCACCTGCACGCGGACGGCCGGCTTCTGCCCTCCGCTGATGCTGACCAGGCCCACCCCGGCCAATTGCGAAATGCGCGGCGCCAGGCGGGTGTCCACCATGTCCTCTACCTGCGAAAGCGGCAGGGTATCGGAGGTAATGGCGAGCGTGAGCACGGGAGCGTCGGCAGGATTGGTCTTGTTGTACACGGGCGGAGTGGGCAGGTCGGAAGGCAGGAACGTTCCGGAACCGTTGATGGAGGCCTGCACCTCCTGCTCGGCCACGTCGAGTGAAAGGCTCAGGTCGAACTGCAGAACGATGACCGACACCCCGCCGGCGCTGGTCGAGGTCATCTGGTTCAGGCCCTGCATCTGGCCGAACTGGCGCTCCAGGGGCGCGGTGATGGTGGTGGCCGTGACGTCGGGGCTGGCGCCGGGGTAGAACGTCATCACCTGGATGGTGGGATAGTCCACCTGCGGCAATGCCGAGACCGGAAGTTGCAGAAAGGCGACGATCCCCACCAGCAGAATCGCCGCCATCAGCAGCGACGTGGCCACGGGCCGGAGGATAAATGGCCGAGACGGATTCATTGCGCCGGACTCCCGGTCGAGTCGGAAGACGAGGACGGGAGCTTGACTTTCGATTCGGTGACTTGCGCGTTGTTGGTGAGCTTTTCGAAACTGCTGTTCGCCACCTTTTCTCCCGGTTTGAGACCCTGCAGCACGGCGGTTTCTCCCTTGTCGGAGTTACCCAGTTTTACCGTGCGCATTTCGGCTTTATTGTCCGGCTGGATGACATACACGAAATCCTGGTTTCCGTTGTGCTGGATTGCGGAGGATGGAACCAGGGTCTGATTTTCGAGCGTATTTACCAGCAGCCGCGTGTTGACGAACTGGTTGGGAAACAGCGTGCCGTCGCGATTGTCGAACTCCGCGCGCAGCTTCACCGTTCCCGTGGTGGTATCGATCAGGTTGTCAATCGAAGTCAGCTTGCCCGTTGCCAGATGGCCCTGCTGGGTGCGGTCGAGCGCCTCCACCTTCAGTTGCTGCCCGTGTCGGGTCTGCTGCAGCACGGCGGGAAGAGCATCCTCGGCGAGCGTGAACACCACCGTGATGGGCTGCATCTGGGTGACAACCACGAGTGTGGTGGTCGAGTTTGCGGTCACCAGGTTGCCTGGATCCACCAGCCGCAATCCCACCCGGCCGGTAAGCGGGGAGTTGATGTGGCAATAGCCCACCTGGACCTTGTCGAAAGCGACCAGGCCCTCGTCGTTCTTGATGGTGCCCTTGGTTTGCGCCACCAGCTTTTCCTGGTCTTCGAGCTGCTGGCGGGGAATGGCGTTTTTGCCCCAGGCGACCCTGTAGCGCTCAACATCCATTTCGGCCTGGGCCAGGAGGTTCTGGTCGCGTTCCAGGGAGCCTTCGGCCTGGGCTAGCTGAGCCTCATAGGGCCGCGCATCGATGTCGACCAGCGGATCGCCCTGCTTCACCATCTGGCCTTCGCGGTAGTGCACGGCGGTGATGACGCCGGTTACCTGGGCAGTGATGGAGTCCGTGTAGAGGGGAGTGACGGTGCCGATGGCTTCCTGGTAGATCCCGATGGTGCCGGAGTGCGCGACGGCGGTGGTGACGGGCACCAAGCCGCCCGCCGGGCGGCCCCTGCCGCCGCCCGTGGTGGCCGCCTGGCTCTTTTGCTGGTGAGTCCACACCCAGTAAAACGTGAGGCCGAAGAACAACAGAACAAGAAACCATACCCACCAATGACGGCGCTTCTTCATCGGGGCGGGCGAGTCGGCGGCAAACTGGCTCGCCGGCGGAACGTGCGAAACAGGGCTTTGTTCGTCCATTTTTTTTCTTGTGAGCCTTCGAAAAATTTGCGTGGTTATGCCGGAGGCGGCGCTCCTGGCTGATTCGGACCGAAGGGCTAAACCGGAAAGTCTACATTACGGCCATAACCGTCGTGTTGAATTTTCGTTTTCCCCCCTGGTAAGCGAGCCGGCAAGGCCTCTCCTGATTATCGACCAAATCCCACGTTATCAAGTACTTCCTTTTATGACGAACCAGCATTTGGAATAGTTGCAGGAGCGGCGGATGGGAGCGCGCTCGAACACGAAGGAGAGGGCTGCATTCAGTCGGCCGCGGCGGTGGAACCGGAGAGCGGCTCCCCGGGGGGATGGCCGGCGTCCGGCGAGGCCGTCCGCGCGATGCGCATCTCCGCCGCGGCGGCCTCGATCTCGCTATTGATCTCGGCGCCCGCCAGCAGCATGAGACCGGTGATGTAGAACCACATGAGCAGAATGATGACTGCGCCCAGCGATCCATAGGTTACGGGGTAACTGTTGAAATAGTGCAGATAAACCCGGAAACCCAGCGACGCCAGCAACCAGGCCACGATCCCGATGGCGCCTCCCGGAGTGAGCCAGTGCCAGCACCGCGCCTTCAGGTCAGGGGCCCAGTAGTACACCACTGCGAACGTCAGGACAAGCAGACCCGTGGCCACCGTCCACCCGGCCAGTCGGATCACCATGACTGCGGCGTCGCGCACAAAAGGATCATGAACGCGGTGGCGCGCCACCGAGGCCAAAAAGTCCCCGCCCAGCAGAGAGGTAAGACAGCAACTGATAACCATGGTAAGCACGATGGTGAGGCCGATGGCTTCCAGGCGCGCCTTGATGTACGACCGCGAGTCATCGACCTTGTAGACCGCGTTCAGGGTGTCCTGAAGGGCCGAGACCCCGACCGACGCCGACCATAAGGCGGCGATCAATCCGAAGGTGATTTTGCCTGACGTGGCATGGGCCGTGGTTTCGTTGAAGGTGTGCAGCACGATCCCGAACGCCTGGGTGGGGATCACCAGCGCGAGGTAATGCAGCAAGCGGTCATAAATGCTGCTCGCCGAGCGGGCGATGAGGCCGAGGATCGAACTGGCGCTGAAGAGCGTGGGAAACAGAGCCAACAGGAAGTAAAAGCCAAGTTCCGCGGCGTGGCCAAAAATCCGGTCCTCAAGGATCGATTTCCATGCCCGCCGCGCCACCACGTGAACCGGCACGCCGCGCAGATTCCACAGGGATCGCAGCGGGGATTGGGACACGATGTCCCAGATGCGCCGTTCCTGACGGCTCAGTTGGGACTCGATATGGGATCCCGCGGTTGAGATAGGCGCCCCCGCGATGTTGATCGATTGTTCCCCGGGCTCGCAAACCAGCTCAAGGAGTGAGCACAGCCTCGTCGTTCTGCCCGCGAAGATGGATGCATCGTTTGGCCGGCGTGATGGTCTGGACAGCAAAATGTGGAAGGAGGTTGCTGCGCAGACCGGTCTCTGCTTGTACATGGGTCAACCAAGCCCGAAAGCAACGCATCTCATCGGGCGAGGGAACCCAGAACGTGTGCCTGGCCAGCATCAAGACGAAATCTGCTCACCGGGCGCATGGGCGGGCCTGGCTGGTGAGCAGCGCTTCCCTGTTCATGCTTCTGGTTGCGGTGCGACTTGGCGCACAATCGGGACAGAGTCAACAACAAAGTTCGCCGCCTGCGAGTCAACAACAAACCGAACCCGCGCAGACTTCACCGGCAGCACCGGCAAACAAAACCAGGACCACCCCCGACCAGCGCTCAACACCCGCGGAGAATACGCATCCCGCGGCCACAACCGTCCCCAATTTTCCTGATTCTCCGGCCGGGCAGCTTGCGCCATACGAGGGCCAGAACGTTTCCAGCATTCAGGTGGCCGGGCGCATCGACGTCGATGCGCAGAAGTTCGCGCCGCAGTTCGTCCAGCCACTGGGCCAGCCGTTCTCGCAGCAGAAGGTCGAGCAAACGGCCGCCGCCATCAAGCAGGCAGGAAAATTCGACGCCGTGCGGATCGACGTGAATCCCGAAGCCGACGGTGTCCGGGTAATCTACGTCGTTGAGCCCACGGTCCACTATGGCGTGTTCATGTTCCCCGGCGCGGAACAGTTCCCCTATTCGCGCCTGCTCCAGATCTCGAATTACCCCGTCCAGGCGCCGTTCAACGCGGACGAGGTGGAGACCGACCGCCAGGCGCTGCTGAAGTTCTATCGCGAGGTGGGATACTTCCAGGCGGATGTGAAGTCAGAACCGGAACTCGATCAGCGGCACGCGATCGTCAACGTTGCGTTCCGCGTCACGCTCGGGCGCCATGCGAAGTTCGGGGAGATCGTAATCGACGGAATGCCGCCCCAGGACCAGGAGAAACTCGCGCACAGCCTGAAAACCGTGCTGGCGCGCGCGCGCACGGTTGCCGTTCGCCCCGGCAAGACCTATCACTACGCCACTCTTACGCGCGCAACCACTTTTTTGCAGTCGGAATTGCAGAAGCGAGGCCTGCTCGACGCGGACGTGAAACTGTCCGGCGCCGAATACCACGCCGACACCAATCGCGCCGACATTCACTTCAACATCGTTCCCGGAGACAAGATCATGGTTGACATCCAGGGCGCTCATGTGTGGCCCTGGACCAGGAAATCGCTCCTGCCCGAGTACCAGGGCGTGGGTGTTGACGATGAATCCGTTGAAGAAGGACGGCAGGCGCTGGCCTCCTATTATCAGAGCAAGGGTTTCTTCGACGTGAAGGTGGACGCCCATCTTGACAAGGGACCGAAGCGCGATGCAGTCGTGTATCGAATCGCCAAGGAAAAGAAGCACAAGGTCGATGACATCAAGCTGGCCGGCAACTCGCAGGTACATTCCGATCAGTTGACGCCGCACATTGCCGTCGAGAAGAAGCATTTCTTCTCCTCGGGCAAATTCAGCGACCAGTTAGTCAACCAGAGCGTGAAGAATCTTAAGGCGGTCTACGAGTCCGAAGGCTTCAGCAGCGTGATGGTGGTTCCGACGGTGAAGCGTCAGAGTGGGGATATCACGGTTTCGTTTCGCGTAAACGAAGGTCCCCGCGACGTGGTCAGTTCCATCAAGGTGGAAGGAGCGAACACGTTTCCTCCGTCGCAGTTTGCGCCGCATGGCCTGAACCTGGCCGAGGGGCAGCCGTATTCGCAGGCGCGCGTGCAACAGGACCGGGCCACCATCGTAGCCAACTATTTGCGCGCCGGCTATCTGAACTCCAGCTTTCGCGAGACCGCCAGCTCGGTGGCCAAGAACGATCCTCACCACATCAACGTGGTTTATCACATCAACGAAGGACCGCGGGTGCTCACCGGGGACGTGATCACACTGGGCCGCAACCATACCGACCAGAAATTGATCGATCGCGATATCAACACGATCAAGCCGGAAAAGCCGATGACCGAAACCGACCTGTTGACGGCCGGCAGCAAGCTTTACGACCAGACCGGGGTTTTCGATTGGGCCGAGGTGGATCCCAAATCGCAGATCACCACCCAAACCACCGAAGACGTCCTGGTGAAAGTGCACGAGGCGAAGAAGAACGACTTCACCTACGGCTTCGGATTCGAGGTCATCAATCGGGGCGGCAGCATTCCTAGCGGAACGGTGGCCCTGCCCAACCTGCCGCCGGTGGGATTGCCAACCAACTTCACAACCAGCCAAAAAACGTTCTGGGGGCCGCGCGGCACGTTCCAGTACACGCGCAACAACTTCCGCGGCAAGGGGGAACAGATCTCCACGACCGGCTTTGGCGGAAGACTGGATCAGCGGTTCGCCTTCTACTACATCGTTCCCAACTTCCGCTGGACGAACTGGAAAGCCACAACTTCGTTTTCTACCGAGCACAACCAGGAGAATCCCATTTTCTCGTCACAACAGGAACTCCTCGGTTTCCAGTTCCAGCGCCTCATTGACAAAGCGCAGAAGAACTCCCTCTTTCTTCGCTACCAGTTCAGCCAAACCAATATCCCGCAGGTGCTCATTGATGCGCTTGTTCCCCAAGCAGACCGCAACGTACAGCTCTCCACGTTTGCCGTGAACATGACGCGCGACACGCGGGACAATGTCCTGGACGAGCATCGCGGATGGCTGCAGTCGATCGAGTTGGACGAGAACTCGACCAAGCTGGGATCGAGCGTCAACTTCGGCAAGCTCACCAGCCAGGTCGCGTATTACAAGCAGGCCTTTCACAATATTGTGTGGGCCAGCAGCATCCGCGTGGGGCTGGCGCAGCCTTATTCCAACAGCCGCGTACCGCTGAGCGAAGAATTCTTCACCGGTGGCGGCAATTCGCTGCGTGGTTTTCCGCTGGATGGCGCGGGGCCGCAGCGGCCGGTAAGCATCTGTCCCGGAGCCGCACCGTCGTGCAGCAATCCACAGACCATCCGCGTTCCCGCGGGCGGCCGGGAGATGCTGATCCTGAACGCCGAGGCGCGCATCCCGGTGCCCATCAAGCAGGGGCTGGGCGTGGTGGCGTTCTATGACGGCGGCAACGTATTCCCCTATGTCGGATTTCACCAGTTCACATCGCTGTACGCCAACAACGTGGGTTTCGGGTTGCGCTATGCCACGCCGGTGGGTCCGGTGCGCATCGACATCGGGCGCAACCTCAACCCCGTTCCAGGCGTAAACGCGACCCAGTACTTCATCAGCATCGGGCAGGCATTCTAGGAGACGCGCCATGGCGACAGCCCGCTATTACCCACCCGAACCTCCTGCTCCCGAACCCGTGCCGCCGCGGCGCCAGCCGCGCAAGCTCATCCGGATTGCCGCCTGGTTCTGGGCCATTTCAACGGGGCTCCTCCTGGTCCTGATCATCGTCGCCGCCATCCTGCTCCACAGCGGATCCTTCCATGCCTACGTGATCCGCACCGCTGAGAAGCAGGCGCAGGACGCTCTCGGCGTCCGTGTGCAGTTGCAGAACTACGCATTGAACCTGTCCAACCTCAGCCTGGATATTTATGGCGTGACAGTGGATGGCGCGAGTCCCTACTCCAATCCGCCGCTCCTCCAGGTGCAGCACGCCGAAGCCGGCGTGCGCATCATCTCGATCCTGCACGGGAAGTGGTACCTGAACGAAATTCGTGTCGATCATCCTATAGTCCGGGTGTACGTCGACAAGAACGGCCACTCCAACCTTCCCACCATCAAAAGCAGCAATAACCAGCAGAGCAACACCAGCATCTTCGATCTCGGCATCCGCCACGCCCTGCTCGCCAACGGGGAAGTGTATTACAACGATCAGCCCACGCCGCTGGCCGTCGATCTGCGTAACGTGGAATTCCATTCCGTGTTCAGCGATCCCATCAAGCAGTACTCGGGAAAGCTCACCTACACAAATGGCCAGATCGTGTATGGCGGCTTCAGGCCATTCGCGCATAACCTGGAAGCGCAGTTCGATGCCTCGCCGACCACATTCCACCTGAGCCCGGCCCGGATCACGAGCGGTGCGGCGCAGATCGATCTTTCCGCCATCGCCAACAACTACCAGACCAATCCCTCCCTCCAGGCGACCTACAACGTGGTTGCGGACGGGGCGCAGCTGGCGAAGCTGATCAACAATCCATCGGTTCCGGCCGGCGTGGTGCGCGCTTCGGGCACGGCGCAATATGAATCCGTACCCAACGGGCCGGCGCTGCAGACCCTGGTGCTGCACGGCGACCTGGCCAGCCGGCAACTGCTGGTGAAGACCTCGTCGCTGGCCGTGGCGATTACCAATCTCGCCGCGCATTACTCGCTGGCCAACGGCAACGCCACGCTGCACGATTTTCGTGCCAACGTACTGGGCGGCGAGATCACCGCCCAGGGCACGATGAAGGACATCAGCGGCAACTCCCGTTCCGAAGCAACGGCCACGATCCGCGGAGTGTCGCTGGCCCAGGCGCGGGCGCTGGCCGGCCCGTCTGCCTCCACCGGCAACGTCGCGCTCACCGGCGAGTTGAACGCAGATGCGAAAGCCACGTGGGGCAAAACCTTCGACGACCTGATCGCCAAAGCCGACGCCACCATCAGGGGCCAGGCCAACGAAAAGAACGCCTCCGCGCAGGTCAACGCGGCCACTCCACCTGGCGCCATTCCCCTCGACAGTGCGATCCATGCCACGTACACGGGCGAAAATCAGCAGCTCACGCTCGCGCAGAGCTACATCCGCACGCCGCAAACGAACCTGACGATGAACGGCACGATCAGCAACCGCTCGAGCCTGGCATTGCGGCTACAGGCCAACGACCTGCGCGAAGTGGCCACCATCGCCAATCTGTTCAGTACGCCGAAGCCGGGCAGCTCGCCGCAAGCGCTGGACCTGGCCGGTTCGGCGAAGTTCGACGGCAACGTACAGGGCTCGATGTCCGCGCCTCATCTCACGGGCCAGCTCTCGGCCTCGAACCTCCACGTCAATGGCACCGACTGGAAAGTCTTCCGCACCAATGTCGATGCCAGCCCGTCGTCCGCCAGCCTGCGCAACGCCGACCTTGAGCCGAAGACGCGCGGGCACATCACCTTTTCGGCGACCACGGGCCTGAAGAAGTGGGCCTTCACCGAGACCAGCCCCATCCAGGTGGATCTCGATGCATCGCAGCTGAATATCGCCGACCTTACGAAGCTTGCCGGCCAGCAGATTCCCGTCATTGGCACCTTGAACACGCACGTTTCGCTGCACGGGACCGAGCTCAATCCCATCGGTAATGGAAATCTCGCACTGACCAAGGTCACCGCTTATGACGAGCCCATAGACTCCGTGCATATCGACTTCAACGGAACCGGCGATGAGGCCCACGCCAACCTCAACGTGCAGCTACCCGCCGGTACGGTGCAGGGCAACGTAAGCGTGCGCCCCAAGCAGAAGACCTACACCGCGCAACTGACCTCGAACGGCATCCGCCTCGACCAGGTGCAGAACCTGAAGGAGAAGAATCTCCAGGTCACCGGCGTGGTTTCCATCAACGCCGCCGGCCAGGGCTCGTTCGACAATCCACAAGTGAATGCCAGCATCCAGATCCCCAGACTGGTGATCGAAAACCAGACCATCGACCAGCTCAAGCTGCAATTGCAGATGGCCAACCACGTTGCGGATGCCACGTTGCAATCCTCGGCAGTGCACACCGCGATCAATGCCAAGGCGCACATCAATCTCACCGGAGACTATCTCGCCGACGCGACGGTCGACACCCAGGCCATCCCGCTTAAACCGCTGGTCGTGGCATACGCGCCCGACCAAGCCGATGCAGTGGACGGCCAAACCGAACTGCACGGCACCCTGCACGGCCCGCTCAAGAACAAGAACGCGCTCGAAGCGCATCTCACCGTGCCCTATCTGAAGGTGGCGTACAACAACAATATCCAGCTCGCGGCGGCCGCGCCGATTCACGTCGATTACAAGAACAACATCCTCGACATCCAGCGCAGCGCCATTCGGGGCACGGATACCAATCTCGAATTCCAGGGATCGATTCCGGTAAGCGGCGATGCGCCCATGTCCCTGCTGCTGCAGGGCTCGATAAACCTGCAACTGGCGCAGTTGTTCGTGCCCGATATCCACAGTTCCGGCGAGCTGAAGTTCAACATCAACTCCAATGGCAAAGGCCCAAACCTCGGCGGCGAGATCGACATTGTCGACGCCAATTTTGCATCGGGCGATACGCCGGTGGGCCTGCAGCACGGCAACGGTGTGCTCACTCTGACCAGCAATCGGGTAAACGTGAAGAGTTTCCAGGGGACAGTGGGCGGCGGAGAGGTGACCGCGTCGGGAGGCGTCGCCTACCGGCCTTCTATCCAGTTCGACCTAGGCATGGCAGCCAAGGGCATACGTATGCTTTACCCCCAAGGCATGCGCGAGAGCGTGGATGCCAACCTTCGCTTTACTGGAACGGCGGAGAACGCCAACCTGGGCGGGACCGTAAACGTGACCGATCTTTCATTCACCCCCGCCTTCGACCTGACCGGGTTCGTGGCCCAGTTTTCCGGAGTGGCCGCGCCACCCTCGCGCGGATTCAGCCAAGACGTGAGCCTCAACCTGGCGGTGCACTCAACCAACAATGTCAACCTGGTGAGCCGAACGCTGAGCCTCAACGGGTCGGCGAATCTTCAGGTAAGAGGCACGGCAGCCGATCCGGTGATCCTGGGCCGGGTGATTCTCAATAGTGGCGACGCGATTGTGAACGGCGAGCGGTTCGTGCTCAACTCCGGCACGGTGCAGTTCATCAACCCGTCCGAGACGCAGCCCGTGGTCAATCTCGATCTGAGCACCACGGTCCAGCAATACAACATCGGCCTGCGCTTCCGCGGCCCGGCGGATCAACTGCAGACCCAGTACACGTCCGATCCGGGATTGCCTGAGGCGGACATCATCCATCTGTTGGCGTTCGGATCGACCACTGAAGCCAGCGCGCAGGCGTCGTCGCAGACCACCACCAACCAGGCGGCCGAGTCGCTGATCGCGTCGCAGGTATCCAGCCAGGTTACAAGCCGGTTCTCGAAGATCGCCGGCATCTCGCAGCTTTCCATCAACCCCGTTATCGCCAACGGAACATCGCAAGGACCCCCGGGCGCGAACATCACCATTCAGCAGCGCGTCACCGGCAATCTGTTCGTGACGTTCTCGAGCAACGTGGGATCCACGCAGAGCCAGGTGATCCAGGGACAGTACCAGCTAACGCCGCGGGTCGCCCTCAGCGCCACGCGCGATCCCAATGGCGGATTCGCCGTGGATACCATCATCAAGAAGAGTTGGTAAATCGAAGTGGGCTCAGAATCCCACTAAACCATCCCTCGGTGGCTAAAGCCGGTAATCATTTTGGTGCTCTTAGCGGCACGACTAAAGTCGTGCCCTTTCAAAACGGAGACCCAGCACAGTTGCAAAGGCACCAATGGTGGTAACTTACTCTCTGCGACAGTCCACTAGTCTAGGCGGTGCATTGAAACAGCGCGCCGGCCAGTTGCAGTGTCGCGGCACGGAGCACAAACTTGTAAGGACTCGCGGAAATATATTCCTGGAACGCTTTCATCTCATCCTGCAGGCAGCTGAACTCGTCGAAGTACAGGTAGCTTCCCGGCACAATGTAAGGACCGATGTACTGAAACACGCATTTGGTCGAGGAATAGAGGTCACAATCGAAATCGACCACCAGGACTTCATGGTCGGGGGGTTGGTAGTTTGGCAGCGTCTCGTTGAACCACCCCTTGAAGAACTTGACCCGGGAGTCATCGATGGCGGGGGTTGTTCCGCCGGTCGAGAAATGGCCCTTCTCTTGCGTGAAGCGAACCTCGTGCCAATCCTCGGGAAGGCCTTCGAAACTGTCAAAGCCATGCAGCCTTGATTCGGGATGCTTGAGCCTTTCCGCCCAGTAGCGCGTCGTGGCTCCCTCGAACACGCCGAATTCAAGGAAGAGCACTTTCCGGTCGGCCACCTCGGACAGAACCACGTCCCACACCTGCTCGCGCCGGGACTTCCAGTCCACCCTGTTCAGCCTGTAACCCATCTGACGCATCACGTAGCCGACTTCGAGGTATTTTGAAAACCCCTTAATCATTCGAAGGGTATCGAAATTCAAATGCTCGCCCGCGCGCGCAAGCCAATTGCGAATCGGCACCGCCATTCCGGCCTCCAGTGTTATCCCACGAATGCTTGAGTTTCTTGATTAAAGACTATCACCCATTCAATGTTTCTTGTTGACCGCCCGGGAGAGTGAAAGGCAGCACGGGAGCGCCGAACTGCCCCTGTCCTCATCGGTTTTCCCGAAAGTTCACTTATGCTCCGGCCAATGGATCAGGTCTGGCGTGGCATATCCCGATGAAGGGCCTTCACGCGGTAGCCGGCTTTTTTCAGGCGCTGCGCCATTTCCTCGGCCATCATCACGCTGCGGTGCTGGCCTCCGGTGCATCCAAACGCGACCGTGAGATAGCTCTTCCCTTCCTCGACATAATGGGGCAGCAGGTAGAGCATCAGGTCCGTTACGCGCTGCATAAACTCCGCTGTCTGCGGGAAGCTGCGCACGAATTCGGCGACCTTGGGATCCTTGCCGGTCTTGTTGCGGAACTCGGGAACGAAGTGCGGATTGGGCAGGAAGCGCACATCGAACACCAGGTCCGCATCGAGCGGCACTCCGTTTTTGAAACCGAAGCTCACGCACGAGACCAGCAGGCGATTGACCTTGTCGTCGTGGCTGTAGCGCTCCTGGATGTTGGCGCGCAACTCGTGCACGTTGAAGTTAGTCGTATCGATGAGCGTGTCAGCCAGATTGCGGATGGGATCGAGGAGCTGGCGCTCTTCCACGATGGACCGCGACACCGTCTCCGAACGGCTGAGCGGATGAGGGCGGCGCGTCTCCGAATAGCGCCGCACCAGCACTTCGTCCTTGGCGTCGAGAAACACCACGCTGGTGGGCAGCACGGTGCGCACTCCCTTGAGGATGTCCGGAAGGCGATCGAGCGTCTGGCCCTCGCGGACATCGACCACGATGGCGGCATTGTTGATCTCGGCAGATTTGCCCACCAGGTCGGCGAAATCCGGCAACAGTTCCAGGGGCAAATTGTCAACCGCATGGTAACCAAGGTCTTCGAATGCCTTCAGCGCCGATGCTTTGCCTGCGCCGGAGATGCCGGTGACGATCACCAGTTCCTTGCCGCCGTTGCTCGAATCGCGCACCTTGCCGGAGCCTCGGCTGGAAGTCCCGGGCGGCGGCCGTCGCGTTGGAGTCATGGGCTCATCCTACACCGCTCGGGGTGTTCTATCTCAGGGGACGGGCCGGGGTTCGTGGCCTCCCACTTTTGCGCCAGGAAGAGCCGCAAGCATGGGCACGGAGGATTCTGCGCTTGATCATGCGCCCGGAGGGACGGCCCGCTGGCGCTCCAGGGCAATCTCCAGTGCGCCGGCGGCATCCATGGCAGGCGAATACAGCGATCCCTGGCCCAATTCACACCCCAGGCGGCGCAGGGCGTTCAGTTGCTCCCGGGTCTCGATTCCCTGAGCCAGCAACTGCACACCCACGGCTTTTCCGAGGCGAATAATCGATTCGAGCAGGGCCAGTTGGCTTCCCTGCAGGACGGCGGCGCTGGAAAGATGCGCATCCATCTTGACCAGGTCGATGGGCAAACGCACCAGGTGATTGACGGCGGCGAGGCTGGAGCCGAAGTCGTCCAGGGCCACGCGCACACCGCAATCCTTCATTCGCTGAACAATCGCCAATGCCGCGTCCGGACGTTCGGTCAGCGCAGTTTCGGGAATCTCCAGGACCAGGCGGGAGGGATCGGCTTGTGTCAATGCGAGGGTCTTCTTCAGGTGCGCAGCCATTTCCTCGTGGTAGAACTGGCGATGTGTGAGGTTGACGGTCAACGTCAACGTGTTGCCGGGCATCGCGGTGATCCATTCGCGCAGCTTTCGGCACACCGTTTCCAGCGCATCACGGCCGATACCGATGGAGAGCCCGGTCTCTTCGGCCGCGGGCAAGAGATCATTGAACGTATCGATCGATCCATCGGCGCGCCGAAAGCGGAGAATCGATTCGAAGCCTTCCAGTTCACCGGTGGAGAGATGAACGATGGGCTCGTACCAGAGCTCGAACTTTCGATCGGAAAACGCGCTGCGGAGATCGCGTTCCCGCTCCTGGAGAATGGTGGTCTCCGCGCCCATGCGGTTATCAAAGATCTGGTACCGCCGGCCGCCAGCTTGTTTGGCGTGATACAGAGCCAGATCGGCATCGCGCAGCATGGAATCGACGCTGACTTCGTCTGAATCCGCCATGACCCCGCCGATGCTCACCCTCACCGGGAACGAGTAGCCGAGGATTTCGAACGGGCGCTCTATCTGGTCGAGGACGCGATTGGCCACGGCCTCCAGGTCGGAAGGGTGCACGACGTTCTCCACCAGGATGGCAAACTCATCCCCGCCCAGGCGTGCGGCGGTGTCCTGGGGGCGCAAAATGGAGCGCAGCCGGTCAGCCAGCGCGGCCAGCAGGATTTCGCCGACAGCATGGCCCAGGGAGCTGTTGACTGATTCCAGGTTATCGAGATCCAGGTACAGGACGCCGCAGCCATCGCGCCGCCGAAGGCGCCGGGCCAGGGCGAGGCGCAACCGGTCCTGGAACAACGCGCGATTGGGCAATCCGGTCAGCACGTCGTGCATGGCGTCATGCTGCAGCTTGGCTTCCACCTGCTTGCGCTCGCCCACGTCGCGATAGGTGAGGATATGGCCGGCTTTTTCTCCGCCCACCAGCAGCGGCGCCAAGTGCATCGAGACATCGATGAGCTGGCCCTCTTTGTTCATGCGCACCGTCTCCAGCGCGGCCTGGCCGTAGTCCTCAATGGCCTTTTCCAGCATGGCGTGCTCGTGCAGGCGGGTCTCGGGCACGATGAAGTCGCGCAGGTCGCCGCCGCTCACCTCGTCGGCGGTAAATCCGAACATGCGGGTGAAGGCTGCATTGGTGTAGAGCACGCGCGATCCGCGCACAATGACGACGGCTTCGGGGATGCTGGCCAGCACGTCCTCCATCAGGCGGGGGCGCGGCACGCGCTCCCGGCCCACAGCCTGGGCAACGATGACTGCATCGTGAAGCTGACCGCTGACCGCGCGGTAGGTGCCTTCGATCGGCTGGAGGCGTCCCCCGCGGGTAGCCAGAGTGGCGTGAAAAGGGCTGCTGGAACGGCTGCCGGTAAGTGCGGTCTGCGGCTCAGCAGTCCCGGGAAAGAGTCCCCACAGAACCTCTTCCACCGGCCGGGAAATCCACTTTTCCTCGGCCGATCCCATCATGCCGCGCGCTTCGGCGTTGGCAAAAACGATGCGTCCCGCTCGCTCCAGGAAGATCAGCGCCGGAAGTCCATCCAGAATGCGCTGCTGCTCGAGCGAGTCCCAGTTCTGGGGCAAATTAAGAGTCATGTCGTCCACTGCAGCCGCCGTCGTACAGTTGATCTGCGCATCGCCCCCAAATCTGAAACAGCGTTTGTAACAAGCCTGCGCCCCGAAACCACATGAATCCATGCGTTTCGTCAAGGAGTCTGGCGATGGTGCGGCGGTCTTTGCAGGATGATACTGCGGCAAGCCGATGCCAGCTATCCCCCGGAAAGGGCAGGAAATACAGCTGCAGTTTCTGACACTCTGGGATGCGCAAGGGTGGCGGGATGGTGAACGGCAGGAGCGTTCCAGGACCGGTATATGACTGAATCAAAATAATTTAATGAATCACATTCGCGAGCCACCCCATCCTGGCAACGCCAGGACGGGGCACCCCCATCAAGCTTCCTCAACCCTAGGGAACTTCGATCAGTTCCATCTGGCCGTCGCGGCGCCGATGCAGGACAAATAAATCCCCACTCAGGTTACGAAAGATCAGCAGGTCGCGATCGCGGAACTCGGCTTCCTTGACTGCTTCTTCTACGGTCATGGGCCGGACGGCGATGGCTTCGCCGTTGGCGACGATGTGGGGTTCGACCACCGCGTTATGTGCTGGGAACGAATGCACGGCAATCTCCGCCCGCGGTTTAGCGGCAGGCCGGGCGGCCAGTCCGTTTTCCGTCCCGATTTCAGCCTGGGCCGCGCGCGCTGCCTTGGGCCTGCTGACCGGCGGCGCCTCCTGCACCTTCTCTTCTTTGGGGAGGCGCTTTCGGGTGATCTTTCGGTCGCGATGGCGAAGTGCCTGGTGTTCGGCATGGGCCAGAGCCGCCCTCAGAGCCGACTCCTGGGTATCGGCTTCGCCGCAGGCGGCAATGGTCTGCATGCGCGCCTTCACCGTCAGCTCGGCGATATGTAAATGCCTCTGGGTTCTGAAAATCACTGAAGCCGTCGTGGTTCTGCCCAAAATCCGGGCGATGCGATTCATCCCCTCCTCGACCTGCGCGCGCAGAGCCTTGGGGATCCTTACCTGTCTGGCGGTCAACTCCACTTCCATGGTCAGCCTCCGCTCTGGTTGTTCCCGTCGCGTTCGCGGCGGGGTGAATTAAGGGATTCTATAGCAATTCAGGGGACAGTGGTTAGTAGCTAGTGTAGGCCGCCGCTAATAGGGTCATTTACTAATGTCCCGCAGTTGGTTTGAATTTGAAGGAGAGGCGTCCCTCAGGGGCTAACGCCCGGCTCATTTCGGGCCGTTTTACGGCACGACTGAAGTCGTGCCCTTTCAAAACATAAACGACCATCGACCACTGTTCTTCTAGTCCCTCTTCCTTCTCTGGTGCGTTGACGGAATATTCATGTCTTCGCGATATTTTGCCACGGTGCGACGGGTGAGTTGGATGCCCTGGGCTTGTAGCATGGCTGCCAGCTGGTCATCCGTGAGTGGGTGGCGCGGATCTTCATCGTCGATGAGCTTGCGCACCTTGCGCTTCAAGACCAGGAGGGGCGTGTCGGCGCCCTCGGGACCGTTCGAGCCCTCGGAGAAGAAGAAGCGCAGTTCAATCACGCCCTGCGGCGTGTGAGCGTACTTGTTAGCCACCGCGCGGCTGACCGTAGAAGCGTGCACCCCGATTTCCTCCGCCACTTCCTTGATCATCATGGGGCGTAACGCCTCAATGCCCTGCTCGAGAAAATCCTGCTGGCGGCGAACAATAACCTCACACGTCCGGAGAATGGTGCTCTTTCGCTGGGCGATGTTGCGCATCAGTTGCAGCGCCGAGCGGAACCGCTCCTTGACGTATTCCTTGACCTCGCGCTCGGTGTTCTGTGAAACCAGCATCTGGCGGTAGCGGCGGCTGAGACGCAGGCTGGGCAGGTCTTCCTCGTTCATCGAGACCACCCATTCGCCGCCGCGCTTCACAAACACGACATCGGGCTCGATGAGGCGGGTCTGCTCGCGGTTGTACTGGCGGCCGGGTCGCGGATCGAGGGTGCGGATGAACTCGACGGCCGCCTGGGCCTCGTCGGTAGACACCTGGAGGGCCTTGGAAAGGTCCTTGAGATCGCGCTTTTGCAGCAGATGCAGATGGTGATCGACGATCTGGGCGGCGATCTCCATGGCGCGGCGGCGTTCTTCCAGCCCGGCCTCGGCTGCGCTGTGGAAGCTGCGGTGCGGATCGGCATCGCCGTTATCGTCCGTCTCCTGGACGTGATGCCGCGAGTAAATCTGGGCGAACTCGAGCTGCTGGGCGGCGATCTGGATCAGCAGGCAATCGCGGAGGTCCCGCGCGCCCACGCCGGCAGGATCCAGGTGCTGCACCAGGTCGATCCCGCGGCGAATCAGTTCCAGTGCTTTGGCGGGGTCGGTTACGGAGCCGTTTTGGGACCCGTTCCTATGCGCGGCCTGATCAAGCATTTGGGCAAATGCCGCTGCCATTTCATCTTCGCTGGCAGCCAGGTATCCATCGTCATCGAGATTGCCGACCACGAAATCGGCGGCCTCGGCCAGTTGGGGCTCCAGCGTCAGGGCTCCCAGTTGCCACGCCAGGTGATCGGCCAGGGTCGTCGGCTGGGAAAGGAAGTTTTCGAATGAAGGCTTTTCGCTCTCTTCATATTCCGGCTGAGTGCGGTAGCCGGGATCAAGATATTCCTGAAAGTACGATCCGAAATCGACTTCATTGAACGAATCTTTGGGCGGGGCGGCAGCCTCTTCAGGCTTACGATCGAGCTGCTCTTCCTTGCTCGCCACCTCGTCCAGCATCGGAACCGATTCATCGATCTCCTCCAGGACGGGGTTTTCCACCATTTCGGCATCGATCATCTCCTTAAGCTCGAGCTTGTTGAGCGCCAGAACGCTCACCATTTGCATCAGGCCCGGAGTAAGGACCTGGCGCTGCGCGACCTTGAGGCTCAATTTGGGCTGCAACAACGCCATAGGAGGTTTCCGAATCCGCCGCGGATTGCAATCATCCTGCTGATTACATCCAGTGTAATCACATGATAAGAGCCGTGCAGCCGAAAAGCCCGGAAAACCCCGTGTCAGTAACCCCACCGACGAACCCCTGTCCGTAGGAACCCAAGGATTCGCGACGTCTTATGTTCCGGACCGGACACCGCCCGCCCGAAACATTCCTTGCTGCATTAGGATGCGCGGTCGGGCCGTCAGTGACGATGCCGGTCTCAAATATGTTGCCCAATGCCAGCGGCTTCACCGGTCAGCGGGATAGCTCAGGCGAGAGAAAATCCCTCCCCCAGATAGACGCGCCGCACTTCCACGTCGTTCCCTAATTCATGGGGCGTGCCGGTACGAAATATACGCCCTTCGGCGATGATGTAGGCGCGGTCGGTGACGCTCAGCGTTTCACGAACGTTATGATCGGTGATCAGGATTCCGATGCCACTGGCTTTCAGGTCGAAAACGATTTTTTGTAATTCCAATACTGCAATAGGATCAATCCCCGAAAAGGGTTCATCGAGAAGGATAAAGTTGGGCTGGATGCAAAGGGAACGTGCGATTTCGACCCGGCGCCGTTCGCCGCCCGAGAGGGCGTACCCCCGCGTGGTACGAATGTGGCCGATATTGAGCTGGTTGATCAGGCGTTCGGCGCGGGCCTTGCGTTCGCGGTTGTCCAGGGGCTGCGCTTCCAGGACAGCCAGGATGTTTTCCTCCACCGTGAGCTTGCGGAACACGGAAGGCTCCTGGGGCAGGTAGCTGATGCCGAAGTTGCGCGCCCGAAGGTACATTGGCAGGCGGGTTATGTCGGTGGAGTCGATCAGTACGCGGCCCGTTTCCGGCGGCACGAGACCCACAATCATGTAAAAACTGGTTGTCTTGCCGGCGCCGTTGGGGCCCAGCAGACCCACCACTTCTCCACGGGAAATTCTCAGGTTGACCCCCCGGACAACCTGCCGCCCCTTGTACGATTTGCTGATCCCTTCGGCGATCAATGTTTCCATCGAGCCTTCGTTTTTCTGCCCGTGGCGGTAGCCGCAGGGATGCTGTCCGGCGCAATCAACATGTCTAGATCGACCTATTTCGGCGCAACGGTTTCCGTTACGGTCTTGCGGCCGCCGCCTTCGATACTGACGCTATCATCGCGGCTGTTGAAAATCAAAGACGCTCCGCTCACCGTACCCTTGGCCGGATCGGTCAGCGTGGGCGGATTGGCAGCCGTCCCGGTGAGGACGTATTCCCCGGTTTCGCTCGAGTAGACCAGCCGCTCTCCGGCGCCGCGGCGTCCTTGCGAGGTGATTGCGACATGGCCCGTGGCGGTAACGCGGTCCACCTGGGCGGCATCCCCCTCCGGGCCGGCATGATTGCCGGGAGGCAGCAGCACCAGCTCCAGTTCGTTGGAGACCACGGTCGCGGAACCGGTATCGGCAACCACATTTCCGGCCGGGCCGCCGTGCATCGTGGCCTTGCGTTCGGCTTCGGAGTACCTCAGATCGCCGCCGCGGACCCGGATCACCGACGGATTGGCGGGTGTCTGTTCGTTTTGACTTGAAACCGTGGGAGACGAAGAAGCCGCGTTCTTTCCTATCTCCGCTCCGGCCGCGCTCAGCATGACCACGCGCACCGGGTCCGCGGCGCTCGTCCCATGAGCCACCAACGTCTGCCGGGTGCGATCCAGCACGATGACCGGAGCACTGATTGAATTGGCCTGCTGCCACAGCCGCGCCTTGCCACGGAATTCCGCCTCGCCGGTGGCCTGGTGAAGCTGGGCCTCGGCGGCCACCACGTGCGCCGGGCCCAGTCCACCCAGAGCCAATCCGGAGCCTGAAGCGTCTCCCGATCCCCTCGGCGCAGCCGCCGGATTTGCCGGCCCGCCGAGCCAGGTCGCCTTAACGTTGCCATGCGCGAAGGCGTCCCCTGAACCCTGCGACACGTCGAGCTTGTCGGCCGTCACCTGCAATCCACCATCTTCGACCCGCGGATGGATCATGAGATGCAGCCATTCACCCGCGCCTTCGTAGACCGCCCGGCCCGCGGTGGCGCGAAGCGGCGCCTGGGCTGTTGGGTTCGGCTTGTCCCCGGGCGCGGGTCCCGGTTCGCGGGTTGGCGGCAGCTGGATCAGCACCACGTTGCCTTCGATGGTGGCGGATTGAATCTGTTCTCCATGCCCGCCCGGGAGCGTCTTGGGCTGGACATTTGCCGCGCCCTGGGGCGAAAAATGGGCTTCGATGCGGTCGCCGGTGGTGGTCTGCCTGGCGCCCGAGGCGGTGGTCTGTTCGAGGATAGCGTGGCCGGTTCCAACCGCCGTGGTGAGGTCCTGGTGGTCGCCAAAGGCCGCCGTTACGCGGTCGGCGGCCATGCGCGACGGAAGAACCGGGCCGCTTCCATTCTGGGTGTGGCTGGCGATCTCCACTCCGCCGGCGCCGGTGACCGACGCCAGCTCAGCCTGTCCTTTGCCGGCGCTCCGGAATTCGGCATCCGCAACCGGGGATCGCCAATCGCGGCTCGCGCGCGAGGTTTCGCCCGCCGGCGTGGCCGTGGTTTCGTCGCTGTGGAGGACCACGCCGCGCTCCAGGTGAGCATGGCGCAGCAGGCCTTCCGGGGTGAAATCAAGATCAGCCGTGGGAGACGAGCCGTGAAGCTGCCGGCCGTTGCGCGACGAATCCATGGTCGCGCCGCCCTCGAGATGGCCGTGCTGGGGCTGATTGTGTTGGTTGAATTCCAGGATTCCGTGCGGCGCCGCAAGATGGGCAGAAGTCGCCGTGGTGAGCGAGAAACCGTCGGTAGCGTCCAGGCGTGCTGCCGACCCGTCAGGCCGGAAAAGGAGATCGGCCTTGCCGGCCTTCGCCTCGCCGCCGCGAAAACTTCCCTGCGCGCCCTGCATGCGGCACAACAGATTCTCGCGCTCGAACTCCGCATGCTGGGCATGGAGCACCACGCGCTCCGGACCCCGGTTGACGTCCAGTTGCACCGCGTGATCGAGCACCAGCCGGCCCTTGTCGGAGTCAAAAGTCGCGCCCACTGAACTGCCGTTGCCCTGGGTGATCGCGAATTCCACGCGTTCGGCGGTCGTCGCGACGCCGCTTTTCTGATCGAAGGTGAGGCCGCTGGTCTTGACGTGAATCTCGCCCTCGGAGGCTTTCTGAGCGGCGCTGGTCAGTGGAGTTGACTTGGACGGGCGAACGGGAGTGGCCCGTGGCGCAACCGCCGGCGCCTCACCCGGCCGCATCAGCGTAATCTCCACCGGTCCGGCGGCCCTGGCGATGCCGTCCTTCTGGTCGTATTCGAATTCGTCGCCCGCAATGCGATCGACCCGGGCTCCGTCTTCGCCATAGAGCTCGATCTGCACGTCATGGAGAATGGCCCGCCCGCCCTGCTTTAACTGGACCACCTTGGACGCGTGAATCTTGAACAGGGTGTGGCCGCCGTGCGCCTGGGTGTAGGTAACTCCGTTGGCTTCCTGCTCGATATTGGCGCCGAGCCGATGGGGGATTTCGCGCAGAATGAAGCGGTTCTTCCAATGCGCGACAACCAGAAAGCCGGCCAGCGCGATGACCAGCAGCGCCCCGCCCGCCAACACCAGCGTCCGCAACCGTTCGATGGTCAACCGCACAAATCAGTTCCCTCGCCCTAACAACTATGATCCGGGCCCCATCTTCGGCGCGCTTTGGCGCTGAAGGTGGGAAACGACGACGGTCCGCGTTCAGACATCAGTTCCCCTGTCCCAACCGCGCCGCCAGTCTTTGCGCCAGGCTCTCGCCGAGTTCGCTCCATAACAGCCGCGCTGTCGCCCCCGAGGCCTTTTCGACGCCCGCGGTCAGCTCGACGAGCTGGCGCACGTTCTCCTCTATGTGCCGTGCGGCCACGGAGTTCAATTCGGCCTCTTCCTCGAGGAAGGGCGTGTCGTTCCCGAAATCGATCCGGACGTGGCCGTCCTGCTCGTACGCGCCCAGGTCGAAGAGCGGCCCGAATCCGGTAACACGCACCAGCCGCGCGCCCCGCACCCAGTGCGCTTCCAGCCCCACTCCTGCGCTGTCACCCTGAG
Organism: uncultured Acidobacteriota bacterium; assembly: GCA_963720105.1. Classification (GTDB taxonomy): domain Bacteria; phylum Acidobacteriota; class Terriglobia; order Terriglobales; family Acidobacteriaceae; genus Telmatobacter. The sequence continues at coordinate 134,939 of CAVREL010000069.1, read as the reverse complement.
TGAGCGCAGGCAGTGAAGGACCTGCTTCTCCCGGCGTCTCCAGTTCCCAGAGATTCCACCCGATCTGGAACTCGAAGGCATAGTCGTCGTGGAGCATTTCCGTGGCCTCTTCTACGGCCGCGCGTGGCTCGGCGCCGATCGGCGATCCCGCGGGTTTCTCGCCCGCCGCCCGGCGGCCATAGATCTGCTGAAAGACCGGCGACTCGCTCCAGTTCACCGGCCACACCGTCGCCGAGTAGACCAGCGGCTCACCCCCGTGCCTGGCAAACTCGGTCAGCACCGCGACCAGCTTGTCAGGCAAGGCCTCGAGGCGCAGGTTCGGATACCACAGGCTCAGATATAGTGCGTCGGACATCTTTCTTGATTTTAGACGGGAAACCGATTCAGGCGTGCCGGGGGGCGCCGCAGGAGCCGGCACCACACACTCCGCGCAGCTCGGACGTCAGATTAATCGGTGTCGGCTTTCTTCTCTTCGTCATCGAGCCCCCCAAGCAGCCGTTTCCAATTACCCATCAGCACCGTGGCCAATGCGGTGAGAACCCAAGCCGCTCCCCGCGCGATTTCGGCGTTTCGTGTGCTTCGTGCACGCTCTTGGTCGGCCACCGTCGATAGCTCATCATAGGCTTTGACTAAGGCGCTCTGCGATTCCCCCAGGTTCTTGTACAGCACGTCAATCTCGTCCTCGGAGGCATCTTGATTGAAGCCCTCGAGATCATGTGCCGTCTTATGCGCCGCAGCGGCAGCTCCGTCTAGTTTCTGTTTCTGATCGGACGACAGCCCAACCCGTTGCATGAGATCGGTGAGCTTATCAGCGCCGTCAGCAAGGTCTGAGGCGGCCTCCTTGAAGTAGCCATCGAGAAATTCGTCATCAGACTTCCTGGCCTGATCTTCAATCTGTCCTTCGGTAACCTGCGGGTCGAGTTTGACATCCACCACCTTTAATTGACCTTGAATTTCTCTTATGCGACGGAGCATGTCCCGCTGGTCCTCGACTTGCTGTTGCTGCTCCTCCTGATTGTCCTTTTCCGTCAAAACCTGCTGCGCATCGGTCGCCCGCTGGTCCATTCTGCCGGCGAGTTCGTCACGAAGGAACCATGGAACTGCGATCATTGCTATCGCGATAACTTGACGCCACTTGATGCCTTTGGGACTGAAATTCATGGGAGTCCTCTTTTCGGCCGCGGATCCTGTCTGTTTTTGGCCCTGAGCGATTCTTCTGGTCCACCCTCAGAAAGTAAAGCCTTTCTTTGCAGACAATGGGGGGATGTAGACTTTGGCTCATGCGAAAAGCCGCCTTGCCCTTTACGGCCTTGTTTTTTGTCCTGATCACTGCCCTCGTCGCGCCCGCCATCGCTTCCGCCGCTGATGGCGATCAGCAGATCGGGCAGCTCCACACCTGCAAGCTGGCCAACGGCCGTCAGATCGACGATTGCTTCCTCGGCTACCGCACCTGGGGCAAGCTGAATGAACAACAGTCGAACGCCATCCTTTTCCCTACCTGGTTTTCCGGCAACAGTGGCAACATCGCCAATTTTGTCGGCGCGGATAAGATGATCGATCCGGCCAAGTTCTTCCTGATTGCCGTGGACGCGCTGGGCGACGGCGTTTCGTCTTCGCCATCCAACTCCAGCGACCAGCACGGCACCCATTTCCCGGTCTTCACCATCGGCGACATGGTCGATGCCGAATACCGGCTGGCGACTGAGGTGATGCACCTGAAGCATCTGCACGCCGTGATGGGCATCTCGATGGGCGGCATGCAGACGTTTGCGTGGATGGTGAAATACCCCACGTTCATGGACGTGGCAGTGCCGATCGTCGGTTCACCACGGCTGACGAGCTACGATCTGCTGTTATGGCAGGCCGAGGTGGAGGCGGCCCAGGACGATCCCATGTTCCAGGGCGGCAACTATTCAGAGAAGCCAAAACTGCCGCTGGTGGAATTCATTCACACCATGAACCTGACAACGCCGCCAAATTATGCGCGCACCACCACACGGGATGACTACGAGCAGAAGCAGGAGGAGTACTACCGGAAAGGAATCCTGCCCTTCGATGCCAACGACTGGCTGGCGCAACTGGAGGCGATGATCCATCAGGACGTGGCCGGCGGGGGCTCGATGGAGGCGACGGCGAAAAAAGTGAAAGCCAAGGTGCTGATCGTGGTCTCGGCCCAGGACCACATGGTGAATCCCCAGCCCGCGCTCGATTTCGCGCCGCTGGTCCACGCGCAAACCCTGGTCCTCGAATCCGACTGCGGCCACCTGGCGCCCGGATGCGAATCGGCAAAGATGTATCCGATGGTGAAGGCGTTTCTGGAAGAACAGGGGACAAGGGAACAAGGGACCGAGGGAACAAGAAAGCAATAGTCCGGCCATAATGTGGACAGAATCTCAATATCGGAGCGCCAAAAGCCTCGGCCTCACAGTCCCCGTATTCTTGGTCCCTTGTTGCCTGGTTCCCTCGTTCCCGTGGTCCCCGCTTTTCCCCTTTTCCGCATGACAAAAACCGAATTACCGGCATTGACTTGCCGTGCCGCCCCGTGTGCTACTATCAGCGTCGAGAGAATCGGTTCCCGACAACCTTGCCGTGGGTTCCGCATGGTGGCACTTGAGGCACATGCCGCCCGGCATACGTCCGCTGGGTTGTGCGATGAGGAAACCGCTGGAGTCTCCGGAGAGAACAACACATGGCTTATGTCATTGCAGAACCTTGTATCGGCACGAAGGACACCGCTTGCGTAGACGCCTGTCCGGTCGATTGCATCCACCCCAAGAAGGACGAGGCGGACCACGCTGAAGCCGAGCAGCTCTTCATCGATCCCGTCGAGTGCATCGACTGCGGCGCCTGCGTCCCGGCCTGTCCGGTTTCGGCCATTTTTGCCGCCGACGATCTGCCCGAGAAATGGGCCCACTACACGGAGAAGAACGCCACCCACTTCGGCCGTTAAGCCGGCATCGAGCTTAACCATGCGCCCGTCGCGGTCGAAGCCGCGGCGGGCGTTCGTGTCTTCGGGACCTGAGATTCAAAGGTCTTTCAGGATAAGACGAGCCTCCTCCCAGAATGCCTCGGACACGTTCACACCCGGTTTCCCAGCCGTAACCCGTTCGAGGTAGGGCTTCGCTGCCTCGGGCCGTTCCAAGTCTCGGACGTAGACCTGGGCAATCTCCAGATTGGCATCGATGTCACCAAGCGCCACGGCCTTTTCGAACCAGCGGAGCGCCGGTCGAGGCTTGTTCTCCATGCGATAGATCACACCGATATTGTTCGCACCCGCGTAATTGCCCTTTCTGTAAGCTTTCCGATACCAGTACATCGCTGCCGGGCGGTTCCTCTTGACGCCAATCCCCTCATCGTAGAAGTAGCCAAGATTCGACATGACTGCAGTATCGCCGAGTTTGGCGGCCAAGAGCATCAGCCGGAAGGCGCTCCTCAGGTTCCCCGCATCCCATTGGCTGTGTGCACGCAGGTGCAATCCTTCCGCCGAATTTCCCACTTCCTTTTGGAGAAACCGGTCGTCCCAAATTCCACTCGCGCCGAATCCTTAGATCGTCGGCAGCCACGTCATCGCCGATCGCCTCGTCCATCTCCTCAATGGAAATCGGAGGACCGGAGTGTGGGACGCATCCGTACATGTCCCCAATGGATCTTTCCTTCTTACCCCGCGGCATTGGACCCCTTACGATCGTGTGACGTAGTGTAAGCATAGTAATCGTACTCGCAATGTCCGTCCTCACCTCCGAAGCCGTAGTTCTGCGCACCTGGCCGGTGCACGAGGCCGATCTCATCGTCAGCCTGTTCACGCGGGATTACGGCAAGCTGCGCGGCGTGGCCAAGGCGGCGCTGAAAAGCCGCAAGCGCTTCGGCGGGGCGCTGGAGCCGATGACCCTGGCGCGGGCCTGGTTTGTCGAGTGGCCGCGGCAGGAGCTGGCCCGCCTTGACCAGCTTGAGATCATCCGGTCGCCGCTCTCGGCCCCGGTCGACCAGGCGCGCCTCGGGGTCCTCAGCTTTTTTACGGAGGTACTGGAAGAGGCGCTGCCCGAGCACGATCCGCAGGAAACGGTGTTCCGGCTGCTGGCCTCGGTCCTCGAGCACACCACGGCTGCCGGTTCAGAAAACGCCCAGCCCTGGATGGCGCTCACCTATTTCTCCCTGTGGATGACGCGCCTTATGGGGCTGCTGCCGGATATCGCCCATTGCACCGTCTGCGGCGAAGCACTGCGGCCGGCGGAGGTCTTCTTCAGCGGGCAGGCCGACGGCCTGTTTTGCCCCGTTCACCGCAACGGAGCGGCGAGCGCGCTCTCGGCCGACTCCTGGCAGCTGGCGCTGAATATGCTCCGCTCGCCCGCGTCAGCTTTCGCCCGCGACCCCTGGCCGCGCCGCCGCGCTCATGACCTGCGGCGATTCGCCATCCAGGTTCTCGAACGCCACCTGGAGCGCAAGCTCAGGTCCGCCGAAGCTCTGGCGCGCCTCGGCGCGTGACGGCCGAGGATGCCATGGCGGGGCGGCTAGAATTCAGTGGAGAAAATGATTTGGACCGTTTTGAATTCGTTTCTGGTCGCGTTCAGCGCGCTCCTGCCGCTGATGAATCCGCTTGGCTCGGCCTTGGTCTTCCTTGGCCTGGTGGGCGAGGCGCCGGCGACTGTCTATCGCCATCTCGCCGGCCGGATTGCGATCAACAACGTCATTTTTCTCGCCATCATCGAGCTTCTCGGGGTCACTATCCTGAACTTCTTCGGGATCTCTCTGCCCATTGTCCAGTTCGCCGGCGGCATCGTAATCGCCGCCATGGGCTGGAGCGTTCTGAACGAACGCGATGCCCGCGCCACCTCGAGAAAAAAGCAGGAGGAAACCGACCAGGACAGGCAGGCGCACGATTTCGAGCAGGAAGTCTTCTATCCATTCACCTTTCCCATCACTTCTGGCCCCGGGACCCTGGTAGCGCTGATCACCGTCACCGCACACAACTCCAGCCGCACCCTGACCAAGAACGTTCTGTCCCATGCCGGGGTGTTTCTGGCCATCGTGGTGCTCAGCCTGCTGGTCTATTTCTGCTATCGCTACGCTCCCAAAATCACCAGGGTCATTCCGCCGGCCACGGCGCATGGCATTCTGCGCGTCATCGCCTTCATCCTGTTTTGCATTGGAGTGCAGATTTCCTGGAACGGTCTCGCTGCCCTGATCCGCCAGATCCTGCAAGCCTGAGTGGTTTAACGGGATTCGGCGATGCTGGACCGCCGCTCTCCCCGCGCCCATGCGGCCAACTGTTAAAATCGACCCGTATCCCGATCTCTTCCGTTCGAGAGAGAATTGTCCGTGTCTTCAACCCTGACTTCATCCCCGTCCGAGGCGGTTCCGGTGCAAGCGTCGGCACTCACCTTCCAGGATCTGCTGTTTCGGCTGCAATCGTTCTGGGCCGAACGCGGCTGCGTGCTCCAGCAGCCCTACGATGTGGAAGTGGGCGCCGGCACGATGGCACCGGAGACGTTTCTGCGCGTGCTGGGGCCCAAGCCCTACCGGGTGGGCTATGCGCAGCCTTCGCGGCGCCCGGCCGACGGCCGTTACGGCGAGAACCCCAACCGGCTCTTCAAACACACCCAGTTCCAGCTCATTCTCAAGCCGCCGCCGGTCAATGTGCAGGAGCTCTATCTGCAGTCACTGGAAGCGATTGGCATCGATCTCCGCAAGCATGACATCAAGTTTGAAGAAGATAACTGGGAGTGGCCCGCGGGGGGCGCCTGGGGCGTGGGCTGGCAGGTGATGCTCGATGGCCTGGAGATCACGCAGTTTACCTACTTCCAGCAGTGCGGCGGGCTGGACCTCGACCCCATCTGCGCCGAACTAACCTACGGCATGGAGCGCATCGCGCAGTTCCTGCAGGACGTGGACTCGATCTACGACATCGTATGGGCGCGCGATCCGGAGACGGGCGCCCCGGTCACCTACGGCGACGTGCGCTTCGAAGAAGAGCTGCAATTTTCGGTCTACAACTTCGAGTACGCCGACGTGCCGCGGCTCTGGGAACACTTCAATTCCTATGAAGCAGAAGCCCGGGCGTTGCTGGAACGAGCGGGCGTCCTGCTGAACAGCCAGGATTCGAGCGCCAGGGAAAAGAAACGCTTTCCGCTCCTGGCAACCTACGAACTGGCCCTCAAATGCAGCCATCTTTTCAACCTGCTGGACGCCCGCGGGGCCATCAGCGTGACGGAGCGGGTGGGGGTGATCGCCCGCATCCGCAACCTGGCCGTCGGCGTCGCTAAAGCCTACGCCCTGCAACAGGCCGCGTAAAAAACAGCTTTTAGCTATTAGCTCTTAGCTTTTAGCTCAATGCGATTGACCAAACCCGGTTGGTTCAGCAACCAACAGCTAAGAGCTAAAAGCTAATGGCTCCTTCCTCGAGAACGAAATAATGCCTGACTTCCTTTTTGAAATCGGCCTTGAAGAGATTCCCGCCCGCATGATCGCCCCAGCGGAAACCGAGTTGGGAGCGCGGGTGAATCGTCTCCTCGAACGCGAGAGGCTCCTCGATGCGGCTCCATTGCAAACTACTTTTTCCACGCCCCGCCGCTTGGCCGTCCTGGTGCAGGGTGTCCTTCCGCAACAGGCCGACACTGAGGAGCAACTCGTCGGCCCGTCCTGGAAAGTCGCTTTCAAAGACGGCGGTCCAACTCCTGCAGCTCAGGCATTCGCCAGAAAAGCCGGAGTTGCCGTGGAAGCACTCCAGAAGATCATCACCCCCAAAGGTGAATACGTCGGTGCGACGATCAAACGCCTCGGCCGATCCGCCGCAGACATCATCGCCGCCGAACTCCCCAGGGAATTCCTCGCCCTTTACTGGGCCAAGAACATGTACTGGCGCGAGGGCAAGCCGGAACGCTCTGTGCGGCCGGTGCGCTGGGTGGTCGCGTTGCTGGATTCGGAAATCGTGCCTCTCGAGGTGGCCGGTATTGCCGCAGGCAACGCCAGCCGCGGGCATCGCGTGCTGCACGGCGAGGCGCCGGTGGTGATCGAGTCGGCCGCGGACTACGCCGCGGCTCTCCGCGGAGCCAAAGTGCTGGTTGAAGTTTCCGGCCGCAGGCATGTGATCCGGAAAGCGTTGGATGCCGCCACCCGGACGGTGGCCGGGGCCCGCTGGCGCGAAGATGAGGCCCTGGTGGAGACGGTCGTCCATCTTACCGAATGGCCGTCAGTCATCCTGGGGAACTTCGAGCCCGAGTATCTTGACCTCCCCGAGGAAGTCCTGGTCACGGTGATGCGGGACCATCAGAAGTACTTTGCTGTCGAGGACGCGGCTGCGAAGCTCGCGCCGCATTTCCTGGCCGTGCTCAACACCGAAGTGGATCAAGAAGGCCGGGCGATCATCCGCCACGGCAACGCGCGAGTGCTGCGGGCGCGATTCAAGGATGCGCGGTTCTTCTGGGATTTCGACCAGAAGACGCCGCTGGTGGATCGCGTGGAAAGCCTGAAGGCGGTCACGTTCCAGAAGGAGCTCGGCAGCTACTACTGGAAGACGGAGCAGAACGAGCGGGTCGTGCGTGGGCTAGTGGAAACGCTGAAGCAAGCCGATGTCGCGGTGAACGAGGCTGAGCTGTACACCGCAGTGCTGGTGGCCAAAACCGACCTCACCACGGAACTAGTCAAGGAGTTCACCGAGTTGCAGGGCCAAATCGGCGGGCTGTACGCCTGCACGCAGGGACTTGGCCAAACGGTTTCGACGGCCATCTACGACCAGTACACGCCGGCTTCAGTGGAAGACGACATCCCGCGAACGGCTGAAGGGCAACTATTCGGTATCGCCGATCGCATCCAGACGATCACCGCCATGTTCGGTATCGGCAATGCGCCGACGGGGTCGAAGGACCCCTTTGCGCTGCGCCGGGCGGCTAATGCGATCGTGAAGATCCTGGCCGAGTCGGCGCTGCCATTGACGCTGAGCTATGTGTTGAAAGCCGGCTCGCCGACGGCGGTCATCGAGGATCAGGTCTCCGAATTCTTCCGCGAGCGGCTGCAGTTCTATCTGAAGGACGTGCGCGGATTTGCCTATGACGTGGTGAATGCGGTGCTGGCGGCAGGCGCCGACGATGTGCGCGATGCCATGGCCCGCGCCGAAGCGCTCAGTGCCGTGCGGGGCTCAGAGGACTTCGCGGCCATCTCGGCGGCCTTCAAACGGATCAAGAACATTCTCCGCCAAGCCGAAGAAAAAAAAATGGTTATTGGTTCGCCGGATTCCATCAAACTGGCCCCCCAGGCCCAGGAACTGAAAGACGCCGCCGCGTTCCTCGCGCCCAAGGTGGCAAGGCTGCGCGAGGAGCGCGCCTATATCGCGGCGCTGACGGAGATCGCCTCGCTGCGGCCGGTGGTGGATACGTTCTTCGACAAGGTGATGGTGCTCGATCCGGACCCGGCGATCCGCGGCGCGCATTTGGGCCTGATCGATGGGGTGCTCCGCGGTTTCTCAACCATGGCCGACTTCAGCGAGATCGTGACGTCATCGAGCGCGGACTAAAGAAGAGGCTTCGCGAGAATATTCCTGTTTTGAAGGGTACGGGCTTCCAGCCCGTACGTTAACACCGAGCAAAATCATCGAAGGGCTTAGCCGCCAAGGGACGGCTTTCCTGCGACGCGTGTCAGGGATGTGCCCGGTCGGGACCACACCCTCGCCGACACCCCCTCCCCGGACTCTTTGGGTAAATTATCTATTTTCAATGATGTAGAGGAGCAATTTTATATACGCAACAAAGGACTTAACCGCAGTATATTCTCAGCAAATGACTTACGAGCGGCAACAGAGCAAATGCGAATTCGCCCGGGCGAGCGTAGCAGGGGCTAAAGCCCAGGTTGATTTGTGCGACTTGCGGCCCGACTTTAAAGAGGCTGCGGAAAAACAGTTAAGGGACGAGCGAATCGAGGTAAAAACATCCCTCAGGGGCTAAAGCCCGATACATTTTGTACGGCTTATCGGCACGACTAAAGTCGTGCCCTTTCAAAACAGCCCAACACGCGGTGTTTTTCCGCAGCCTGTAAAGTCGTGCCCGGTTACAAAGCACATCCCGGAATGAATCGTTCCGCAGATCTTGCGGCACCGAAGCGCAAGGAGAAGCGTCGCCACTTGTAGATAAGCTTCAAGCGGTTCAGCGAGGCATTTTTCCGGAATCGGAAGTGGGCGACCGGGCATCGATCGTAAACTCGTCCTTCTGTTCCACGGAGAGAGTGGGCGCGTCGGGGTTTTTCACCTTCCACATTACGGCGTGCAGTTGATGATCTCTGATGTCCAGCGTGAGGTAGTGGTAGACGGGAAAGCCGCTGTCCTGGTAGAGGTCGGCGTGGCCGCGAAACAGGAGCGGATAAGGCTCGGCTCCGCCTCCTCCGGAAATCACATAAGCTACGCCGCGGCGCACGAAGCGTTCGTAGTTGTGGATGTGGCCGTTGAATACGACCACCCTGGCATGGATGTGATCGAGGTGCGCTTCGAGAATATTGCGCAGCACCAGCGCCTGGGGAATGGGGATGCCTACGAAGATCTGCGACTGCCGGTCAGCCATCCAGGGCATGTGGTGGAGGATGAACAGAAACTCAACCTGCGGCGGCACGTGGTTCAACTGGGCGGCGAACCAGCGGCCCTGGGGCGAGGAAGGCGTGCTGGAAAGAGTGCAGTCCAGTGAGATGACCTCCACGGCGCCCAACAGGGCGGAGTAGTAGCGATGCCCGGCGATGGTGGGGAAGTTGGCGAGGTAGTTTTTGATTCCGGCGGCATGATCGCCCTTGATCTCGTGATTCCCGGTGGTCGGCAGCTGGAGGATGTGCTGGTCGCGCCAGGGACGGGTTTCGTCCTGGAAGACCTGCCAGTCGGCGGGACTGGAGCCGGTGAAGGGCGTGTCCCCGGTGAGCAGCAGCACCCGCGGATGCTCGGCGGCGATCCGGCCGGCGAGAAATTTTCGGACGCGCGGGTTGGTTCCGGAGGTGACGGCGGGATCGGTGAAGCGCGTATCGCCATAGGCAACGACGCGCAAGGGGGCGCCGGGAGCGAATTGCTTGAAGACAAGGGTGGGGCCGGTGTCGGCTGCAGTCCAATCGGGAGGGGCTGCCTCGCCGAGCAAACAAGCGGCCAGGATAATGACGACCACAAGACAGAGGCCGTAGCGGTTGTGCCATGGCGAGCGAGGCCGGTAGGATTGCACAGCGACAGACTACCATCCGGTCTGGAGCGAATGGCCGCGCCGATCTGCACGGCGGACAAGATCTGGTCTGCATCGCGCATATTGCGATTTGTTTTTTGGACTGTGCAATAAGTGATTTGGTTCTTCCGCCCCCTCTAGGGCTGGCCCCACTCTATTCACCCGCATTCCCCAGGCTCGCGCCTGGGGCTAGCATCTCGCGCCCGCTTCGCGGGCTTTGCGCCTGCTAGTGGGAAAACGATTGAGGATGATGCCGCCCCTGCGCTAGTGCTGGAGTTTTACATTGCGCGGCTGCGGCTGACTACGGTGCAGCCAGGCGCGGATGCGTTCGCCGAGAGTGGGCACGTCGGGGCAGGCGAAGTAGATCTGGCGATTCAAGGCCATGAGAAGCTGAACGGCTTCGAGACGGGGATCGGCGGCGGACAAGGACCCGCCTGGTGGACGTATTCATCGGCGAGGTATTCGATGGCGTGGCCCAGAATCTCCAGGGCGTGGCCTGCCTGGGGACTGATTCGGCGACGGCGGCGCACGCCTCCGGCAGCGGCCCAAGTGGCCGATACACGCACGGGAAACGAAAAACTCGTCATCGAGGTCGCCATGAATCCATCCTTGCTCTTTCTAGCGAGCGAAGGGGGCTGAATTCATCAGATGACGGAGGTACCGGTTCCGTTTCAGGACGGCCATGTTTTTTGGGTTCTTTCCGGGAATCGATGTGATTCTGATCACCGTTGGACGTCAAGCGGATCGTCTTTGATCGACCTTGGCGGGCGCCGGTCTTCGCTCCCGCTTCACCTTGACCCGGACAAGGGCGAAAACCTAAGCTCAAACCAGCGGCGGGTAGCCAGATTCGGCGTCCCCGATGAAACCGCCGCATCTCATTGCGAATCAATTCAGGACAGTCATGAATGCGATTCCGTATCACTGGCAATATCTGCCCCTGCTGCTGCAGGTTCTGGTGGCCTTCGGGCTGGGGGCGGCCATGGTGCTGCTTTCGTGGGTCATCGGGCGCCATCGCAATACATCGGTCAAGCTGGCGGCGTACGAGTGCGGCATTGAGGCGGTAGGCGACGCCCGCGGGCGCTTCAGCGTCCGGTTTTACATGGTGGCCATGCTATTCATTCTGTTCGACGTGGAAGCCGTGTTCATGATGCCCTGGGCGGTGATCTACCGGAAGCTGTACCACATCACGGGGCAGCGACTGTTTGGATTCTGGGAGATGGTGGTTTACCTGGGGTTTGTGGCCGTGGGGCTGTACTATATCGAGCGCAAGGGCATCCTTGACTGGAGCATGGACAAGGCGGACCTTTAAGGCAGGGAACAAGGGACCGAGGGAACAAGGGAACAAGAAAGCCCGGCGGTTCTTTTTGAGGCTGAATGGCGGACGCGCAGACAAAAACGCTGGCGGATAAGGGGGCGGTTCTGGAAGGAATGCCCGATCACCCCGCCGTGAAGGCCGTCCTGGCGTGGAAAGCGGACGGGCTGGTGGATGCCCGGTTCGATCGCGGCGAGCTGACGCTGACCGTGGATCGAGAGGACATCGTGGCTGCGCTGAGGGCGCTCGAGGCCGGCGGGTACAACTTCTTTGAAGATATGACGGCAGTAGACTGGTATCCCTCGGTTCCCCGCTTCCAGTTGAGCTACCACATTCTGTCGCACGGCTTGAAGGACCGCATCCGGCTGCGCGCGATGGTGGACGAGGCGGATCCGTCGGTGGAGTCGATCACCGGCATCTGGGCGGGCGCCAATTATTTTGAGCGCGAGGTTTTCGACCTGTTCGGCATTCGCTTCGAGGGCCATCCCAACCTGCGCCGGATCATGATGCCCGACGACTGGCAGGGCTATCCCCTGCGCAAGGACTATCCCGTGGAGGGCTATCGCTGATGCCCGACATCGTAGGAACCCCCATCCTCGAAGCGCCGGTGGCGGAAGGCTCCAAAGACCAGCACATGGTCCTGAACATGGGACCGCAGCACCCGTCGACGCACGGCGTGCTCCGCCTGGTGCTGGAGATCGACGGCGAGATCGTGATCCGGCTGTATCCGGAAATCGGTTATTTGCACACCGGGATCGAAAAAACCTGCGAAGCGAAGTTCTACCAGCAGGTGGTTCCGCTTACCGACCGCATCGACTACCTGGGTCCGATGGCCAACAACCTGTGCTATTGCCTGGCGGTGGAGAGGCTGCTGGAGCTGGAAATTCCGGAGCGCGCGGTATGGATCCGGGTGCTGCTGACGGAACTGACGCGGCTGAATTCGCACCTGATCTGGCTGGGCACCCACGCCATGGACATCGGGGCGCTGACCGTCTTTCTCTACACGTTCCGGGAACGCGAAGAGATTCTGCGCATCTTCGAGATGGTGTCGGGGCAGCGGATGATGACCAGCTACTTCCGCATCGGCGGGCTGGCGATGGACCCGCCGCTGGGCATGTTCGAGCGCATCCAGGCGTTCATCAAGACATTTCCGGAAAAGATCGACGAGTACTCGAACCTGCTGACCGGCAACCCGATCTTCGTCAACCGGCTGAAGGGGGTGGGCTACCTGTCGAAGGAGGATGCGATTGCGCTTTCGGTGACGGGGCCGGTGGCGCGCGCGTCGGGCATCGATTACGACGTGCGGCGCGACAATCCGTATTCGAGCTACGAAAAATTCAAGTTCAAGGTGCCGGTCTCGACCGATTGCGATGTGTGGGCGCGCTACCTGCTGCGGCTGGAAGAAATGCGGCAGAGCGTGGGGATCATCCAGCAGGCGCTGGACGGGATGCCGGGCGGGCCGTTCAAGGCCAACGCGCCCAAGATCGTGCTGCCCGACCGCGAGGCGATGAAGACAGAGATGGAGGCGCTGATCCACCATTTCAAAATCGTGACCGAGGGTTTTGCCGTGCCGGCCGGCGAGGTGTACCAGGCGATCGAGTCGGGACACGGGACGATGGGGTATTACGTGGTTTCGGACGGGACCGCGAAACCGTGGCGGGTGCACATGCGCTATCCGGGATTCGCGACGTTGCAAGCGCTGGAAACGATGTGCAAGGGGCGGCTGCTGGCGGATGTGGTGGCGGTGATCGGGTCGATTGACATTGTGCTGGGGGAGATTGACAGGTAGCGGAGTTAGCGGCGCTCGCGGAGTTAGCGGAGAAAGCACCACTTCCTGCGAACGAAGATGGTCAACCGGTTTTGTAACAGGGCACGACTTTAGTCGTGCCGAAATGTTCCAATCTCAACCGGGCTCGAGCCCCTGAGGGTAGTTTGGAAGAAACGGCAGTGATGACCGAGTCCAGCGAGCAACTCTATGTCGAGCTGTGGGTCTCGCTGGCGTCGCTGCTTAGGAGCTACACCGCGGCGCATGGGCTGAATGGAAATCGGCAGGCGACCGTCGAACTGGGGGAGAACAACATTATGGTGCGGCATGGGAACGGATGGCTGGAGTTGGATCGGCAGGGAGCAAATATCCTCTGGCGGCGCGAGGATGGACGGAACGGGATGCTGGAGTTGACGGAAGCGGGACGATTGAGAGATCCCAGGTCTCAAAATCGAGACCTGGGGCACCCAGGTATTAGCCCTGTCGGCGATGACGATGCCGCCGTCCCAGGTCCCAAAACCGGGGACCTGGGGCACCCAGGTTTGAAGTTCCCGGTTGAGGAAGAAATGGATATGGTGGCCGAGGCGTGGGCGCGGGAGCTGATGCATGAGTCCTGACAGCGAGACGATGTCGATTTTTTCGCCGCAGCTGGCGGCACGCTTCGACGCGCTGGTGACCAAGTACCCGGTGAAGCGGTCGGCGCTGGTTCCCATGCTGCTGTATGCGCAGGACGAGGTTGGATACCTGTCGGACGCGGTGATCGGCGAGATCGCCGAGCGGCTGAGCATCACGCCGCTCGAGGTGCGCAACGTGGCGACCTACTATTCAATGCTGCGGTTCAAGCCGGCGGGGAAATTCAATGTCCAGGTGTGCACCAACATCAGTTGCATGTTGTGCGGCGCGTATGAGCTCTACGAACGCTTCCAGAAGGAACTCGGAATCGGGGACAAGGGAGTCACTGCGGACGGGGTGTTTTCGCTGGAAGAGGTGGAGTGCATCGGGGCGTGCTGCTGGGCGCCGGCCATCCAGGTGAACTACGCGTTTCACGATGAGCTGAAGCCGGAGGATGTTCCTGCTCTCCTCGCTCACTATCTCAACCAAAACAAGGAAAAAAATGCCTAGGCTGGTTTCCCATCCCGATGAAGTAAAGATCATCAGCAAGCGCTTCGGCATGGGCGCGGCCGATATCGACAAGTACGTCGAGCTGGGCGGCTACGAGGCGTTGAAGAAGTGCGTTGCGCAGGGTCCGGACTGGATCATCAACGAGATGAAGCTGTCGAACCTGCGTGGCCGCGGCGGCGCCGGTTTCCCGACGGGGCTGAAGTGGTCGTTCGTGCCCAAGCAATCGCCCAAGCCGAAATACGTGCTGGTCAACGGCGACGAAAGCGAGCCGGGAACCTGCAAAGATCACCTGATCTTCCTCCACGATCCGCACTCGGTCATCGAAGGGACCATCATTGCGGGGCTGGCGATCGGATCGAAGCTGGGCTTCATCTATCTGCGCGGCGAGTACCGCTACCTGCTCGAGATCATGGAGAAGGTGGTCGCGGACGCGTACGCCAAGGGCTTCCTGGGCAAGAAGATTTTTGGATCGGAATTCGATTTCGATGTCATCACGCAGACCGGCGCAGGGGCCTACGAAGTGGGCGAAGAGTCGGCGCTGATGGAGTCGCTGGAAGGCAAGCGGGGCGTGCCGCGCATCAAGCCGCCGTTCCCTGCCGTGGTGGGCCTGTACGGCGGGCCGACGGTGATCAACAACGCGGAGACCATCGCGTCAGTGCCACCCATCATTACTATGGGCGGCGCCGCCTATGCTGCCGTGGGTTCGGAGCGCAACGGCGGAACGCGGCTGTTCGGGTTGAGCGGGCACATCAATCGGCCCGGCGTGTACGAGCTGCCCATGGGCTACAACCTGAAGAAGATGATTTACGAGGTGGGCGGCGGCATTCGCGGCGGGCGGAAGTTGAAGGCGGTGGTCCCGGGCGGATCGTCGACCCCGGTGATGCTGCCGGAAGAGATTGACGTGGGCATGGACTTCGATCAGGTGGGCAAGGCGGGATCGATGCTGGGATCGGGCGGCGTTGTGGTGATCGACGACCAGACCTGCATCGTGGAATTCGCACTGCGGACGATCGAGTTTTATCAGCATGAGAGCTGCGGGTGGTGCATTCCCTGCCGCGAAGGCACCGACTGGTTGAAGAAATCGCTGACGCGGTTCCATGCGGGGTTCGGCGTAATGAAAGACATTGATAACATCCGCTACCTCGCCGAGAACATGCTGGGACGCACGTTCTGCCCGTTGGGCGATGCGGCGGCCATGCCGACGATTGCGTTTGTGAAGAAGTTTCGGAAGGAGTTTGAGGATCACCTGGACGGGAAGCCGTGTCCGTTTGCCAAGCACGCCGAGATGGCAGCGGTGTAGGTGAGCGATGGCCATCGTTTTAGTGTTCAACGTAATGATTGCCAACAAGGCAGGGATTGAAACCCGTTACCCGGGTGGATTTGGTCAGTTCCGGATCGACTGGCTCGACCGCGTGCCATGGTGCGACGACGGGCAACTGGTGGCAGTAAGTTCGATGGGAGGCTATCCGGCCGGTATGTGTGAAAGCCTCAAGGCTCATGAAGTTGACTTCTTGATGTCCGACGAGACGCAACCATGCGAGGAGATTCTCTCGCGATGCACTTGGCTTGATGGTGGATTGCATGAGGTGATTCACCGAGAGCTGCCGGGCGGAAAGTCCTTCGCGCAGGAGATTTTCAAATACTGGGCCCGAGGAAGCGAGCCTGGGCAAGTGGCAGAATATACCCGTATTTTGCGGAAGTTCCAAACCGGCCTTTGATTCATAAGGAAAAAATGCCAGACGTCACGTTTACAGTCGATGGAAAGAAGCTGACCGCGCCGGCGGGGACGCTGCTGATTGAGGTCTGCCGCAAAGCGGGCATCGAGATTCCTTACTTCTGCTATTATCCCGGGCTGTCGCTGCAGGCGGCGTGCCGGATGTGCGTGGTGAGGCAGGAAAAGGTGCCCAAGCTGCAGACGGCGTGCACGACAACGGTTGCCGAGGGGCAGGTGTTCGTCACCGAGTCGCCGGAAATTGTGCAGGCGCGCAAGGCTACCCTCGAGCTGCTGCTGGGCAATCATCCGCTGGATTGCCCGGTGTGCGATGCGGGCGGCGAGTGCGAGCTGCAGGACATGACGTTCAAGTACGGCGCCGGCGAGAGCCTGTATACCGAGGCCAAGCAGCATCGCGAAGAACAGCAGTGGTCGCCGGCGGTGTTTTTTGACCGGCCGCGCTGCATCCTGTGTTATCGATGTGTGCGCATGTGCGGCGAAGGCATGGATGTGTGGGCGCTGGGGATTCAGAACCGCGGCGTGGTTTCGGTGATCGCGCCCAACATGGAGAACCACCTCGACTGCGAACAGTGCGGCATGTGTATCGACGCGTGCCCGGTGGGCGCGCTGACCAGCGGGTCCTATCGTTACAGGACGCGCCCCTGGGAGATGAAGCACGTCTCCACCATCTGCACGCACTGCGGCGACGGATGCAAGGTGACGCTGGGTGTACGCCAGGGGCCGGATGGGGCAGACATCATCCGCGCCGACAATCGCGACAAGAGTGGGATGAACGGCGATTTTCTGTGCGCGAAGGGGCGGTTTGGATTCGATTTTGTCGAGAATCCGGAACGGCTGATTAAGCCGCTGGTGCGCAGTGCGGCTGGAAATCTGGAGCCTGCGACGTGGGAGCAGGCGCTGCGCGTCGCCGGATCGAAGCTGAAAGAAGTACGCGACAGCAAGGGCGGAAGCGCCATCGGCGTGATCGGCTCCAACCGCACCACCAACGAAGAGAATTACCTGCTGCAGAAGTTCGCGCGCACGGTGCTGCGGACCAACAACATCGACCACCAGCGCACCGCGGACTACGCCGCGTTTGCGGCGGCGATAGCCGGCCACGAGGGTAAGGCCGCGAGCATTCGCGATGCGGGCACGGCGCCGGCGATCCTGCTGGTGGGCGGCGACCCGACCAACGAGCATCCGCTGCTGGCCTGGCAGATTCGTTGCAACGTGCGGTTGAACAAGGCGCGGCTCTATATCGCCAATCACCGCTCCATCAAGCTGGAGCGGCAGGCGAAAGCGGTGCAGGGCTTGCCGCCCGCGGGTTATCGCGACCTGACGGCTATCCTCGACCACAATGAGTCGGAGTTCGCCAAGGCGGTGATGGCGGAAGAGTCGCTGCTGGTGATCTTCGGCGAGGAGCTTCGCGGCGACCAGATGGGCGCCTTTGTCTCGTGGGGACTCAAGCGGGGCAATGTGCGTTTCGCACTTCTGGGCGACTACGTGAACTCGCGCGGCGCCGCCGACATGGGCTTGCTGCCCGATCTGTTGCCGGGCTATGTGCCGGTGGCCGAACCCGGCGCTTACCGGGATGAATATCCCGATCTGCCCAAGGCGGCCGGATTGGCGCAACCGGAGATGTTCCAGGCCGCGGCGGAGGGCAGGGTCCGCGCCCTGCTTATCGCCGGCGCGAACCCCGTAAAGATACACAATCTCGACCCTTCATCTTTGAAGAAGGCCTTCGTCATCGTGCAGGACCTGTTTCTGACCGAAACCGCTGCCATCGCAGATGTGGTGCTGCCGGCTGCGAGCCTCTACGAGAAGACCGGCACCGTGACCAACACATTTGGGGATGTGCAGCTTGTGCAGAAGGCTGCGGACAAAGCCGGGACGAGGCCGGACTTCGAAATCCTGGTACGGCTGGCGGCGGCGATGGGTGCGGATGTGAAGGGGCTGGTGCCATTCGGAAAAGGCGGCGTGCGCGCCGACCTTGGGCAGTCGCGCGGCGCGCAATCGGGCGAGGCGGACCGGCACGCGGTGTGGCTTGCGGCGCATGGCCTGGAGCTGCGCTTGAGCCCGTTTGATCCATTGGCGGTGCTGGACGAGATCGAGCGGCTGGTGCCCGCGTACAAACTTGACCGGCTGAATCTCTTCAGCGGGAACGATGTGCGGACGGAGCCGGGATTTGTGCCGGTTTCTGAGCTCATCAGGCCGCATCCCGACCTGGTCGCGCCGGCGCACGATACTTTGTTTACCTCCGGAACCCTGGGCCGGTATAGTCGTGGGCTCGGGGATTTGCATGGGCATCAATCCGAGCAGCCGCATCTGGCGGAGATGGCGGGGGATTGAGGATGGAGAGGTTGGCATCGCTGGACTCCCACCCTCGCGACAAAAAGAAGTCGCGAGGATGGGGCACGGAAGTTTTTGGGTTGGAGCGAGCGGAAGAACAACCGCAGGTCCTTCGACTGCGTTGATTGCGCAAAGCGCAATCAACTCCGCTCAGGATGACAGCCTTTTTGGATGTGAGTAGCTGGCAAGAGAGGCAAAAGCCCTGTGACGATTTTCTGGTTCTTTCTCTGGAGCTTGCTCAAGAGCATCGTGGTGACGGTGATCTTTCTTATGGGCGTTGCCTACACGGTGCTTCTGGAACGCAAGCTGGTGGCCCGCATCCAGAATCGCTGGGGGCCCAGCCGGGTGGGGCCGTTCGGTCTGGCGCAGCCGCTGGTAGATGGCCTCAAGAACCTGCTCAAAGAAGATCTGATTCCCACCAGCGTCAACCGGCCCCTGTATCTTCTGGCCCCTCTCATTGCCCTGGGCTGCTCGCTGATCTCCATTTCGGTGGTGCCGTTCGGCAATCCCGATCTTTCGTATCACGGTTTCCGATTCTTCCAGATCTCGGACGTGAACGTAGGGTTGCTGGTGGTGCTGGGCGTCACGTCCATCGGCGTGTATGGGATCGCGCTCTCGGGATGGTCGTCGAACAACAAGTACTCGCTGCTGGGCTCGCTGCGGTCCTCGGCGCAGATGGTGAGTTATGAGCTGGCGCTGGGACTTTCGCTGGTGGGGGTGGTGCTGCGCGCCGGGACGTTTAACCTCCGCGAGATCGTGGAGCAGCAGGGCCGGCACGGGCTGCTGAGCTGGAACATGTTCGGCGGGTTGCAGTTCATCGCCTTTTTCATTTACCTGATGGCCGCGTACGCGGAGACGAATCGTTCGCCGTTCGACCTGCCCGAAGCCGAAAGTGAGTTGGTCGCCGGCTATCACACCGAGTACAGCTCGATGAAGTTCGCCATGTTCTTCATGGCCGAGTACGGCAACATGATCACCGTGGGCTGCGTGGCGACGCTGCTGTTCCTGGGCGGCTGGACGAGTCCTTTCGGGAGCCTGTTTCCCACGCCGCAGAACGTATTTATCCAGGCGATCGTGCCACTGTTCTGGTTCGTGCTCAAGGTCTTCTCGTTTCTGTTTCTGTATGTGTGGGTGCGCGGCACGCTGCCCCGCTTCCGCTATGACCAACTGATGAACTATGGCTGGCGGTTTCTGTTGCCGCTGGCAATTCTGAACATTGTGGGCACCAGCTTGTGGCTGGCATACCGGCAGTGACGCAGATTGGTGGCGTCCCATCCCACCCTAGCAAAGCTAGGGTGGGGCACCCATTACCCAGTACCCGGTACCCAGCTAGTGGTTCGATGGGCTCATTTACAATCGGAGAGGATTTTCGGGAACACCTCTCTTTCACATCTTCAGCCAGTTTGCTGCATCTTTGTTAGCGATGGAACGATGCACCTGATTCTGTTTATCGTGTTTGGCGGATTGTGTCTGGCGGGAGCCATCAACCTCCTGCTGCAGAGCCATCCCATCAACAGCGCGCTCTCGCTGGTGGTGGTGATGAGTTCGCTGGCGGTGCTGTACCTGCTGCTGGGGGCGGAGTTCCTGGCGGTTGCGCAGATCATCGTCTACGCCGGGGCCATCATGGTGCTGTTCACCTTCGTGGTGATGCTGCTGAACGCCGGGCGCGAAGAGCGAACCCTGGGCAGCCGGGCGGGCAAGATCATCGGATTCCCCGCCGTGGCGGTGTTCCTGAGCGTGATTGCCACCGTCATTCTGAAGGCGCAGGGACTGGGAAGCGCCTCTCTGCGCGATCCCATCACCAAGACCGAAGACCTGAGCAAGGTGCTGTTCAGCGACCTGCTGCTTCCGTTTGAGGTCACGTCGGTGCTGATCCTGGTCGCCATTCTCGGCGCAGTGGCGCTGGCCCGCGCAGGCAGCGGTGACCACCCCACGAACAAGGACCCGTTCGTGGGGACCCCGGGCGATAGGAGGGTTTCGAAATGATACCCATTTCCTGGTACCTGCTGCTGAGCGCCACGCTGTTCTGCCTGGGCGTGGTCGGATTCCTGATCAAGCGGAATCTGATCACCGTCTTCATGTCTATCGAGCTGATGCTCAACGGGGTGAATCTCTCATTTGTCGCTTTCGCCCATGAATGGCATTTGGTGAAGGGGCAGATCTTCGTTTTCTTTGTGATGGTGGTGGCCGCGGCCGAGGCCGCCGTGGGCCTGGCCATCATCATCGCCGTGTTCCGCGCGCGCTCCACGCTGGCCGTCGACCGCATCGACCTGATGAAGCTATGAACGGAATTCTGTATTTGTGGCTCATCCCGCTGTTGCCGTTTGCGGGATTCCTGATCAACGGAATCCTGGGCGGGCGCATGCCGAAAGCGCTGGTGACCACGATCGCGCTGCTGGCGCCGCTGGGCTCGTTCCTGGTGGTGCTCGCGAATGGATTCGGCGTGTTTGGCAGGCCTGCCACGCTCCCCATCGTCGAAAGCTTCAGCTACAGCTGGATTCACGCCGGCACGCTTCGCATCGAGTACAGTTCGGTGCTCGATCCACTCTCGCTGGTGATGCTGCTGATCGTCACCGGGGTGGGATTCCTGATTCACGTCTACTCCGTCGGCTACATGCACGATGATCCCGGGTATGCGCGCTACTTCAGCTACCTGAATCTATTTCTGTTCTTCATGACGGTGCTGGTGCAGGCGGGGAATGTGCTGCTGATGTTCGTCGGGTGGGAGGGCGTGGGGCTGGCGTCGTACCTGCTGATCGGTTTCTGGTACCCGAAGCCTTCCGCCGCGAGCGCGGGGATGAAGGCCTTTGTGGTGAACCGGATCGGTGATTTCGGATTTTTGATCGGGATTTTCCTGCTGCTGGCGCAGTTCGGCTCGCTGACGTTTTCAGAGATCGCAGCGAAGATCGATGCGAACCCGGCATGGCAGGGCGGGATCATCACCACGATTTGCATTTGCCTGTTGATCGGCGCGACCGGGAAGAGCGCGCAGCTTCCGCTGTATGTCTGGCTGCCGGACGCCATGGAAGGCCCGACGCCGGTTTCGGCACTGATCCATGCAGCCACCATGGTAACGGCGGGCGTGTACATGATCGCCCGCACCCATTTTCTGTTCGACCGCTCGCCGTTGGCGCTGACGGTGGTGGCGATCGTGGGCGCGGCCACGGCGTTGTTCGCGGCGACCATCGGGCTGGTGCAGAACGACATCAAGCGGGTGCTGGCCTACTCCACCATTTCGCAGCTTGGCTACATGTTCCTGGGCTGCGGCGTGGCGGCGTATTCGGCGGCCATCTTCCACCTGGTGACCCATGCGTTCTTCAAGGCGCTGCTGTTTCTGGCGGCGGGCTCGGTGATTCACGGGCTGGGCGGCGAACAGGACATGCGCCGCATGGGCGGCCTGAAGAAGTACATGCCGGTCACGTACCGGACCATGACCGCCGGGGTCCTGGCCATCGCCGGAATTATCCCGTTCGCGGGGTTTTTCTCCAAGGATGCGATCTTGTACGCGGCTTTCCAGCGTGGAGGGGGCGGCAAAATTTTCTGGGCGGTGGGATTGTTTACCGCTCTGCTTACCTCGTTCTACATGTTCCGGCTGTGGTACCTGACGTTCATGGGTGAGCGGCGTGGCGGGGCTGTAGAAGAACACGGAGCCGCCGTGCATGCGCGCTCCGATACCAGGCTCACGCTGGAGGCCGACCATGCGCATGAGCCGCACGAGAGCCCGTGGTCGATGCTGGGCCCGCTGGTGATCCTGGCCGTGCTTTCCACCGGAACCGGGTGGGTGTATATCACGTTGCGGCGCTTTGAGCTATTCCTCCAGCCTTCGGTGGGCGGCTCGGCAGCGGAAGCCGGATTCGAGCCGACGGAGATCATCCTCAGTGCAGTTGCGGTGACCGCTGCCCTGCTCGGACTGTGGATTGCATACCGGCTCTACCGCGCGAACAAAGGCGAAGAGCCGCTGGCGGCAATGTCCGGTTACAAGGTCCTGTTGAACAAGTACTGGGTGGACCAGATCTACGGCGCGGTTATCGTCAAGCCGATTCTGGCAACTTCGCGCTTCATCCTTGAGTGGGTGGTCGATGTAGCCATCCTGGGCGGAGCGGCGTGGCTGCTGGGGGGCATCTGTTCGCTGGGAGGCGCGATTTTGCAGCGCTGGCAGTCGGGCAACCTGCGGTCGTACGCGGCGTGGCTGGCGGCGGGGGCGGCAGTGCTGCTTTTGATCCTCGTGCTACCAATCCTCTTAGGCTCAAGCGGAATCGATATCAGGTGGACGGGATACTAGCATGAGCGATCTTAACCATTCGATTCTCACCTGGATCCTGCTGGTTCCCATGGCAGGGGCGATCCTGATTGCGCTGCTGCCGGATCGGGGAAAGCTTCCGGCCTGGCTTGCCCTGCTGACTTCCCTGGTCAGTTTCGCGTTCACGCTGCATTTGCCGGCCCATTTCCTGGTGGGCCAGCCGGGATACCAGTTCGCCATCAACCACCACTGGATTGAACGGCCCGCGATCTACTATCACGTGGGGGTGGACGGGCTGAGCCTGTGGCTGGTGGTGCTGACCGGCCTGCTGGCGCCGGTGGGCGTGCTGGCAAGCTGGAACGCGATCAAGGAAAAGCAGAAGATCTACTATTCGCTGTTCATGGTGCAGCAGACGGCCATGTTCGGGGTGTTCGTTTCGCTGGACCTGATGGTGTACTACGGGTTCTGGGAATTGTCTCTGGTACCGATGGCCATCCTGATCGCGATGTATGGGCGCAAGGACGGACCGCACGCCGCAGGAAGATTTTTTCTGTTTACGTTCATTCCCTCGGCGCCGCTACTGGTCGCGATCCTTTATATCTATGCGCACACCGGCACGTTCAACTTCGAGCAGTTGCAATACGACATCGCGTCGGGCGTCATCCCGGTGAATGCTCTGTTCTGGTGCGCCCTGGCGTTCCTGTTTGCGTTTGCGGTGAAGGTGCCGGTCTTTCCGCTGCACGGATGGCTGGCGGAGACGTTCAGCGAAGCGCCGGTGGCATTGGCCATGGTGGTGGCGGGCAAGCTGGGGCTCTACTCCATGCTGCGGTTCCACGTAGCGCTGTTTCCGCAGCAGGCGCGGGCCATTGCGCCGGTGGTGATCGCGCTGGCGGTGATCGGCATCCTGTACGGCGCCTGCCTGGCGCTGGTGCAGCGCGATTTCTGGAGGCTAATTGCGTTCGCCACGCTGGGCCACTTCGGCGTGACCACGCTGGGAGTTTACGGATTCAACCTGATCGGCCGCGACGGAGCCGTATTCCTGATGGTGAGCCAGGGGGTCATGGAGGGCGCGCTGTTCGTGCTGCTGGGCGTGCTGGAGACACGCTATGGCACCAGCCAGATCGCGAGTTATGGCGGGGTGGCAGCGAAGCTTCCGCGCACGGCAACGTTCTTTGTGATCACGTCGCTGGCGCTGATCGGGCTGCCGCTGTTCAACGGATTTGTGGGCGAATTCCTCGTGTTTTCGAGTACGTTCACCTCGGTCAGCCGGGGATGGGCCATCGCCGCCACGGTGACCGTGATTCTGGGCGCGAGTTACATGTTATGGCTGGTGCAGCGGCTGTTTTACGGGCCGGAGAGCGGTATGGCCGAGTCGCGCCCGGTGAACGATCTCCAGTTCCATGAGATTGCGGTGCTGGCGGCGCTGGCGGTACTGATGCTGGCGATGGGAGTGGCGCCGAATTACTGGCTGCGGGCAATCGAGAAGAGTTCCGCGCCGTATGGGATGAGTCGACAGGCGCAATCCGATTCGGGGACATCAGAGCCTGGACCGATTGTGCAACGCGACCTTCCCTCAGGGGCTAAAGCCCCGGTTCATTTTGCACTGTTAACGGCACGACTGAAGTCGTGCCCTTTCAAAACTGCAAATTCTTCTGAGGTTTGTGCACCTTCTATCACGGGGGCCAATCGATGAATAACGATAGCCTCCGCATCCTTCCGGAAATCATCCTGACCGTGACCGGCGTGGTGGTGATGATGATTGACGCTTCCCTGCCCTACGGATGGCAACGCCGATACCTGGGAGTGGTGGCTGCGCTGGGCACGGCGCTGGCTTACGCGGCGAGCATTTACCAACTAGGTCTTCCCTCCGGGACGGGTTTTTACGGCACGGTCGAGACCAGCCCGTTTACCGTCTTCTTCCACGTTCTGATCTGCGCCGTGGTGCTGGTGGTCCTGCTGCTGTCGCTCGACACCCTTCCAGAAGACAGCCACCACCAGGGCGAGTACTACGCCCTGGTTGTCTTTGGCGCCATGGGCATGTGCCTGATGACCGGCGCAGTCGAACTGCTGGTGGTCTTCATCGGTTTGGAAATCTCGTCCATCTCCACCTACATCCTGGCCGGGTACCGCAAACACACGGGCAAGGGCCCGGAAGCGGCCATCAAGTACTTCCTGCTGGGATCGTTCGCGACGGGATTCCTGTTGTACGGGATCGCGCTGATCTTTGGCGCCACCGGGACGACGCAGATCTACGAGATCGCCCGCAAGGTACCTGAATCGCCGAACCATGGGCTTATCGTAGCCGCGCTGGCCCTGATGCTGGTGGGAATCCTGTTCAAGGTATCGGCGGCTCCATTCCACGTGTGGACGCCCGACGTGTATGAGGGCGCGCCCTCGCCGGTTGTGGCGCTCTTGTCGACCGGCCCGAAAGTGGCGGCGTTCGCGCTGCTGTTGCGGGTGCTCTACGAGATGCTCCCCAGCCTGCGATCGGTATGGGCGCCGCTGCTGTGGGGTGTGGCCGCCATCTCGATGACGGTCGGCAATCTGGCGGCATTGCGGCAGGAAAACGTCAAGCGCATGCTGGCCTACTCGTCGATTGCGCATGCCGGCTACCTGCTGGCGGCGTTTACGGGATTCGGACCCACGGGCATTGCCGCGGCGGCGTTCTATACGGCAGCCTATGCGGCCATGAACGCGGGCATCTTCGCGGTGGTCACGCTGGCGGGCGGCTACGACGACCGCCTGGTGATGATCCGCGATTACCGCGGGCTCATGCACCGCTCGCCGTTGCTGGGCAGCCTGCTGATTTTCTTCCTGATCTCGCTGGTCGGGATTCCGTTCACGGGGGGATTTTTCGGCAAGTTCTATTCGTTCTCGGCGGCGGTGAGTGGCGGGGCGGTAGTGCTGGCCATCATCGGCCTGCTCAACTCCGGTGTCGCCTCGGCCTACTATCTGCGGCTGGCGTTTGCCGCCGCGCAGGCTCCGGAGGAGGCGGATAGCGGAGTTCGCTTCGTATATCCGCAACTTGGGATCGCGGTGATTGCGGCGTTGTTTTTCACCGTGGGCGCAACGCTCTGGCTGGGAATTGTGCCGGGCCGGGCACTGGATGCGGCGGAAACCGCCGCCCACACGCTTCAGATTCCGCCAAGCGAACCGGCGCCGGAAATCAGTCTCCAACCCCGGCCGGACCGGTAGCCAATTCGGCCTCCGTCGTCATGCCCGGGTTATCGAGCAGTTGGCGATAGAAACCCACGGTCAACCCCATCACGCGCCCATTGACGAAGCGGTCGATGACCCAGGCGCGGGCGGCGTGGCCCATGCGGAGCCGGTCCTCGGGATTGCGGATCAGGCGAAGCAGCGATTCCGCAATGGCGGGCGGATATCCGGCGGGGATCAGCAGACCCGTGACCTCGGGAATTACGGCATCGCGCGAGCCGGTCGCGATGGTGGTGACCACCGGAATTCCGCTGGCCGCCGCTTCCAGAACCACATTCGGAAACCCTTCCCGCCAGGTAGGCAGGACCATGAGGTCCATCGCCTTGTAGTAGGGCGCCGTATCGGCCACGTACCCGGTAAAAACGATCTGGCGGTGGGAGAGGATCCTTTGCCTCAGAGCAGGGCTCAACGAATCCTCGGAGTGGTCGAACCACCCCACCAGCAACAGCCGGGCCGACGGAACCACGTTCAAAACCTCATCAAATGCATCAATGAGTTCCGGTATCCCCTTGTCCCGAGTCAACCTGCCGACAAAGCCGATTACCGGAGCGTGGCGGGAAATGCCGAGGGTGTTGCGCAGCTCGCCGGGACCGGGAGAGAACCGGTCGATATCCACGCCACTGCTGCTCCCGCTTCCGATCAGGTGCAGCTTACGCGGGGGGGCGATCCGCAAGGCCAGCGCCTGGGCCCGGAGGCTCCGGCTGTTGCAGACGACGTGCTGGGCGCAAGCCGACGCAACCCGCTCGGCCAGGAGCAGGATGAGCCGCTTCAGGCCAACAAGCGTCTCGAGGCGCAAGCCGCGCAGCATGTAAACGCGCACCGGGACCCGGCACACCCGCGCGGCGAGGTTGCCCAGCAGACCCGCCTTAGGCGTGCTGAATTCCGTCACATCGGGTTGAAGGCGCTGGAGCACCCGGCACAGGCGGAGGAGCGAAACCAGGTCCGCGAGCGGTGCGATGCGCCGGCGGATCAGGATCGGAATAGCCTCGACGGCTTCGTCCCGAGCTATTCGATCGAGCCAGGCTCCGGGACTGGAGATCAATACCACCCGAAAACCGGCGGCCTTCAAGGCGCGAAGCCGCCCGCTTAAGACCAGGCATGTGTTGGGATGGGTAATGCCGACAACGATAAGGGGCCGGCTGTCGCCCACGGTGAAAGGCGCGGCGAGCGGGCCTTCATTCCGAACTGGGATCAATGCCGGCAGTGCAGGCCTCGGGCGCCCTGGTGGCGGAAGATTAGCGGAATCTTAAGAACTGTATCAATTCCGAACGCCAGCATGTGTGCTCGGCGTCACGCATTAACCATGACCCGTCCTTTTAGGCTCATATCTCTCGCATGGATCAACGTCCCAGAGTGCTTCTGTTGATTCCGCACCTTGGCGGAGGCGGCGCGGAGCGTGTGACGGCGCTGCTGACGCGGGGTCTCTTGATGCACAAATATGAGTTGCACCTGGGGCTGATCACGCAGTCGATGCGAGCCTGCGAGTGGGTGCCTGCAGCGGTGAGAATCCATGCGTTAGGGGCTCCACGGGTGCGGTTGGCGGCAATTTCCCTTCTGCGGCTGGTCCGCCGACTGAAACCTGACCTGATCCTATCGGGAATGGCGCATCTGAACTTCCTGGTGCTGTTGCTGCGGCCTCTGTTCCCACGCAAAACGCGAGTGGTGATCCGCCAGAATGCCACGGTTTCGGCGGACCTGGACTCAGGACGGCTGCCGGCTTATACCCGCCTGCTTTACCGGGTTTTGTATCCCTCTGCCGACCGGGTTGTGTGCCAGACCAGGGCGATGGCTGACGATCTCGAAGCCCGCTCGGGGATCAGGGACGGCCAGGTGCTGGTGCTTCCGAATCCTGTCGATGCGGAAGCCATCCGCCGCGTGCGCCTCGATTCCGAGAGTCACTGGATAGGACCGGGACCGCATTTGCTGGCCATCGGCAGGCTCTCCCATGAAAAAGGGTTCGACCTACTTCTGGAGGCCTTCTCCTCATTGCGAATCAAGTTCCCCACGGTGGACCTGACGGTTCTGGGGACGGGTGCGGAAATCACGATGCTACGCGAGAAGCGCCGCGAACTCCGGCTCGAATCGGCGGTCAGTTTCGCGGGGTACGTTCCCCGGCCGGAAACCTGGTTTCCGGGAGCGACGGTGTTCGTGCTGCCGTCGCGTAACGACGGTCTTCCTAATGCGCTTTTGGAGGCCGCCGCGGGCGGACTTCCACTAGTGGCATCTCCCTGCTCTGACGGGGTTGTGAACCTGCTGGGAGGCAAACGCGGCGCCTGGCTGGCGAGCGATGTCTCAGCCAGGGCGCTGACCCGGGCTTTGCTTTCGGCTCTCGATTCGCTGCGGCCGGGCGAGCGCTTCGCCCACTCGTGGATGGGGGGATACCACATGGATTGCGCCATCCGGGATTATGAACGCCTGATCGACGAGACCCTGCAAGCCCAATGAACCACATCGCATTCCTGGCGCCTACGGTGGACCGCCTGGCGGGCGCTGAGCGGCAGGTCATTCTGCTGGGACAGGGGCTGCAGAGTCGTGGCTGGCGCGTGTCGCTGGTGGCGCTCTCGGGAGATGGAAGGGCCGCGAGGGCAGAGCTGGCCGCGGGCGGGATGGACTTTCTCAGCCTGGAGATGCGCAAGGGCCTTGCCGATCCGCGAGGATGGATGCTATTTCATGACTGGCTGCGGCAGGAGGGGCCCGAGATTGTCCATGCGCATCTTCCCCATGCCGCGTGGATGGCGCGCTGGTCGCGCCTGCTGGCTCCTGTACCGGTGCTGATTGACACCATTCATACGCCGGACACCGGAAGCCTGGGCCGGCGGTTGGGTTATCGCCTCAGCGGCTGGCTTTCGGATCGCACCTCAGCCGTGAGCCAGGGAGCGCGGAAGCCGCGCGATCCGCGCGCATGGTACCCGGGCGACGGCTCATCGCGGTTCCCAATGGGGTTGACGTCGATCACTGGCGGCCCGATGCCGCCGCACGAAATGATCTGCGGCAGCGAATGGGATTCGGCGAGGAGTGCGGCCCCTGGATGCAGGCCGCCGACGGGTTGGTGCTGGCTTCACGCTGGGAAGGGCTGCCCATGACTCTGCTGGAGGCGGGAGCCTGCGCGTTGCCGGCTGTGGCCACAGATGTGGCCGGGAGCCGGGAAGTCGTGGTACATGGAAGGACGGGATTTCTGGCGCGAGCGGGCGATCCTTTGGCCCTGGGCAGGGCCATGAAACGGATGATGTGCCTGGATGCGGAAGTCCGCTCGGCCCTGGGCCAGATGGCCAGGCGCAATGTCGTCGAGCACTACCGTCTCGGGAGCATTCTCGATGCATGGGAAGCTATCTACCGCGAGTTGCTGGAGCAGCATGCGCGTCCGGCGCGATGGGCACACCGGGATTAATCCGCACGGTGCGTCTCACATCGCCGAACAGGATAGGCGAACGTAAGGATGGTAGTGTAGGCCGCCGCTAATAGGGTCATTTACTAATGCCCCGCAGTTGGGTTGAATTTGAAGAAGAGGCATCCCTCAGGGGCTAAAGCCCGGCTCATTTTGGGCCGTTTTACGGCACGACTGAAGTCGTGCCCTTTCAAAACATAAACGACCATCTGTGCGGCGGACACCAGTAGCTGGCGCTAACGCCTAACCGCTCACGCTGAGAGGGTCGCGAACCGGCGACCTCCTCGTACGGTCAATCGACCGGCAGAAGCTCCCAAAAAGGTACGTGCATTGTAACTGCCGAGACGCGAGAGAGCGAGCGAATGTTCACGCACTCTCGCGCGTAGTCAACCGACATAACGATGAAGATGCCTTCGCGCCCGGCAACCTTAATCCGATCTTGTGAGTTAGGTATATACACTATGTCCCTCCGTCCCCGGTGCCAGAGCGCCGGGCTATATTTATCGACGATCGTCAGCGATCGAGGAATGTAGTGTCGTGGAAAATGTATAAGATTTGAATAACTCCTTTGGGGGAGAAGATAGGCCGGGCACGGACCGACTCACTCACCAGGATTAAAGAGGCAATCAGGAACGCTTCTTATGCCGGCGCCGGCGGTAGCGCAACTCAACGCGCCAGAGAGCCATGCGCTCGTAGACCAACTCTCCCAGGCCCAGCGATCGCGCCGAAAATTCCTTCAGCACACGATCAAACGAGGTGAACTGCGCCCCGTAGTCTTGCAGGAACGATCGCAGGTGCTCAAACTGAGAGGAGTCCGCCGCATTGGGGTGAAGGCAGATGGTCCACAGTCCACTCGTTTTCGCCACCGGCGACCACAGCTGCTGCGGGATCCAGGTAATGCCATAGCGGCGAAATGGAATGCGCGCAAAGCCGTCGGAAATGTGCTCCACTCCGATATCGCGCAAGGCGCGAAGCGTGTTGCGGTCAAAACCGTGTCGGGGCGCGACCCACAGGCGGGGGTTTAATCCCTTTCCACGCAAAATGCCGAATCCGGCCCGAATCCAGTCGCGCTGCGACTTGAAATCGACTCCGGCAAACTCCGTTTTTCGATGAAGGTTCATCAGGCTTTGGCCGCGGCTGTAGCAAAGGTGCCGGTAGCCATGCACGGCGATGGCTGCTCCCGCGGCTTCCATGCTGCGCAGGTCGGCCCAGAACGAGGGGTCGGGCGGGGAGCACTGCAGGTCGCGATCCTGGTTATCCGGCACCACCGAGAGGATGGGACGAATCCGGAACTCCTCGACCAGCTTGCGGAATTGCTCCCAGCGGGCGGCCGGAATCGTGGGGCAAAGATCGTCGAAGCGCAGCAGGTACTGGGCCGGCCGGGGAATCACGCACGCGTCTCCTGCCTATGTGTGTCGGCAGCGGCGATTAATTTCTTCGCCCAGTACCAGAGAAAGGCCAGCGTGCATACGGACCACAAGGAAGTCGACAACGCGATTCCCGCCACGCCCATCCAGCGCATCAACACCAGATTCAGAATGACGTCGAGCGCAAGGTTTATCAGCCCGCAGTACAGAACCACGTCGGTCCGCCGCATGGCGACGATCAAGCGGTAGAAGACGCGGCTGACCACGAAGAACGGAATCTGAATGGCGTACATGACCAGCACCGAGCGAACCACCGCCGTGTCGTGCGCCTTGAATGCGCCGTGCTGCAGGGTGATGCGGACCAGGGGTTGCGCACCAAAGATCAAGAGCATGGCAATGGGAACGGAAAGGCCGGCGAGCCCAAGCGACCATCTGCGGAGGGTGCGGCGGCATCCCTGCCAGTCGTGTTCGGCGACCATGATGGAAAAGTAGGGAGTCACAGCGGACGCGACGGCGCCGGCCATCAACGTGACGGCCACGCTGACGAACCGATTGGCGAACACCAGCGCCGATACGTTGCCGGCGGGCAGCATGGCGGCCATCGCCTGGTCGACCAGCAGGCCGCCCGAAGCCACGACCGAACTGAGCAGAACCGGCCCGTACTGGCGCGCCACTTCGCGAGCCGCCTGGTTGTTGCCGTACCACCCAAGGCGGAACGCGAATCCGCGCGCGTTCATGAGCCCGGCCACCATCCCGGCGTGCAAGAACACCCCCAGGACGGTGGCATAGACCAGAGCCCAGATGCCAAATCGGCCCTGGAGCAGGACCGCGACGGCCACCACCGTGACCGGCATGAAAAGCTGTGCGAGCGCCGGCAGAGCAAATCGCTCGCAGGCATTGAGGACGGCGGTGCAGTTTGTCGCAATGCCGGTAAGCAGCACCGCCGGCAGCAGGCCGTAAAACAGGCGGATGGAAAGATCCAGTTTGCCGGCGGGAAATCCGGAGCCGATCAGGGGGAAGATAAGCCGGGCTCCTGCCGCCATGACCAGTGAAGCGGCGGTCAACAGCAGGCACATCCACAACATCGAGCTCGAAAGCAGTTGTTGCGCGCGCGCGTGCCCCTGGCGGATTTTCACCCGGATCAATGTGGGCAACAGCGCCTGGTTCATGGATTCTGCGATGACATTGACGAGCAGATTGGGAATGAGGAAGGCGGCGAGGAACGCATCCATGACATCGGAACGGCCGTAGATGCCGGCAACGACGAATTCTTTGCCGGTAGCGGCGAGCTTGACGATGACACCGGCCCCGAGCACCGACGCGGTGGCGCGAAAGATGCGCCGATCGAGACCGCGCTCCTGCGCGGTAGCGACACCGGCGGTCAAGCGATCTCCCCTGCTGCGCCCGGGAAACAGTGCTCCACCGATTGCGGCTCCTGCGCGGCCAGGCGCCCGCCGGAGGCGATGAGGGCCATCAGCAGCCACGTGGTCCGGTTTTCCTCCACGGAGGCTACCAGCGATGTGACCACCCAAACCAGGAGCGCCGTTCCCAGCGCGATACGCATTGCTCCCCTGGTTTCGAACACCGATCGCGCAGAGGCCGCCAGGATGGCGGCGGCGAGGATCAGGGCGATGATGCCGCCTTCCACGGCGATGGCGAGTGCCGTGTTGTGGGCGGTGTCGATGGGCGCCAACTTCGCCGCATCGACGAACGTTCCGGCGCCGGTTCCGAAGAATGGAGCATGGACGAACGCCTGCCAGCCGGCGCGCCAGATATTCAAGCGCTGGTTTAAATCTCCGCCCGTAAGTTGTTCGGGAATGGTGGCAATGCGCCCCAGGGTCTCATGAGGAACCAGGAACCAGAAGGCAGCCGCAATGACCGGCAGTGAGACGGCGCCTGCGAGGAGTCCGCGCACGTGGCGGCGAGCCATCAGCAGCGCGCACCCGGCAAGCGCCACGAGAGCAGCGAGGAATCCGCCCCGCGACGCGGTCAACAGCACTCCGGCAAGCCCCACCGGCAGATACCCAAACGCCAAGACCCGGCCGGACCAGGATGATTCGCTTTCAAGCAGCAAGGCCGCCATGGGGAAACCGAGGTCGAGGAACCGGGCCACATCGTTGGGGTCCTGGCCTTCGGCCACGAATCGGATCTGCCCGGCGCCTTCCGGCGATGCGAGGGCGGCAAAGGTGAGCACCGCGAGGACCCAGGAGCCGGCCACGTAGGCGCGCAGCAGATCGCGCAAATCTTGGGGAGTTTCGGCAAGCTCCCACACCAGCCAGACCGGCATCATGACCTGGAAATAGCCCCGCAACCGGGCTAGCGTTGCGTGCGCTTCGATGGTCCAGAAATACGTGCAGCAGAACCAGAGAAAGAGAGCCAGCGCCAGCCATTGCACCGGACCGGGTGTGCGCAGCCTCGGCTCAAGCAGAATCGCGGGGACGGCAGCCAGCAGCAAAAGCAGGCCGGCGATGCGGGCGATATTGCCCAGCGGCTCGCCGATGTCGAGGGAGTATTCCCAGGGAACCGCGAAGGCGAACGCCAGAAGGAGAACCCACGCAATCCGACGCACCGGCTAATACCTCTGCGAATAGACCATGGCGGAGTAGATGCTGACGCCGGCCGCGGACTGGATGGCCGACTCGATGGTGCGGTTGAAGAGGTTCTTGGCCGCCGAGTCGGGCACAAAGAGGATGTCGTGGGCGAGAATGGGCTGGTCCGGGTCCTTCCCGCGCAACATGCGCTTCAGGTCAAGCCGGGTTACGGTGCGCCCGCCCTTTTGCTCGCGGATCAGAAGCGCTTTGCCCAGAGACGCGTTCTGCGACGGCCCCCAGGCCAGCGAAAGCGCCTTCAGCACGGTGAATTCCTGGGTGGGGTCGACGATGAATCCACCGGGACGAATCACATCGCCTACGACGTAGACGAGACCGGCGCGCGTGATCTGCACGATATCGCCGGGCAGGAGCTGGGGATTGCGGCCGGGCCCGGGTTCGCCGTTGGGATCGAGAGCGACCGGATGGGGTGTATCGGGATCGGTGCGGTGGTAGATGTTCACCACCCCGCCGGCCGCCGGACCCAATCCCGACGCGACGGAGATCATGTCAAACAGCCGATGATGGAGCGTATAGGGATATACGCCGGGGCGCAGCACTTCCCCCAGCACGCTGACGTCCTGCCCCACGTAGGCAGTCACCAGGACCGAGACCTGGGGATGGTTCAGGATGCCGCGCTCGACAAGGGCGGCCGAAATGGCCTGGGCGGCATGGAGCTCGTCCATTCCCTCCAGCCGCATCTCGTCGATCAAGGGCAGCTTCACCGTGCCGGCGGTCGAAACGCGCACATTGGAATGGAATTCCGGCGTATGGAATTCGCTGATGTCGAGCAGGTCGCCGGGGGCGATGGGGGCGGCGATGGGAACGGAGGAATTGATCGCGCCGCCGGGCAGACCGGCCATGTTGGCGCCCGGAGTCCAGACGGCCGGGGCATCTTTGGGGCTGGGAGTGGCCCGGTTGTCGCCGGTTTGGGGAATGCGGGCCACGCCGGTGGGCAGGCCGGAGGTGCTGGGGGTGGGCGCCTGGGCGCGCGCGGCGATTCCCGCAACCGTGACCGCCAGAAGCAAAACCAGGGCGCGCGCCTGGAACGGCCGGATCGACTCCATCAGCAGGGCGCATCCCACCGCGATCCACAATCCGGCAAACAGGGTGATGGCCATATACAGGGGCATGTCGGGCGTGGCCGGCCTGGCCGGGGGGCGAGCCTCATCGACCACCCAGATATCGGGCCCATGCGCGCCGGCGGCCAGCCCCGCCTCCTCCACCTTGTCCTGCATGCGGAGATAGAGATCGCGGGTGGAGTCGGCCTCGCGCCGCATCCCCTCGTAGGCTGTGGCGGCCTCGCTGGCCTTCAGGCCCTCCCCGGTGCGCTGCTGCAAAGTGTTGCGCACGAGTTGTTCGTGATCCTCGGCGGCCATCCATGCGCTGCGGAGTTGGTCGCGCAGCCTGGCGTTCTGCGCCTCGAACTGTCGGTCGAGATCCTGAAACTGCTGCCGAATCTCGAGCACGCGGGGGAAATTCGGTCCGCGCTCGATGCTGAGCTGGGCCAGTTCCTGCTCGAGGTCGCTGTGGCGGGCGTGGATCTGGCGGAAGGCATGGGTGAGGTCGTTGCCCTCAAGGGGCATGCGAGGGTCGAAGGCCAGCACCATTTCGGGACTTCCCTGGACGGCGGCGCGATATTCGGCCTCGCGCAGCAGCCGTTCGGAATCCGCGGCCGCCAGCTCTTTTCCCAGTTCGTCCACTTCCACCAGTGCGGACAGATGCTGGGCCGCGCCCGGCGAGCCGTTCGACAGGGTTTCAGGGGAGATGAGAATGCCATGCTTTTTCTGAAACGCGGCAAGTTTCCGGTCGTCTTCGTCGGCGCGCGCCCTCAGGCTGCGGAGCTGCCCGGCCAGCGTGCGGGTGGCTTCATCGGTCGCCTGGCGCCGCAAGTCGGTCTGCTGCCGGCCATAGGCGGCAATCAACGCATTGACCACCGCGGCCGACAAGTTGGGATCCCGGGTTCGGAATCGAACCTCGACCAGCAGGGTCCTGGGGAGCGTGCCGACATGGAGCCGGTCCTGGAAACGTTCCAGCAGGTAGCTCTGGGCGCCGGAGTCGGGCGATTCCGGGCGGAAACCCGGAAAGCGAATGGCAAAGCGGCCCATGAAGGCGGGCGACCGGTACAGCCTTTCGTCGAGGATCACCTTCCAGGCCAGCCGGTCGCTGCGCAAAACGCCGGCGACGGTTTCGGTTTGTAAGGGCGCGGTCAGGCCTTCGGCCAGGGCTCTGGGCTGTGATTGCTCAAGGCTCAGCGAGGAGTCGGGAAGGGCGCGCAGAGCTACCCGCGCGCGGGCCTCGAACTCCGACGGCGCGACCAGGCAATAAAGAAAACACAGCAGCAGGAATCCGCCCAGGATGGACAGAACCATCCGCCGGCGGACGAACATGATGTGGAAGAAGGCCCGCAAAGAGGTGTTTGCCGGGGATCGATCCGCACTGGACAAGGGGCGCCCGTCCCTGGTGTGCAACTCGGCGTGATCGATGATGGGAACTTCAGGCAAGGCCCGGGGCCCTCGCTGACAAAAGGTCTACGGCACGGACGATTGAGGGAAAAATCGCTGCGACGGAGTCCCCAGCAGTGTCCATCATGGTGCGGTGGAAAGTTCGTGAGCCTCGTCACAGGAGGGGAGAAATGGTGGGACTCGCCGCGACAACCGGGTGCCGGCATTGCACTTGCGCTATGTCAAAGAATCAAACGCCTTTTCGGGAATAGCCTCTCATTGTGAAGGACAGCGGCTGGGCGGGGGAAAATAGCCGGCCATCGCATTGCAGCGCGCCGCTGCGTGAGGATGCGGTGAATCGAAAGCGCCCCGGCGTTCGGCGTCGGATCACACCCGAAGCCGGCCGCGGCCTCGAGAAACTGGGGCACGCCGCCGAGTATCTCGCCGACGAATTCGTGCACGATGGGTGCCGGTTCGCTGAAGACCGCGCCATGCTGCACGCGATTGATTTGCTGGCCTCGCTGAAACGGCAGATCTATTTTTCCTGCGGCATCGAGCCTACCCTGCGCGAGCGAGTTCAAGGACTGTTTCGCAAGCTGCTGGGGCAGTCGCACCTGCGGAATTAAGTCCGAATCTCAAAAAAGGCAAAACCCTGCCGAGCGGCAACTTTACGCTCTATTGAAAATAGTTGTAGGGAAAGGTGTGGCGGACGGTTGGAATACCCCAAAAGCAACCGCAGATCCTTCGACTGCGTTGCGGGAACTTCAGTGGGAGTGCGATCGGAACGAGATTACGAATTCTCGCGGTACCACTCCACGATGCGCCGAAGGCCTTCGCGGAAATCCACCCGGGGCTCGTAGCCGAGCAATTCGCGCGCCCGCCCGATATCCGCCAGGGAGTCGCGAATGTCTCCTTGCCGGGGCGGGCCATATGCGGGGGAGCCGCCGAATCCCGTCAGTTCCTTGAGGATGGCGAAGGTTTCATTCAAGGTGATGCGCGAGCCGGTGGCGGCATTCATCATCCGGCCGGAGACTTTCGCGGCGGGCGCGGCGGCGGCGAGAAGATTGGCATGAACCACGTTTTCGATATAGGTGAAGTCGCGGCTCTGTTGCCCGTCGCCGTAGATGGTGGGTTGTTCGCCGGCCAGCATCTTGCGGCAGAAAATGGCCAGCACGCCGGAATAGTGGGAGGTGGGGTCCTGGTACGGTCCGAAAACGTTGAAGTAGCGCAAGGTGACGGTCTCAAGCCCATAGACGCGAGTAAAGCAGCCCATGTAGTGCTCGCCGGCCAGCTTTGCCACCGCGTAGGGGGAGATGGGATCGGGGAGCATGTCTTCCCTTTTGGGAAGGACGAGGGCGTCGCCGTAGACCGAGGATGACCCGGCATAGATGACCCGCCGCACCCCGGCTGCCCTGGCCGCCACCAGCAGATTGAGAGTGGCGTCTACGCAGTTCAGGTTGGTGGTCACGGGGTCGGCGACGGAG
Source organism: uncultured Acidobacteriota bacterium (assembly GCA_963720105.1). Taxonomy (GTDB): domain Bacteria; phylum Acidobacteriota; class Terriglobia; order Terriglobales; family Acidobacteriaceae; genus Telmatobacter. The sequence continues at coordinate 97,781 of CAVREL010000069.1, read as the reverse complement.
CGCGGAACCGACGCCAGCGCGGCCTGGTGGAAAACGATCTCGACGCCTTCGCAGGCCTGGCGGCAGATTGCGGGATTGGCGAGATCGCCCTCCAGGAACTCCATGGCATCCAGGCCGGCGAGGTTTTCCCGCTTGCCGGTAATAAAGCTGTCGATGCCGCGCACGCTCTCGCCGCGAGCCAGAAGTGCGGCCGCAATGGAGCGCCCGATGAACCCTGCCGCTCCGGTAACCAGAAATCGAGCCAATCCTTACTCCTTGTACTGTGCGGATGGGACACGCCCGGCCGCAAATCACAGGATACAGGGTGGACTGAGGCATGGCGGCTGTATGACTGCGCCTGATCCCGCAGCCGTTACAATCAAGGGCATGACCATCGCACAAGGCAGCACACTCGCAGACCTGAAACAGCGAATCGAAAGTCGGCAGGCACGCATCGGGATCGTGGGCATGGGATATGTCGGTCTGCCCCTGGCGTTGCTGTTCAGCGACGAGCGCTTCCGGGTGACGGGTTTCGATATCGCGGCCGACAAGGTGAGCACCCTGAACGCCGGCGGTTCCTATATCGTGCGCATTCTGCCCGTCGGCATTCAAAAGGCGCAGAAGTCGGGATTCCGCGCCACTGCGGACTATTCCCAGATCGCCGGAATGGATGCGGTGATGATCTGCGTGCCCACGCCGCTGGATGAGTATCACGAGCCGGATCTCAGCTATGTGACCGGCACAGTCAAGTCCATCGCGCCACACATCCACGAGGGTCAGTTGGTGGTGCTGGAAAGCACCACGTATCCGGGCACGACGGAGGATGTGGTGGCGCCGCTGCTGGAGCGAGGCAATCCGCACGGGCTCAAGGTGAGCCGCGAAACGGGCCAGGCCGGATTTCATGTCGCCTTCTCGCCGGAGCGCGAGGACCCCGGCAACGACAGCGTGGCGCGCCACGATATTCCCAAGGTGATCGGCGGATGCGGCCCGGGGGCGGTGGAATTGGCGTCGGCCCTGTATGGCTCTATCTTCCGCCGTATTGTGCCGGTGAGCACTCCGGCGGTTGCGGAGATGACCAAGCTGCTCGAAAACATCTATCGCTGCGTCAACATCGCGCTGGTGAACGAGTTGAAGCAGCTGTGCATGCGCATGGGGATCGATATCCACGAAGTGATCGACGCGGCGCGCACCAAGCCGTTCGGGTTCCATCCGTTTTATCCGGGTCCGGGGCTGGGCGGCCACTGCATCCCCATCGATCCGTTTTATTTGTCGTGGAAGGCCAAGGAATATGACTTCCGCACCCGGTTCATCGAACTGGCCGGGGAAGTGAATATCAAGATGCCGTACTTCGTGATCGAGCAGACGGCGGACGCGCTGAATAACCGCTCGAAATCGATCAAGGGGTCAAGAATCCTGGTTCTCGGCCTGGCCTACAAGCGCGACATCGACGATCTGCGGGAGTCGCCTTCGCTGACCATCATCGAGCTGCTGCGGGAAAAGGGCGCGGCGGTGGCGTACAACGATCCCTACTTTCCCCGGGTGGGCCGGGGCCGACACTACGACCTGGACATGACCAACACGCCGCTGGAGAACCTGGGCCAGTACGACGCGGTCCTGATCGTCACCGATCACAGCAGCTACGATTACCCGGCCATCGTGGAGCAGGCGCAACTGGTGATCGATACGCGCAACGCGACCAAGGGAATCCGCTCGCCGAAGATCGTGCGCTGTTGAAACGTAGTGCGATGGGGGTTCGTGGTTTCCCACCTTCGCGACAGAAAGAAGTCGCGAAGATGGGGCACGGTGGGTTCGTTTCGGTTGGGTGCACTTCGGGGGTTGGTTCCCACCCTCGCGACAGAAAAAAGTCGCGAAGATGGGGCACGGAGTGTTTTTTCTAGCGGACGCGGCTGAGCCAGTCGGCAAACAGGGTTCTCTCAGCGCTCTTCGACATGCCGGGAATGGTGAAGTGGTACTTCCTCCCGGAGATGAGGCGGATTCCGTTGTCGTCGACCTGATCGATCTGGTTGATGGCGACCTGGATGCCCTCGCCCGGATTGCCTGGACACGAGAACGCAAGCTCGTTGCTGTTCAGAATGAGTTGTCCGGAGCACTCGTCACCGAAATGCTTGTCGTGTCGCGCCGGATAGCTGACCGGGGTAAAGGGCGCTTTGGCAGCACCCGGAACCGCAGGCGGCGGGAGCGCCGGCGGCGGTAGAGCGGGAGCGCTCATGGGAGCGGCGGGAGTTTGCGGCGTGGCAACGGTGGGCGGGGTCACCGGCGCAATGGGCGGAGGGGCCGGCAAAGACGTGGTGGGCGGGGGCGCCTGCGAGACCGGAAGCATTGGCCTTCCGGGGATCGGCTTGGGGATTTTACTGCCGGAATCGGATGAGCTGCCCGGCAGAGAACTGGAACTGATCCCCGCGGTGCCTGCAGCCGGTCTTCGAATGTAGCCGAGGATCATGCCTCCAATTGGAAGACACAGCAGGATGGCCCAAACCGCCAGCATCCAGGCTCCCGTCGGGAAGCGGCGTTGGCCCGGCCAGATTCGCATCCACAGATCCCGTAGCCGTCCGGGATTCAATGCGCGCTGCCACCAACGTTTATTTGCGCCGGGAGTCGCGCCTTGCCGGCCCCAGTGGATCGACGGTTTGTTGGAGTCGCTCATGAAAGATTCCTGCCGGGGGAATTGGAATCCTGGCTGAGTGGCCCAGTTTTCGGCCGAGGCTCAATCCCATTATCTCCCGGGCGAGGGCAGGACCGCGTGGTCAGTGATCAGCGATCAAGAGAAGCTGGGATGTCCGGGGTGCGCCGGTACTGTTGTCATCCACTAGGATGAGCGACAGCTCGCCGGGATTATCACTGGGGTTTTCGGAGCGGGCAGTGAAGTAGCTTTCTGCCCGGATTTCTCTATCGCCCAGCCCCCGTCCGGGCCCTCAAAATTTCTTCCACGGCATCAATTGCCATTTCCAACTCCCGGTCAGTGGTGTAGAAGTGCGGCGACATGCGCACGCCGGCTTTCGGCCGCCAATCCACCAGAATCTCGCGTTTCAGTAACTCGCGGCAGACTTCCTGCGAATTCGGCATATTGATCGACACCGTCCCGCCGCGCTCTTGCGGATCACGCGGCGAGTTCACAATCCACCCATGCTGGTCGGCCAATTCAATCAGCCGCGCGGTCTGCTTTTTTGACTTCTCGCGAATCCGCTGAATGCCCACTTCCGCGATGATCTTCAGCCCAGGTCGCGCCGCCTCCAGCGCGGGAATATTGGAGGTGCCGTTCATGAACCGGAACGGTGGATCGGTGTAACGAATAGGCCCGATCTCGAAATCCATCGAATTCTTATGTGCGAACCAGCCGGTGAATTTCGGTTCCAGCTTTCGGCCCAGGTCCGGACGCACATACAAATAACCCACACCCGGGCCGCCGCAAAGCCATTTCAAAACTCCGCCGCAGGCAAAGTCGACATTGAGCGCTTGCACGTCCACGGGCACGTTGCCCAAAGACTGGAAAATATCGAGCACCACATGCGCGCCGACTCGATGAGCCTTGTCAATGATCGCCTTCGCATCCTGGATGTAGGAACTCCTGAAAATCACATGCGAAACCGGGACCAGCAAGGTTGTCTCGTCAATCGCATCGAGTAGTCGTTCGGTAGGAACCGTAATACCATCGTCTGTCCGGACCATATGGACCCGCGCACCGTAAGCCCGCTGTGCCTCCCAGAAGTACATTACGGAGGGGAAATTCAGGTCGCAATAGACGACTTTGTTGCGTTTGCCTGAGAAATCGAAACAAGAAGCGACCACGGCCTGGCAGGTGGTCACGTTCTGATGGGTCGAGACCGTACCTTCAGGCGCATTCATGAGAGCGCCAATTTCGTTGCCCACCTCCGCAGCGAGCATCCACCAGCGCTCTTCCCAGGCACGCACTCCGCGAGTGGCCCAGGTATCGGCGTAGCCCTTCATTGTGTCGTAGACCTGGCGCGGCATGGCGCCCAGCGAGTTGCTGATCAGATAGGTGGTGCCAGCGAGGATGGGAAACTCGGATCGATAGCCAAGCAAATCGTCTGCTGTTTCACCAGTCATGAAGAGTTGCATCTCCTAGTTTTGCCGAGAACGGCTGCGCTTTCGCATGACAAAGTATGCCAGGCTCAGGATGGCGAGATAGGGCAAGCCGCTGACAATCGTAATTCTCGATTGCGGAACCCACCAGGTGGAGGCAACGGCCAGCAGAATTCCCGCGAGCCCAATCGCGGACACGAGAGCCCCACCAGGCGCGCGCATCGCAAGGGTGGCCAAATCTGCCGGCGAGAGCCGCCGGCGGAATGAAATGTGAGCGGACAGCGCCACGCACCAAGCCAGCATGCCGCCGGAGAGCGATGAGCCAATGAGCCACAGAAAAGCAGACCGCGGCGCCCAATGCTCACTGATCAGCGCCAGAGGTACGCCGATTCCCGAAACCAGCAGAGCCAACCGTGGCGAACCGGAAGCGTTCAGGCGCCCCAGCGCGGGTGCAGCGTGGCCGCTCCGCGCCAGGGAAAACATCATACGGCTGGCAGCGTAGAGGTTGGCGTTGGCGGCGGAAAGCGCGGCCGAGAGCACCACGAAGTTCATGACTGTAGATGCTGCCGGAACTCCAGCGACTACGAAGACGGTAACAAACGGGCTTTGCGTCACCCCGGCACGGTTCCAGGGCAGGAAACCGACCAGCACCGCGGTTGAGCCAAGGTAGAGGAATGCCAGCAGCGCAAACATGATTTTGGTCGCGCGAGGGATCTCCCGCGTAGCCCGCGCTTCTCCCGATGAAATCGCCACCATCTCCAACCCAAGAAAGCTGAACAACGCGAACGAGACTGCCAGCAGCGGCGACAGGGGACCATTCGGAAAGAGACCTCCGTGGTTCACATACTGCGGCGTTACCCGTCCGGCCAGCAGCAATGAGGACCCGGCAAGTATGAAGACTACGATGGTCACGACTTTGACCATCGCGAACCAGAATTCAAAGCTTCCGTAGTCCCCGACGGGGCGCAAGTTGATGAGCAGGAGGAGTGCCGAGTAGACCACAACCCAAACGACACCGGGAACAGCAGGGAACCAATATCGGGAGTAGGTTGACGCAGCTACCAGCTCCGCGCCGACCGCGGCCACGAGGGCGAACCAATAGCCGTATCGGGCCACGAATCCCGCCCAGGAATTCAGATATAGGTCGGCGTACAGCCCGAACGAGCCAGGTCCGGGATGTGCGCTGGCCAGCTCTCCCAAAGCGCAGGTCACTGTCCAGGCGAAGAATGCACCGATGACATAGGTGAAGATCAGCGCTGGGCCGGCAATTTGGATCGCCGCCCCCGAGCCCAGCAGAAGCCCGGTTCCGATTGACCCGCCCACGCTCACCATCGCCATCTGAGCGGCGCTGAGCTGGTGTCGAAGTCCTGCCTCCTGATCGGTGTGCTGGGTTATCGGCATCGGGCATTTATACCACACAGCCGCTCCCTGGACGGACTACCGCTGCGCCGGCGAGACAAGGCGATCGACGGGTTGCGGCAGGTAACCGCGCCGGACCCCAATCATCGGGCCGCGGCGTTGGTCCTTGATTGGATCGAACAAGGAGCTAAACTGGCAGCAATCGAGCCCGAGGTGCTTCCCGCGTCATGATCCCATCGGCCGGCACGTCTGCAGGACATTCCGATGAACGGAACTCTGTGCGCAAGATGTATCTATGGCTGACGGCTGCGGCCGGCGCGCTGGGCGGACTGCTGTTTGGGTATGACTGGGTAGTTATTGGTGGCGCGAAGCCATTCTACGAGCGGTTCTTCTATCTCGATTCTCCCTCGCTCGAGGGATGGGCGATGAGTTGCGCCCTGATTGGATGCCTGCCTGGCGCCATCTCGTCGGGGCCCTTGAGCCATCGCTTTGGACGCAAGCGGCTGCTCACCCTGGCTGCGGGTGCTGGAGCGGCCCGGCGGACGCGACTACGCACAGCACGTGATCGAGGACCTCTCGGCGGTGAGCGAGTCCCGGCCGGGCTCACAGCTGACCGAGCTTTTTTCGCCGCCCATGATGAGAATCGTGTTGCTGGGCGTGATCCTGGCGGTGCTTCAGCAGTGGTGCGGCATCAACGTGATCTTCAATTACGCGCAGGAGGTCTTCGCCGCGGCCGGCTACCAGGTGTCGGACATTCTCTTCAACATCGTAGTCACCGGCGCAGTCAACGTAATCTTCACCTTTGTCGCCTTCTTTACCATCGATCGTTTCGGCAGGCGGTTTCTCCTACTCACCGGGCTTTGCGGACTGGTGCTCATCTACACGGTCCTTGGCCTGTTGTACCGCCTGCACCTCCAGGGAAAACCGATGCTGGTGCTGGTGCTGGCGGCGATTGCGTGCTATGCCATGTCGCTGGCTCCGGTTACATGGGTACTGATCGCCGAGATCTTTCCCAACCGCATTCGGATCTCCGCCATGGCGATCAGTGTCACGGCGCTGTGGACGGCGTGCTTCCTGCTCACGTACACGTTCCCGCTGCTCAATGCGGTGCTGGGCGCGGCGGGGACATTCTGGACCTATGCAGCGGTTTGTATGGCCGGCGCGGTGTATTTGTCGATCGGCTGGATGAAACCAAGGGCAGAACTCTTGAACAACTTGAAAGCGAATTAATAACCCGGCAGGAGAAAGCCGATGCGGGCAGGGTACAGGCAGTTCACGACAATTAATCCAACAGCTCTTGTGTTCATCCTTGTGGCGGCCCTGGTGGCGATTGCGGCTCGGGCAGCGGACCACGACCAGGAGGCGACCGTGGTCGTGGATGGCGCGAGCAAGGGGCGCATGTTCGACGGGCTCGGAGCTGCGAGTGCGGGCGCCTCATCGCGCCTGCTGATCGACTACCCCGAACCGGAGCGCAGCCAGATTCTTGATTTTCTGTTCAAGCCCGGGTACGGCGCGGCCCTGCAGCATCTGAAGGTGGAGATTGGCGCAGACGTGAATTCAACCGACGGCTCGGAGCCCAGCCAGATGCGCACGCCATCGGACCACGATTCCACGCGCGGATATGAATGGTGGCTGATGGCCGAGGCGCGCAAGCGCAATCCGCATATCCTGCTCGAGATCCTGCCGTGGGGCGCTCCGCGATGGGTCAATCCGGACCCCGCCGTCAGGAGTCTCTACACGCCGAAGATGGCCGATTATGTGATCGATTTTGTCAAGACTGCCAAGCGCGATTACGGCCTGGATATCGGTGTAACCGGGATATGGAACGAGAAGGTGTACGACGTGGCTTACGTTAAGGAGCTACACCGGAAACTGAAGCAGGAACAGCTGACAACCAAGATCATGTGCTGCGACGAGTATCCGGGCGAAGGCGCCGGCCAATGGGCGATCGCTGACGACATTCTGAAGGACCCTGAACTGGCCGCCGACGTCGATGTAATCGGAGTGCATTACCCGCAGGAGCATGGAAAGCTCACCACGACCGACACGGCTCGCCGCAGCGGCAAACCGCTGTGGTCCAGCGAGGACCAGCCCAATGGAGGAGGCGGTCCGTTTGTCAGCCGCGATTGGCCGGCGGGCGGGCGCATCCTTGCCCATCTCTATAACCGGAATTATCTCGAGGGCACGATCACGGCCACCGAGATATGGAACCCGATCACCTCGTATTACGATATTCTGGCCGCTCCCAATTCCGGATTAATGTATGCGAATACTCCGTGGTCCGGTCATTACGATGTACAGGGCGCCATCTGGGCCACCGCCCACACCACCCAATTTGCGCAGCCTGGATGGCAATATCTCGATTCGTCATCGGGATATCTGCCGGAGAAAGGAACCTACGTCGCTCTGCGTTCGCCTGACGGGACAAACTGGAGCGTGGTGCTGGAAACCGTCGATGCCACAAAGCCGCAGAAGGTGCGGTTCCGCCTAGCTGGTGGTCTCGCGGGCACCGAGGTCCATGTATGGGAGACGAACAATGCGCGCACATTCGAGCATGTGGCCGATGTGAAGCCGGAAGGCGGCCGCTTCGAATACACATTCGATCCCGACTCGCTCTATACCTTGACGACCACGACGGGACAAGGCAAGGGCAGGGCCCAGCCTCCCACCCCGAAGCCCTTCCCCTTGCCCTATGCGGATGATTTCGAAAACACTTCGCCGGGACATACGCCCAAGTATCTTTCCGACCAGGACGGCGCCTTCGAAGTGCATCCATGCCATGGACGCCAAGGACAATGCCTCGAGCAGGTGATCACGGAAAAGCCGATCCCGTGGGATCCATTACCGGACCCATTCACGTTGGCGGGAGATGAGGCATGGACTGACTACACGATCTCTACCGACGCACACTTCGATTTGAACGCGCCCGCCGTGGTGATGGGCCGCATCGATTCCTCCGATGTGTTCAGGGAAGATAAAGCCCGCTGGCCAAGCGCATACGTGCTGCGTGTTCACCCCGATGGAAACTGGGAGCTTCTCTCGACTGAATACAAGAAGCCCGTAGTCACACTCGCCTCAGGATCAACGCCGCTCGATCGCCGTCAATGGCATCGGTTGGACCTGGGGTTCCAAGGAACGCAGATTACGGCCGCGGTCGATGGCAAGTCTCTCTCAACGTTGGAGAACACGGCGCATGCGCACGGCATGTTCGGTTTGGGAACGGAATGGGACCACGTCCAGTTTGACAACCTGCGCGTAGAGAAATGATTTACGCCGCTGGAGCAAGGGCGAGCCGTGGACCTATGTGGCTTAAGGAATTGCGATTTCTCCCCATCACAAGCTCCCGAACTGATGCCGGAGCAGGCTGGGGCGCATACCTGGAAGCCGGACAGACCGTAATCGACACATCGGGTGATACGTCACCGCGTCTTGATCACGATCAGGCGGACCAACGGCGCACGCTGCAGTGTGTCGCTTCAGGTCCAACTGCGCGACCAGACCGATGAGCGGAACAATAGCCACGCTGTAGCGCGCAGCATTCGGTCAATTCCAGTAAGAGGGTCAGAAGGTTTGTCCGCATCGCGACGCACTGGCGTCGCTGATCTCGTGATGGCGCTCAATAACGATCCCGGACGCCTCTGCGCGCCTACCTATGAAAGGAGGTTAATTCACCTACGGATGAGCTGAAAGCCAGCAACACAGAATGACGTGTCTGTTCAGCCAAACGCTGAACTCGACAACCTAAACTAACCACCAATCCAGCCCGCTAATCGCGCCTTCAACAAGGTTGCGAATAGCGGGCTCTTTTGTTTTGGAGAAACCACACGATGAAATCGATCGAAGCGTTCCTCTCCGACTTGGCACGCCGCCAGAGTTCACCCTCCCTCAGCGTATGAATCGGAACCGGCTCTGCGAGGATTCAGCTTTGCAGGGCTCAACGACTTCACAGACAATCGACGGCACAAAAAAACGCTCCACCTCCGCCAGCGCCATCCTGCGAAAGGATCATCTCATCATGTCGATCGTCCAAGCATGAAATTGCGACGCGGCATGGTCACGGCGAATCTTCTTCAGCAGGAGGGTGCACGTGGCTTTGATCTCGAACATTCTCTTTCCGGTGGACTTTTCGCCGTCTTGCGTTGCTATGGCTGCCTATGTGAAGAGGGCTGCGGCTCTGCTTGGAGCCAGGGTTTCACTGGTTCACGTTGTCGATCCTGCCAGCTATAACGGCCTCGAACTCTACGTGAGACCCGCTTCGGAGGTTTCAGAAGAACACCTCGGCATTGGGCGGGAAAGACTGGATTCGTTTCTGGCGGCGGATCTTCCAGTGGCGGAGTGCCCGAGGATTCTGAAGTCAGGGGATGCATCGACAGAGATCGCTCGTATTGCAAGAGACGGCGGGTTCGATCTCATTATCATGCCCACACACGCCGGCATTTTCCGGCGGATGTTGCTCGGCTCAACGACAGCCAAGGTCTTGAACGACGCGGACTGCCCAGTATTGACGAGCAGACATGCTGAGACGATCGCTCCGAAACCTTTGGAGCACCGGGAGTGGCTCTGCGCCATTGGCCTGAGCTCGCACTCGGAAAGAGTGCTCCGCTTTGCCAGCCAGGCAGCGGCAGACGTGAACGCGAAGCTCTCGATCATTCACGCTGTGCCAGCCGGGGATCCGAAATTGCCGATCGAAATGGATCTTGAAGAGCAACTCCAGTCAGTCGAACAGCGGGAGGCGATCCGGCGCATAGCCGATCTCCAGCGGATCACCGGTTCGAATTTCCCGGTTCGCATTGCAGTCGGTTCAGTCAAAAAGGCGCTCCTTGAAGTTGCTCGGGGGGCCGATGCCGATGTGCTCATGATTGGAAGACACCCTCGATCCGGCGCTCATGGCCGAATACGGGACCTCACGTACGCAATGGTTCGCGACTCACCATTTCCAGTGCTAAGCGTCTGAGGTTGGATCCGAGGGCGATTGTTACCTTGCCTTGTGTGGCGTTCGGCTACGTGTCCCACAATATCTTTCACTACCTGGAGTAAGCCCTCGAGAACGACCAAAAACGAGGATCCTCGCCTTCGCGTATGACCCAATCACCGTCTTCAACGTGGATATCCGCAGCCTTTTGTGCGAGTCTTTGGCGCGCGGGTTCGTCCAGGAAGGCGACGAGAGGAATGGGCGCCAGTTCTGCAGCAGTGATCACGTAGTCTTTCCCGGCTACACCTAGGGTAGGCCCATAGCAGGAGATAGAGTGCTTTTTCTTCAGGATCTCGCCAATGCTTTAAGGTTGTTGCCGACTAACCGGGAGCTTCGACGTGAACTGATTGCCGTCCTCACTTCATGAGAAGAACGACCAACGTGGCGGCGGTCGCCAAATGAAGCAGGATATGCGCAGTGTTTGGGATCATTCCATTGCGCGGCGGCAAGAAGGAATGCGTTTTACCGAACATGATTTGATAACGAGCGGCTCGCTCCGGTTCCGGTCGGAAAAGATAAGGTATCCACCAACCGCGGATTTGCCCGATGAAGAGCAGGCCATAGCTGATCACGAGCCAGTCGAAAAGCCAGTCGGGATAAGGTCTTCTAAAGTGCAACAGGCTAAGCGCTCGCACTCATCGGGTGCGAGCCACTGTGCGCCCGGTATGATGACAGAATCTCCCAACAAATCCAGAGGCTGGCGAACATCAAAGATGAGAACATCCTGGTTTGAAGCCAACAACGCTTGCAGGGCTTCCGGTGTAATGGTGTGCCGTTCCATTTCGCGACGGTCTCGCATACGTTTGGCCAGAACAACAGCCAGCAGAACAGCAGCGCATATGATCGATATCGCCAAGAACATCTCTGCTTCTCCTTAACAGTACTCAGATTCGCCTAGAGTTGATCGGATTCATCGTCGCACCGAGTCAGGCCCAGAGCGGATTTCGAAATCGAAGCTGGCCTGTTCAGAGTGTGAGAATCCAACTCCGCTTATGGCTGACGGGCGCTGCCTGATGCACGCACAATTGGGCTTTTCAGCGCCAACCGAGCGCTGGAGCGACCGTAGTAAGAATTGCCTCGATGACATGCACGTTATACGCAACGCCTAACTGGTTTGGAACCGTAAGCAAGAGAGTATCGGCTTCAGCGATCGCCTCGTCTTTTCTAAGCTCCTCAATCAGAACATCCGGCTCAGCAGCGTAGCTTCGGCCGAAGATCGCCCGTGTATTTTCGTCAAGGTAGCCGATTCTGTCCCCTTCCCGAGAGTCTCGCCCGAAATAGGCGCGATCGCGGTCATCGACCAACGCGAAAATGCTGCGGCTAACGGAAATGCACGGAGTGCGGGTATGACCAGCCTCCTTCCAGGCCGCGCGAAAGGCGCGAATCTGCGCAGCTTGTTGAATGTGGAGCGGCTCGCCAGTCTCGTCGAATTTGAGGGTTGAGGTCTGAAGGTTCATTCCCAGCTTCCCGGCCCATGCAGCTGTCGCATTAGAAGCAGATCCCCACCAAATCCGATCATGCAATCCTTCGGAGTACGGTTCAAGGCGCAGAAGCCCGGGCGGATTGGGAAACATCGGACGCGGGTTAGGTCGCGCGAAGCCCTTCCCTCGCAGTAGCTCGAGAAACTCTTCTGCATGTCGCCGTCCCATTTCCGCATCGTCTTCGCCTTCACTCGGGCCGTATCCAAAATAGCGCCAACCATCGATCACCTGCTCGGGGGAACCGCGGCTGATACCCAATTGCAGGCGCCCGCCGGCGATGAGATCCGCAGCGCCAGCGTCCTCCGCCATGTAGTGGGGATTCTCATACCGCATGTCGATCACTGCGGTGCCAATTTCAATTTTCCGCGTTTTGGCCCCAACCGCCGCGAGCAATGGAAATGGTGATGCCAGTTGCTGCGCGAAATGATGAACTCGAAAGTAGGCTCCGTCCATTCCCAGGCGCTCGGCTTCCATGGCAAGGTCAATCGACTGCACGAGCGCGTCAGACGCCGACCGCGTTCGTGACTGCGGCGAAGGTGTCCAATGACCGAATGAGAGGAACCCAATTCTCTTCATGTAATCCAAGTCTGCCATGTCGGTTAAGAGTTTCAGCTATTTCCAGGTGAACCTAACACCCTCACGGTCTTGCCCAAGCCAATAGGAAGCAGACTATTCCTGCACCGCAGGCTTTACGGCTAGAACATCCTTGAAGCTGGCGCGATATTGCAGAAAGACCAGGATCCAGAGCACAGATGCTACCAGTGCCGGAGCAATGCTCGCCGGCGCAAGCGTCAGATGAAACGCGAGGATGTTGTACAGCTCTGCCGCAAGCACCGTAAGCGCTAGCGGTACAAAGAAGCCCGAAAGCAAAAGCAGCCCTCCAATCAACTGCACCGCGAAGAAGAACGCGGCAAAATGTGACGCACTGATGGCGACGAAGAACTGAATCGCAAGCGGGTTCGTCGGCGGTGGCTGATGGATGAAGTTGAGAAAGCCGTTCAGGCCGAAGACTGTAAAGATCAGCCCAAGCAAATAGCGCGCGATGATAGAAACTGTTTTCATGTTCGTCTCCTTTAGATTGCCTGCGCGTGCGATTGCACGACTTGAAGGTGCGGGGCGAGAAACGCATCGCGGTCCAGCCCTTGGTTGAGTGCAGCGGTTCCGCCTGCCGTGAGAAAAGTCGCATCTGTCACACCGAGGAAGCCGAAGACTGACCGCAGATAAGGTTCGACAAAGTTGAAAGAGGACATCCGCGTCTGCGCATCGTAGATGCCGCCAGTCGCAATGATGAACGTCGCCTTCTTGCCCGTGAGCAATCCTTTCGGGGTTCCATCCGCATAGGAAAAAGTTCTTCCCACGCGGGAAATCTGATCGATCCAAAGCTTGAGCACCGAGGGCACCCCGAAGTTATGCATCGGCACTCCGAAGACGTACTCATCCGCCTGCTCAAGTTCGGCGATCAGCGTGTCCGAAAGCGCTAGCAGTTCCTTCTGTTGCGGGGTGCGCGCCCCTTCCGGCGTATAGGCAGCGCCCACCCACTCCGCGGTGATGGGCGTTATCGCGGTTGCGTTAAGGTCGCGGTCGATAACCGTTCCATCCAGGTGCCAAGACTTCCATTGGTCAACAAACGCACCCGTAAGTTGGCGCGAAACGGATCGCCCATACAGCGGGCTGGAGTCGACGTGGAGAAGTGTGGACATGCGGAGAAACCCTCCAATACGACAAATGATGAGTACTAGATGACTGTCGATTCAATAAATCGACGAGTGTTGCGTAAGCATCTATTGACGAAGGAGCGTAATCTGGAGACGGGAATGGTTGAGGCGCTTCAATCCGGATCCGCGGCGGAAGCCACCGATCCCCGCATCCTGCGCAGCCGTCAGATGTTGATGGAGGCACTGGCCAGGTTGTTGGATCGTAAGGAGTTCGACGGTATCTCCGTGCAGGAGATCGCCGATGAAGCTACCCTTAATCGGGCGACATTTTATCTTCATTACGCAGACAAGAACGCCCTCCTCCAGGCCATGACAGCCACCCGCTTCCGCGCCCTGATCGCCCGTCGCGGGCTTTCCTTCTCAAATTGCGATGGAGCTTTGCGAGCGATTGCTCTCGGCGTCTGTGATTATCTGGCCGAGACCACGGGCTGCCCCAGTCAATTGACGACGATGCCTCTCGAAGGCTCGATCATCCCGGTGGTGGAGGGTATGTTCCTGGAAGGTGCTGCGCATCATCCGGCGCAGCCCGGTGTCGATCCCGCGCTGCTGGGAACTACGGCCGCCTGGGCGATTTTGGGGCCGCGCGCCGATGGCTGCAAACGCCGGATCGCATTCCCGCTGAGGAGATGGCTGCGAAAATTGAGGCGATGGTGAAGCCGATCTTCTTTGCGGGCTCCAAGTAGGTTCGCACGAATATTTCACGATCTCCATGAAAACATCTACATAGCGTGCGCACGATAAATAGTTAACCTATAGTCGGCTTCCGTTGTCCTTCCTTTCTGTTGCTAATACCCTCGGCTATCAACGGACTTAGATGGAGCGCCAGAGACAAATCAGGCAGGAGATCGAACCCCTCTCCTGCCTGGCAATCTGAGTCCATACAAAATCAAAATCCTGGTTGCTTGTTCTCGGCGAAAAGTTGCAATTCCCAAGCATAGGCCACACCCGTGGCGCCACCATGTTCGATAAGCAAATTGGCGAGAGCCGGTATAGTGTCTTCGCGCGCCCAATCACGCTGCCATTCTCCTAAGAGAGCCATCCAGGTGATAGGGACAATGCCAGCCTGAACCATTCTGCGCACCGCCATATCGTGCGCTTCAGGCGAGACTCCCCCCGAAGCATCGGTCACAACGTAGACCTTAAATCCCTCTCCTTGGGCCTGGATCGCCGGCATTGCAAGGCACATCTCCGTCCACAACGAGGCGAGGACCAACTTCTTGCGCTTGGTGGCCTTGACCGCGGTCACGACCCGCTCGTCTTGCCATGTATTGATGAATGATCGATCGATGACTTCAGTGTTGGGAAAGACATCCTGAATTCCTTTGATAATCTTGCCGCCCCGCGCCCCGACAACGGTTGTCAGGATCACAGGCACGCCGAAGGCTTTCGCCGTCTTCGCCAAGCCAATGACGTTGTTGACGATCATCGTCGGCTCGTGGCTGTTGAGATTCGCAAACTGAAACGGTTGATGGTCGATCAATACCAAGACGCTCTCTTCTGGCGTCAGGAGCGCATTCAGGCCGGTTTTCAATGAACTCACAGTGTCTCTCCCTGCACGGTCGGACATCGTGAGTACATCAGTTCAGCGCCACAGCGATGACCGCGGTACCGCTTTCACCGCGAGACAACGCTCAGGAGGTAAAAGCCAGTCTGACCTGCGACGATAGGCTACTTTGGCGATGCGAATCGCATCTTGTAACAAATCGGCTGTTCTTGGAACCAAACGGGCTGAGCGAGTCAGAACCGATAGGTGATCCCCGTGTTCGCGTCGAACGGAGAGGCGCTCCCGATCGTGCACGGCTATCCGCTACGGGCATTGTTCTCGGGCGGTACCCCTCCGATATCATCAAAACCGATACGTAAGACCAATATTGACGAACACAGTTTCTTTGGACGGAGGGGATTGCTGCAAGAAGGTCCCAGTAACGAAACCGGCGAGATTCAAGGCTGCAAGGAAATGCTCGCTTATCGCCCAACGAATCTCCAGATTGGGTTGGCTTCCGATATAGCGCGCGTCACTAAGGTTCGCAGGCCGTAGTGGCACGTTCTCGAAGCTATAAAGCGCATCTTTTGCGCTTTCGCGCCAGAACCAGATCCAACAGATCTCTCCGGTCACGTTCTGCAGAGGATGGAACCAAAATTGCGGCTGAACAGCCAGCAGATTTGCTGGCCCGATCAGCGCGAACTTCGGACCTAAATAAGCTCCTCGCGGAAATAGCGCGTTGAATGTTCCCAGTGTATTGGGCTGGCCCTTGTCTCCGCTGAGGGCGTCGGCCTGCAAACCGAAACGCGCCCGCCACACCTCACCTGGAAGCGTCCACCCGATATTCCCTCCAGCGCCCCATGCACGGATCGAGCGATTCCCGAAAGAGCCCCACTGGAACCCAGTCTCAATGTTGTAATCAAAACCTGCCCTGGGCGACTCGTCCGGCAGGCGATTGAAATACCGCCCTGCAATTGTGCGCCGCTGTTCTCGTGCGGATTGGTTGCCGTACATCGCCGACTTCGCATCGTAGTCAAGAAAGTAGACATCAGACATGAACCGCTGGCTCCAGCGCAGATTCGAAGCGTACAAACCCCACAAAGTGATGCTCGGATCAGGTGCGTCATCCCAGGCGCCTGGGTTGATCTCAACTGGCTTGACAGCGATCAGATCGATACGCCCCCTTGGTTTGTCGTACCCCACACGGACGCCATCGAAGGCGCTTCTTACATTCACCCCCTCGTTGTCATCCAAAAGGCGTCCTGTTCCGAGCACGACTTCCTGGCGCCCGACAATGACATCCCAACCGGGATGCGGATCGTGCAGATTGCTACCGAACTCGACGAAACCTTCATGTCCATCGGCGATGTCCTTATCGATTCCCGGTCGCGGATATTTGCCCGTGAACTCATTGAAGGCCAAAGTCACAAATACGCGCGCGTGATCTCCCAGACGCAGGTCGATATCGGGCATCAGCCGTTCAAGAACATCACCAGTCACATTTTGTGGCCCGGCGCCCCAGTCATTGTTGTTGAGATACTGAAACTCGGTCCGGTTCTCAAGCCCGAAGGTCAGGTAGTTTGTCCCAGAGTCGTTCAGCGGAATGAATTTCAATCTGTCGTAACAATCGATTCGCAGAGACGGATCGAGTAGAAAGCTCCAGTCTTCAAACCTTGGAAAAGGAATCAGCGGAGGCCGAACTCCCGGTTGTGGGGCATGGAGGGGCGTTGGCTCTGGTGTCTGTGCCTCCAGCACCCCCGTAACAAACAGGCACAGAGCAAGAACAGCCAAACAGCACGCCGGTCTCATCGAGGAAGCGTTCTTCAAAATCGTCCTTTTGTTTGTCATGACTGGAGCACAATTGTCCATATTGCATTGAAGCCGTGATCAGGCACCGCCTCCGGAACGGGCGCTGGCCGCTCAACTTCCCTCATTCCTAGCGTATCCCCTTGGAGATGGAAACGGATGCGCAGAAAGCCCCAGTCCTGCTCGGCGGGAAGCGGTGTCAGCGGTGGTCGGTCTGCCTGGACGGTGGGTTGTTCCGGCCGCAGGTCTGGAGTCTGCGCATGGGAACAGACGGCCCCTACAACCAAAAGCACCGGCAAAATGAGATAGTTCTGTGACCGCATGAGTGCATGCGAAGTCACGTACACCGCCCAAGGAAGGGAGTGACCGCGAAACTTTGGAATCTTCATTCCGCCTGGCTAGGTTTCACGCGAAATAGCACCAGGAACATATCTGGAAAGCCAAGCGCGGCCAGCACCCAAAGCACGAGAACGAATAACGCTCGCGGGATGCCACCTGGGTCCATGAAAAAGTGGAAAAAAAAGATGTTCAGCACAATCGGTCCGAGCACGAAAAGTGCCAACGGTACAAAGCGATTCAACAGGAGGAGCACACCCGCGAGGACCTGTAGGCCCATGATGACGACACTCTCGTGCGAAATAACGAGAGCACTCATAAATTGGAGAGCAACTCCGGACGGCGGCGGGAGCTTGATGAATTGGAAGAAGCCGTTCAGTCCGAAAATCAGGAAGGTAAGTCCAAGCAGGATGCGTGCAACCGTCGCCGTCGTTTTCATTCGTTCACCAATTCGTCGTGAAGCAAGTCCGCAGATGAAGAGGGTCCTGACTTGACTATTTCTTTGGCGGATCGAGGAATGTGTAAATGGCGCCAATCTTGTCACCCTTTATCACGAGCACATCGATGCCAGTGATGACCGCTTCCCCTCCAGGGGGACCGAATCCCCAATCGAGCTTGCCGACGCCGTGAAAAGCCTGAATTTCGCCCCGTTCGGTAAAGACCCAGTTGGGAAATTTCTTGGCGAGCCCATCGGCCGCAAGGGCGACACCTGAATGTCCTTCATACCGGGCGTCGTGATCGATGAACAGACCATCTTCAGCCCACAGTCTTGCGATGGCCTTATGGCGCTTCTCACTGTCGGGTTCGCTAAAGACTCCATGTACGTTTTCGCGTAGCAATGTTTCGACTGTTTCTGCCATGTGGACGTCTCCCTCTCGTTGTTGGTTGATGAACCCCGATAATGAGACGGGACTGATCGAAAGTGTCGTAGCGGCAAGGGCGGTCACAACGTCCCGCCGCGTTGGCCCGTATCGAACATCTGTTGTGCCACTCGCCAGAGCCATACTTCTGTTGCCTCTAACCGTCGTTGAGTTCTGTCAGCTGCGAACCCCATTCCGCGATCGGAGCGTTCCATTCAACCTCTACCTTTTCGAGGTACTGCTCACGTCTGCAAGATATGCTTTGCGATACGGCTTAACGCCCTGTACCGCATCGAAATCGGCACGCGTACCACGCCACAATTCCTGCAAGGCGAACTGGTTCGGCCGTTCAGGCGACTCGGAGATGATTGCGTTGATGAATTCAGGCTCCTTTGCGCAAAGATCAATTACTCCTTTGAGCTTTGAAAGTACCGTGTCCCGGTGCCCATCCTTGATGTAGTAGTGGAGCCCTAATGATGTTGTCGCCATGAGAATGAAACTCCGAGGGATGTTGAATTGCGTTGAACGGCAATTGCGTGAGTCGTACGTGCCTATACCTGCGCTCTTGAGCATCCACCAGATTCCCCGTCGCCTTCTTGTCACTTCTCCGCAATCTTGTTCCAATCTTGTCGTTGGCGCGTCGCGCCGGCGAGAAGGGCGCGACCCTATGGATGGCGTCTGGCCGGATCATTAGTCTAAAATGAAACCTTTTCCGATTTGTCGCATCATTTTGTGAGCGATATGAACAGGCCGGAACCATTTGAATTTCGTTCGCCCCATGGCATCAACAGGGTCGAGCACCAATCGCGGTGCTGGAACGGAATTACGGTTCGTCACGTTGTCCAGCATCTCAATCCCGGTCGAGTGTGGCACGACATATCCTCTAAACAAACGACCGTCGCCATCCTGCTCGACCAGACCGGCGGGTACTGCGAGCCCCGGCTAAATGTGAATCGGCCGACGCCACGATGCCGCTATGACGCCGGGCATTCTGTGTTCATCCCGGCGGATATGTCAATTTGGGGCTACTCGGACAGCATCAAGTCGACTCGGGATCTTCGGCTTCACTTTGACCTGGATACGCTGCCGGAGGTCCTCGGCGAGGATCTGAACTACTCTAAGGCGACGGCTCCTGTACTGATGCTGTACGACGAGAGAGTGACGAACTGCGCTGCGTTGCTCGCCGAAGAATGTATCAGCAGTCTCCCCGAGAATCGGATGTACGGAGAGAGTCTTACTATGGCGCTGTTGGCGGCGCTGTTTGCTTCTCATCAAGCCTCAAACCGGGCTGACAACAGTGGGCTTGCGCGATGGCAATTAAGACGGGTTTTGGAATTCCTCGAAGCACATCTCCCTGAGGATATTGACTTGGACGAACTCGCCGAACTGGTAGGTCTCTCCCAATCCCAATTTGCGCGTGCTTTCAAGGTTTCGACGGGGCTTCCGCCATATCAATGGTGCCTCCGCAATCGAGTGAAGAGATCACAAGAAATGCTATTGGACGGCAGTGACTCTCTCACCGACATCGCTATAGAGAACGGCTTTGCCGATCAAAGCCACTTCACCAAAACGTTTCGCCGTGTGACGGGTACAACCCCGGCGAATTGGAAACGAGTTCATCGGAGCTAAGGCCGATGATCCGCCAGGTGCTCGGGCAAACGCTACCCATTTGTCGTTGCCGAACGGTCCTGATGTTTGCTGCAGGGGCGGCCGTTCACACCTCGTTTTCGCGCCACCTCGGCCACGCTCGCACCAGGCTTGAGCGTCAACTGCACTATCGCCAGCTTCTCTGAAACTGTTTTCCAACGGCGAATGTGCAGACCGTCCAAATGGACATGAGTGAGTTGGACTGTGGTACAAAAGAGCAGAAGAACGGCTATGACGGCAACGAAGAGAAAACGCATCCCCGTGGTCTGTGGCCGAGATGTGCATCGATCGGACCAGCCCCTGGAAGTTTGATCGAGACGATTCAATGACACTGTTGTGACAACTGCAGGATGCCCCGTCGATAAACTGCCGCCACTGGATGTTTGAAACGAGGCTTTCTCGACGGCCCTGTAAACAGACGGCGAGAAGGATGCCACATTTCCCCTGCTCCGTAATTTCAACGGATCTGCTGTATCTACGCGGGGACGCGAGGTATGGGTACCATCCGGCGAAATCACGCTACGGGAGGACATCGGCAAACCGGCCCTGGTCTCCCAAACGATCCAAACCTACGGGCCCGCGGCGTAAACTGCGAACTCGTCCATGAATTCTTGCCTCTGCGAACGAGGAGCGCAGTTCCCCTCGGCGCAAAAATGACCGAGACTCGTTGTCAACAGTTTGGCTCGGCGATTGGGATGTGAATGATTAGGCTCAAAGTGAATGGAATTGAACGTTCCTTCGACGGCGACCCTGCGATGCCTGTTCTTTGGTATCTGCGTGACATTCTCGGCCTAACGGGAACCAAGTTCGGATGCGGAATGGCGCTTTGCGGAGCGTGTACCGTACATCGGAACGGCGAGGCGATCCGTTCATGTGTCGTTCCCATTGGGACTGTATCAGGTGCGGAGATCACGACCATCGAGGGGATCGGCTCAGGGGGTTTGCATCCAGTCCAGAAAGCCTGGATCGAGCTCAATGTTCCGCAATGCGGTTACTGCCAGGCTGGACAAATCATGCAAGCGATCTCCCTGCTTACGAGCAAGCCAAAGCCAACCGACGGAGACATTAATGATGCGATGTCTGGGAATATCTGTCGTTGTGGCACCTATCAGCGTATCCGCGCCGCCATCAAGTCCGCTTCCGGGACACAGGAGGTGCCGTGAGCCATATTCAGAACGTCAGCCGTAGGCAATTCTTGCGTGACGTCTTTTCCGGGAGCGGCTTGATCCTTGGTGCTTACTTCATCCCCGCCCTCGCGCGGGCGGAATCAGACGCCCGCCCGTTGCCAGATCAGGCGGCTTTTCATCCGAGCGTGTTTCTGGGTTTGGAGAAGGATGGGACGGTTCTGATCGTCGCGCATCGTTCTGAAATGGGGAACGGGAGCCGCACGGACCTGCCACGTGTAGTGGCGGATGAATTGGATGCTGACTGGAGTCGCGTCAAGATTATTCAGGCCGACGGCGACGCACGGTTCGGATCTCAGGAAACAGACGCATCGAGCTCTATTCGCGGCTTCTTTGACGTCATGCGCGAAGTCGGTGCCAGCGCGCGCCTGATGTTGATCCGCGCCGCGGCCGCAAAATGGTCGGTGCCGTCAAGCGAATGTGAGACCGGCCTCCACATGGTGATCCACGTACCGACGCACCGCCAATGCCCGTATGGAGATTTGGCGAGCGCCGCCTCAGAGTTGCCTGTGCCCAGAAAAGAGGAAGTAAAGTTCAAGGCTCCAGGTGCCTGGCGTTATATCGGCAAGGACGCCGGCCTCTACGATCTCCAAGACATCTGCACTGGCAAAGGCGTATACGGGATGGACGCTCATGTCGACGGGATGTTATATGCGGCAATTGAGCGCCCTCCGGTTCTGGGCGGAAAGGTCCTAACGTGCGACGACAGCGAAGCGCGGCGTGTGCCCGGGGTACGCGGAACCGTTCTGATGGCGCCATTCAAACCTCCTCATGGCGCGCAGCCCCTTGGCGGCGTGGCGGTGTTAGCCGACAACACTTGGGCGGCATTCCAAGGTCGCAAAAAGCTCCATGTGCAATGGGATGACGGACCCAATGCCGGATATGACTCCGCCCAGTTCAAGAAGGAACTGCAGCAGAGTGTTCGACAACCCGGCAAGGTGAAGCGCAATGCAGGCGATGTGGATGAGGAGTTCGCCTCACGGCGGAGCATTTTCGAAGCTGAATATTACACCCCCCACCTGGCGCATGCCACCATGGAACCACCGGTGGCGCTGGCGTATTTCCGTGACGGAAAAGTCACTGTCTGGGCACCCACCCAAAACCCTCAGGGCGTCCAGGAAATCATTGCTCAGCAAGTCGGGATTCGAAAAGAGGACGTGACATGTCACGTCACTCTCCTTGGTGGAGGATTCGGCCGTAAATCGTTTTCTGACTTCGCGGCCGAAGCCGCAGTTCTGTCGAAAAGAGTTGGAAAGCCCGTCAAAGTAGTGTGGAGCCGCGAGGATGATATCAAGTTCGATTACTATCTTCCCGTTGCGGCTGTCTACTTGAAGGCGGCACTGGACGATCATGGCAAACCGACAGCCTGGCTCGGGCGTTCCGTCTTTCCCCCCATCAGCTCTACCTTCAATACAGAAGCACGATACGGCGGTTGGGAACTCAAAGGCAATTGGATCGAGGTACCCTTTGAAGTTCAGAACATTCGCGTCGAGGTGGGGCCCGCACAGGCGAACGTTCGTCTGGGCTGGTTGAGGGCGGTCGCCAGCAACTACCATACTTTTGCCGTGCAATCTTTCATCGGTGAATTGGCACACCATGCCGGCCATGACTCCCTTGAGTATCTACTGGAACTCCTCGGACCGCCTCGCATTCTCAACCCTGACCTTCCGGGCTTTCCTCCCGAACATGGCTACCCTTTGGACATTGGACGTCTGCGGATGGTCACGGAGATGGCAGCGGAAAAGGCGGGATGGGGAAAGAGGAAGTTAGCGAAGGGGAGTGGTCTCGGAATTGCCGCGCAGCGCTATGCCTCCACTTATGTTGCATCTGTGGTGGAAGTTGAGGTAGCTGAGAATGGCGATCTCCGTATTCCCCGCGTGGATACCGTTGTCGACGCCGGCATCGCGGTGAATCCGGACAATATCCGGAAGCAATTCGAGGGCGCAGCAGTCTTTGGAACAAGCATCGCGCTCAACGGTGAAATTACGGTTAGTCGCGGCGCAGTCAACCAATCGAACTTCCACGACTATCCCGTAGCTCGGATTGACGGCGCTCCTTACCAGACGAACGTCTACGTTGTGGAGAGCAGCGCTCCTCCGGCTGGAGTGGGAGAGCCTGGAGTCTCAGTGATTGCGCCTGCGCTTGCGAATGCCATATTTGCTGCTACGGGGAAGAGAATTCGTCAATTACCATTGTCGCCGCATCTAAAATAACCGGCGGCAGCGTCCTTCCCGGAATCTCCAAATCCGCAATGAAATGAATCAAGGGTTGGGTGTCCGCTGGGTTCGCTCAAAAGGTTCGTCGTACAAGCCAATTTCGGCAACGTGTGGCATCTCCTTGCTGCTCTCCAACAGTAGCCGGACCTTCTACGAAGAGACGCGCCCAATGCGAAGGATTGTCGTCGGTGCTGGCGTTTGACCTCCCGTCATAGCGACCCATCGCGTGCCGTCCCAGCGCTCAAAACGATAGCTCCGGATGCGGCTCTGCTGGTAGTCATCCGATCTGCCAACTGGCCATCGGCGAATGGACGGCTCGGTCGGTGCAGTGCACAAAAGGACCATCATCCATCGCAGAAACAAACTGGGAAATCACTAGAAAATTCCCACAGCGTCTCTCTGCTTACCTCGTTTGCGGGATCGTGTCCACAATTCCAGGGTAAGGGCTGGCGAGCGAAAGGTGTTTGCAAAGGAAATCGATTCGATCACTTCGAGCGTCTGCATTTAGCGCGTGGTCGGAGTCGTAGAATCTGATTTCTTTCGGGCCGGCACTCATCTCGAAATAATGTTTGGAGGCGGACACTTCGACGAATTGATCGTGCATCGCGTACTGAAACAATGCCGGAGCTGGACCGAGATGGCCGACGTACGGACCGGGATCGGCCCACTCGTGCGTGTCTAGATAGCTGGTAAGTTTGTCGATTGGCACTGATTTACGAAACGCCACCATGTTTGGCGATGTCGAGTTCAGAACGAAATCCCGGGTCGATTGTGGATTGCCCATGAATACGAAAGTTGAAAAACGCTTGTCTACTGCATCGAGGATGGCGCCGCAGTTCGCGTCGAAACTATGCCCGACATAGCCGATCCTCTTGGGATCGACGTCATCCCGTGCCAGCAACAGGTCGGCAGCTCGCCGGAGATCGACCACTTGTTGCGCAACCATGTCCGGGCCCTGCGAACTAAACGGATCCGGGTCTTCTTTGAATCCAGGCCGCACGTACGGACTATCGATAAGAACTGAAACCACACCGCCAGGCGCGAGTGCGATGGCTTCCTCCAGAAATTCGTTCCGGTTTGCCGTGGGAGAGTTCGGCATCATCCAGTGTCCCCAAACTATGCCGGCGAACTTGCCCTTGCCGCCTGGTACGACGAGGTAGGCTGGAACTAGTCCACCGCGCGGGCTCGCGTACCTAATGTCATGAACAGTCACGCCGCCTCGATCCTGGATCGAAAGTTCCTTTACGTTCAACAAGGCACTTCGATCGTACTCAAAGTGTGCGAGATCCTTGGAGGTTTCCGCTCCTGTCAATTGAAGCAAAACAAAAACCAGGGGTGGAATGGAATACTTCAACCTAAAGCTCCGTCCACGACTCATCGTGTTCGCTCCAGCGCGAGATTGACGTCCGGATCGCTCGTTCACCGAGCAGGTCCCGGAATGAGCAGGGAGCCACGATTTACGCATCCGCGCAGCCGCCGCGCCCGGCATTTCTTTGGGCAATCACACGCTTTGTTGTGTTGTGGACCACACCCGCTGTTTCGGCGCCCGAAGCAATCAAGGCGAGATCATGTTCGATTTGATGTAACTCACCTCGATCAAATGCCGCAATCGCGAAGTCGCTCTTACCCCAGGTGCGAATGTTCGCAAGATGCAGCTGTGCCATTTCGCACGACGATTTTTTAAGCGTTACGCTTTCGCTTTGTACTATCGTCCACTCGGTTCCATCGAGA
This sequence comes from uncultured Acidobacteriota bacterium, assembly GCA_963720105.1. GTDB lineage: Bacteria > Acidobacteriota > Terriglobia > Terriglobales > Acidobacteriaceae > Telmatobacter. Next base: position 72,950 of record CAVREL010000069.1, on the reverse strand, counting down.
ACCGCATCGAGTGAAGCTCCAATATTGAGTTGCTGGCCATAGTGGCTCTGCATCAGGGCGACCATCTCGTAATAGCGGGAGAGAGTCGGGTGTTCCGAATACAAACACTCGGTTTCCAGCATGGCGAAAATGGCGTTGGACCTCGATACCCGAGCCCAACACAGTAAAGCGGCACGCGGAGACGGAAAGTGAGTCAGCAGAAAACGGCAAAAGAGAAAATCCGGATTCTGGATCGGAAACGGACTTATAAGGACATCGTGCCGGATGAATTCAAGCTGAGGGTGATTCGAGCGAGCTTCCGCGACGAAACGCTCGGACGCATCCAGGCCAACCGTGCGCACCGGGTTCAATGTTAGCTCGATCAATTGTGTTGACCATCCCGGGCCGCAGCCAAGATCGACAGCCAATTCAAAGCGTCCACCGACAACCGCTCCTGCGGAAGTCAGTAGCGAGCGCGTTTCCTGTTCATACACTTCCGCGAGACGGCCAAGCCGGCGGCTTGCCTCGCGGTTGTCACCAAACGTGTAGCTCATATTGAAAAGATACGGCATCGCGGCGATGACAGATTGAGTGCAAAAGGGGCGCATTTGGATACTACGCCCCTGGTTGAACACCGCTGCACCCGAGACACTTCATTGAGTGGATCAGCGATATCGTGCAACCGCAACTGCGCCCCCGTCCACCCCGGCGGCGATCAGGTTGCCGTTGCTTTGGATGGCGAGCGATGTGACAAAAGCCGTGGTGCCAGAGCCGAAGCTCGTGGTTGTTTTGCCACCGGAGCCGAACGTCGTGTCCACAGTGCCTTGAGACGTAAACCGCGCAAGGGCAAAGTCCGCCGGAGCGTTGAGCGCTGTGGAGAGCACGGTGCCTCCGGCGACCACGACATCTCCGTTGGATTGAATCGCTACCGCATAGGCATTCACCATCGGGAAGCCGGAGAACCCGACGAACGCACCTCCATTGGTTCCAAACGTCGTATCAATAGCGCCGTTCGTTTGCAGGCGAACGACTCCGTAGCCCATCTGAAAGAGGCTGGAAGAGCTTGAAGCCAGGCCCTCCTGGGTTCCGGCCACCACAATCTCTCCGTTGCTTTGTATGGCGATCGCCGCAGCCGCGGGAAGCGTGGCTACCTGTCCGGCGATTTGGTTCAGGAACGCCTTCGAGGACAGTGATTGATTGCATATCAGAGTCTCCTGAGAAGAGTCGTTATAGTGTTTGGGCCTTGGACTTCCACGATCGGAGACAACTCGAGAGAAGTCTCCGGAAGGTGAGTTATTCCTTGCGCGGTAATCCCACCAGAGAATGGGCTGCTGCGAGTTGGCTCTAACTCCCGGCGTGACTGCTAAGCCCGTGTGGACCCAGTGGCAATCTGCATAACTTGAGAACTGATTCCGCCCACGCTTATTCCAGAACTCTGGAAAAATCCAGAGCTTAGCGTCATGTTTCGAATTAAGCGAATCCGTAGCGTGTTTAGGGAGAGTACGAAGGCGGCCGTCAGATGTGTGCCCTATCCTCACTCGAATCGCAACGACACCAGCGGATCGACCATGATCGCACGGTGGGCGGGAACGAAAGATGCAACGGCAGCAATCGCCAATAACAAGCCGCAAACGCACACGTAGGTGATTGGATCGGTCGCGGAAATTTCGTAGAGAAAGCCGGCGAGGACGCGGCTGCAGGCAATAGCCATCATCGCTCCGGTAAACAGTCCCAGCACGACGGGCGTGAGGCACTGGCGCAAAATCATGCCGAGCACAGTGCCTCGCCGTGCGCCGAGCGCCATGCGGATTCCGATCTCAAGCGTCCGCTGACGCACGGCATATGAGACAACAGCGTAGATACCGATGGCGGCGAGAACCATGGCCAGGAAGGCAAATAGCGCAAAGAGTCCGGCTTGAAATCGACGTTGCGATCCCATCTCCCAGAGTTGCTGCTCGACCGTGGAGGGTTCGGTGCGGGGAATTGTCTTATCCATCTGATGGATCTGATTCGCCACCACCGCTCCAAGCGCTGCAGGATCGGAGTCCGTGCGTACCATCAGCACCAATGCGTCCCACACTTTCTGTCGAACCGGATAGTAGATCACCGGAGCGGGCTGAGTTTCGGGGCCGTCCCGCGCCGAATCGCCGGCAACGCCCACCACGGTAAGCCAGTCTTTGGCCACATACCCCGGCACATTGTATTTGAACCGCCTTCCAATTGAATTCTCTCCAGGCCAGAGTTTTCGTGCCATCGATTGGCTTACGATCACCACCGGAGGCGAATTCGGCCCATCCGACGCTGTAAAGCTTCTTCCGCTCAGGATGGGGATACTGAGCGTTTTGAAGAAATCTTCGCTGACGTAGGTCCACGTTGCCGGTACATCGTCAAAAACCGGGTTTGCTCCTCCCCGGCCTTCGACTTGAAGCCGGGAGTTTGGCAGGCGTCCAAGGAAAACGGCCCCAATCGCTGCGGACTGAACACCGGGAATACCGTCCACCCTTCGGATCGCCTCATCGACGAACGCGCGGATTTGCGCATCATCGTCGTACTTCCGGCCGTGCAGGAGGAGGTTGAGGGACAGCAGATGGTCGGTACGGAAGCCGAGACTCTGATGCTGCAGGCGAATCGCACTGCGCAGAAGCAACCCGGTTGCGGTGAGCAGTACCATGGCCAGAGCACACTCGAAAAACACCAGAAACTGTTGCAGGCGATGGCTGCCGCGGCTCGCGGCTGCTGCCCCTCGCAATTCCGTGTGCAGATTGGCTGCGGAAAACTTCACCGCAGGCCCAAGTGCGGAACCCAATCCCGAAAGGAGCGACACCGACACCGCGAAGAACAGAACGTACCGGTTCACGGTGACCTGCTCGAGCCCGGGAAGATCGGGCGGCGCCATCATTAACAGAGCCTTCACCCCCAGCGTCGCCAGTCCCACGCCGATCGCGCCTGCCGCCATCGCCGCAACCGTCGCTTCGGCTAACACACGGCCCAGGATGTGCGCGCGTCGCGCTCCAAGGGCCGATTGGATTGCCAGTGTTTTACGGCGACTGAAGGTGCGCGAGAAGAAGAGTCCTGCGACGTTAGCGCAGGCAATGAGCAACACCAACAGCACCGCCGCAAAAAAGAGCACCAGTGTCAGACGGAGGCGCGGACTTACCAGGTAGAGAGCGAGCGGGACCACGTGGATTCCGAGATCCAAATCCGTGGCGGGGTATTGCCTGCCCAGCTTCGAGGCGATCGCCGTCATCTCCGCCTGCGCCTGGTCCGTCGAGACACCGGCCTTCAATCTGCCAACCACACCAAATGCGTCGGCAATCCGGAATTGCCGGAACTGCGGCCACCGGGGATCGGATTCAATGGGCACCCAAAGCTGCGTCTCCCTGGCCGGTGACCAAGACTGCGACTCCTTTGCCGGAAATGCAAAACCCGACGGCATAACACCGATGACTTGAAAGGGCGTCTCGTCGATGCGCAACGTCGTTCCGATAACACCGGGGTTGGAACTGAACCGCTGTCTCCAAAACTTGTAGCTAAGCACGGCCAGCCGCGCGCCGTTTCCGACGTCTGCGGGTTGGAACGTACGACCCAGCATGGCGGGTGTTCCGAGCACGCTAAAGAAGTTGGAAGACACCTTCGACGACTGAACCTGCTCCACGTTGTCATTTTCGGAGAGATTGATAATGGAGCCATCCGGCCGGAGAAACGCCGCGATATCCTCGAAACTGGTGGCGTCCCGTTTCCAGTCCATGTAGGTTGGGTAGGAGGTCCAGTCCCTCTCCAGGCTCTTTTTGGGCACCGATTTCCAAATGAGGCAGATCTGCCCCGGCCGCTGATAGGGTATTGGCTTCAACAGCACACCATATACCACGCTGAAAATCGCCGAAGTTACTCCGATACCGAGAGCCAGTGTCAGGATAGTGGGGACGGCAAACGACGGATTTTTGAGCAGGCTGCGTACCGCGTGGCGTAGATAGGGCATGCAGATCATTCATGAGTCCGAGGACGAACGTTGCGCTCTCGTTGGAGCACCGAAATCAGTGCTGATCCTGTCTCGGGATTGCGCCGTCTCCCGTCATTCGCAGCGCAGGGAATCCAATGGTTCCGTATGCATAGCTCGACGTGCCGGAACATAACTGGCGAACAGGGCTGAGATCAGCAGAACCGCCGAGACTCCAAAGATCGTGAGTGGATCGTTATGGCTGACGCCGTATAGCAAGTGAGAAAAGCTCGGTACCAGCCGCACCAGCGTAACCGCGGCCAAAGTCCCCACCCCCAGCCCCATACCAGCCATCGAAATCGCCTGGCGGATAATCATGCGGAAGATCTGGCGCCGATCTGCTCCGAGGGCCATTCGGATACCAATCTCCTTTGTCCGCCTCATGACCGAGTAGGATACAACTCCATAGATGCCGATCGAAGCCAGTATCAAAGCGAGCCCGGCAAATGCACCGAGGAGGAGAATGGGAAGATTTCGTGAGGCCATTGATTCCGACACAACCTCCTCAAGCGTCTTGACCGAATAGACGGGCTGATCGGTTGCAGAAGCGTAAATGACATTCCGGATGTGAGGCATCAGGTCTGCTTGCGGAAGGGGTGTGCGAACGAGCAGTGTGAGAGTGCCGAAGAAATCCCCGACCATCGAATCCGGCAATTGATACACGGGAATGTATATCTGACGCGGGTTGTAGGTGCCAGGATCGTCCAATCCCCAGTGCCGCACGTGACCCACGACCCCGACGATGCGGGCCGCACCCCAATGAGCGACCGTGAGGGTTTGTCCCACCGGATTCCGTCCGGGAAAGAAGGTTTGCGCGAGCACGCTGTCGATGACGACAACTTTGGCGGAGCCGACCTGATCGGCAGTCGTAAAGAACCTGCCCTGCAGCAGTGGAATCCCCATGGCCTTCAAATAATCGGGCCCTGTCCAGAAATAGAGCGCGTGGGGAGCTTCCTGGAGCGAGGCTGGTTGAGCGGAGCCGATCCAGAAAGGACCACCGTTGTCCTCACCGGAAAGCGGCACGATATTGGTAAGATCCGCCGCCTCAACTCCAGGCACCTGGCGGATTCGCTCTAGCAATTGCTCATATGCGACGCGTGTTCCAGCCGGGCTACTCGTCATTGCAGGCGATAAACCAACCCGAAACGAAATGACGTGCCGCGTATCGAACCCCGGGTTCACATGCCCCAGATTGCGAATGCTACGCAATAGCAAGCCGGTGCCCGTCATCAGCACAAGCGTAAGCGCAAATTGCAACACTACCAGTCGACTGAGGAGGACATTGCGTCCCATGGTCGCCCCCCTCGAATTTTTCTGCATCGTGGCTTGTGTATCGGGCATTGCCGATTGGAGCGCCGGAAGCAGACCGAAGAGAACCCCTGCCAATATCGAAGTCAGGAAAGTAAACAAGAGCACTGGCAGGTGGAGGCCGATGTTTTCTGAGAGCGGGAGAGTAGAGGGCAGTGCCGCGAGCAGCACACGCAGCCCGAACCCGGCGAACACGATTCCCAAGGCTCCGCCCGCGAACGAGAGAACGAGACTTTCGGTCAGTAGCTGCCGAACCATGCGTTTCCGGCTGGCGCCGAGCGCTGCACGTATGCCAAATTCGCGTGTACGTGCGGTCGAGCGCGCCAAGAGCAGGTTTGCAAAGTTGACGCATGCGATGACCAGCACCAGACTCACCGCTCCAAAAAGGAGTAGGACAGTTCCTTTCACGTCGCCCAGGATTTGTTGCTTCAGAGATGTCAGAGCGATCCCAATGCCGCGGTTGGCGTCAGGATACTGGCGATCCAGGCTTTGCTGGATCGTGTTCATTTCGGCCTCCGCCTGCCCCATACTCACTCCGGATCGAAGCCTCGCCAGCACCGCGATAGCCTCTACCGAACGCTGGGCAAAGATGTTGGGCATATTCGGACGCAGAGGCGTTATGACATCCGTATCTTCAAGGAAACGGAAACCGGACGGCAGGACGCCGATGACAGTAAAGCTTTTGCCATCCAGGAGCAGGGGTTTTCCGGTGACGTGCGGGTCTGACCGGAAACGTTCTTGCCAGATACGGCTACTGATCAGTACAACCGGCGTCGCGTTTACCTGGTCCTCCGACGGATTAAGGTCCCGACCGATGACCGGCCTGACGCCCAGGGTCGCCAGAAAGGCAGAAGATGCGCGAATGCCGACGAGGTGTTCGGCGTTTCCCGGGGAGGTGAGATTGAAGCTGTCAAAATCCAAGGCGGCCATGGAATCAAATGACCGCGAAGTGCGTTCCCAGTCTTCGAAGTTCGGATACGAAGCGTCGATCTGGGGAACTCCCGGCCGGTTCTGCCACACGAATGCGACGCGATCGGCCTCCGGAAAGGGCAGAGGCGCGAGAATCAACCCCTGTACGACGCTAAACATCGCCGTGTTTGCACCGATACCCAGCGCCAGCGTGAGCACCGCAACCGTGGTAAAGCCGCGATTGTGAGCCAGGGTACGCAAACTGAACCGCAGATCACGCGCGAGAGTCTCGATATTGGCTCGGAGCCCGGTGCTGCGCGTGCAGTGCGGCGCCGCTTCGTTTGCGGCGTCCCGGAGCGGTTTGTGAAGCTCTTCGATTGTGCGTTTGAAAAGACCCATTTGGTTTCCCTTCAGGGGAGTCGCATCTCGTGCTTGAGAATGATCGGCTACGGCTGAGCTTCGAACTGCGTTCGCGATGCTTTCATTGACATTCAGTGAGACGGTAAATTGAAAGTCTTGTCATCGGTTGCCTCGAGAGAATGTGCAAGCGGTCCCATAAAGTAGCTGGACCCACGGCGCGGCGTGTCTTGGCAGGCGAATACGGCGATCGATCGGCTCCATCGGATCATCGAACCCAGGAGAAGCACCGATCTTGCGCCAGCAGTTGCATGCGAGGTCGTTTCATTCAATGCGGAGAGCTTCGAGGGGATCGATGGCAGCGGCACGGCGGGCGGGGAGGTAACCGGCTTGACCTCTCTGGAACTGGCCAGTCAGGGCCAGGTGGTTTTCGCGCCGATAGAAGCACTTCTGGATTGATTTGTCGGTTGTGCGGAATAAACATGGCCGCCACCCGGTTCTCTTCTATGCGGGAATTGACGATGGACTAAGCGGACCTACGAGCGGATTCCCTTGATCGAAGATTCACCCAGGCATCAGCGTGGATCTGCCACTACCGCATGGGCAAGTCATGCCGCCGCGCCTAGTTGAGGGCCGGAACACCGGTACCTTGTGTTCAGAATCCTCCACCAACGATGGAAAAGGATATGATGCACAATTTTAAGCAAATCAACAACTCCCGCCTTGGCCAGTATCTGCATAGGGTCTTTCCCCAGTTGAAGATCTCAGTTTTTTCACTGGTGCTCTTCATAACCTCCGTTGCGCAGACGTTCGCGCAACTTACCACGGCAGACATCGTCGGAACGGTCAGCGATTCTTCAGGCGCCGTTGTTCTTAACGCAAACGTAACGCTCAAGAACCTCGATACCAATGAAACGCGCTCGACGCAATCGAACGGATCCGGCGACTACAGCTTCACCCTGCTTCCAGTGGGTCACTATTCCATCACTGTAAAGGCAAGCGGCTTTCAGGCCTGGGTTACCAGGGACCTTGCTATCGAAGCTGGCGATCGCGCCCGAGCCGACGCCCATCTCCAACTGGGATCGGAGTCCACATTTGTTGAAGTGACCGCGAGCACCCCATTGTTACAAGCAGATAGCGCAACCGTGAGTTCAAGCGTAACGGCCATGGCCGTACAGGATTTGCCGCTGAACGGGCGAAACTTCGTACAACTGGTACAACTTGTTCCAGGAGCAAACGAAGGGCCCGGCAATGGACTCAGCAGCGGCGGGCGACCTGATGACCGGCGAACGAATGCAGCTGGCATTTCTGTAAACGGCCAGGACGACACCCTTAATAACTGGGTAGTTGATGGAATTGACGATAACGAACGAATCATCGGGTCGATCGGAATCAAACCCAACGTTGAAGGAATTCAGGAGATCACAGTTCAGACGAATAGCTATGCGCCGGAGGCTGGCCGGACGGCTGGCGGCGTGGTGAATATCGTAACGCGTTCCGGAACCAATCAATTTCATGGCAGTGCATATGAGTTCTTCCGTAACAATATCTTCGATGCCCGGAATGTGTTCCAGACAAACGGGCCGAAACCGGAATTGAGGCAGAATCAGTTTGGTGGCAGCATCGGCGGCCCAGTTCTTAAGGACAAGACATTTTTCTATTTTGACTATGAAGGACTACGCACTGTTTCCGGTGTTACAGATGTGAAGACTGTGCCCACCCTCTCGGAGTACAACGCCATTAATAGCGTTGGAGGCGCAAGTCCCCAGGATCTGCTGTCAGCGGCGAATGGCACGGCGGGGTTCCCTATTGATCCGATCGCGTTGAATTACCTGAAACTCTTCCCCGCGCCCAACACGGGCTCAGTCGGCCAGCTGGCCAATAACTTCACAATCAGCCCCAACAAAACTCAGTTCGGCAATACCTATGACGCGCGCGTCGATCACAGACTCGACGATCGAAACCTGCTCTTCGGGCGTTTTTCCTACAACACGGTAAACACTTTCACGCCTCCGGGCCTGGGGACGGTGAATGGTCTTCAGATCAGCGGCGGAAGATTCGACTTCGATGGCCCGGCATCGGACGTGGCTCAGCAATATGCATTGGGTTACACGCATATCTTTACGCCTGCACTCGTGCTGGACCTGAAGGCAGGGTTCACCCGCATCAATAACCTTTCCCTTCCCCTTAACTATGGCGTGAATGCGGATAACACGGTGGGCTTTCCAGCGACCAAAGTCTCCTTCAGTCCATTCGCCAACTCTCTCACCCCGGTATCTGTCGGTCCCTTTTCTGACATCGGAGACGGAGCATTCGTTCCTCTCCAGGACATCGACAATACGTACCAATACACCGCCACGGTTAGTTGGACGAAGGGCAATCACGATATCAAGGCGGGAGCGAGTTTTCTGCGCCGGCAGGCTCGCAATGTTCAAAGCGCCTCCGCCGCGGGTGCTTATGGTTTCGGCCTGGTGACCGATAACAACGCCGATCTCACGGTCCAGCAGGATAACCAGCTTGCATCAACCCTGGTTGGCGCGTTTCAGAACGACACGCGAAACTTCGATCTGAGCCCCCCGGACTACCGCAGCTACGAACCAAGCGGCTTCGTGCAGGATAGCTGGAAGATACTGCCAAAGCTGACCATCGTTGGAGGCTTCCGCTACGACGTGTTTACTCCGTTTACGGAGGCGCACAACCGGATTTCGAACTTCGACTTTCCCCAGGCGCTTGTGTCATCCCCGGCTAATATCGGATCCGCACTCAAGGTGGCTGGTGTGAATGGGGTGGACGGTCACGCAAACATTCCGACCGATTACTCGAACTTCGCTCCGCGTCTCGGATTTTCGCTGTCCCTGATGCCAAAACTTGTCCTGCGCGGAGGGTATGGGTTGAGCTTCTTTCCGGGCAATTACACGTCCAATGCCGACCTGAAGAACGCTCCATTTACATCGGTCTTCAGTCCTAATTGCCAGTCGGCCCTGGCGATTCAGATTGAGCAGGCCAAGGGGATCGATCCGGCATCGCAAAATCCAAGCTGCGCGACAGTCACGGGGGCCCCCACCACCTTTGACGTTGGACTGCCAACTCCGTCCGCCCCCAGCATTGCTAATCTGGCCGCCATTCCGGCTCTTTCCTTTGTGGCCGAGGCTCCAAAGTTCAGATCGGCCTTGATACAGCAATTCAACCTGCAGGTCGAGGAACAGTTCGGTCCCAACGTGGCCACTATCGGCTACGTGGGGAACATCGGCCAGCATTTGCCGGAATCCATCAACAGCATCAACCAGCCGGCTCCATTCAACCCGATTACCAATCCGGCAGGATCCGCGCGTCCTCTGAATAACCTTCTTCCCAATCTTTCAGGGGTCAGCTACATCCAGAGCGAGGGAATCTCGAATTACAATGCTCTGCAAACATCCTTTCAGCGCCGGTTTACCAAAGGACTGGCATTCGACGCCAACTACACCTGGGGCAAGGGTCTCAGCGATATTACTGGTTTCTCGCAGCAAGGTGGCAGCCAGGGCTGGAGCAATGCCGATCCGACACGAATTCGTCAGATTGAGTACGGAATCGCCGAAAACGATATCCAGAATCGCTTTGCCCTGTCGCTTGACTATGCCCTTCAATATGGAAAGAACTTCACCGGTCTCAAAGGACTCGCCGTTGCGGGATGGCAGGTAAATGCGATCACGGCATGGCAGAGCGGTAAGCCCTTCACAATTACCGAGACGGGCAGCGGCGCCGATAACCCGATTGAGAGTGACGGGAAACAACATGGCTACAATAACAGGGCCACGCCGCTCAACAGCGGCGGCCAGGATCGCCCTGATCAGATCAAGGATGCTCGGCTGAACAACAAGAGCCAGGCCGAGTTCTTTGATGTCACGGCCTTTGCCCCTCAGCCACTGGGAACGATTGGCACCGCCAATCGGAATTCGCTGTTCGGGCCCAACTTTCGACATGTCGATCTGTCCATTTTCAAGGACTTTCCGATTACCGAGCGTGTGAAGATGCAGTTCCGTGCGGAGAGCTTCAATATCTCCAATACGCCCAACTTCTACATCGGCAATGGCAGCAGTGGGGCAAGCTTCGGAAATCCGGCGTTTGGAAGTATTTCCCAGACGGATCCGAATTACTCGCCGCGAGAATATCAGTTCGCTCTCAAAGTGCATTTCTAGCCGCGTTCGATAAACCTGCCGGCGAATTGAAAATCATCCTCATTCGCCGGCAGTGAACCACCCAACTCTAATAACCTGTCAGAATTCACCGCGAAGCGACGTGTCACCGCTCAATAGCGCGATCAATTCCTTTGAATCTTGCCTGACTGCAGGAGAGAAATGCGCATCCTGGCCCTTGCTTTGCTTCTGCCGCTCGGTTGTGCCGAGATCCATGCATCGATCCTTCCTCAACGAGCGATCGCGATTTCTGAGCTCCAGGCGAAGGCGGATCAAGCCCTGCCTCAAGAACGATGCTTTCTGTATGCGGAGTTGGTAAGCCGCATGGCGGACATTGCCGGCCTGCAGTTTGGTACCGGCGATCCAGTTGCCGGCGAGGAAACACTCAAACTGGTTCAGCAGTACGCGCTCAAGCTCCAGGTGAGCATCGGCGATGAAAGCAAAAAGCTAAAGCTAGCCGAGACCCTGTTGCACCATACTTCCTTCCGACTCGAAGGAATTCTGCACGAAGCTTCCTATGAGAATCGTTCTGCGCTGGAGATGACACTGAAGCAGGTAAACAACGTACAGACGCAACTGATGATGCAAGTGTTTAAGAAGTGAGCCTTCCCCGACCCGGCGGAAGGCCCCGATCCTCAATTGCCGTCTCGCCATGGCGAAACACTCCCATTGGCGAGAGCTTCGATCGCCCATCGTTGCCTTGCGTTCGATTCTTGTGGACCGTCATGTCGTGCGAATTGATAAAAGTCGGTCGCGCCATACTTCAGCTCCTCCGATTCCCAGTAGCCTGCCAGCCGCTGCCCCTCTGCAAATCCGACCGGCCAGTCGTAAAACCGGCCTTGGATAGGATTCACTAGCGGACGGCGCTGGCTGTGGCACTGAATGCACAGAGATCATTTCCCCGCACTAAGTCGGGAGTCTCGGGATTCACAATCGATAGCGGATGCATTGCCCGGAACTTTGACCTTTGGACCTCCGCGTTCGTTTTGCGTGATTGGCAAGTGAGCGATAGCGCGGAGCTAAACACTGCAGGCGTAACAAACGCGGCCATCGGTCTGGCGCTCTCAAGCAGTTCTCCTGAGTCGGAATGAGCGCAACCGCCTGGGCAATCTGAAGATGTCCTTGGGATTCATGCATGGAAGAGGACTGAGACAAAGGTTCTCGATAAGGCTAAAGATGGACGCCCCTGCAGCAACCTGAAAAAGTGGCCTTCTCGCGACAACTACTGCGCGAGAAGGCCGGCGGGGAAACCGAACTTTGGTCTGGCTTATTGAACCGTAAGTGACAGTGTGGAAGTGTGCGTCAGCGATCCGGAAGTTGCGGTGACAGTTACCGTCGAAGTTCCTGTCGCTACCGGATTGGGATTTGTTGCGCTTTTGGTTCCGCTGCATCCGGCCAGGAACACCAGAACAAATAGGAGTGAGAGTGTTCCGCCGCCCATGAACAGAAACTTGAGGAACTTCTTCCGATTCCGCATCAAGGGGAAGAACGCTGCAAAGCCGATCGGCATCAAGGCTCCGAGAGCCACCAGTTGATTTGTCGGGGCGCGATGCAGGCGCGAAGTGGAGTAGGGGCGCCGATCGGTTTTTGCGCAGTCTGAGGTGATAACCACGCGCTTCAGACTTTATTCCGACATTCCAGGGAGAACTCCTGTCAGACGCATTTCGGTGATTTTGGGAATAAAGGATGACAGCCTCCGGTTCCCAACACAGCGCATGTAGAAGCGCGGGGCTCAGACGAAGAGCCGGAGAAAAATCATTCTGGAAGGGGGTATTCCCATGAAGCCTCTGCCGAACCGACCCAATCCTTCGACAAACGAAATACTTCGCGCAAGCTTAGCCACGGCGGGCAATATGCTTTCGCGCGTATGCCAGACTGCGTACGGGAAGACGCTGGATTACGACACAGGAGCCCTGACCAGGCACGACGTCGCGATCCTGAGATTCTTTGCCGCCATAGAGTTGATCGAAAGCGATCTCTGGCAGCAGTATGACGAATTCGGCGGCGTCACCGTGGGTCCTCAGAATCCCTACCAGCTTGCACTGCAGTTTCTCGACGGGGACGGATCAACGTACATTACGAGCAACACGCTCGACGAAATCAGCCACTCCACCTATCTCAATGCCTACCTTGAATCGGAGGGCGCTGATCTCGTGGACTTCGATCGATTCCGGACCCTGCGAGGCAGTTGGTCGGCGATGGCCCAGAAGATCGGTCGCCTCACCAATCTCAAGCACCTGGACATTGATACAACCTGGTATGCCCGATACCGGCGAGTAGAGGACCCTGATTTTCAATGCTCCTCGCTGAAGGCGATCCGCTTGGTGAATCGTCAGGCCATTCCGCGTAGCGATGCCGACTTTGAGGGTCCTTCCCACGTTCAGACGATCGCAAACACGGCGGCCTTTCATTTTGGATATATCGAATACCTGGTTTCGAGCCTGTATGCCACGTTTAGTCACAAGCTGAAGCGAGCCAAGGTTCTGAAAGTGGCGCTCGGTATTGGCGGTAGTGAAATCGCACACTTCCTTGAATGGGTGGATTTCGCAGGCAATGCTGTTCAGTGGGCGCCATTCCAGTCTGAGACCCTGGCTTCTCCGATGGACGGATACGACCCGCAATTGACCACGAACGCCAATGTTGCCGTGCCTTTTGAGCGTCCGGGCCTCAATTTCCCGATCCCTCCCGATGTCACCAGCGAATTCCTAACTGATTGTGCGGCACTGTTACCGCTCGAGACGCATTTCGGCGGAGCAGTGAATACGATCAACAAGTTCTCCCAAAATGGGCTTTTCGTCGGCCAATCGCCCGAATTCCTCAGGACGTTGTCACAAATGGCAGAGGAGGCGGACAGTGCCTTGGGAAATTGAGCGAGGACGAGGAGTGACAAACGGCCACAGATAGAGCCTGACAATTGTCAGCGAATTGTCATCGGGAATGGAATAAAAAGTGACGATTGCCGTTCTCATAGCAAACGGGGTTTCAAACAAGGAAGAAATCGACGAGGAGGGATCGTGAACGAGAGTGAAAAGAGCCGGTTGGTTTCGGCAGTGGGTCATCAGGAGTCACAGCAGCAGAACATCAGTTCAGATGGAATCGATCGCCGTGGGTTCCTGAAATGCATGGCATGGGCGGGCACCGGAATGGTTTGGAGTTTCGTGGGAGGAGTCCCCGTCTCGCATGCCCTCGGACGCGCGGGACACGCCGCCAGTCAGGCAGACTTCAGCTTTGTACAGATCAGTGACAGTCATATTGGCTTCAACAAGCCGGCCAACACAGACGTCACAGCAACACTTCAGGCGGCTCTGGACAGGATTGGCGCAAGCCCCACGACCCCTGATTTTCTCATCCACACGGGCGATCTGACGCACAGCTCGAAGCCGGCCGAATTCGACACTCTCGCACAGGTGCTTGGCGGCAGCCGGAAGCAGGTCTTCTATGTACCCGGCGAGCATGACACAACCGTCGACGACGGCAAGATGTACCTCGACCGCTACGGCAAGGGAAGCAAAGGAAACGGCTGGTACAGCTTCGATCACAAGGGAGTGCACTTCGTCGGACTGGTGAATGTTGTCCAGCTGGAAGGTATGGGAAAGCTGGGTCAAACGCAGTTGGACTGGCTCAAGCAGGACCTGAGCGGGTTGAAAAGCAGTACTCCCATCGTGGTTTTTGCGCATATCCCTCTCTGGGCTATTTATCCGGATTGGGGCTGGGGAACCTCGGACAGTGAGCAGGCCCTGGGACAGTTGCGGCGCTTCGGTTCAGTGTCTGTCCTGAATGGCCATATTCACCAGGTCATGCAAAAGGTCGAAGGCAATGTCACCTTCCACACGGCGATGTCCACGGCATTTCCGCAGCCCGCGCCCGGAAAAGCACCTTCTCCTGGACCGCTCAAAGTACCCGCGGAAAAACTGCGCGACGTGCTGGGGATTACCCATGCGAATTTCGTAGCCCAAAAACACGACCTCGCCGTGGTTGACTCGTCGCTATCGGGCACGCCAGTTCAGGGTGAATGAGGTCATCGCGATGCAACGAGCGGAGCTTGAATTGACTTTGGGATGCCTGTTCGCGGCGAGCATCGCTCTCTCAACCATCCACCCCTTGGGAAACCCGCGCGCAGGGGCCCAACCAGGCGCTCCCGTCCTTGAAGGTACCGAGATTCCGGAACGGGTGCGCTCGGACTTGGAAGCAAAATGCGGGGATTGCCATTCGCAGAATACGCGTTATCCGCTTTACAGCCATTTGGCGCCGCTCTCGTGGATGATTGACCGCGATGTGCATGAGGGCCGCGAAAGTCTGGACATGTCTCGATGGCAGTTCTACAACATCGAAGATAGAATCAATGCGCTCACGAGAATGGCATCGGAGGTCCACACCGGACAGATGCCGCCGCGAGCTTATGTCTTGCTTCATCCCCATGCACGGCTTTCTCCACAAGAGCAGAAACTCATATACGACTGGGCAAAATCAGAGCGTAAACACCTGCGCGGGGTGCTTAGTCACGGTTCAGATCAATGTTCTCTCGATTCAAGGACACAGAAACCATGAAACATCATGATTGCACGTGCGCGAGAGCCAAACGCGCAAGAACAACAATGTCAGTCGTATTGACTTCCCTCTTTGTACTTGTTATTGCCATCGCGGTCATTACCACTCCAGGAGCTGTTTCGGTGAATGCAGCGAATGCAGGCGATCCAATACGTGGCAAGGACATCTTCGAGAAGAGATGTGGAGGATGCCACTCCCTGGACACAGATAAGGAAGGTCCGCGGCTTAGAAACGTATATGGTCGCAAAGCGGGCAGCATTGCGAGCTTCAAGTACTCGGATGGTCTCAAGGGGGCACCGGTCACGTGGGATCAGGCCTCACTGGACAAATGGCTCGCCAATACCGAATCTGTCGTTCCGGACAACGATATGGACTTCCATGTTCCGAAGGCAGACGAGCGTGCCGACATCATCGAGTATCTGCGAGCATCCTCCGGAAAATAGGCCGGACAGCCTGAATCATCATCAGTTGGAAGGAAAGATGGACGCTGAGTTTTTCGAAGGCGTGGCACTTCCGCTCTTCGACCAACTTTACAATCTCGCTCACTGGCTAACCGGAGATCGGGCTGATGCCGAAGATCTGGTCCAGGAGACGTACGCAAAGGCACTCAAGGGTATCAAGTCGTTCCAGGAGGGCACCAACTTCCGCGCATGGATGTACCGGATTCTAAGGAACACATTTCTTACTTCGCGCAGTGGTTTGAAGGCGCAGAACACTGTTTTTATTGACGATGAAGAAAGCGACGTTGCAGTTCCAGCGCACCACATCACGCCGGAGCTCATCGCCCTGCAAGTGGAGAATTCCCAAATGGTGATTAATGCCATTGCCGATTTGCCTATCATTTATCGCGAGGTTGTTCTTTTGTGTGATGTAGAAGAGCTCTCGTACAAGGAGATTGCCCAGGTGCTCGCCGTGCCCATCGGAACCGTAATGTCCCGCCTTTCTCGGGCCCGCAACTTGTTGAAGCAGGCACTGGTCGTACACTCCACGGGGAGGTCGCCATATGCAGTGTGATTCAGCTTCCGAAATGCTCGACGCATATCTGGATGGAGAGCTTCCGCTCGTGACATCTGCGGCGATACGAGAACATCTGAATGGCTGTACGCCGTGTTCCGCACAAATTGCGGATACAGCCCGGCTGCAGCGCGCCCTTCGCGTCGCCCGGGGGCGCTTCGTTCCGAGCACTGAATTTCGCCAACGCATTCAAAAACAGGTCGCACGATCTCGACGTCGCACCTGGGTCCTGCCCTGGGTGCCAATGGCAGCCGGGGCGGCTGCAATGGTGTTGTTCGCTATTCTTTGGGTAGGTCATCGGCAAACGTCCGATGCCATCGCTGAAATAGCCGATCTGCATGTCAACGCCTTGGCAAGCACCAATCAAGTGGACGTTGTTTCAACGGACCGGCATACCGTGAAGCCGTGGTTTCAAGGGAAGATTCCCTTCACCTTCAATCTGCCGGAATTCAGCGGAACCGACTACACGCTTGTGGGTGGGCGCCTGGTGTATTTCCATCAGCAACCCGGTGCGCAACTCATTGTTTCCATCCGCCGGCACAAGATTTCTGTCCTGGTATTTCAGGAGTCCGCGGAAATGGAGCATGACTTCAATCGGTCGACCGCAATCGACCGGCGAACGTCTTTTGGATTAGAGACGTGGCGATCGGGAGAGCTCCGGTTCGTCCTTGTCAGCGATGCCGACCCATCCGGAATCGAGAATGTCGCCCGCCTGCTTAAAGAAGCCAATAAGTGAGACAGCAGTTACAAAGAGAGAACCGCCCAAGCATCCCGATCTCACTCTGGCCCTCGTGAATATCCGGATAATCTCGATCGAAGCTGGAATAATTCCCTGCTCAGCCGGTTAAAGAGAACAATCAGGCGCTACGTCTCTGCAGGAGTAATTACAGCAGAGAAAGAGGAGGAAATCGATGTCTCTTCGTGTTGCAGCTCTTCTAAGCGGCTGCGTCCTGGCGGGCGCAGTGAGAGCCGCGATCGGGCTCGCCGGCATTGACAGTCCAACCCCGCAGGAAGCCCCCGCGGGCTTTAACACCCCCAGCTTCGACGGCGCGCAGAGCGTAAATAACGGCACTGCCGAGCCGCCGGGGGATAGCTTTGCGCTCGATCAGCAGATATTTGAACTGAACCATTCGGTAGCGACGGGGCTTGGGCCTGTCTACAATGCAACCGCATGCGTCAGTTGTCACGAGAATCCCAACACCGGCAGCGCAAGTCAGATCACCGAACTCCGTGTGGGTCACAACGACGCGAATGGAAACTTCGTCAACCCGACGATCCTGATTAACGACGGGATGAACACCATCTCTGGCCGATCGATCGTAAATGACCGAGCCATTTGTCCCCAGGCACAGGAACATATCCCGGCAACGGAAAACATCCGTGCTCTGCGCGCGGTGCTGAATACGCTGGGTGACGGATTCGTCGAAGCCATCGACGATAACACGCTGCTAGCCATCGCCGCGCACCAGCCCGAAGAGAGCGACGGGATGATTCATGGGGAAGCTGTTCAGGCGCCAATTTTTGAAGCGCCGGGTCAAACCAGGGTGGGACGATTCGGCTGGAAAGATCAGCACAGCAGCTTGCTCTCGTTCATCGCCGACGCTTACGTGAACGAGATGGGAGTTACCAATCGTTTGCGCCCGAAGGACGTGACCACGGTCTGCAAGACGACCACAGATCCTGAGGATCAGCCCGACACCCTGGGATTGGCGGATATTGACCACTTCGCCCAATTCATTCGCGGAACGATGGTGCCGCCGCGCGACCAGGTTCTCGCGGTAACCGCGTCCGCTCATCAAGGGCAAGTCATCTTTGAGCGCGTCGGATGCGCCAACTGCCATGTTCCGTCGATTACGACCGCTCCCGCCGGAACAGTCATTGACGGAGGGATGTTTACCGTTCCAGAAGCCCTGGGAAACAAGATCATCCATCCTTACGGTGATTTCCTCTTGCATGACATTGGAACAGGCGATGGGATTGTGCAAGTGGGACCGCAAGATACGGCTAACAAGCTACGAACCGTTCCACTCTGGGGTCTGCGCACCAAAGCACGTTTTATGCACGATCTCAATTCTCTGTCACTCGACGATGCGATTCAGCGCCATAGAGGCGAAGCAAGTGAGGTCGAGCGGCGCTTCGATGAGCTGAGTCCAAATGATCGTGACGCTCTCCTAACGTTCCTAAAGTCCCTCTGATCGGGACCGTATGTACATTAACTGCAACCTTTCTTCTCTAACATACTCGGTTGCTGCGATTAGTTAGCGGGGCGATATATCTGTATTTGTGTCGCAAATAAGCCCCGATCGCGCTTCGTCGCATTGTGAAAGTGTTGTAACCAGATCGCGATGAGGAATGTCTCATTTGTGCGTGACGCGGTCTTTTCGGCCGCGCTCACACACCATCACAAATCCAGGAGGATATAAATGCGAAAAGACGTTCAGAGCATGTCCATTGTTATGGCAATGGCCATGGCTGCAGTTCCTATGATCGTGCGTGGACAAGACAACAGCACAACTAACCATCATGCAGTATTTGTTATGACCAACGCCGCCGACCAGAATGAAGTCATCGCTTATCAGCGAAACGTGGACGGCTCACTTCGGGAAACACAGAGAGTTCCCACCGGCGGCCGCGGGAGCGGAGGAAATAATGATCCTCTCGAGTCTCAGGGTTCGCTCACGCTGAGTGAAGACCACTCATTGCTTTTCGCCGTGAATGCCGGAAGCGGCGAAATCTCGGTATTTCGGGTCGAGGGGTCCACGCTCTCTCGTTCCGATAAGGTGCCGTCTTTCGGCAGCGAACCCAATGCGATCGCACAACACGGGGACCTTGTTTACGTCCTCAATACGGGAGGCAGCAGTGACGTTGTGGGCTTCCATCTTGAAGGGGATCAACTACGCCCAATTAATCACTCGATCGCCTTTCTTAGCACGAACACCGCCGGTGCAGCCTCCATCGCCATCAGTCCAGACGGTCAGTTTGTTGCCGTAACTGAGCGCCTGACGAACAGCATCGATGTGTTCAAGATTCTGGATGACGGCACACTATCGCCGATCGTCGTTAATCCAAGCATCGGGGCGGGCGCATTTTCCGTTTCCTTTGCGCCCGACGGCGTGGCGATCGTATCCGAGACTGGGCCATCCAATGTCCCCAATGGATCTGCGGTCTCATCGTATGATGTGCTACCTGGCGGCACGCTCCAACCGATTAGCACCAGCATTCCGACTTTAGGGGCGGCGAATTGCTGGAATGCGGTGACGCCGGATGGCCGCTTCGTATATGTCTCCAACGCCGGATCATCGACAATCTCGGGGTTTGCGATCGGCGCGAATGGAAGCTTGTCGGCTCTTCCGGGTACGGTCGTTGCTGCGAATCCGGCCGGCGCCACGAACCTGGATATTACCGTCAGCGCTGATGGGAAATTCCTCTACACCATGAATTCTCATAACGGCACCATCGGCATCTTCGCGATCCAGGAGAACGGGACGCTCAAGAATAACGGTTCTGCCGGCGGTATCACGCCGAATTCCGGATTCAACGGGATTGCGGCAAACTAGCTCGATCGGACGCCTGCAGATGATCGCGGGCGTCCAAACCATTTTCTGGAGCCTAGAGCAACTCGTCGCCCGTGATTCGGCCCTCCGCAAGGCAGCTTAGAAAATCGTGCCGCGGCCCGGATACAATGAATCCGCCGTTAAGGTATCCATCATTTAAAGTCCGTAAGTAGAGTTCGACGACAAAAAAGGCACCATTGATTGGTGCCTTTCCTTATGGCGTGATTTCATCAACCGCCAAGGTGAGTATTGACCAAGACTTTCTCGTGCGACCAGCGCCGATCCGAAATGAGCCGTAGCTCCTCGAAACCTTCTGGTCTATTCGCAACCCGGCGTCTTTGAAACAAGAATCTCGAGCATCTGAATCACAGGCGGTTCGGCGAATAGTTCTTCCGCTCGCGCGAACAAGAGGCGGGCGATCTGACCATTGAGGTGGGCTTCTCGACCATCGTCATCAGGAAACGTATCGAAGATCCCATACTGTGACTCATCAAATTTCACTGCGTACCAACTAGTGGTTCCGGTTTCCAAAAGCACGAGCGGTCGCGCCGACACAAGAAACGCTTCTACCGCGCGTTCCATGCCCGGACGTGCCCGAAGCAAGGCTAATAGCGCCAATCTATCCATTGCAGTTCTCTCCTTTGTTTGCGAACAACAGGTTTTGGGATTCTAACTGTGTCCAGCGCGGCTAGAAATTCAGTTTTAGCGCCAGCTGAATTTGACGAGCAGAGGTGGTTCCATCGGGCCTGGTAAGCGTCGCAGTGGACAAACCAAACGTTCCCGGATTCTCAATGACATTGCCTGGCTGGCGAAATTGCGGATGATTGAACACGTTGAAGACTTCTGAGCGGATCTGCATGCGAAAACGATCCGTCATGCGCACATTCTTCATGAGTGCTGCATCGGCATCCGTGTAGTGGGGGCCATAGAACTGATTCCGGCCCGAGTCTCCAACATGGCCCAGGAATGTGGAACTGAAGGCGTTCAGGTTCGCACCCGTCTTCACGCCTGCGTTCTGAATCCGCGGACCGGGATTCACGTTGGGATCGCTCAATATGTCGGGCCAGGAAAAGCTCGCCACTCCCGTGCGACCATTGTCCAACTGCGTGAATACGGAATAGGGATGTCCCGTTTGTGCGCTCACGATCCCGGAAATTCCAATCTGCTCCAGAGCCTTGCCCAAGACACCACCGTTCAAATAATGCTTGCCTGTACCGAACGGAAACTCATACGAGAAATCGACGACCCCGCGATGCCGAATGTCGTTATCGGAGTTCCCTCGAAAGGTCAGGTTCGGATTTCGTGAATCGACGGGGAAGCTTCCCTGGCCGGCCTCCGGAGTCAGCGGGTCGTTGGAATTATCTGTTGCATGTGACCAGGTGTAAGCTGCGCCGAACTGAAGTCCTTGGGAGAGTTGCTTCGTCAGTTTCGCCTGGAGGGCATTATAGTGGGCGTCAGCATTGGTTCGGGTGATGTTGGATACCGGAAAATTGAATCCCGTCTGGAGGGCGGTTTCGCGAATTGAGACCGGCACGCCAATCTGGGGAATTCCGCCATAAAGCACGCCGGCGCTGATTCTTCCCTGCGGATCTCCCGGATCGCAACCGCCATTGGCAAACGAGCCTGCGGCTTCGCACGCAGTGATGGCGTTCTGGATCAGTGCCGGATCGGGAGGTACTGCGTCCACTGACCGGATGACGTGCGTGGCATGCGCTCCCACGTAGTCGGCTTCGAGTGCGATATTGGCCGCGAATCTGCGTTGGATCCCAAAATTCCAGTTCTGGCTGGCTGGATTCTTCAGATTCGGATCAAGCAGAGTCACCACCTGGTTCTGCCCGTTCACGAAGGTCAAACCCGGCGGAGTGCTGTTCGCGAAAGGAACGGTTTCCGGAGTATCTGCTCCCGAGAAGGCATTAAATACCGACTGCTGAAAGGGCGGATTTCCGCGCGCATTTCCAAATATGTTGTCGAAGACGCGATCGTGGAAGATTCCATACGCTCCGCGAATGGAGGTCTTGCCATCCTTGAAAGGATCCCAAGCGAATCCAACTCGCGGCTCAATGTTGCCGAAGTCGTTGGCGTAAACATCGTGTCCGGTTTCCGAGCCCACCTCGGTAAATGTGAACGATG
This sequence comes from uncultured Acidobacteriota bacterium, assembly GCA_963720105.1. Lineage (GTDB taxonomy): Bacteria > Acidobacteriota > Terriglobia > Terriglobales > Acidobacteriaceae > Telmatobacter. The sequence goes on along the minus strand of CAVREL010000069.1, from coordinate 50,979 downwards.
TATCGAAGCTGTCCGCGTTCTGGAACAGATTCGAGAAGTTTCCGCCAGTCTCGAATGGGATCCCGTTGAACTGGTAGCGCATCCCATAGTTTAGGGTCAGGTTGCTGCGAATCTTCCAACTGTCCTGGAGGAAAACATCGTATTCATGTTGGCGGAACGTCTTGGTATCGTTCGGTTGTCGGGCGCCGGTCTTGTTGAAGAACTGCGCCTGGAACTGGGTGCTGACGCCGCCTACCAGGAACCAGGTCAAATCTTGCGTGGCCTGGTCCGGCGTGGCCTGGGCGAAGGCCAGGCTAGTTCCTCCTGAATTCTGGAAACGGTTGAAACCGAGATCATCGCGCGAATTGAAGTTGTCGTTGCTCGTCGAGCGCACGTCGCGGAAGTCGCCGCCGAATTTGAGTGTGTGATTTCCCCTTACCCAGGTGACTGCATCCGCGTAGCTGGTGGTTCCCGTGTCTCTGGCCTGTCCTTTGGCGTCAAACAGGGAATTGCAACCAAGTGTTGACAACGGTCCTACACCGAGATTGCCTTCTGGAACAGTCAAGTCCCGGCCATTGCCAAACGCGGTTCCGGTGATCGGATCGAAGATGGCCGCGCAGTTACTATCGAATGCTGCGTAGTTCTTATTCCAGCCAAAGCGAAATTCGTTGACGATATGGCTGCTCAGCGTCGAGGTTAAGCCTGCAAGTACACTGTGAGCATAGGCTGGCGAGCCTACAATATCGATTCCGGGAGCGGTTTCGCTATGGAACGGGTTGGAATCCACTGTCCTGTCGAACGCATAGCGCAAGGTCAACTGGTGCTTCGACGTGACTTTGTGATCGATCTTGCCGGTCCAGGTATAACTGTTCAGGTTATCTGGACTCGGGAAGTTAAGCAGCCCAGTTACACCCGGGATGACAGAACCTCCATTGGGCGCGGGCAGAAGGTTCAGGATCTTGGTGATGGTCGGATCCACGCCGAGCCCGGAGAGATTGCCGGGTGAGGCCGCGGTGCGGACATCGACCGCGGTCCCGTCAGGCGCGGTGAACAGCCCCGATTTGTATGCGACGGTGGGAACAATGGAGGTCGAGGTGAGTGTGGTTCGAAATCGCTGGTACTCGTTATTTACGAAGAAGAAGGTCCGGTCCTTGATGATCGGGCCGCCAACCGAATATCCGAAATCGTTGCGCTCGTAGGGATTCTGCGGATCGGGCGCAGGATTTGCCGCGGTAGGAGCCCGGTTGAAATAGTCCCGCGCTCCAAGCGCATTGTAGCGGCCAAACCAGTAGGCGTCTCCGTGAAGATTGTTTGTGCCCTGCCGTGTGACCACGTCAATAATGGCGCCAGTGTTTCGCCCAAACTCGGGATTGAAATTATTGGTAATCACCCGGAACTCCTGGGCGGAGTCGGGATTGATGCTCAGGATTCCGCTGCCGGGCCCAGGAACCGACGTATCATTGTTATCCACGCCGTCAAGAAGGAAGTTGTTATTGCGATCGCGAGACCCATTGACCGCGAATCCAAAGCTCCCATTATTGGGCTGAACTACTCCCGGCGATAACAGAACCAGTTCGTAAGCATTGCGCGTGAGCAGCGGGAGATCGTTCATGGTTTTGCTGTCGACCACGGTGCTGAGTTGGCTGGTTTCCGTTTCGATTTGCGGCGTAGCCGCGCCATTCACCTCCAGAACTTCCGTTACGGATCCAACCGTCAACCGGGCATTTACGACCATTTCCTGCGCCACTGTCAGCACATTGTCATCAAAACTGATCGTCTTGAACCCCGGCTTCTCCATGACTACTTTGTATGGGCCCGGCTCTAGATTGGTGATCGAGTAAGCGCCAGAAGAATTCGTCTCGGCACTTCTGGCAGAGTTCGTAGCCTGGTTAGTTGCCGTTACCTTTGCACCAACAACTACCGCTCCGGTGGAATCGGTTACGATCCCCGAAATCGATCCGGATACTTGCGCGAACAGATGTTTCCCAAGCATCAGAACGCACAGCATCATACTGACCTTCAGCAATTTCATCACGCACTCCCCCTCCACGCGGGTGCTCCGCGTTCAACGTTTCGTTTTGTACGATCCCCAATAGGTCCAAATGGGAGAGTGCCCGATCGGCTGTAGAAAGCAACCAGCCGGGCACATGCACTCCATAGCAAACGGTGGACTACTTGCCTTCCGGCGCGCTGTTATCGGCAGGCGCGAAGAATCCAAACAGCCCGTGCGCCTCGTCTCCGATACCGGCAGTAAAGAACAACCAGTTACTCGGTCCGGCGGCATGATCATTACCGAACTGCAGGGCCCACAACCGATCGTTCTGGAGCGCGTGCCCGTTGGCATCGCGCAGGAGCCCATCGAATCGGCCACTGGCGACGTCGTAAACGGCAATCTGTCCGCTGCCTGCATTTCCAATGAGGAGGTGGTTGCTATAGAAGCCGAAGTTTGCCGGCGCCAATGCGACGCCCCAGGGCGCATTCAACCAAGGCCCGCTCTCCAGCCGCTGGAGGAGCTTGCCGGACGGCGAGAACTTGTCAACAAATCCGAAACCTGGAAAGTCGAGATCATCATGTTTGGCTGCGTTCTGCCGGGCGTACGTGACATACAGGTCGCCATTTATAGCCTGTACATTAAACGGAGCGAAACCCTCGGGAATCTCGCGATCAACGAACGCAGGATGGCCGTCGAGGTCAGGAAGCTCAACTGACGTGAAGTTAGCCTCATAGACCTCGACGCGCCCCGAACGGATGTTCGTCACATACATGTAAGAAGGTCCACCGGTGGTTAGCTGCGCAATGGTTGCGCCCTTGTAGACCGCCCCCATTGCAGCCGTCGGGTTATTGGAATTATCCACAACGATGAAAGCATCGCCGGAAAGATCTTGAGGATTGATTCCCGGACCCCAGGCGACAATTGCTCCATCTTCGGTCACGAACGTGAAAACGGCTCCCGTGGTCTTGCCGTCCGCCTGAAATGCAAATCCCGACGCCCCCGTGAATACGACGCCAGTTGGTGTCCCGCCTACTCCACTCGTCGGCGAAGGAATATTTACAACGAGTCCTTGCTGCACTCCTTGCCCGTTGTACAGAGTCGATAGGCCCGAGTTGTTATCCGATACCCACCAAGGGCTCGTAGGGGTCGCGACAAGTCCCCAGGGATTCAGGAGTTGGGTATCTGCCTGCCCACTGGGCGGATTCTGAGCGAGTCCCTGAATGTCGGAGACGAGATTCGTTTGCTGGTAGGCCTGTGCGATGGCGAACTTGCCTCCCACGCACACGACAATTGCGGCGGCGATCAGTGCGCGCAAGTTTCCAATTGCTTTCAAATCCATTTCTTTCCTCTCCTTCAATTTGGTCATCACGGTCGATGCACTGTATCTAACTGCTGCGGAGGGAAAATATTCCAAGGAAATTAATGACCACACATCGAGCAGGATCATCTCTCGATCGCTACCCTTAAGTTGTCGCGGCAATAGATTATGCATCCTCCGGTAGTCTGCGATCCTCGTATGCTGAATCGCTCCTCATTCGAGTGTGGGTGAATCAGAAGTGTTTTGTGCCCGCCGGGAATATTTCCCGCCCCAGCCAGTTCACGAGAATAGCCGGATCGAGCGGCAATCATCGGATATGGATTGGAGCATAGTGCATGAGCGAAAAAAGGCTTCCTTCTGGATCAGCGTTAGAGACGAATTCACATGCAACATCTTCAACGAGCGACGAAGTTCAGCGTCACTGGCAGGGCGTCGTCAAGCGGCGTTCGTTTTTAAGCGGAATCGGCATGACCGCGGCAGCACTCTCTGCCGGGGCTTTGCTGCCTGCCGAAAGCAAAGCGCAATCGAGATCGAGCAGCGGCAGGCTTTCTGCCGGCGATGTGGCCCTGCTGCAGTTCGCGTTGTGGGCTGAACTTGTCGAAAGCGATTTATGGACGCAATATGCAGAGCTTGGCGGAGTCGGCCCTTCGGGCGGAGGAGACGCCCAGAAGGATGAAGAATTTCAGGGGTTCATCGGGGGAAACCCGGCGTACAGCCTGGCCCTCCAGAACCTTGACGGGGACATGCCGCAGTATATTACCGACAACACCGATGACGAACTCAGCCATGCAGCCTTTCTGGCCGCTTTTCTTCGATCCAAAGGGGAAGTTCCGCTCGATCTGACGCCCTTTCAGACCCTGCCCAGCAGCCAGGCGACCGGGGCACGACAGATCAAGCGAATCACCAACCTGATGAACCTCAGCGTAGACCTCAGTTGGTATACCCGCTATCGCAGCGGACAGAACCCGGACCTGGGCGCCGTATTCAAGGGGCCGTTTGTCATCAAGAATCAACCGGCGATTCCGCTAAACGACACAGATACGCCGCCGCCGACCATTCCAAGCATTCCCATCACGGGGCGCGACGCCCAACGCATTCAGGCAATCGCCAATACGGCGGGATTCCACTTTGCATTCATTGAGCAGGGCGGAGCGAGTCTTTATCCGACACTCGCATTCAAGGCTACCGATCCTACGGTGTTGCGGATCCTGGTGAGCATCGGCGGCGTAGAAATTGACCACTTCGGGCTTTGGCACGATAAGGGCGGAAATGCGGTCTCGCAGCCTCTGGCCGGTGTCGTCGATCCCGTAACTGGCCTGACCTTCCCCGACCTGAACAATCCTGCCACAGAACTCACGCAGACCAACAAGATCCTGCCCGAACCGTGCAACTTCATCAGCAAGGAACTCCCGCGGTGCTCTGTCATCCGGCCCACGTCGACGCAGCTTGGAGGTGCGGTAGCCACGGTCAAAGCCTTCGTTGCAGATGGAATGTTCATTGGCCAACCCGACGAATTCTTTGAACTCTCGATGAAGCTCGCAGTCGCGGCCGACTCGGTTGTGCGCGGGTTCTGATGGCCAAGGTTCTCTCTGCCGCGCATTGGCGGACGTTTAGCTGGTTCATGTTCAAAGCGTCCGCCGTGCGTCATCTTAAATTCATGATGGACATCCCCTGATCGTTGAGGAAAATCGATGTTTGAAGGATTGTTTCAACCGACGCACCTACTGATCATCCTGGGAATCGCTTTGCTCGTGTTTGGGCCCAGGAAGATTCCCGAACTCGCCAAAGGACTCGGCGAGGGAATCCGCGGATTCAAGTCTGCGCTCAAACTTGAAGACCCATCGCCAAGCAGTGATAGGAACGCTTCGGAGAAGTAGCTTACCGCTTGTTAGCTTAGATCGCGGCTTCAAGGTGCTGAATCCCATTCTCCGAAGCGCACTTCCAGAGTCTGCATTTTGCGTGTTTTCGTCCCCGGCGGCTCAACCCAGCGGAACACCACACCTTTGGGTGCATTCCATCACCATTCCTAATTTAGTTGTCGCGCTCATTGTGATGGAAAGATTCTCCAATCCAAATACGAAAGGAATAGCGAAGACGTATGAAGACAAGACTTCTCCTCGCGCTAACAGTCCTCTGTGGCAGCCTGCAGGCCCAGGTCACAGTGTCATCGTCTGAATCAAATGTCCAGTCTACGACTGACCTCGCGGATCCACCGAATGCGGTTGTCGAATGGAATAAAACTCTGCTAACCATTGTTCGCACCCCCGGCGCACAGCCTCCCACCATCCATTCAACTCGTAACTTCGCCATGCTCCACGTGGCGATGTTTGATGCCGTGAACAATATCGCGGCCAGCTTCAGTCCGTACCTTGTGCGCCAGTCAAATGAACCGCGATCGGCCTCCCCGGTTGCGGCGGCAGACCAGGCCGCCCACGACGTGCTGCTCGCTCTCTATCCCGATTTTCAGTCGATGCTCGATGCCCAACTCCAGGAGGATCTTGGACAAATTGCAGACGGGCCGGAAAAGACCCGTGGCATCGCGGTCGGGGCTGCCGTCGCCTCGGAAATCGTGGCATTTCGCGCTAAGGACGGATTGGATATCACTCCTCCTTCGTTCAAAGCCGGGACTGCTCCCGGAGACTACCAGCTGACTCCGCCCAATTTCGCGCCGGCAGATTTCACCCAATGGCCAGGCGTGGCCCTCTTTGCACTGGCGCGTGCCGATGAATTCCGCCCAGCTCCGCCGCCCACGTTGACGAGCGATGAGTACGTGAGCGTCTTCAACGAGGTGAAGAGCCTCGGGATCGCCGCAAGCACAACGCGCACTGCTGACCAGACCGTAATCGGCAAGTTCTGGAACGGCAACATTCAGGACTTCTGGAACGAGATCGCTCAGTCCGCCGTTACCGGGCATCATCTTAGCCTTATCCAGAGCGCCAGGTTATTCGCTCTGCTGAACATAAGCCTCGCGGACACAACCATCAGCTTCTTCGAGGCGAAATATACCTACAATTTCTGGCGGCCTGTGACGGCCATTCGTCTTGCAGGCGAGGACAACGACCCCAGTACACAAGCGGATCCGAACTGGCTTCCCTTGTCGACCAAAACCGCACCTGATCCGTCCTACCCCGGAGCTCACAGCGCTATCAGCTTTGCAGGAGCGGAGGTTTTGCGAGCATACTTCGGCGATCGATTCACATTTGACGTTACCTCCGAGTCGTTGGCGGGCGTAACTCGTCACTTCACTTCTTTCACCGCGGCAGCGGAAGAAGCGGGGCTGAGCCGTCTCTATGCGGGACAGCATTTCCGTACCGATCATAATGCCGGCAAGCTTCTAGGGCAGCAGGTAGCAGAATCCGTAATCGACACCATGTTGCTTCCGCGGTAGAGGCACACAAAGGGCACATCGCGGACCCCGCGAGACGTTCTCATAAGGCATTCGGCAGAACAAAGTGCCCGTAGTAGTCGCAACACCGCGCTGAAAAGCATTACCCTGCCGATCTGCCTTGTGAGTGAATCAATAGTATTTCACCCGAGAATGGGAATGACTTCCAGATTCCTATGGACTGAACAAGATGGCTACCTCGTCGCTCGAAAAATACAACCGTTCCCTCGCAGCAGTGCGGGAAAGATTTGATGCAAACCGTGCCCTCAATGCCGTGCGATCAAATGACGACCCGCAAATGCTGGAGTTGTTTCTACTGTACTTCTGCGCCATTGGCGCACAGATGACTCAGCCGGTGGAAGGCTGGATTCGTCGTGCCGCATCGCGGTGCGCCGAGCTTGGCTTTGAAGAGTTGGCGAAGGCTCTGAATCAACACGCCCAGGCTGAATCTGGTCATCATCTGATGATGATTGCTGACGTTCACTCGCTCGTAAAACACTGGAATTCGCGGCACTCGCGATCGATCAATGCAGATGACTTACTCAATCAAGTACCGAGCAATGGAGCGCGGAGTTATTGTGAAGTCCACGAGCGGAACATCGCCGGCAATACTCCCTATGCACAAGTTGCAATCGAATATGAGATTGAACAGCTGCCTTTGCGGTACGGCAGCCTGTTCCTGGCCCGCTGCTTTGAAGTCTTCGGGCCAGAAATCCTCCCGAGCTTGAGCTTTGTTTCAGCACACATTGACTTAGATATCGGCCACACGCATTTCAATGAGCGCGAGTTGGCCAAGCTGATCGATTCGGCCCCAGACAGCCTTGCGGCCTTGGTGACAGCAGGCACCGCTGCACTCGACGCGTATGCGGAGTTCTTGAATGACTGCGTTGCGCTTGCTCAGCGTCACTACAGCGCGATTACGAATTCATTTAGTCGTCCATCCCAGTTCCTGTCGTGGCGACTTCAACCTCCCCTTGCAATCTCGGCTCCGGAAAGCTCAGAATCGATTCCCACGTGGCTCGAAGAGTCGAGATCGTTGCGAGGCGCAGTTTTCTTTGACAACGGAAGACGACCCAGCTTCCAGCGTGCCACCGGCGGTTATCACGATCCGGACCCGATAGACCTTCACGCCTGGCACGTGCTTGCCTACCACGGATCCTCACTCGCCGGGTGTGTTCGTGTGCATCCGCTCACAGAGGGCGGGCCCCCTTGTCTGACTGAATCGCTTCTCGGCCCAGAGAGATTCGCCAGAATGCTCCGCAACTTTGGCAGGAAACGCGAGCACGTGATCGAAATCGGTCGATGGGTCGTCGATCCAGCCGTTCGAAACGGAAGTAGTCTTGCTCCTGGAATCGGGCTGGAACTAGCCGCCGGTGCGGGCGCACTTGCAGTTGCGCTCGCACGCCAAATCGAATCTGGGAAGGGTATTGCGATCTTCGCTGCCGGAACTCGCGACAGGCAATATCTAACACTTACACACCTCGGCCTGAAGGTGGTTTCCGGTCTCTCTCCGGTGCATTCCAGCGAATATGACGATTTAATTCAGGTACTGTACTGTGATAGCGCGATGGCTCTGCAGTCGCGTTTCCGGCGGATTATCGAATCACTGTCGATGGCAATGCGAATGGAACAAGTGGTGAACTCGGTTGGCAGCCGCACTCTCTCCAGTTCATCTGCAAGCGACTGAGAAAACAACAATCCTATGGTCAGCTCGTGCCATGAGCGACGAGAGTCGGACAAGAACCCTCGCTCAACGAGGGATCCTGAACGTATTTCTCTTGCCTTTTGGGGAGGCTAACGAAGGTGGCCCGGTGGATGATCGTACGATCAGTTCAGGACGAACACGAATGTTTTCTATAACCTCATCCTTGGCCAGTTTGCGCAGAAGAAGCTCTGCGGCCGTCGCGCCCATCTCGTGCAGCGGCTGACGAACGGTCGTCAGCGGCGGGTATGCGATGCTTGCGAACTCGATGTCGTCGAACCCCATGACCGAAACGTCTTCCGGGACTTTGTGACCGGCTTCTCGTAACGCAGTCATGGCGCCCAAGGCTGAGATGTCATTGAAGGCGACGATCGCGGTGAAGTCCTTGCCCCGACGGAGCAACTGCTGCGTGGCGATAAGACCCTCTTCAGCATGGCGTGTGCCGGGAGGCTCGAGCAGCTCCAACTAAACCGTAAGTCGAGGGTCGACTCGAACGCCAAGAGTCTTGCATGTTGAAAGCACTGCGCTCCAGCGCTCTTCCGTATCGCCACTCCACTCAGGTCCTTTGATGAACGCGATCTCTCTATGGCCAAGGCTAACGAAATGGCTCATAGCCTTCCTAACGCCCAGGGCATTATCGATGGAAACCCGCGTGCTCCATATGGGTGAACGGTCCGTACAGATTGCTACGGCGGGGATTCCAGGCGATTCGCCAGGGGTGGAATTGATCAGCAACAGGCCCTCTGCCCCGCGGTCTTAGAGAGTTTCAACATGCCGCTGGAGAAGTTCCGGTGACCAGAGGTAAGTGGAAACGAAGGATGTGTATCCCGTGTTCAACAGACGGCGTTCGAAACCGCTGAGCACCGCGGATTCGAAGCCGTTGCCGAAATCGGGCGCGATGACTCCGATCAGATATAATCCCGCGGATCCACTAGCTTGGCGTCAATGGCACCACTGGAATCTGGTCACGCAATTCTTCAAGCTTCGCCTGGGCAAGGGAAAGAATGTTCTCACCGTGCACATAGGAACGAACGGAAACATGAACCTCGCTTATTTTGATTTCAAGCAGGTTTTCCGATGAGATGAAATTGTCCGAGGAAACGCATAATAGATACATCCCTAGAGTCCACATGCACACATCGCCACCCGTGGTTCATGGTCTCTCTGTCCTTGAATTGACTGCAGGCTTATTCAAATTCTCGCTCAGCTGCTGCCTGATGCGCCTTCGTTCGGCCTTGGCCCAGTCGTAGATTTGTTGCTGTTCCTCTGCTGTAAGACGGTTGTCCGGATGAAGAAGCAGGTATTGTTTGAGCGGCATCCCTCCACTGCGCGCTTCCGACGCGATTCGAGTAAGCAGATCGGCCTGGCTGTCTGCGGTGTAGAATTGCCACCGCGACAGATCGAGTACAGTACGACCCTCGTGCACATCGCGTTCAATCATCCATGAAACCGGCGCTAGTCTGGTGTATGCCGGGTAATGTGTGTTCTCCGAATGGCAATCCCCACACTTTTTTTCGAGAACGCTGCGCACCTCTTTCGGAACATTGCTGCCTTGAAGGAGCTGAGCCTTGGGTTCAACACCAGAGCGCGGGTTTCCCCAAGGATGAATCGCCGAAAGTGCGACACTCCCAACGAACAAGGCTCCGCAAGCGAAGCCGATTCTTGGCACGTTCATAGCAACAGCCGAGACTCGTGCGCCTCGATCGGTGCGCCCGAAAGCGATGAATCAACTACGGCAAGATCGTGCTTCTGAGCAACGAAATTGGCGCGGATGATCCCCAGGACATTTTGCAGTTCGCGTTTCGTGCTGCCGAAGGCACGCGACACGGGAATGCCTCCGACGAAGCTCCAGACCAGTCCGGCACCGGCCCAGGCCATGCACTTCAAAAAGCCACCGCGATCTACTCCATCCGGGCCGACCGCGTGTTGTTCTGTTCCCACAATCCTGTCCCTCGCATCATTCCACTTCCCATCGTTGTCGGTCACAATAGCTCTCCTCGCTTTACCAGCGATCTTGCCCATGTATTTAGGGCTATCGTAGGGAACTGGTTTTAGCAAAAAATATTCCGACTAATCGCAATTTCTATGCTCCTGCATCCGGCGCAAATGCACGCTTCGGCAACTCCACAATCCAGATATGGTGGCGCATTGAGAGGACGAGAGCCCCCGTGGAAATAAGACGGCCCTGCTCCGAACAAAATGGTCGACAAGCGGGATTCCGAATTATTAGCGGAATTGGTGCTGCGCAGGACTTTCTCATTCTTTAGTGCTGGCAGTCCCGCCTGGAATAAATGCACACCGGCTTAGTTCTCTTGAGTAGAACGCAACGATGTGAGGATGATTGTTGAAACGTATGCTAAGCATCGCTCTTATGAGATTAATGCTCGAGCGCCACGGATCAGAAACGAGACCTCAACCGTTAAAGGAGAACAATGAAGAAGTATTCAAAGATCCTAGCCACAATCACTTTTCTGGCTGGATGCGGTATAGCTGCAAACGCGCAAACGCACGACGTTGTCATTGCGAAGCTGCCTTTCCAATTTGTTGCCGGAGAAAAGACGCTCCCCGCAGGCACATACAAGGTGAGCAGGTTGTCGAATGACCCCACCGGTCCTTTGCTACTTACCAGCGATGACAATAACATCAGTGTGTTTTTGCTTCCAATGGCGAGCGAAGGCGTTTCGGCAGACAAGCCCCGCCTAACTTTCGAGCAAGTCGGAGAAGAACACTTCCTTAACACAATTCAGACCCCATTGGAGACATATTACATCGCAGTGTCCCATTCGGGTGTTACCGAAGCCGAAGCGAAGTTGCGCAACAATGGTGCCGCCTCAAGGGCTTCCGGAAACGAGTAGTCGGCGGCACTGCCTTTCATCGCTTCCAACTTGCTTTCTGTAGTGTTGTTCTGCCGCTGGATGTCCTACAACGGGGCGAGCGGATGGACGGTTGCAGACCTATCAATCGAGCCTGCAGCCGTATCCGCGGATGTGTAAGGTAGGAGCATGGAAATGGTTGAGGGCTTGGCGTACAGCTGCTCGTTCTCTGTCGAGCGCCAACCCTCATCGCCCAACCGCAATGATAAGTGTGCGGTCAGCCGCTTCAAGCCACGCAGTAGGAATTTGGAGATATGTCGGTTATTGCAATCGCAGCCGGGAGCGGCATCACACCCATGATGGCGATGCTGTCTTATATCTCTGATCTGATATTAACTAACCCCGTCAGGCTCCTGTACTGTGTGCGCACTCCTGAGGACATCATTTTTGGAAAGGAGTTGGCACGGCTTCGAGAGTCTCTGCTCAATTTTGATTATCAGGTATGTCTGTCGCGGCCGGACCTTGCTTGGGCCGGGCGTAGCGGGCGCCTTACCGAGGAATTCGTTTCTCAGCACGTCGACGATCTGGACTCGCCTACTTTCTTTCTTTGTGGTCCCAAGGGCTTCATGGAAAGCGCTCACCGGATTCTGTCGAATCTCGGCATATCTCCGGACCGGATTCTTCAGGAGAGCTTCGGGGAAAGCAAATGCTCGACCGAGCCTTGTCGCAGGGAAACTCGCTCTACAGATCGGGTTGTGTTCATGCAATCGGAGAAAGTCTGCGCGGCTTCCGCCGGGAGCACTTTACTGGAAACGGCGGAGGAGAACGGGGTTCAGATGCCCTATGGATGCCGTATGGGCATATGCGGATCCTGCGTTACACGGGTGTTAAGCGGGGCTGTCCAAATGGAGGTTGAGACCGGGCTGACGACTGAGCAGAAAAACGCTGGATATGTTCTGCCGTGCGTTAGCCGGATCACGGGAACGGTTATCGTGGCCGCTTGAATCTGGCCCGGCAGGAATAAAACGCAGCCAGATCAGCTTTAGGGAACCTCTGAAAATACTCCCCAATGACCGCAATCACGGGTAGTTTTTGGTTAAGGGAGATGATCGCGCGGTATGAGGCAGATGACGTTGGCCCATCAGGCAGAGTTCCAGCGGTACTCGAAGAAGACGCGGCGTGAGCAGTTTCTGGAAGAGATGGACGCGGTGGTGCCGTGGGCAGAGCTGATGGCGCTGGTGGAGCCGCATTATCCAAAGGGCGAAACGGGCCGGAAGCCGGTGGGGCTGGAGATCATGCTTCGGGTGTATTTCCTGCAGCAGTGGTTCGCGCTGTCGGACCCCGGCGTAGAAGATGCGTTGTACGAATCGCCGGTGCTGCGCCGCTTCGCCGGCATCGATCTGGGCCGCGCCCCGGTTCCGGACGAGACGACGATTCTTAACTTCCGTCATTTGCTGGAAGAGCACGAACTGTGCGGCCAGATGCTGGACACGGTAAACCATTATCTGGAGAGCAAGGGCATCCGTATCACCACGGGCACAATCGTGGATGCGACCATCATTCACGCGCCTTCGTCGACCAAGAACGAAAAGAAGGAGCGCGATCCGGAGATGCATCAGACGAAGAAAGGCAACCAGTGGTACTTCGGAATGAAGGCGCACATCGGGGTGGATTCCAAGGAAGGCGTTGTGCACTCGCTCTGCTCGACCGCGGCCTCGGTCTCCGATGTGCACATGTTGCCGGACTTGCTGCATGGCGATGAAAAGAAGGTCTGGGGCGACGCAGGGTATCAAGGACAGAGCGAGGCCATTCATGCCGTTGCGCCTGAAGCCCAGGACATGACCTCGCGACGCGTGAAGACCAAGGCGGGCGTCGATGAAGCGGAGAAGCGCAGAAACCGTACCAAAGCCCGCGTGCGCGCCAAAGTGGAGTGGCCCTTCCGGATCATCAAGCGTGTATTCGGTTTCACCAAGGTGCGCTATCGCGGCTTGAAGAAGAATCACGAGTGGCTGTGCGGGAGCTTTGCGTTGGCCAACCTCTACCAGCACCGCAAGCGGCTGGCTCGGATCAATCTGCGGACGGCCCCTGTGGGGGCATAGTGTGCCCGCCGGGAGGCTGCATCCGCCTCCAGCGGATAAACAATCAGGAAACGCAACCACAAAAGCCTTAATTCTGAGCAGATGCGAGTGAAATCAGAATATGAGTCTCTGTAAGTCGCCGTTGTTCAGAGGTTCCTTAGATCACCGCATTTTTGAAACTAAGGCGTGTTCGCCTGAAGGACAATGCTTGTTGAGGTGCGCCTCGATCGGATTGAACCTGCAGGCATGTGCGGCCTGTTCTCGCCGGGAATGGCATAAGGGATCGTGATCTTGAACAGAGTTCCGGGCCCACCGCTCCCATCGAGGCGGATTTCTCCACCATGATCCTCGACAATCTTCTTCGCTATTGCGAGGCCAAGTCCGCTCCCTTCAGTCTTTCCGTAGCTCACAAATGGTTGAAAGACAAATTCCTGAATCATAGCCGGGATGCCGGGGCCGTTATCCCAGACGCCAATCTGCAGGCGGGAGGGATCTCCGGTTGTGGTAATCACGATCTGCCCTGAATCTGGAGAAACCGCTTCGCAGGCATTCTGGACGAGATTAGCGACGGCTCGTTCAAGGAGGCTGGAATCGAACCAGCCTGCGGCCAGGCCATTATGATGATGTTTGATGGTGATGCGCCGAAATTCTGGTTTAACACTCGTCATCCGAATCGCACGCTTGACGACGTCAACGATGTTGCGGACGGCGGGCCGAAGGGAATCAGGACCCTTGGAGTACTCCAACAATGAGGAGATCAATTCATTCATCCGGTCGATCGATCCCTGAATTTCGCTTTGGATTTCGGCCCGTTCCATCTCGCTCATGCCCGACCTTGTGAGAAATTCAGCATTTGCCCGGATGGCGCTCAAAGGAAGGCGGAGATCGTGGCAGACGTAGGCGATCAGCCGGCTTGCCGTGCTAAGCGGCTCCGCAATCGGAAAATCTCCTGGTATGTTCCGCAAAGACCTATCCGACAGTAGCTGTTCCCTACTTACAGGTTCCACCAGCATTGAGACCCTCCCGTCTGCAGCACGCTGCATCGTAGAATTCTGTTTCCTTTGTCTAAACCACCATCTCAAAGCGGTACTTTTTTCTTGTTTCGGTCACTCTCTTCCTGATGTTGCATATGGGCGTCCGGTTCCCCGGCGCAGCAATCACAATTCTGGTCCGACGACTACTCAGTTGCCCATGGCTTGATCTTGGCTACCCGCCTCGAGGGCCGCAATACGTTGGGGCGAGCTGGTCGATTGCGATGTAGCAGGGGTGCTACGAAGGAACTGACGAATCAGCTTCCGAGCCCTCGCCAGCCGTGACATAACGGTTCCGATCGGAATTGACAATATTTCAGCGATTTCCCGGTACGACATCTCTTCCACATCGCAAAGGAGGAGGGTCTCCCGGTAATGAATTGGCAGGTCGTCGATGGCGCTTTGCACCAGTTCAGAATCAGAACGCTTCATGAGAATAGATTCGGGAGTATTGGTCTCAACTGCCAATTCGGGCCGTTCCTCCTCCGAATCAAGCGAAATACAAGGGGTGGCTCGCGGTCCGGTTCGGGAATTTAAGAACGTGTTTCGTAATATGCAATAGACCCACGCGCGAAAGTTGGTGCCGGCTTGAAACGACCGGAAATTTCGAAAGGCCTTCAGATACGTTTCCTGCACGAGATCCTCGGCATCGTGGTCATTCCGCGCCAGCCAGCGCGCCAAGTTGTAGGCCGAATCCATAACAGGCATGGCCAACTCCTCGAACCCTGCAGCTTCTCGATTCCCCTGTGTAATCGCTCCACCCATCGGCATCATCCTTATAAAGCCCGATCCAATGCGTTTCATTTTCCATCTCCCGAAACAGGGTGGCGCTTATGTGATCTCCAATCTGGGGCACGCCTGCCCGGGGGTCAATCTACAGGGACTGTCTTTCGTCTATCCGCCTCCTATTCTGATAACATTCCCAAATTCAGGTGTTTACCGGGCGCTGTATCGGTTGCACGACTGGGCGCCGCGAAGTGCTAAACTGCGCAGGGGATCCCCGGAATCAAAATGGAGCCATTGCGGCGCACCTCCGTCGTAAGGTTTGGAGCCTTTGAGGTTTCATTCGAATCGGGTGAAGTGCGCAAAGCCGGCCTGAGAATCCGAGTGCAGCAACAACCCCTGAAGCTTCTGCAGATTCTGCTCGAACGTCCTGGAGAGGTTGTCAGCCGGGAGGAACTGCGCAACCGGCTGTGGACCAACGAGACCTTCGGCGACTTTGACCAAGCTGTCAATATCGCGATCGGCAAGCTCCGAAGCGCATTGGGAGACTCCGCCGATGATCCCCGCTATATCGAGACCCTTCCAAAACGTGGGTACCGGTTTATCGCCGAGGTGTCAATTGTTGATTTGGACGGTCGCGGCGGTGGGCCGGCATCCGGGAACCCGGAACATCCGGTCCTAACCGTTACATCTGGGGATTCGAACGCGGCGCACCAAGACTCGCCGCTGCCCGCCGCAATGCAGCTACCTGCTCCTAAACGGCAACGGTGGACTGCGCGACGGATCACATTTGCAGCGGCCCTGGGCCTGGGATTGTCGATTCTTGCCATATTGCTGATTCTCTACTGGGTTCGTCGGCCGACCGGCATCCGATCACTGGCCGTACTCCCTCTTGACAACTTTTCCGGTGACGCTTCGCAGGACTATTTTGCCGACGGCATGACGGACGAGTTGATTACAGATCTCGCACAAATCCGGGCCTTGCGGGTGGTCTCCCGAACCTCGGTGATGATGTACAAAGGAACCCGCAAGCCTCTCCCGCAAATCGCGCGAGAGTTGAACGTGGATGCGGTCGTGGAAGGCTCAGTCTTTCGCTCGGGCGACGAGGTGCGGATTACCGCGCAGTTGATCCAGGTGCCGGCCGACAAGCACCTTTGGGCGGAGAGTTACGAGGGAAATGAGCGCGACGCACTGAACGTCCAAAATCGGGTGGCACGCGCCATTGCGGACGAAATCCGCATCGAAGTCACTCCCCGCGAGCGAGCCGCTCTCAAGACCGCCAAGATAATTAACCCAGAAGCATACGAGGCGTACCTTAAAGGGCGGTACTCGTGGAACCTAAGGACAGCGGATGGCTTGAAGAAGTCTGTCGAGTACTTCAACGAAGCGATCGCAAAGGATCCGAACTATGCAGTCGCCTACAGCGGACTGGCGGACGCATACGCACTTTTGGGAGATTGGCAATACGCGGTGATGCCCGCCAAAGAAGCTATGCCCAAAGCTCTGTCGGCGGCCAGAAAGGCGGTGGAACTGGACGACAGCCTGGGCGAAGCGCACGCCTCGCTCGCCTTCTGCCTGGAGGGATTCGACTGGGATTTTGCGGATGCCGACCGGGAATTCCAGAGGGCGGTAGAGCTTAGCCCTGGTTATGCTACCGCCCATCATTGGTATGCGTGGCACCTGAGCCTGATGGGGCGTAACAAGGAAGCTATTGCGGAAATGGAGAAGGCCGTAAATCTGGATCCGGTCTCCCCGGTGGTTAATGCCGATCTAGCAGAGCTTCTTCTCATCGCGCACCTTCCAGACGAATCGATCCAGCAAAGCCGCAAGACCATCGAGATGAACCCCGGCTTTGCCTTTGCGCACAATCAATTGGCCCAGGCGTACATTGAAAAGCAGATGTTTGGCGAGGCGAGCGCGGAATTGCAACAGGCTATTCGGTTGGCGGGAAATAGTCCGATATTTTTGGCCAATCTGGCGCGCGCCTATGCTGGATCAAACCGCAAGGCAGAAGCGACGGCGCTGCTGAACGATCTGAAGAAGCGTTCCGATCCTGGTTCGCCGCTCATTGCCGAGATCGCCATGATCTACACAGCTCTGGGCGAGAAGGACCAAGCCATTTCATGGCTGGAGAAAGGCTATGAAGCGCGGTTTAACCCAGGCGTCCTCGAACGGCCCTGCTTTGATGCGCTGCGCTCCGACCCGCGTTTCCAGGACCTTTTGCACCGCATTGGGCTTTCTCAGTAGGCTGACAGATCTCAATTTGAGTCGAGCATAAATCTCAAATCTGGAGCCATCTTCGTCACGACTCGGAAAACTGCGCAAACCAAGCGTGCGATGGGGGAGCGCATTTCCAGGGAACGATCAGTCATCGGTCTCAACGGTTCTGCCTCGAAGCAATTCCTCGAGCGATAGTGCTTAGTTCACGGTCACGGTAACGGCAGTGGTGGCCGTGATGGCGCCGCTGGAACCGGTGACTGTGACCGTATAAGCGCCCGGCGTGGTGCCTGGATTGGCCGGTGGAGTTGCGCGGTTCTTCCCGCTGCATCCGACTGCGCCGATCAGGGTTGCGACCAGAAGCAAACCAAGCTGCAGCATCCTTCTTCGCCGCTGAATTGGGAACCCAAATGACAGCAGCGACACCATGGCCACCAGGGAGCCGCCGGCCGCAACGGATCGCGGCGGATGTGGCGGATGTTGGGCCCGGGCCAGGTGCTCGCGGAGAGTTGCGGACGATGCGGCAGTAGTGCTTACGGTGAGCGTCGTGGTCACTGGAGAGCCAGCGACTGAGATCGGCGAGGGAATCGTGCAGGCAGGCGGATTGACCGCGCCGGATGGCCCGCCAGTAACGGCACAACTCATCGCTATCTGTCCGGTGTAGCCGCCACTGGGGGAAATCGTGATGGTCGAGCTGCCGCTGGCGCCCGGGGATGCGATCGTAGCTCCGGTATTGCTTAGGGAATAGTTCGGTGCGACCACCGAGACTCCAGCGGAGGTCGAGGCCGGGGGTGCGCCCCCAGGAGCGTACATAGCCGTGATCATGGCGGAATATTGACCGGTCTGGGTAGTGGTCTGCGCGGTTATGGTGTAGGTCAGATTCACCGTCTCGTTTGCGGAAGTGAGATTGACGGTCGATGGCACCGAGCAGGTCGGGGGATTCGCCAGGTTCTGCAGAGCCGAGATGGAGCAGCTCAAGTTCAAGGTCCCAGTGAACCCAGAGCTCGTTACGGAGAAGCTCCCGTTGACACTGGCTCCAGGAGAGACTGTGATGGGGCCGCTGCTTAACGAGAAGACCTGCTGTGGGACAAGGATGGCGGGCGCATTTGTGGAACTGGAGGGAGCGTTATTTGCATCGCCGGCATAATCGGCCTGGATTATGTCGTAGCCCGTGGGCAGGTCGATATCCAGCGTCGCCGTCGAGATTGTAAGATCTCCCAGGATCACGGAGCCAAAGGTGGACAGGTCCGAGGAGCCGTTCCCTGTGAAATCGGCTGCAGCCAGCGATTCCGCGGAAACAGCGTTGACATTGACCCCGGCCGTGAATGTTCCATCGCCATTGCCCGCAAAAGTCGTTACCTGATGATCGGGAAAGTTGGCGACACCTGCGACGGCTACGTCGGGTTTGCCGTCGCCGTTGAAATCGCCTACCGCGAGCGAGAAAGCGTTCGAGCCGGTCGGGAAAGGGGACTCTGCGGTGAATGTGCCATCGCCATTGCCCAGCAGGATGGTGACGGTGTCACCCATAAGGTCGAGTGCGGCCAGATCGATCTTGCCGTCGCCATTGAAGTCCGCAGCGATGAGCTGAGAAGCGCTAATCCGCAGTGGGTTGGGAGCGGCAGTGAATGTGCCGTCACCATTGCCCAGCAGGATGGTGACGGCACCGCCAGAACCACTGACGGCCAGATCGATCTTGCCGTCGCCATTGAAGTCCGCAGCGATGAGCTGAGATGAGCTAATCAGCAGTGGGTTGGGAGCGGCAGTGAATGTGCCGTCACCATTGCCCAGCATGATGGTGGTCTGAGGATTCCCTGGCAGGGCGATGTCGAGCTGGCCATCGCCGTTGAAGTCCGCGATCGCAATGGAATTAACATTGAACGGCATCGTCCGCCCCACAGTGAAGGTGCCATCTCCCTTGCCGAGCAATACCGTCAGTGTTCCCGTATCTTCGTCGTCGACGAGCAGATCGGTAATGCCATCGCCATTGAAGTCGCCCACACCGAATGCATTGATCCCATCTCCCGAGTCGATATTGGGGATCAGCGGTGTCATAAAGGTGCCATCGCCATTGCCCAAAGAAATGGCGATGCCTCCATGGGGGGCGGAGACGATGTCGGGGATGCCATCGCCATTGAAGTCGCCAACGGCAACAATCGGAAGCGCGTCTGCATTGCCGGTTGGCGGTTCCGGAATCGGCACATTCAAAAAGCCGGTGCCTCCGGAAAGGAGGGTCGCTGTTCCCAGCAGTGAGTTTGCGTTGTTGGTATCGAGAAAAGAGACCGAGCCCGACGGCGAACTCGCGCCTTTGGTCCCAACACTTGCTGTGAGTGCATACATATTCGTCGCGTCAGGCCCAGCAACCGCGGCGACGATGTATGTCGTCTGCAGCCCCGGCGGCCGCGGGCCTACCGTCAGCCCGACGGCGGCCGAGGCGCTCGGAGCGCCGGCCGAAGTGCCGAGGAATACAGCCTTGTAGCTGTGGCTCCCAGGGCCGGGAAGGAAGCGCAGGACCGCGGTTCCGGCGCTAGTCAATTGCACTGTGCCCACCAGGTGGATGTCCGTGCAGCAGGCTGCAGCGGCATCGCAGAAGTTCACCTGTCCAAGCTTGAGTGTCGTGGCGCCCGCCTGTACCATAGCGGTCAGTGTGACCACGGTTCCTCCCGCTACGGAGGACACCGCATTGCCACCTGAGGTAAGGGAGAGAGTTGTTGCGCTGACCTGGGCTGCGCGGACGGGCTCGGGGCCGACACAGCAAGCCAGGCCAGCGAACGCCAGTGCACAACGAAATGAACTCAGCCGGGCCGGTACCTTCAGCCCCGCGACCGTTTGCAAAGAGCGCATTCGGACAGCTCCCGGTTGACGCAGATATCCTTCTGCTTGATTAACTGAGCACGTGCGGTTTTATTCCGCGCAGCAATCGTCCACCGAGAATTTTGGGCGCTGTTTTGGACGAGAATAAAGATCTATGGTGCAACGAAACGCCATCGAGACCGTGAGTCCACCCTTATTGCGACCGATCGCTCCGCTGTTCATCAGATTCTCAGGTACTTAACCTTTATGCGGGGACAATCTCTGGTAAGCCGCCATGTACCGCCGGCATTCTCGATGTAGATTCGATCATGCGGCTTCGTGCCGAGAAGGACCACCCTGCTAGTGCCACAATCGTCATTCCTCCGCCGCACTTTCCGAGCCTTTCGTCACCGCGACTTCCGCTTGATGTGGCTGGGTGCCTGCGCCTCTACGATCGGAACGTTTGTTCAGCAGTTTGCTCAAAGCTGGTTGGTTTATGACCTCACCAAAAACCCCTTCTACTTAGGGTTGGACCTCTTTCTCGGTCAGTTGCCCATCATTCTCTTCTCGCTGGTCGGGGGTGTCTTCGCGGATCGCCTGGACCGCAGGAAGATGTTGCTCGGGTCTCAATATATCCAGATGATCTGCGCGTTTGTGTTGGCCGCTTTGTTCTTTACGCACGCGGTCAGAATCTGGCAGATTTTCTCCCTATCATTCGTCGTTGGTTTGGGCCAGTCGTTCGGTGGACCGGCCTACTCAGCGCTTCTACCGACGCTTGTGCCTGCTGAGGACTTGGCCAACGCGATCGCAATGAACTCGATTCAGTTCAATCTGGCCCGAGTGCTTGGGCCCGCACTCGGAGGATTGGCTTACGCTACAGTCGGAGCAACGTGGTGTTTCGCCCTCAACGGCATCTCTTACATTGCGGTCATCGCGTCGCTTGCAATGATTCAGGTCAAGTTCGTTCCGCAGAAATCGAAGGAACCGATTCTGACAAGCATGAAAGAGGGGCTACGATTCATCCGCGAGCGGGAAGGCCTCCCCGCGCTCGTCTTCCTGGCGTTTTTCACATCTGCTCTCGGCTTCTCGCTTACAGGGTTTCTCCCCGTCATCGTTCAAACCGTCTTCCATCATGGACCTCAGACCTATCAGCTCCTGCTCGTCTGCTCGGGGGCAGGTTCGGTCGTCGGCGCTCTGATCGTTGCCGCCTCAGAAAAGCTGAAGGAACAGGGTTTCATAGTGCTATGGACCTTGATTGGGCTGGGAGCCTCGATAGCCGGGTTTGCCCTCAGTCGATGGCTCCCTCTTTCGTGCCTCTTGATTTTCATCGGTGGCGTGGCCATTATGGCATCGGCATCGCTTATGCTTTCGCTGGTGCAACTCATGGTATCCGACGAGATGCGTGGCCGAGTCATGAGCGTCTACAATCTCGCCTTTCGCCTCGGGATTCCAGTTGGGAGTCTGGCGCTTGGAAAGGTCATGCCGATCATCGGCGTATCCCCGGCGCTTGCAATCGCTGGACTCAGCCTGATTGGAGTCACCCTGTACTTTGTGATTGTGATGCGCGACGTCGCGATTTTTCGGCGTCCGGTTCGCGAAGTTGTCTAGTCCCCGCCGCATTCCTGTCGATGGGACTTCGCCACAAATGCCAAAATGGCCGGTTCCTTTCACCCGTCTGTGGCCTTGGCTCCGGAGAGGCGCTACTCTGTCACGGAAGCCGGGAAGGTCGTGTAAGTCTTGGAAGGACGGCATAGTGCAGGAGGTCATCAGTGAGTCAGTTTGCGGGGGCGTAGTTCAGCTGGTTAGAACGCCTGCCTGTCACGCAGGAGGCCGCGGGTTCGATTCCCGTCGCTCCCGCCAGGATTCTCGAGTCCGACTTTAGGGGCCCCGAGCTTGTCGGCCATCCTGACTAAGGCGGCAAAAGAGTCCGCTTCCATCTTGCGCATAATGTGTCCGCGATGTAATTGAACGGTGTACTCGGTGATCCCCAACTCAAATGCAACTTGTTTGTTTAGTAGACCGCTAGCCAACAGCGGCAACACCTCCCGCTCTCTGGGCGTCAAAGATCCATATCGGGCGACTAAGCTGGCAAGTTCGGTAGCCTCTCGGCGATTGACGAGACTCTGCTGCAACGCCTGTTCCACCGAATTAAGCAGCGAAGTTCCGTCAACTGGTTTGGTAAAAAAGTCACTCGCACCTTCCTTCATTGCGTTTACCGCCAATGGAATGTCGCCGCGTCCGGTGATGAAGATGATCGGTATTCCGCATCGTTCGGCCTTAAGCTTTGTGTGCAGTTCAATACCAGACATGCCTGGCATGCGAATGTCGGCAATCAGGCATGCGGCGTTGTGTCTGGCTCCGGAATTCAGGAACTGCTCTGCGGAGTCGAAACAGAGCGTGGACATCCCCTCCGACTCGATCAGATCTTGCAGTGCGCTTTGAACCGACTTGTCATCATCGAGGATTGCCAGAAGGCTTGCGGTTTGCTCGATCTTCATCGCCAAAAGATAACGCTCTCCACAAAGGCAGCGCAATCGGATCGTAGTCGAAAAAACTACTACTCAGGTGGTAGTCGATTAGAACTGAAGGAGGAGCGGAGGAGCAGCCTGTCTACAGACACGACCCACCACGCTATTTAGGAAGAACAAGGTTTAGCTTGTCGGCCATGCGAACCAGTTCAATTAGCGACCCCGCCTGCATCTTCTGCATTACGTTACCTCGATGGATCTTTACAGTGGATTCGCTGGCTCCAATTTCTGAGGCAATCTGCTTATTGAGCATTCCAGACGCTACGAGTCCCATCACCTCACGCTCTCGAGCGGTCAAGGCCTGATACCGGCCATGCAGTTCGTGAACCTCAGCCTGTTGTTCTCGTGCCGCACGGTCACGCTGGAGAGCCTGCTGAATCGCGTCCAGCAGATCCTGGTCCCGAAAAGGCTTCGTCAGAAATTCCACGGCGCCTGATTTCAGTGCTCGGACGGACATAGGAACGTCTCCGTGCGCGGTAATAAAGATGATCGGTATTTGCATACCAATCTCGGTTAACCGGCGCTGGAAATCGAGCCCACTCATCTGAGGAAGCCGTACATCCAGAACCAGGCAGCTCGGGTTAGAGGTGGGTTGCCTGCTCAGAAACTCCTGACCTGTTGCGAACGACTCGGCGCGGAGACCAACTGACTCGACGAGATCCTGGACGGCTTGTCGCATGCCCCGATCGTCATCAATGATGAAAACTGTGGGAACGGGCGCGGGTTTCATACCGAAGCCTCGGTTTCGCTGGGGAGTACGAAGTGGAAGGTTGCGCCTGCGCGCTCATTGGCGGTTGCCCACACCCGACCCCCGTAAGACTCCACGATCGAGCGGGTAATGGTCAGCCCCATACCCGTTCCCTGCGGTTTGGTCGTATGAAAAGGATCAAAGATCTTTTCGGTGCTTTGCGCCGGCAATCCTATGCCGGTATCGCTGATGGAAACAATTAGACGACCTTCGGGATTCGCGCGCGATCTGATCGTCAATTCGCCACCGGTATCTTTCATGGCCTCGATCGCGTTCAGCATCAGATTCATGAAGACCTGTTGAAGTTGGACCCGGTTTACCAGGATATTAGGCGTGTCAGCCCCGAGCTCCGTATGGATCTTGATGGAGTGCCGATCAGCTTCGCCCCTCAACAGACCGGTCATCTCTCCAATCGTTTCCTTGACGTCAACGATGTGGCGTACTGCGGGGGTTCCAGTTCTGTAGAAGGACTGCAAACTGTTGATTACGTCAGCTGCACGATTTGCATCCTGCTCAATCCTGGCCGCTGTTGCCCGTGCCCTTTCCAGATCGGGAGGATCATGGGCCAACCAGCGCATGAGTGCGCTTGCACTTGTGATCGAAGCGGCGATAGGTTGCTTGATTTCGTGTGCAAGCGCAGCGGCCAGCTCTCCCATCATGTTAACGCGGTTGATGTGCGCAAGTTCAGCCTCTAATTGACGCAGTCTTTCGCGCTCTTCCTCGGCACGCTTCCGTTCTGTAATATCCATGGTCACGCCGACATACTCGCCTGGTTCTCCGGATGGATTGCGATGGCCGATCGCGCGCAGGAATCTGATGCTGCCGTCGGTATGATGAATCCGATATTGATCTAGGTAGAAATCCGTTCCCTCGCGGGCTGCTCTTTCAAGAGCTGCATTCACATGCGGTGCATCTTCCGCGTGTTGAGTGGCGAGGAAGCGGTCGGCTGATATCGGGCCTTGGCTGGGATCAAAGCCATACAGGCGAGCATTTTCGTCCGATGAATGCAATAGCTTGTGTGTGACGAGATTGAAAACCCAACTTCCGATATGGGCCATGCTTTGTGCATCGGTGAGGTATGCCTGTTCCCTGCGCAATTCCCGCGTCAGCAGCTCCTGCTCAGTGACGTCGATTGTGGTACCGATATAGCCTTTAAAAGCTCCTTGTTCAACAATGGGATTAGAGACGACGCGAATATACCGCATCTCTCCGTCCGGTCGGACAATCCTGTGTGTTACATCGCAGATGCAATGCTCTTCATGCATCGCCTTGACTCTTTCGGCAATGAAGGCTCGATCCTGTGGGTGGACGTAAGCCAGACACTGCTCAAGGCCTGGGGCGCCGTTCTTGGGATCAAGGCCGAAAATCCTATATAGTTCGTCGGACCAATAGAGACCCAGGTCGTCCTCCCAGCTGATCCCTAAGTTAGTGGACGCCCAACTCCCGATGTGAGCAAGGCGCTCTCCTTCGCTGAGATAGAACTGGTTTCGCCGCAGAGCCTGTTCTGAAAGCTTGCGATCAGTGATGTCCTGGCCTGTACCAAACAGTTCGTAGGCGCGCCCCGAGGCATCTCTCTTCACAGTTCCCAGGACTTGAAGAAATCGCACTTCGCCGTCGGGACGAACGATACGATGTTCTGCCTTCAAGTGGGTTCCGCTGCGAATGATATTCTCCACGACCCTGGCCGCATATTCCCGATCCTCTGGGTGGATCATCTCGAAAACCACTGCCATGTCAATGGGGCCTTTCACCGGAGGTATCCCCCAGATGCGGCAAAGTTCGGCAGACCAAGTGACTTGATTTGCGACAGGGTCAAATTCGTAATGTCCTATGTGAGCCACTCGTTGAGCTTCTTCAAGTCTCGCGTTGCTCTGCTGTAGGGCGCTCGACAGGGTCCGGCGCTCTTCCTCTTCACGTTTCCGGTCGGTGATGTCCTGGGTCGTACCGAACATTTGGGTTCGGCCTTTTGAATCTTTCTTCAAGTCACCCAAACTGTGTACGACCCGTATTTCCCCATCGGGACGAATGAGCCGGTGTTCACAGTCAGCGCGCGTCCCAGAGCGAATAGCTTCTTCTGCTGTCCGAAATACTGCTTCTCGATCCTCGGGGTGCATCATTTCGCCAACTCTTGCAACGTCAAACGAACCCATCTGTGGCGTTAGTCCAAAAATGCGATAGGTTTCCTCCGACCAGATCACCTGATTTGTTTCAAGATCCCATACCCAGTAGCCAAGATGGGCAACGCGTTGGGCTTCTTCGAGCCAGGCTTTGCTTTCCTGAAAACTACGTGAAAGGGCCTCGCGTTCTTCCACCGCGCGTTTGCTTTCGGTGATGTCCTGGCCCGTGCCAAAATATTCGTACGCTTGCCCCGACGCATCTCTCTTTACAGTGCCGAGTCCCATGATTGTCCGCACTTCGCCATCAGGGCGAACGATACGATGCTCCACCTCAAGCCGAGCCTGCACTCCACTGCGAATGTACTCCTCGGCTGTCCGGAAACAACGCTCGCGATCCTCGGGATGCAGCATTTCCGAAATAATCGCTATGTCGAGAGGCTCTTCCTGTGGAGGAAGCCCATAGATGCGGTACAGTTCGTCGGACATAGCCATACGATTGGCGATGAGGTCCCATTGATAGTGGCCTATGTGAGCGACTCGCTGAGCTGCTTCGAGCCTGGCGTTGCTTTCTTCTAATTCGCGAGCGAGAGCCTGGCGCTCGTATTCGGCTCGTTTGCGTTCGGTAATGTCGCTGACTATGCCTATGTACTCGCGATTACCTGAGCGATCTTCTCCGGCGTGAGCGACCACGTGAAGGTACCTGATGACACCATCCGGCAGAAGGATTCTATGCTCAACATCCAAGTCCATGCCGTTCTGCGTGGCGCGATCCCTGACCTCGCGCATGCGAGCCCGGTCCTCAGGGTGAATTCTGTCGAATGCCAAATCGAGCGTGGGATTCGTTTCTCGGGTGAAGCCCAGAATTCTGTAAGTCTCGTCCGACCAAAGCAGTTCGCCGCTGTCGACTTTCCACCCGAAGGTCCCCGAATGACTCAGCCTTTGAGCCTCTGCCAAGTACCGCCACCGTCTTTGCAACTCTTCCTGTTCTACTTTCCAATCTCCACTGTCCTTCTCAGGCATATGTCCTCGTTCAACACGTTGACCTTTCACGATGGTCAGTGCCTCGCCAGGTTTCTTTCGATCTCGGCGCCCTCTATTGTTCATGCGGATTCACGAGCCTAATCTCTTATGCTCGCCCTCTCTCTTGTTCGGCATGGAGTGGATGAAACGAACGGGCCATGGAGCGGATGTCGCGATTCTCGAAGACTTTGCTTGGAGCCTCTCCTGTTCCGGAAGTGACAACATCCACCATCGCTCGGGCCAAGTCGTCAGCTCTGATCACCTGATTGGGGAACAGCGTGCGAAATACCGGGTAAATCCAGCGCAACAGTCGGTAGCTGAAATTCGGCTCCTTCCGTGGCTCCACTGGGTAGATGTAGGCTGGTCGGAAGATGTATACGTGCGGGAACCCCGACGCGAGGAGTACCTTCTCAGCCTCTCCCTTGTAGCGCGCGAAAGCCATTCGGCTTCGTCCCGTGGGGTCGGCGCCGCTCCCGCTCAAGAACGAGAACGCCGCGTTGTGGCTGCTGCCGCGGAAAACTCGCGCGAACTCGACTGTGTAATCCACAGTGACCCTGCGGAGCTCCGCGTCTGACACCGCCCCGGTATATGTACCGAGACAAAAGACCGCTGCGTCCTGGCCCGAGAGCACCTCCGCGAGCGCGGAGCAGTCAGCAAAGTCTCGATGCAAAACCTCACTCAGCTTGGGATGCGAGAAGCCGAGATTCCTGCGGACAATAGCCGTCACACTTCCGATGACGGGGTGTTCGAGCGCATAGCGAAGGACGTATCCGCCAACCATCCCAGTCGCGCCTACGATAACCAGGCGAATCTTACTCGACCTCGGAGTATTCATCCACGGCCCCCTATCGCAACAAAAGCGCTCATCGAGCCCATTTGGCTTGGCGCTGTCATGATAATGGGCGTTCCTCTAGCCAGTCCACGTGGAGCCGGCGCTCTGCAAACAGCCACGAGCGGCCTATCTTCACAAACGTGTCGATGTAGCGGAGCGAGGCGAGCATCAAGCGTTGCTTTCCATCGCCGACCGTTACGTGGTGTGCCAGGCAGTAGGCCTCACCCGTGGCCCGGTCGGCGGTCAGAGTGAAGATCGTGCTCTGTCCGACGAAGTGCGTGGTCGCGTCGTACTTGTTCAGATCCGCGAATACTGGAGCGAGCGCCTCGCGCGAGTGTAACTCCTGTGAGGGCGTTGAATCCTTGGCGTTCATGTACACCACGAAATGGGTATCTGCGGTAAAGAGAGCCATCTGGCCCTTCGCATCACGGCGGTCGGCGCAGTGTGCGTAGGTCTCCACGAGTTCCCGGATGGCGAGACGGTCCGCGGCTTCTTCGGGGGATATGGTGACGTGCTGGCTCATGAACTGGTCTCCTTGTTTGATTCGTTGAGGAAATGCCGCTACTCGAGTATGGCCCGGGGTTCGAGAAGCGCCTCGATCCCGAGCGTACCAAATTCGCGACCAACACCTGAGTGTTTGAATCCGCCCCAAGGCGCCTGCGGATCGTCATGCATCCGTTGATCGCTACGCAACCCGCAAGGACCTGAGAGGCCATGCAGCGCGACGCCGCGGGCGAGGTCCATTCGTCTATTTCATGCTGCGTTGTGCCGCTCTGTGCTTTCAGCGAGGAATCGATGCACGAGATGGACGGCCATCGCGCCCTCGCCAACCGCAGATGCAACCCGTTTGACGCTGCCGGCTCGTGTGTCACCCACCGCAAATACTCCTGGCACACTGGTCTCGAGCAGGAGCGGGGAACGGCTCAACGGCCATTGAGAGTTCTTGTATCCAACAAGGTCCGGTCCGGTCACAACGAACCCCTTTTTATCCAGGACAAAGGAATCTTCAAGCCACTCCGTGCGAGGCGCAGCACCTGCCATCACAAACACGTGGCGAATCGGCCTGGTTACTTCAATTCCTGATGAGTCGTCCCTCAACTTGATGCTCTCCAGATGCGCGGTACCCGTGACAGCAACGATTTGAGTCAGATAGTGGATTTCGATCCTGGGATTTGTTTCTATCCTGGCGATCAGATACTGCGACATCGATTCTGAAAGTTTCCTCGAACGCACTAGGAGATGCACCTTCGATGATGTCTGAGCAAGGAAAACGGCCGCCTGTCCGGCAGAGTTGCCCCCACCCACCACGGCTACTTCTTCCGAGTCACAGAGCTGTGCCTCCATATGCGTCGCGTTGTAATAGACCCCTCTGCCTGTAAAAGCCTCCGCTTCCTCGACAGGTAAGCGCGCATATTGCGCGCCAGTTGCGATCACGATACTGCGCGCATTGAACTTAAGGCCGGACTCCAAGACCACCTTGTATGGTTGGCGGCTCGAATCGATATGCACGACTGATTGCGCGACCATCAACTGCGCCCCAAATTTCTGAGCTTGAGCGATGGATCGATTCGCAAGTTCCTGTCCCGAAAGCCCGGTGGGAAAGCCCAGGTAGTTTTCGATCTTTGAGCTCGACCCTGCCTGGCCGCCAGGTGCTGACTTCTCGATAACCAGCGTCTTCAGTCCCTCTGACGCGGCGTACACTGCTGCTGCGAGCCCTGCTGGGCCCGCGCCGATCACTAGAACATCGCGCACACCTTTGTCGACGTTGATGTTGAGATCAAGACAGGCCGCTAGCTCGGCAATAGACGGATTTCTCAGCACATATCGCCTATTGCAATAGACGACTGGAATCTCGCCATTACGAACGGCAAGCTTTTCCATCAACTCGCCGGCAGAGGACTCGATGTCAATATCGATGTAAGTGAACGGATGCCCATTTCTGGTGAGAAATTCTCTTAGCGCGAGAGTACGTGCAGAACTCTTGGTGCCGAAGAGGACAACATTGCCTTCGCCCAGCTGAATCATCAACAAGCGACGTGCAACAAAAGCTCCCATGAGGATGTCCCCGAGTTCCGTATCCTTAGAGATGAGCGACAGCATTTTGTCACGAGTGAGTTCAAGGACGGCACCGTCTTTTGTCACCCGCGCCGTCAGGAGCGATCGACTGCCGGAGATTACAGACATTTCTCCTGTGAACTGCCCTGATTCGCGAACTGCCAGGATCTTGTCATCCTCACCGGCTCTGCTGATTGAAACTCTCCCGTCCAGGACAACAAAGAATGGAACATCGGGACAAGACGGTTCAAAGAGAACCTCTCCGCTACGCACGGAACGCAGCTGCGCCACTGATCTAATCCGGTCGATGTGTTCTCGATTAAGTGTTGGATTGTCTTGCATCCTGCGAACACCTTGCTCCCTCTCACAGGGCACGTTCCTTGATCTTGCGTTTTGACCGAGTTCGAGAGCCCTCCCTTTCCAACGGAGAGGAGCTACCTGAGTACATCGCGATGTTATCCCTGCCTCGTTCACAAAGAAACTACATGTTCCTGCAGGTTCGATCGATCTCCACTGGTACAATTTGCCGGTTAGGTCAAGGTTGCCGCGCTCTGCAATTCATGCTCAACTTTTGGATGCGGAGGTGGAGACAAAATGGAAATAACGCGCCGACAATTCGCCCATTCTATTGCACATGCAAGCACGATGGGTTCTTCCTTATTCAAACCCATGCTTTCCCACTCGGTGTTCCGCGCGGCGTAGTTCCCGGCCGAGTCACCTGGATACACGATCCCGGCAGCGGTGACCCTGGGATGGAACAGGTTCCTGGCGGACGGTTGCTAGCAACCTGGCGCCAAACAGAGCTCTTTCCCGTGTGAACTATATTATGCCCAATAATCAACGCGGCGGTAATCCGAGGGCAATGCGAATGATTGCAGCTGCCTGGTCGCCCTGGATATTTGCCCCGACAGAGTTGAAGTGGACTGAGTCCTGGTACAAGTCGGGATGCTTCTCCATGAGGGAGAATTGATCATCAAGCGATCGCGGTTTGCGGCGACTGCAGTGCACGGCCACAGCTGCATAAAGATTAGTCGCTTACCAAGCACGCACGACAAGGATCGAAGGCGCTCCCGTTCTTCCGTCGATGACGCTCACTTTCAAGACAGCTTCGATATTCCGGTTCGAGAGGTCTTTTCCAAGTTGATCCCCAAGCAATTGCATGTAATGCGGACTCGTTGCAAACTCCGCAGCAGCTTCAGTACCATTGCGCCCCACTCCGGCAAGGACCACGACCCAGCTGTCGGTCGTAGTGTCGCGATAACGAGCCACCCGCCTCGGCTTTGCGTGGGATCCGTTTGGGAATGGCAAAACCTCGATCCGCGGCGCCTCGGGCATCTTCTTCGGCATCCCCGCAGGCAACGAGTGGAACCAGCCCGGCAACGCCATTCCATTCGCGCTGCGGCCGCAGACCGGTGAGGGTCCGCTGAGTTCCATCACCAATTTCTATTCGACGCCCGGAGATTTCCCCTCCACCGCGCCGGGTGGCGGCCTCTTCCCATACACCTATAAACCCAGCGCGCCCGTATTTATTTCCGGCCCCGGCGGCGCCACCGAAGCCATCTCGCCGCACTTCAAGTATCCGTACGTGTACCAGATTAACTTTTCCTTGCAACGGCAGCTTCCCGGCCGCGTAACCCTGACGACCGCTTATGTAGGTGCGCTCTCGCACCAACTGCCAAACTTCATTGATGTCAATTACGCGCCGTATTCGACCGCCCTCGGTGCGCCCAGCACTTCTTCAAAAAGCGTCGCCGACCGGCGCCAGTTCGACCCCTGCGTCGGGGCCTGTCCTACCGGTGCGGCGGCCATCAACAACGGCACCGGCGTCCTGGGAGCTTCGATCACCCAGCTCTTGTCAGACCTGACGGCCAATTACCACTCTCTGCAAGTCTCGGCGACCAAGCAGCTCTCGGGCGGCTTCACCGTGAGCGGTTTCTATGTCTGGAGCCATGCGCTTGATCTCTTTGAGCCGGATGCGGACGGACTTTCGTCGCCGCAGGACTCCGGCTACTTTGGTACTCCCTTTACTGCCAGCAACAACTCCCTGGGCGCCATTGGCGGAGGAATGCGCGAAGAATATGGCCCCATGAGTGCTGACATCCGCCACAACGCTGCGGTTTCCGGCACATGGAACTTCAACTACTTCCGCGGAGACAACAGAATCGTCAAGGAACTGGCCAACGACTGGCAGATTTCCCCGATTGTCTATCTGCACAGCGGCGGCGTGTTCACGGTGACCACAGGGTCCAACAAGAGCTTTGATAGCACCAACAGTCAACGTCCTGACACAGTTGCCGGAAAAAAACCGACGCTCGACCCTCACCGATGCCGGGTTTGCTCCACCAATAGCGTGCTGAGCGAGTGGTTCAACACGGCCGCCTACACACCGAATGGGCCCGGCGTAGCGGGGGGCATTGGCCCGGGTGGCGCGGACGGCAACGTAACCCGCAACGGCCTGTTTGGGCCCGGCTTCCGTGATGTCGACCTGGGACTCTTCCGCAACTTTAACTTCGAGCGTGGAATGGTGTTCCAGCTCCGCGGCGAGGCCACCAATATCTTCAACCTGGTGAGTCTCAACAACCCAAGCGCTAGCCTCGCGTCGGGTACATACGGCAAGATCACCTCGGCGGCAGGCACGCAGCGCATCCTCCAGGTGGGCGCGCGGCTGACGTTTTAGAGTTCAATGGAACTACGCGGCACGCTCCTTCGTTTAAACCGGGCGAAGGAGCATGCGATCGCTGCATTTATTGCGACGAATTCAACCGAACTGCGTGAATCATTCGAATCGCTGTAAACCCGCTTATCGCGATAGTGCGCCAAATGAAAATCGACGGCCTTTAATCTTCGGAACAAGTAGGACCGTCCACGCGACGAGTTCATTCAGAAGTGAGCGGATGAAATCCCGGGTAGGTTGCCGACAACAACCCGGCAGCTTATGTCACATACCCGGTTCGGTGCATGACCATTATCGAGATCCTAGGCCTATTCGGCTGGCTTCACTCGGACGTGCGCGGAGATGATGCAAAAGCTAGGCAAATTGCAGAATATGTTCGCGATTTCGTTGATGCAAACGCCGGAACCGCCCATCCTATCTCTGACCGGTGGGAATCTCGCTAGCTCCGGCAATCCTGCTCCTCTCGAAGTTTAGCCACACACAAGCTCTTAGAGAGCTAATTCGTGCAACAACCAAATGGATTGCTGATCGATACGAGGAAGGAAGCCTCGGTCTCGCGGGGCCGCATGCAACCCCTAAAGAGGAGGTTGAGTACCTGCTTGGACCGCCGTTCGAGCATGTGTCAATCTTGCGCCGACCCGAGAACTTCACCGCCGCGCGGCTCGGACGTCGGCACCTCGAAAGAGAGGCAGCAAACTGGGAACGAATCTCTACGGCGATTTCCGGTGTGATGAGGCTGACGGAGGTCTGAGATGCGGATCGAAAACTGGCTATACACGCTTCCCATGCGGCTGCGTTCGCTGATTAGTCGTAACCGCTGGGATGCAGATCTCGACGAAGAGCTGCGCGATCACAGCACATCTGGAAAGCGTTCGGCCTGGAGCCCCACCGCAGCGAAACGTTTAAGCTCTCCTCTGATCCGCAGTTTGTGGAGAAAGTGCGGGAGGACGTCATTTACGGAGTCTTTTGAGCCGCCTCCAAAACGCGAAGCGCTCTCTCGATGTCAGGGTCGTCAGGCGCCAGCTTCCTGGCTTCAAGCAGCTCGGCGCGACCATCGTGCAGGGCTCCCGAGTGACAATAGATCAGGCCCAGATCCTTATGTAGTTGGGGACGCGCATTGCAATCGCCGCACACCTCGATGGCTTCCTTCAATTGAGCAATCGCCTGCGGCCAGTCATGCGCGTCCGCGGAGGCGAGCGCGAAGTTGCCCAGCGATTGCGCGCGATCCATGATGTGCTGGTCGGCCTGGAGCTTTTCGAAACGCGCCTGCAGTTGACGCGCGCTGTTGGGATCGCTCTTGGCCAGGAGGCGCGAGAGGTTGTAAATCGCCTGGCTGTACTGCGGGCGAATCGCGATCGCTTTTTCCCAGCTTTGCCGCGCGCCCTGCAGGTCTCCCTTGCGCTGCAATTCCTGGCCAAGCATGAAAAGAGCTTCGGCATTGTCGGGCCTGGCTGCCAGCGACTTTTGAAACGCGCTGACAGCTTCGTCCGTCTCTCCGGCCTGGCGGGCGATCAGGCCCAGCAGGTATAACGCATCAGCGGAAGCAGGATCGAGACGCGTAGCCGTCTCCAGCTCCGGTTTGGCCTCCGCGTTTCGTTGCAGGTCAAGAAGGACGCGCCCGCGGTTATAGTGGGCCTGCGAGCTGTTCGGTTCGAGCTGTACCGCCGTGGTGAATTCCGACAGAGCGCCATTCAGGTCGAACTGATCGGCCAGCGCAATTCCAAGGTTCAAATGCGCGTCGGCCGATTTTGGATCGAGGTCGACGACCTTGTGGAACAACGGCATTGCTTCGCTGCTTCGATTCAGCCGCACCAGCACCATCGCGTATGCGCTCAACGTGGCGGGATTCGCAGGGTCGAGCCTGGCCGCGTTGGCCAGGGCCTGCCCCGCCTCCGGAAATCGCGACTGGCTGGCGAGAATGATCCCGAGATTGGCGAACGCCTGGCCGTACTGCGGATTGTTCTCCGTGGCCTGCCGGAAAAGATGCTCGGCTTCCACGGCTCGATCGAGCTGCCCGTAGAGAACACCCAGGTTGTTCTCTGCTTCGGCATATTGGGGATCCAGTTGGATGGCGGCCTTCAGCTCTCGTTCCGCATCGTCAGCACGATTGGCTTTGAGATCGAGCAGGCCAAGCTGGTTGTGCACCAGAGCCAGTGTTGCGTCGAGTTGTTCCGCTTTCTCCAGCGCGTGCCGCTCCACATCGATGTCGCCCAGGCGATCTTCGGCGAGCGCCAGGTTGTAGTACGTGCGAGCGTTGTTCGGATCCTGCGCTATGGCGTCGCGGTACTTCTCGACTGCCTTTTGCGCGTCGCCGGTTTCCAGATCCTGGTTGCCCTGGCTGGCCTTGACCACCGCGGCCAGTTGCTGTCCCTCCTCCGCCTTCCGCTTCTGAAATGCGGTCAGCTCATCGCGAGCTTGATCCTGCTTGCCCAGGGCCCGGTGGACCGTGGCCAACTGAAATTGCACCTTGCTCGAGTTGGGATCGATCTTGAGCGCCTTCTCCAGCAGGGGTTGAGCTTCGGCGGGCTTGCCAAGGTGAGCGAGCACAAAGCCGAGGTTATAGAGGACCTCGAAATCATCGGGCTTCTGCGACAATGCCTGTCGCAGACTCTTCTCCGCATCATTGAAGTTTCCCAGTCCGCGCTCCACCACTCCGTCCAGATTAAGCGCATCAAAGTCGCGCGGCTTGCGGCGCAGATAGTCGCGAATGACGGGGGCCGCAGCCTCGAATTGGGCGACGATCACCAGCGTCTTCACCAGCGATACGCGCGCTTCATCGTTTCCGGGATCGAGGCGAACGGCTTCCTGAAATTCCTGCGCCGCTTCGTTGAATCGATTCTGCTGGGTATACACGATGCCCAGGTTCAAATGTCCCTGCGCATAGTCGGGATGATCCCTGGCGATTGCGGAGAGAACCTTGATGGCATCGTCGAGGTTGCCGTTCTGCGAATACGCGATGGCAAGGTTCAAGCGCAGGACCTCATCATCGGGTGCGTCCTTCAAAGTCGCGATGGCCGCGGAGTAGCGCTTCTGTTCGATCAGAGCCTTGCTCAATCCGTCGAGAGCGCGAACGGAATGCGGATCCTGACGAAGGACGGTGCGAAACGTATCGATGGCCTCATCTTGCCGGTTCAATTTGTCGAGTGCCACTCCGAGGGGAAGAAGAATCTGCCCCGCGCCGGGATTAAATTTCAGGGCGGTTTTCAGCTCATTGGCGGCTGGTTGTGGATCGCCGCTGGTCAACAGCGCGACGCCAAGATTGTAGTGACCCTGCCATGAATTGGGATCGAGCCGGATGGCCGCCCGGAAGGCGGAGATTGCGCAAGAAAAGCGGTTTTGACCGGCGAAGTGAGCGCCGAGAGCGTCATAAGCGGCGGCCGTAGGATGCTCCGCGATGGCCTTCTCCAGTGCCGGCGGACCTTCGCATTGGGAAGGCTTCTGCGGCGAGGCGCCGAGAGGCAGAAAGCACAGCAGTGCCGGGGCAACAAATCTCATGAGCCCATTGACAGCAGCGCAGGATCCAATCGCAGCGGTACCGAAACGCAATGACGAGAACAATTTTCCATCCGGGCGTGCTTGCTCCGTGATGGTAGGAAGGAGGCCGGGGAAGCTCATGAGTTTCAGGGCGAACCACTCGCCTGATTGAGTTTCTTTATATCACGATCGTTGCTCAAGGCCGCCGCAGGTGCGGAGCCACGGGCCTGCGCGCCGCCTCGGCATTGCGATTTTAAATGCTACAATCCGCGCAGGTCCATGTACATGGAACGTGGCACTTCTCCGCACGTGTTCGCAATCCTGTTTCTGCTTTTCAGTGCTTCTGTCCCGGCTCCCGCCCAGATCGGGGTGGCCACCGGCAACGGAGTGGCTACTCCGGCGAAGCCGCTGCCTCTGGGCATGAAGCCCCCGGTCGTCAATTATCAGGACGTGGCGGCCAAGGCGGGCCTCACCGCCGTGAATGTTTCCGGTGCAGAGAAGAACAAGCAGTACATCGTGGAGACCACCGGGAATGGCGTGGCGATCTTCGACTACGACAACGACGGCTTGCCCGACATCCTGTTGGTGAACGGCGATCAATTTCAGAAAGATGGATCGCCGCCGGGTCCGGTGCTTTATCACAACCTGGGCGGACTCCGGTTTGAGGATGTGACGCGCAAGGCGGGCCTGGCGCACACCGGGTGGGGCCAGGGAGTCTGCGCGGGCGACATCGACAACGACGGGCACGTAGACTTGTTTATCACCGCATGGGGCGAGAACGTTCTCTATCACAACATGGGTGACGGAACATTTCGCAACGAGACCGCCGAAAGAGGACTGGCTTCAGCAGGCAAGCGCTGGAGTAGCGGGTGCGCCTTTTTCGATTTCAATCGCGATGGGTTTCTCGATTTGCTGGTGGTGCATTACCTCGACTTCGACCCCGCACGCACGCCTCACCCCGGTGAACGGTCCCAGTGCGAGTGGAAGGGATTGCCGGTCATCTGCGGCCCGCGAGGATTGCCGGGCGAGTCGGTTTCGCTCTACCAGAATGACGGGCACGGCCACTTCACCGATGTCTCCGACGCCATGCACATCACCACGCCAAAGAATTACTACTGCTTCAGCCCCGTGGTGGACGACTTCGACAATGATGGCTGGCCCGATATCTATATCGCCTGCGATTCGACGGCGAGCCTCTACTTCCATAACCTGGGCGGAAAACAGTTTGAAGAGATGGGCGTGCAAGCCGGCGTGGCGTACAACGATGAGGGTCGGGAACAGGCGGGAATGGGTGTCGCGGTCGCCGACTTTTTTCACAAGGGAAGATTCGACATCTTCAAGACCAACTTCGCCGATGATACGCACACCTACTACAGCAACCGGACCGCGAACGACTTTGAGGACAAGACCATCGAGACCGGATTGGCCGTGAATACGCGATATCTTGGCTGGGGCGCGGCCGCCATCGATATTGATAACGACGGATGGAAGGACCTGGTTGTTGCCAACGGACATGTCTACCCGGAAGTCGATTCGGGACGAACCGGAGAGTCGTTCAAGCAGAAGCGATTGCTCTACTGGAACCGTGGGGACGGGCAGTTTTACGATCTTTCGCCGCAGGCGGGAAGTGGCATCGCCGATGCGCATGCATCGCGAGGCCTGGCGATCGGCGACCTGAACAACGATGGCAACCAAGAAATCGTGATCGTCAACATGGGCGAGGCTCCGACGCTATTGAAGAACACCGCGCCCGTTCAGGGGCACTCCATCCTGATCCGGGCGCTGACGGCAACCAACCGCGACGCGATCGGGACGCGCGTCACCGTAAGCGCCGGCGGACAAAAGCAAATGGACGAGGTGCGCAGCGGCGGTTCCTATATGTCACAAAATGATTTTCGTCTGCATTTTGGGCTCGGGAAGGCGACTTCCGCTGATGCGTCGGTGCGGTGGCCCGACGGCAAGGTGGAGAGCTTTTCTGCGATTGCCGCCGGACAGATCGTTACCATTCAGCAGGGCAAAGGTATCGTGCGCAAGCAGCCGTACGCCCTGAGCAAGCCGTGAGACATTCCGATCAATGGCGGCCCGTCATGGCGCCGGTTGTGAGCGAGCCTTTTCCAGCATCCGGCGCATGAATGCATCCTGCGGGAAGACCTGCACATAGTGCTCCAGCGCGGCACGCGCCCGCGCATACTGCTTGAGATCGATCAGCCGGACCACAAGCGTTCGCTGAGTGAAGGGGTTGAACGGGTCAAGCTGGATTGACTTGTCGAGCCATGTAACGGCTTCATCCTTGCGTTCCAGGTGCGTCAGCGCGTCGGCCAGATCGGCGCACGTCGTCGCCTGCGGAGGGGCAAGCGCCACGGCGCGCTGCAGGTGTTCGGCTGCGGAGGCAAAGTTGCCCGCCTTGAGCTCGCGGCGGCCGATAGAGGCCTGCACCAGTGCATTGTCCGAGTCGGACTTCTCCAACCGCGACAACACATCCAGGTAGGCTCCCACGTACTGGGGCCGGTTCACTGCCAGTTCGCCGTATGCCTCGAGCAGCGTCAAGTCTGGAAGGGCCGCAGCTTCCTTGCCGGGAGCGGGATCGAGATCAATCAGGTCCGGCATCGCCGCCGTCGCCTGGTGAAACGTGATGTCGGGAAAGGGCTCGTCCGGCTTGGCAAGAATGCGGTGATTCGTTGCGCTTGAGTGCGAGATCACCTGGATGTCGCGCTTCGGCATGTGGCATCCGGCACAATCATTGGCCGGCTGTTTGTTCATTCGAACCCCCAGCGGAACCTTGCAGCTTTGATTGCTGTGGCATGTCATGCATTTGCGCGCGAAGTAAGCCGGCGCTTCGGCCGCCGCCGGTTGCTGATGGGGATCGTGGCAACTGATGCAACTCAGGCGTCCGCCGCTGGACCGGTAGCATTTGCTGAGTGTCATGGAGTAGTAGTGCTCGACGTGATCGGCGTCGGGCGGCGAATTTGGCGTGGGCGGCACGATCAGGATCGATAACGTTTCATCGAGCGGGCGGCCGGGGCGGACATCGCCGTATGTCTTTCCCGGCTTCAGCACGCGCACGTCTCCTGTCTGGTGACAGGCCATGCAGATGTTGTCGGCCAGATAGGGCGAGAGCCGCGCAGGATTTACGATCTGCGTGCCCTTTGCCGCTGCCGGGTGGCTCATGGCCTCAACGTGCGCAGCGCCGGGGCCGTGGCAGTTCTCGCACCCGATGGACAACTCGGAAAACGGAGGATCGGCGTATTGGCCGTTGGTTCCGGCCACGGGATTGGCGCGGCCGGCATGGCAGAAGATGCAACCGGCCAGGATGGGCCGATTAAATCCCAGGTCCATGGCCTCGTAGCCGGGCGAGGAGCCCCAAGTGCCGGGCCTTGTGTAAAAGGAAAGCGGCGCCTGGAAAAGATAGTGGTCCTGTTGGACGACCGGTCCGTAACCGTTGATGCCTGCGCCAATCATCCACGCGATCGAGCGCGTGTCGCGAAAGACTTCCGGGCCATCAGCAGCTGGCCCGTATTCGCTTTCATAGAGCGTTCCCTCGCGCGCAAACACGTCGAAACGGCGTTCAATATTGTCGTTGGTGAAATGGTTGGGGAGAGAAAGATCGGGCAAATCCCCAGGATCAGCCGGCGCCATCGATCGTCCCATCGCGGTGGCAATGTAAGAGCGATAGATCACACTGTGACAACGCGCGCAGGCGCCGGAGCCAGCGTACTGCGTATTGCCCGTTTGCGCCATTCCTGCGACCGGTTTCTGCGCGGAGCGCGCGCCCATCACGACGCCGGCCCAAACTTCGAGCATCAACAGAGCGCACAGAATGGCGAACGCTTTGGCGGCGCGACGTACGACCGGAGACCACACCCGGCCAACCCTCATTGGGCAAGTCCCGACGAAAGCGGAAATGGCGTCCCGGAAATCACCGTGATCCAGTTTGAAAGGCTTCCCCCGCCGCGTGCACTTTTGAGCCCGCAATCCATTGCACATCCTAGCGCAAAGGTCTTGTGCCGGCCACAAAAAGGTTGCTTTGGCATGGCCTCATAGGGTCCATTTGAGCGCTTATATTATTGCCCGGGTTTGTCCTCCGATGCGCTATCCATTGTTTTTGAAATATGAAATACATATTTCATTGCTGTCGAGATCATTCAAACAAAAGACTTGACAGTCAATCTTTCGGTTGAGTATAAATTGCCCTCATCAGGTGATCTGGGCTCTTCCCGATTTCGCCCTGCTCACGAGGAGAATCACATCACAAAGGCAGTTCGGGCGCAATTTAAGCGCTCAAAAGGTGCAAACCTGTCCGCAAGCTTCGCTGCAAGTGACTGTCGCACGAACAGATGTATCTGGGATCCCTTTGGAGGCCAGCTATGCATACTTCTCCCACCTGTGCCCGCAGAGGCATTGGAACCTGTTTTGCAGCGTGCGCCGCGATTCTCCTGCTGCTATCCCTCCCTTGCAGCGCTCAGCTCTCATCGGCATCCGTGAACGGCACCATCCGCGACCAAAAAGGCGCCGTCATTCCCGGTGCCACCGTCGTTCTGCACAACGTTGATACGAACGTGGATCACCAGGTGGAATCGAACGGGTCAGGCGCCTATGCCATCCTCAACATGGTTCCGGGCAACTACACGCTCGAGGCCAGGGCGGCGGGATTCAACCCGCAAAAGATCGAGAAGTTCGTCCTGGCTGTGGACCAGATCGCCACGTTCGATTTCACGCTAAATGTCGGATCGACCACGGAGGTTGTCAACGTGGACGCAGCCGCCGCGCAGTTGGATGTGACCAGCGCCAACCTGGGAACGGTGATCGAAACCAAGCAGGTGAATGATCTCCCGCTCGACGGCCGCAACTTCACCTCCCTCCTGCAACTCACTCCCGGCGTGGTGCCGATCATGACTGGGCAGAATGCGGGAATGAACGGCGGCGGAGGTTTTGGCGCGCCGGTGGCCATCGGCGCCGATTATGCGTTCCCCGCCATCAATGGCCAGACCAATCGCAGCGATTACTTTCTCATGGATGGCCTGAACAACTACGGCACCCTGGAGAGCACCTACGCGGTGCCCCCCATCATCGATGCCATCCAGGAATTCAAAATCGTTTCGCATACCGACAATGCCGAATACGGCTCGGTCCTGGGCGGAGTGGTCAACGTGGTCACCAAGAGCGGGACCAACCAACTTCACGGTGCGGCCTGGGAGTATATTCGCAACACGGCGTTCGACGCGGTGAACTATTTTCACAATCCGGCTGTGCGGGTGCCTTACTTCCACCAGAATCAGTTCGGCGGCGCCGTCGGCGGGCCGGCGGTAATCCCCAAGCTGTACAACGGCCATAACAAGACCTTCTTCTTTGGCGCATACCAGGGCTGGCGCTATTCGCGTCCCAACGACAGCAATCTCCTGGTGCCCACCGATGCGGAACTAGCCGGCGATGAAGCCGACAACGGCCAGTTGCAGGCTTATAACCCCTATCAGACAACGTGTACCGATAGCTCGTGTACCGCATTCACGCGCCCGGCGTTCCAAGGCAATCAGATTCCGTCGGCTCTGATCGATCCGCGCATGGTTGCTTATGCGCAATTCGTGTTTCCCAAGGCAGGGCCGTTCTTCCAGAGCAACGGGCATGGCGGATTCCTGTACAACGCCGTCGATTCGACGCCGCTGGTCCAAGACCAAAACGAGGTGAATGGTCGCATCGATCAGACCTTTGGCTCCCACGACTCGGCGTGGTTCCGGCTGAGCGCGATCAATGAGAAGGTGACCACCTCGGGGGGGCTTCCCAATCTCCCCTCGACTCTCATCATTCATGCCCGCGACTGGGGCGGCAGCTATGTGCATACTTTTGGCTCCACGAAAAACGTGCAGGCGCAGTTCACCAAAACCACGGTGCTTGACAACTCCACAAACCGCTTCAAGGCCAGCACCGCAGACATATACAAGATGGTCGGGTTCGCAGACTCGTTTGCCAATGGCTTTGCCGGCGCGAAGGGAGGCTTCTTGATACCTGGGCCCGGAATCAATAATCTGTCGAACGGCGGAGAGAGCATTAACCTCACGCCCAGGGCCACCGACAGCAACGAATACAAGGGCACCTACACGCAAATCCTCGGGAATCATGAAGTCAAGTTCGGCGTGGGGTACGTAGCCACGGGTTTCGCAAGCCCGCTCTCGCAGATAGGTTTAAGCTTCAGCAGCACCCAGACCGACGATCCGCAAAACGCGGGAGCCACTGGAGATCCACTCACATCGTTCCTGTTGAACGTACCCAGTGGCGCCAGCCGGCGCAACGTGAATGAAACGGAAAGGCCGGGCGGTTTGTTGTCGGCCTTCCTGCAGGACTCCTGGAAAGCCAATCGGCGTCTGTCCGTAAATTTTGGGTTGCGTTATGACTACCCCTTCATTCCGCCCTACGGTACGACGGCGACCATCGGCCAGCAAGGCGGCATTGAGTCCGGAGATATGAACTTCGGCGATGGGACCTACGATCTGCAATTCGTGCCTCCGCCCTGCAGCGTACGCGGACATGCACCCTGCATTCCCGGTGACGGAACGCTTCCCGCGCATGTTATTGCGCTTCCGTTCCATCACGTTGCTCATAACGTTCACACCAACTACGGACCGCGGCTGGGCTTTGCCTTCAAGCTGGACGACAAGACGGTGATCCACAGCGCGTTCGGGATTGTCTTCGACGACTGGGCGGCGGTGACGCAAATGGCGCAGAACTTCGAGGGCGCATGGCCGGATATCGGGCAGCAGATCGCTCCTTCCACCACCAACTACCCAACGTCAGCGAATCCTACGCCCACCGTTAACTCGCAGAATCCGTTTGGCTCGGGGTCTAGCAGCCTGTTTCCGCCGCCGACGCCCTTCGGTAGCAATCAGTGGTTCTACGATCCGCACATCAAGAATCCGTATTCGGAGCAGTGGAATTTCGGCGTCCAGCGGCAGGTGGGAAGCTCGCTGGCCCTGCGCGTCGATTACGTCGGATCGGGTTCTCACCGGACCAACGTCGGCGGCCTCTACAACACGGCTCTCACCCCCGGCCCGGGCGACACCCAGCCGCGCGCGCTGTATCCCTACAGCATTCCCACCTTCTATGACCGAAGCATCGGCACGGCGAGCTATAACGCGTTGCAGGTGCAGCTGGATAAGCGGTATTCCAGCGGCTTCTCCTACCAGGTAGCCTACACATGGTCAAAGGCGCTATCGGAGGATGATGGGTGGTTTGGCGTGGAGGGCGAGACGGTGCAGGATCCCTATCATCCCAAGGCCTCGCGCGGCCTCTCGGGAACCAACCTGCCCAACGTCCTCTCGGTCAACGGGCTGTATGACGTTCCCGTGGGGTCGGGCAAACGATTCAGCACGGGGAGTAAGATCGGCGATTACATCCTGGGCAATTGGCAGTTGAACAACATCTTCATATGGCGCGATGGCCAGGATTTCACGGCCAACGACAGCAACGATCGCGCCAATATCGGCGGCGGCCAGCAGCGCGCCAACCAGGCAGGTGATCCGAACATCTCGCACCGAACTACGGCGGAGTGGTTCAACACCGCGGCGTTCGTGGTACCTCCCCTCTACACCTTTGGTAATGCGGGCAGAAATACCCTGCGAGCGCAACGATGGATCAACTTGGACACATCGGTCATCCGATCATTCCCATTCTGGCGAGAACGAAGTTTTGAGTTCCGAGCAGAGGCATTCAACGTCTTTAACCATCCCATTTTCGGCCAACCGAACAACGACGTGTTCAGTACGAGTTTTGGCTCGGTTAGTTCGACCGCCAACGGTCCACGGCAATTACAACTCAGCGGCAAGATCGTCTTCTGACCGGAACCGGAGGTGAACCCGGCAGCGGCGCGCCGCAGTCACCATTCTTCATATAAGGAGTTGAAGATTCCAGAGAGAGAGCGCTCGGCCGATCCTGGGCCGTCCGGATGCAGATACCTTAGCGATTCGCGTATGCCAGAATAGCCGTTGCCCCGCCGAGACAGGCGATGCTCACGACCAGCAGGGTTCGAGCTAAGCGCGGCGCAAATCTCCACTCGCCGGTGAATACGCCGGAGAGGGTTGCCGTCATGATCATGAAGATCTGAAACAGTCCCCACCCGATCGAGGTTCCGAAACGGCCAAGCAAGGTTGC
This sequence comes from uncultured Acidobacteriota bacterium, assembly GCA_963720105.1. Taxonomy (GTDB): domain Bacteria; phylum Acidobacteriota; class Terriglobia; order Terriglobales; family Acidobacteriaceae; genus Telmatobacter. The sequence goes on along the minus strand of CAVREL010000069.1, from coordinate 7,363 downwards.
GCTCATTCCGTAGAGCGCGAACGCACCCATCCACAAGATCGCCATGGAACCTGCCCAGAACGCATCCGGATATATCGACTGAAACCTCGCTCCAGTCCGATTCCTGCGCAGAAGGTAAAGACTGTATCCAACGTTGGGCAGAAGGCCACCTGCCAGCCCTATCGGCCAAACTGCATACGCCGCCCGAACTTCGGGATTACCCAGACGAACTGCCGCAACGGCAATATCCTGACCGAAAGCGAACGAATAATTGAGCATTGGAGCCAGGATTCCGCACACCACCGCTACCAGGACAGCTGTTTCATATCGCCCTGCAGGCCGGGTTGCGGCATTGACTTCCTGCCGCTGTTCCCGGATCTGCCCGGCCCATGCCGAAAATGCGATTCCGGCCAGCATGATCACAATTCCGGCGAGAACCTGGATGAGGAGTGTCCTGCCGACCTGCGCACGATGTTGTACGAAAAGTGGAACCAGCGTCCCCAGCAGCGTTCCCAGTCCGACCACGATCGCGTATGCCAGAGCCAGACCCAGCCGTTGAATCGAAATCCCGAAGAGCACCTGCGCAACACCCCACCCGGCGCCGAACAGGATGGGAACGGCAAACTGGGAGACGGTCAGTCCGCTATAAGTCTGGAACAGGTGATGCACCAGGCTCAACGCAAGCGTCCACGGAAGAACAAGCAAAGAGACCACGCTGAAGATGAGCCATGTATTCTCCCATCGCCAGCTTCGATTGAATTTGAGCGGAAGCATGCAATCGCCGGCCATCACCCCGGCAACAAGTATGAGGACGATACCGACCCAAAACGAATTCGACAATCTATCTGCCCTCGCATGTAAGCCGCATGTCGGTTGATGCTCCCGGTTCCTGGGGTGGTTTGTAGAGGCCTCCACGGACCTGTGCTGGGAACACGAAGTGCTCCCGCAGATGGGGGATGTGCTCAAGAAAGTACACTTCGTGGTTGAGCGCCACACGGTTAAAGAGCACCAAGTGTTGATGAATCTGGCCCATGTCGCCGACATGCGGAACGACCGGCAGCTGGAACTTCTTGGCCATCAAACTGACGGCGAGAAACTCGCTGACACCCGCCAGGCGTGTGCAATCTGCCTGAACAAAGTGCATACCGCCGCAGAGGAAATAGTTCTTGAACATAACGCGGTTGGGGATGTGTTCACCGGCAGCAATATGAACCGGGGCAATGGCCTGAACAAGTTCTACGTGCGCATGGATATCATCAGGGTGCGTGGGCTCTTCGATCCAGAGTGGCTTGAACGAGGCGAGGACGCGGCACCTGAGCATGGCCTCGGGCGCATTCCATCGCTGGTTGGCGTCAAACATCAGCACGCCTGAATCACCCGCAACCTCCCGCAGCATGGCCGCACGGCGCGTGTCTCGATCCTCGTTCTCTGAACCCACCTTGAGCTTGAATGCCCGAAATCCGCGATCCATCGCCTCCAGCGTGAGCTCTCGTACTTTCGCGTCGTCATACGCCATCCACCCCACGGAGGTGTCGTAGCCCGGATAGCCGGCCTCGAGAATCGATTTGCGGGCTTGTCGAGTTGATCTTTCTTTGCGCAGCAATGCCGCCGCTTCGTCGTTTGAGAGGACATCTTCCAGATAGCTCAAGTCCAGCGTTGCCACAAGCGCTTTATCATCGAGATCGAGCAACAACTTCCAGAGCGGCACACCGCGACTCTTCGCCCAAAGGTCCCAGCAGGCATTGGTGATCGAAGCCAGTGCAAGGTGAACCACTCCTTTGTGCGGGCCAAGCCATCGCAGAGCAGGATCATTCGCCATTCCGCGTGACACGTTGCCAAAGCTTGCCATGACCTGTTCGATTGGTTGACCGACGAGAGGCCTAGCCAGAATGCGGATCGCTTCGCAAACCAGTCCATTGCCGTCGCCGAGAGTGAGTACCAGCCCTACGCCGGTCGTCCCCCCTTCTGTCTTCAGTTGGGTCAGGGCCATTGCATACACAGAAGACGTGTGCACGGCATCGCTGCCCGCGCCTTTCGGCAAAGGGAAGCGCGCATCGACAGCTTCGATCGAGCGAATCACACACGGCGACATGAATTCCTCTCTATCAACGTCGATAACCCAGCTCGGCGCCGCCGCTCACCGGCAAAATACAACCCGTAAGAAACCGGGCCCGCTCAGATAGAAGAAAGACTGCTGCATCGGCGATCACATCCCCGTGCGGGCAGGCGCCAAGGGGATGAATCTCGTCGAGGTATTGGCGAATGCGGTCGGGCTCGGGTTGCTCTGCGCACCATTTCTCCAACATCGGCGTCCACACGCCCGCCGGACAAACCGCATTCACGCGAATTCTCTTCGGAGCGTAGTCCAACGCCATGGCCTTTGTCAGAGCGATCAGGGCCCCCTTGGAGGCGACATAGGCAGCGTGATTGTCCTGTCCAATTAACCCCACCATACTCGCGGTGTTGAGAATGGAACCTTTGGCAGCAGCGAGAGCATCCAGGGCGAACCGCGTTGTCCAGAGAACCGATTTCACATTGACGCGCATCAGCTCGTCCCACTCGTGTTCCGTGGTCTGGTCCAGCGGCTTTGAAGGGCTGGCGATGCCGGCATTGTTGTGCAATGCGTCGAGCTTGCCATAGCGCGCCAGGACCGTGTGGATGGCTGCTTCCACGGCGGGACCTTCCCCAATGTCCACCTGCACCGCCATGCAGTCCGATCCCAATTCAGCGGCGGCCTGCGCAGCCTTTTCGCCGTCAAGGTCAAGCACCGCTACCGCGGCTCCCTCGCGCGCGTAAGCAGCAGCACACTCACGTCCGATGCCATCCGCACCTCCGGTCAGCACGATGATCTTGCCGCTCAGCTCACCGCGCATGTTCCACGCGTTTCTCCCAATGGTCGTATGCGGTCTTGCCAAAGCGTTCCATCGCCCTCTTCACGTATTGCTCCGCGACTTCGCATTCGCCCTCACGGATCAAATCGATGATCTGCTGGTGAGCTTCGAGGTCTTTGTCCCACGCGGATGCGGATTGCCCACTGGCGGACACACGCATGCGCACGAACGCGAACAGCGGAACCAGAATGCGACGGGCGTGCTCGATCAGGTAGGGATTCCGGGAAAGCTCGCATAGGGCGAGATGATAGTGCAGATCGCAATCGATGAGTCCCTCACGGTCGCCGGTCCTGGCTGACTCGCGCATCTTATCCATCGTTACTTGCAACGCCGTCACGTCTTGCGGAGATTGGGCGGCGAGCCGCGCGGCGAGTCCTTCGATCGCGCCGCGGAGTTGGTAGATGTGGGCGACATCCGTTTCGCTAAGATGAATCACACGCGCGCTTCGACCGGGCGCCTTGGTCACAAATCCTGCCTGGGCGAGGATGTTGATTGCTTCCCGGATCGAGGCCTGAGCTACCCCAAACTTTGCCGCCCATCTGCCCTCGATAATTCGCTCTCCGGGGCGCAGCGATCCAGTCAGGATCTCCTTGCGGAGTTCCTCAGCCAGATGGTTTTTGACCAGCACATCCGTCGTCAATGAGGTAGAAGACGGCATATTTTAAGCGCTCGTTTGTCCACGAAGATGATACTATTTTGACCTATAGCGCTCGTCAAGTGTCGTTTTGAGCGCTTTGTTGGCCCTGAGCTTGCTTCCACTCGATGGACCGAGGCGGGAAACCCGGAAGCGTCTCCCGCAACCGAAACCTGAGGCGGAGTGGAACTCATGAAGCGTTATGGAATGACGATCCGGCTCAAGCCGGGCAAGGAACAGGCCTATCGGCGATATCACGCCGCGGTCTGGCCCGAGGTTCTGGAAATGATCCGGGCATGTCACATCGAAAACTACTCAATCTATTTGAAAGATGAAATCTTATTTGGCTACTTCGAGTATCAAGGCGACGATTTTCAGTCCGACATGGCCAAAATGGCAGCTCATCCTAAAACCCAGGAGTTGCAACTGTTGGTCGTATGCTAGCAGCTGCGTAATAATCGAATGCGATACTGGTCACGAGCTGGGTCTGGACGTCGCGGCGGTAGGCGTCGCTTTGCAGGAGCGCGGCCAACTGGGCCTTTTTGGTGCTTCGTAGCTTGCCCCAGAGGTCACCTGCCAGCGGTGAGGACAAGTAAGCTCGTAGTTACGAGTCGAGGGGATATTCCCGGGGCCTTTTGCACGGCGGCGCTGGCGTTGGCGAGCGAGGCGAGGGGAAGAAGGCGTCCTTGACTTTGCCGGAAGTTTGCTTCGGCTTCATGGATGCGGGCTACGGCGATGCCCAGGTCGAGGTTACTGGTCGATCCCTTCCTGGATGAGGCGTTGCAGGACAGTATCGGCGAACAACTGACGCCAGGGCATACTGGCGAGGTTGACGTATCGGTGATCGGTTTGGCGCCTGGCGGTAGAGCCGTGATGACGGCCGATGTCGTGGTAGCGACGATTGTCGAGAGGTTGTGCCGCACGGTGACAAGCGGTGATGACCAGCAGGAAAAAGCGGTAACCGTAATGACGATTACATCGATCGACGGGGCACATCTATTCGTTTGCCCCTGACCTTCTCCTGCAGGCCCTGGAAGATGACAAAGAGGGTGGGTATCACAAAGACGCCGAGACAAGTGCCGAAGAGCATCCCGCCGATGGCGCCGGTGTCAATGGACCGGTCGCCGTTCGCGCCTACACCGCCGGCGACGAGCAGGGGAAGCAACCCGAAGACGAAGGCGAATGAGGTCATGAGGATAGGCCGGAGACGCGCTTTGCCACCTCGATGGCGGCCTCGAGAAGCCCCATGCCTTTTGCCCTGCGTTCAACAGCAAACTCAACGATGAGGATGGCGTTCTTTGACGAAAGACCGATGAGCATGATCATGGAGATCTGCATATAGATATTGTTGTCCTCGCCAAACAGCTTGGCAAAGACAAAGATGCCGGAGAGACCTACCGGCAGGGAGAGGAGGACGGCGAAGGGCAGGAGATAGCTTTCATACTGGGCGCTAAGCAGAAGATATACGAAGGACAGACAAAGCAGGAAGATAAAGATCGTCTGCGAGCCGGCGGCCTGTTCTTCGCGGCTGATGCCCGAATATTCGAAACCGTAGCCGGCGGGCAGCTTGTCGGCGGCAGCCTGCTGGATGGCCAGTAAAGCCTGACCGGTGCTATAGCCGTCGTTTGGCGAGCCGCTGACCGACATCGAGTTGAACATGTCGAAGCGGGAAACCGACTCGGGTCCGAAGATGCGGTTTAGCGTGATGAATTCGCGCCTACGGTGGAATACTCTTGGCCGCCATTCAAGCGGCCAAGATTTTTCGACGCAGGTTTCTCTATTCCAGCTGCTGAGCCCGCTGGTGCATTGAGATCGGGGGCGTCGAGATCGTCTTCACCGGCAACTCCGACCAGCGTGAAGAGGGCATAACGTCGGGCATAGGTCAGGGCCGCGCCCATCCGATGCGGCGTCGCTGTCTCGCTGATGGCGCAGACTGGCCAGTCCGACGCGATCCACTCACCCGAGGCGTGCGCCAGTACCGTCGTGAGATTAACGATGCCGGCGGTCTGGTCGATCGCCGTGGTCTGGACAGTGGCGATCTCGTGCTGGCCAAGGGTTTTGCGCACGATGTCGAGCCCGCTCGACAGCGGGGCATAACGAAACGTCTGCTCAGCCCCGCGTGGCCCATCCGAGCGGATGGTCGCCACCAGGGATTTCTCCGGATTGACTAACTCGGCTTGGGCTTTGGCTAAAGCAGCCGCCAAACTTGCGATCGACTGACTAGATCGCTGCACGGCTGCCCTCCACCTCGAGAAGGTCGAAACTGATGGCGCCCGATTTCGAGCGCTTGGCGCGGATGCCGTGACCGATTGCTTCCTTCGCATCCTCCGGCATCAAGGCCTTGAGCTCAATCTTGGATCGTTCGTGCTCTAGAAACGCCTGTCGTGTATTCCGAAACACACCCGCAAACTCCGCCCAAGAATTTGACGCACTCATATCAACGATTCGAATGGCCTCGATCCGCGGTCTCGGCGGCTCGACGCCAAAGAGGCGAGGGGGCTCGCCGCTCTCGACGCAACGCCAGAACTTCCGCTCGGCGGTCACAATGAGATGCTGATAAAGCGGATCGGCCTGGATTGCCATCTCGACCCACTTGCCGCCGCCGGTAATCACCGACAACACCGCCGTCCTGGCCGCAGGCACCCACATATTGTGTTGCAGCTGCGGCATGTGCTTGTCCGCCGCCGCCTCTTCCGAAAAGGACCAGGGCAGCATGAATTTGGCCTCGAAGACCGCCCCCTTTCCGCAACCCTTCCCGTCGAGGGTGGCGGCCATCCACCGCAGCGCCGGATGGTGGACCCGCCGATGGACGTCTGAAGACGCCTGGCCGGTATTGCTTTCATACCAGCCCCGATTGAGGTGTTCGGTCGCCACGCCCAACTGGACGATGAGATTGTCGGAAAGATCTGGCGGCTCGACTTCGCCTCGTTTTTCACGCCAGAGGCGGAGGAGGGCAGTCTTCGTCATCCGCCCATGATGACGCGGGCATCCGAGCCGCCGATAAATTGGCGGCGCCCGTGAAAATCGAATGCCGTAGGGCGACTATGTGACATGAAAATCCTCCTTCCAGAGAGGGGGCTAAGACGAGAGGAGGGCTGAGACCGCCGGGTTCTTTAGCATCTTATTTAAGTTAATTACAATCTCTATCGATGTAAATTACATCATTACCAAGTTGTTGTCAACCTGGTCAAATCGGGAAAAACTGGGAATTGATGCGGTTTGCCGCTCAGATAGGGCTGCGCGGGCGCTATTAGGCTGGAGCCAAACTAAGCTCGCGCGATCGGCCGGTATCGGCTTAGCGACCCTTCAGCGAATTGAGCAAAGCGACGGAATCGTGAAGGGAAACTTCGCAACCGTGTCAAAGATTCAAAGAGCTCTGGAGGGGGCGGGTATTTCTTTTACTGAGGATGCAGCCGGAGAAATTGGTGTTCGGTTGTTGAAGAAAAAAAGTTGAGAAAACTCAGTTTAGAATTGGGAGCCAAGCCCATCAACGAGAAGGCGGCGGTCCAGGGGTGCGGCGACGGAAGCGGCAGCAGAAGAGAAGTTTGAGTTAATGATCGTTCGTGCACACAGCAGTGTCACGAGCACTGATGGGCTGCACGATAAACTGCGTCAGCCTCGCGACGCTTGTCACGTCGACTTCGAACTATATCACTGAGGACAGTCAATCATGGTTCATATCAAGCGTAGTTCAAATCGTTGTCCGACTCGCGCCGGCGCCTTGCTGCGGGAGATGTGATTCCAGCTATCGGCAGAAAAGCCGGAATTGCGCGGAGCGCAAGCCGATATCCCCTGCCGTAGCAGTTTGGCTAGGCAAATTGTTTGGTGATGGCGCCGGAGTGCGGGTGAGCATGCAACG
>CAVREL010000068.1:0-30188 GCA_963720105.1 uncultured Acidobacteriota bacterium | reverse complement strand
CGGCGCGGCTCCTCCGATTGTGGGTGTGAAAAACGGCATGTTTCCGATGACGAAAGTGTTCCGCGCGAAGAACGCCGCCGGAGGCTTGACGCCTGGATGGCAGATTGGCGCCGAGCGTCCACGGCAGGCGAAACTCCGGACCTGGTTTTTATCGCCGTTCGCGATGCCATCGCCCGATTCAACATCCCTTTGGCGCTGCTCGACGAACTCGTCGCCGGAACCACCATGGACCTCGATCATTCCGATGGTGAATTGCAAACCTTCGCGACCTTCGATGATCTCTACCGCTACTGCTATCTGGTCGCCTCGGTCGTGGGCCTGGTTTGTATCCGCATCTTCGGTTACAAGGATGCCCGCGCCGAGAAGCTGGCCGAAGAGACCGGAGTTGCCTTCCAGTTGACCAATATTCTCCGCGATGTCTCAGAAGATGCTGCGCGGGGCAGAATATATCTGCCGCTTGAAGACCTGGCTGCTCATGGGATCGAGCTCGAGACAAGCAAGAATTGGGCAAATCGGGTGGGCCCTACAGCCAGTGATTGCGCCCTCTTGGCCTCCATCGCCGCGCGCGCTGAAAATTACTACCAATCAGCCCGCGAACTGCTGCCCCTCATCGATCGCGAAAGCCGTCCTGCACTCTGGGTCTTGGTCCGCATCTATCACCGGCTTCTCATTCGCATTCGCCGTGCCCATTATGATGTGTTCTCACGCCGCATCAGTGTTCCCACATTTCTCAAACTCGAAATCCTGGCCGTCGGCCTGATACGCATGGCTTGGGTGCGGTTGTTTGCATAGCGGGTTTGCGATGATGGTGGTATGCGCCTAGGTTTCCGTTTGTCATCCTGAGGTGCAGCGCCGCAACGCGGCGCGCAGCCGAAGGATCTGCGGTTGTCTTTCGTGATCGGACCTCGCGAGAAGGAAGGAATTTGAATACACCTCGGGACAACTCGCGCGCGATCGTCACCGTCATCGGCGGCGGCGTGGCCGGCATGAGCGCCGCCTGCGCCCTCGCCGAATCCGGTTTCGCCGTGCAGCTTGTCGAGCGCCGCAGTTACCTCGGCGGGCGGGCGTCGTCCTATCTGAATCCCGGCGTCAACGAAGTCATCGACAACTGCCAGCATGTCCTCTTCGGCTGCTGTACGAATCTGATCGGCTTTTACCAGCGCATCGGCGTCGCCGACAAAATCCTCTGGACACGCGACATAACCATGATCGAGCCCAGCGGGCGGCGCTCGCGGCTGGGGCCGATGGAGATCGGGCGCTGGGGGCTGCCTGCGCCCCTGCATGGAACCCTCAGCCTGCTTGGGGCGAAAGCCTTCAGCCTCGCCGACAAGCTGGCCCTGGGCCGGGCATTTCGCGCCATTCTGCAGCCGGGTGCGGTCAACAATTCACGCGAGACGCTCGGCGATTGGCTCCGCCGCCACAAGCAGACCGAACGCGCCATGAACCGCTTCTGGCGCCTGGTGATCGCCAGCGCTTTGAATGCCGACATCGAGAACATCGCCGTCCATTATGCAGCCAAAGTCATTCGCGAACTGTTCATGAATTCGGCCCAAGCCGGCAGCATGGGCATGAGCACCGTTCCCTTGAGCGAACTGTACGTGGGAACTGAACGATTCCTTGACAAGCGGGGCTCGCGCGTAATCTACAACAGCAGCGTCGAGGCCCTTCAGTGGGACGGCGCATCGAAGCAATGGTCTATCGAAACCCGTAACGGCACGCTGACCTCGGACTACGTCATTCTGGCGCTGCCCTTCGAAGCCACCGGAAAACTGATCGCAAACATGCCACCGGCCGAAGGCGCGAACGCATTAATGGCGCATATCCAGAAGCATGAACACTGGCCACTGTGCAGCGTGCATTTGTGGTTCGATCGCGAGATCACGAACCTGCCGCACGCTGTCCTTCTCGATCGCGAGATTCACTGGCTCTACAACAAAAGCCGTCTGCATCCCTGGCGTAATCTGAAGGGCAGCTATGTCGAACTGGTCGTCAGCGCATCGCGCGCGTTCACCGCACTCTCCCGCGAAGATGCCATCGCCTTATCCCTGAAAGAGCTGGCGGAATTCTTTCCCATCGTCAAGGAAGCCAGGCTCGAAAAAGCAGCGCTGGTCAAGGAAGTGCGCGCCACATTCGGCGTGCCCCCCGGCATCGACGCGGCCCGTCCGGACGCGGTATCGCCGTGGCCTCAGCTTTATCTCGCCGGAGACTGGATCAACACCGGCTGGCCTTCCACGATGGAGAGCGCCGCACGTTCCGGACACCTGGCCGCAGAAACGCTGTCCTCGGCGGCCGGACGAGCGCACAAATTTCTCGTTGCGGATCTGAAACCGCGCGGGCTTATGCGGTTCTTGTAAGCAATTGTGTGGCGAACTGAAAAGCAACCACAGATCCTTCGGCTGCGCTGATCGCGCGAATGCGCGATCAACTCCGCTCAGGATGACAGCGGTTTTGGGTCCATTGTGCCTTACCAGTCGACCTTCTCCGGCAAAAACTCCGCGAACAGATCGTCGTAATACGGCTTGAGCGCCTGCGCGTCGGGCTTGGCGTGCCCCTTCGAGTACAAATCGTACTGATTGAATTTCAGCACCCACTCCAGCATGGCGCGGTCCTTGTCATTGCACAGATGGTCGTATGCGCCGTGCCGATGCCACGGATAGAACGAGTGGAAGCGCAGCATGTAGAGCGCTTCGTCGCGTAAATACGGCTTCATCACCTGGGCGATGTAGCCGTCATGTCCGAACGACATGTGCACGTTCTCCAGGCCGCAGTTGGGCTCGTAGATGCCGTATTGCGTCTGGTAATGGGGGACGTTGCGATCGGGATTCTTGGCGAAGTACTCGTGAAACACGATGTCCTTCGACCACGCGCAACCCACGGGGAACGTATCGCCCACCACGCCCCACTGCGGCTCGCCGTACAGGCACAGGCATTTGCCCAGGTCGTGAAGAAAGCCCACCAGCACCATCCAGCGCGGATGCCCGTCGCGCCGGATGGCCTCGGAGGTCTGCAGCAGGTGCTCGATTTGCGTGAGGTCGGTGTCCGGGTCGCTGTCATCCACCAGCGTATTCAGGAACTCGGCGGCTTCCCATATGGTCTTCTTGCCCTTGTTCAGCCCGAAGTATTCCTTCTCCTTGCCGAGCACGTAGTCCACGGTCTGGTTCTCGTGGTTCAGCCGATAAAACTCGGCCACGCCGGGCTGCGCCTGGGCGTCGTAGACTCGGAACTCTTCCTGGCTCCGGCCTTCCTTGTAGCGGCCCTCGAGGAAATCGTCCCATTGCTCCAGGCTGTGCAAGGTTTTTTCAGTGGGAACGGTGGACATAGGAAACCTCCGGAGCCGGCTGCATAAAGGGCGGGGAATCGACCGGCGAGCGCGGCTGCTATGGCTAGCTATACCATCATGCGGGGCGGCAGGCAAGTTGAGCCGTCCCGGCACTGGGTACCTCCGAGAGTCAAACACGCCGGAGGGTGTAAAGTTGGGATTGCCTGAAGCAATTCACGATCCGGGAGAAGATGCATGAGAGTGTCGAGGCGAGTGTTTTCAAAGGGCTGCGCCATGGCGGCCACTGGTCTGGCGTTCACCGAGGTTTTGCCGGCTTTCTCGCAGGTGGAGGGAGAGCATATCAACGCCTCGCCCAAACATCCTGTGCCTTCCATCCAGGACACCGAATCTCCGGAGCAGAAGAACGAGCGCATGAAATGGTTCCGGGAAGCGCGTTTTGGCATGTTTATTCATTGGGGCCTGTATGCCATTCCCGCGGGGCGATGGAACGGCAAAGAGATTCCCGGCATCGGCGAATGGATCATGAACCGGGCATCCATCCCGGTGGCGCAATACAAGGCGTTGGCCTCGCAATTCAATCCCACGCAGTTCAGCGCGGAAAAGATCGTCGGCCTGGCAAAGGCGGCGGGCATGAAGTACATCGTTATCACCTCGAAGCATCACGACGGCTTCGCCATGTTCGATTCCACGGCCAATCCGTTCAACATCGTGCATGCCACGCCGTTCAAGCGCGACCCGCTCAAGGAGCTTGCCGGGGAATGCCGCCGCCAGGGTATCAAACTGGGTTTCTATTATTCGCAGGACCAGGACTGGACCGCGCCCGGCGGCGCCGCCTACAAGACCGGCGACCACAAGCCGCCCACCTTTCACTGGGACCCGGCGCAGGACGGCAGCTTCTCGCAGTACCTGGAGACCAAGGCTATTCCGCAGATCGAGGAACTGCTGGCCAACTATGGCGAGTTCCCCGCGATCGTGTGGTTCGATACGCCCAGCAAGGACATGACTCCGGAGCTGGCCGGAAAGATCGTCACCGTCCTGAACAAGCATCCCCGGCTTATCTGGAACAACCGGCTCGGCGGCGGTTACAGCGGCGATACAGAGACACCCGAGCAATATATTCCCGCGCGCGGATATCCGGGCCGCGACTGGGAATCGTGCATGACCATGAACGACACCTGGGGATACAAGCAGGACGACACCAACTTCAAAAGCACCGAAACGTTGCTGCGCAACCTGATCGACATTGCCAGCAAGGGGGGAAATTATCTGCTGAACATCGGGCCGATGGCCACCGGCGAGGTGCCGCAAGCCGAAGTGCAGCGGCTGCGCGAAATGGGAGCGTGGCTGGCGGTCAACGGCGACTCAATCTACGCCACACAGCCGACACTCTTCGGCGAAGAGGCCGGCGCCTTCTCTGCCACGGAAAAGGACGAAGAAGGGAAGCCGAAGTTCATCTCCAGCTGGAAATGGCGCTCCACCACTAATCCCGACCGGATCTTCATTCATCTCTTCGAATGGCCCGGCGCCACGTTCCGCCTGGACAAGATGCCGCGCGAAGTCACCGGCGCCTACCTGCTGGCCGACCCGAGGCACGCGCCGCTAAAAACTGCCAACCGGGGCGCAGTAATCGAAGTGTCCCTTCCTGAAAAGCCCCTCGATCCCATCGCCACCGTGCTGGTCCTGACCACCGCGTAAACGTGCTCCCGTCCTGATCCAGACACAAAAGCTCCGTGCCCCATCTTCGCGCCTATTTTCTGGCGCGAAGGTGGGAGACCACGAACCCCATTTGCCGGCCACTCGTCTTATCGGCGGCTCTGGATCACTGATGCCGAGCCACCGTAGCGTAGACCGCATTTGTGCCCGACCTCAAGTCGCGCCCATAGGTGAGGACGATGCCCGTGCCCAGCACCGTGAACCTGGCTTCCGCGCCCGCGCTCACCAGCCATTGACGCGGGGACAACAAATCGCCAGGAGCATACGACCTTCCCATATCGAGCCATGGGCCGGCCTTGATGGTGAGCAGTCCATTCGAGTAGAACCGGCGCTGGAGATCGCTGTTCGAGAGGGCGTAGCTATCGCCCAGCGGCGAGCTGCCTTTGCGGCCGTCGCGCGTTCCGATGAGTCCACGCAACCACAGATCGTTGTCCCGCTCCACGCCCAGCATGAATAGCTCATCGAAGGGCGCCCGCCCAAACGTGTGCCCGGCGCGGAACTGCTGAGCGGCTTCGTAGAGATCCCCGGTCGCCTGCGGAAACCACCGTGCCGACACCGAGCCCTGCAGCTTTTCATACAACCGCGCCGGATTTGACCAGAGCCGCGCGAATTCCGATTCGGCCGCTCCATCCACGGAGAGACGATGTTCGGGAACATCGAAAACTGTCCCGCGCACAGATGCAAACTGTTTGAGCTGGAATCCGGATGACAAAAGCCCCGCCGTCAATGCCGACCCCAAATCGACATTGCGATAGGTTCGATGCGACAACTCGGCGCCCGCCCGCCATTGAACGCTGCCGCGCGGCAATCCCGAGACAGAATCGCCCACTGTCTGGCGTTGCAGATTGAGCGAACCAAGCGACGGCGCCGGGCCGGTGAACGAGCGCCGCATGATCCAGTTCTCGTCCCGTTCGTCGGTGACCAGCTGCCATCGCCACTGGGGGAATTCGCGAATGGGCCCGGAGACAGACAACCACCCGCGCCGCTTCTGCGCATCCCAGCGAAGCAGCGACTCAAAGTTGATCGCCGAGCGGCCCACGTTGAAGTACGACGGGTAAATGGTTTCGTAGAATCCGCCTCCGAAAACAGCCACCAGCGCCTGAACCCGGCTGTTGCCGAAGCCGTCCTGTTCGAGCGCGTGCAGTTCCGCGTCAAAGGTCCCGTCCTTGCGTGCCATCAGGCTAATGTTGAAGGCGGAAAAGATGCCCAGGTTCTTCAGACGCGTTTCTGTCGCGGCATACTGCGGCCGCAAGAGAACAGACGCCGGCGCGAATGCGAATGAGCGGTCCAGCAGCAGCCGGTGCACGCGCAATCGTTGATCGAACTCCAGTCCGCCGATCGAAGGCTTGTGCACCAGGTTCCAGTATTTGAGTGCTGCGTGGAGATTGCCCTCCAGGAAGTAGACCGTGGCCGCGAAATTTATGACATAGTTGTCGTGCGGATCGAGCGTGAGTGAGCGGCGCAGCCACGCCGCAGCTTCCGGGTTGTGTTTGGTCTCGAACGCCACGCCGGCCAGTTCGATGGGGAACCGCTTCTGGCGCGGGCACTGGCGATAGCCTGCCAGCAGCGCGGCGCGCGCAGCCGGCCATTGCTGCAAATGCGCGAACGCCATGCCGAGTTCGTAATTGTCATCCGCGGTGAGATGGGCGGCGGGGCCGGTGGAGCGCACGGCTTCCTGCCATTTTTGCTGCTGATAGAGCTGATGGATCAGCGAAGGAGCGGCGCTGGCGGGGCACTGGCCGCGAGCCGCAGTCGCAATCATCCCCAACAGGAAAGCTAGCGAGCAGAGGAGGGAACCGCGAGAAGCAGCCAATTGTGCGTTGCGCTCCAGTCCTTCTCGAATGCTGCACGCTCCTCGGTGAGCAGCTTGCGCTCCGCCGGATCGTTCATCATCACCAGCGAGCGTACCGGATCGATGCCGTCGATCACCACGTAGTGCAGTTCCGCCTGGCCGCGCGGCCTGATGGCAGCGATGAGCGGGCGGCCCTTGCGCAAATGCTGGTCGAGATCGGCCCACGCGCCGCTGAACGCGAAGGCCTGGTAATCATGCTGCTGGAAGTATTCGACCATCGTCGACGCCGCGATGCCGTGCTTGCCCGGCGAATAAAGGAGGCGCTGAATGTTGTTGACGTCGTCTGCCGGCTCAGCGTGATTCCCCTTCTGCGTGTTCCAGTATCCCATCACCATGGAGATGGAGGCTGCGCCGCAGCCCTCGCGCGGCTGGTGGACGAACGGAACGTCAAGCCACACCGCACCCGGCGCCTGGGCGGATGCTCCGAGGGCGGCGAGCAGCAGCGAACACAGAATGATACGGCGTGCGTTCAATGGACGGCGGCCACAACAATGATAACGATGATGAGCAAGACGATGAGGGTAAGCAGTCCCACGCCGAGGAGACCGGCGTCAAAATCGTGCTGCGCTTTGGAGGCGCGGGCCGAGAGTTCGGCCAACTCCTTTTCGGACAGGGTGGGCACCGCGTCGCGCACCTGCTTCGCGTCGATGTGGTGGTCGCGCATGGCTTGTTCAGCCTGCGGCGTCGACAGCAACTCGTTGATGGTGTCGATGTTCTTCTGCCGGTCGGCGGAAGAGTTCTCAACCTCCTGTTGAAGAACGTCGGTGGAAACGATGTGGTCCTGGTCTGCGGGCCGGGTCTCAGGCGCTTGTGCGAATGTGCTCGCCGGCCAGGCGAGCGTAATAACCAGCGTTGCGGGAACCACGGCGCGAGTGAGAAGGACAGTGAAAAAAGATTTCATGACGAAGGATGCTCCCGGACGAAACCTTTCGCCATTTGGATGCCTCACGCGAAGGACGGAGTTGTACCCAGCCCGCCCTGGCAGAGCCAGGACGGGGCATCCCGTTTCGCAGATGATTGAGATTACGCGGTCGCCAATTGTTGCTGGTGTCCGCCCAGCTTCACGCTGACTACCTTTGACACGCCCGGCTCCTGCATGGTAACGCCGTAGATCATGTCGGCGGCGTGCATCATGCGCTTGGAGTGGGTCACCAGCAGGAACTGCGTGTCGCGGCTCATCGAGTGCAGCAGTTCCGCGAGACGGCTCACGTTGGTTTCGTCCAGCGCGGCATCCACTTCGTCGAGCACGCAGAACGGGCTGGGCTGGAACTGGAAGATGCCCATCAGCAGCGCCAGGGCGGTCAGCGCCTTTTCGCCGCCCGAGAGCAGTAGCACATTCTGCAGTTTCTTGCCCGGAGGCGAAGCCACGATGTCGAGCCCGCTTTCGGCCTGGTTCTCCGTATCGGTGAGACGCAGGAACGCCTGGCCGCCGTGGAACAACCGCGTAAACACAGCCGAGAAATTCTCGTTGATGCGCGCGAATGCCTCATCGAAGTTCGTCCGCGAAATCTGGTCGATTTCCTTGATGGTCTCCTGTGTGTTCTCGATCGACTCGATCAGGTCCTTGCGTTGCGCTTCGAGGAACGTGTGCCGGTCTGCGGTTTCCTTGTACTCCTCCAGCGCCATCATGTTTACCGGGCCCATCTGCTCCATCTTCTGGCGCAGCCCGCGGCAGGTCTCCTCTTCGGCCGCCAGTTCGTCGCCGCCCAGATGCGCGATGCTCTCATCGCCGCGTAGCGCGGCCGCCTCGGCATTCACCTCGTTCAGGCAACTGGCTTCCAGATGTTCCAGGTCCGACCGCAGCTTGGCGGCCTGGCTGGAACGTGCCGCCCGGTCCTCGCGCAACTGGTCCAGCGCGGATCGCGCGTTCTTCAGATCCGTTTCCAGTTGTGCAAGTTGTTGCCGCAATGCCAGTGCCTCGCCGGCCAGGCCCTGCGCCTGCTCGGTTGCCGCCGCGCGCTGCGCCGCCAGTTCCTGCTGCTTCTCGGCCAGCGTGGTGCTCTCCTGAATGCGCTGTACGCGCTCCGCCTCGGCTGCCGCGCGGTGCTGCTCGATGTCCAGCACGCGCCGTTCCAGGTCGGCATGAAGCCGGTCGATGCGCTGGAAGGCCATTTCGGCGCCGCGCCGCCGCTCTTCCAGGCCCGCTAATTCTGCGGTTACTCTCGCCGCTTCCTGCTGCAGCACCTCGCGCTTCTGCCGCATTTCGGCCAGCGTAGTCTGCTGTGATTCCAATCCGGCTTCGGCCTGCTTGTGTTCCGCCTCCAGGTGCGCCGCTTCTTCGCGCTTCTGCTCCATGTTGGCCGCCTTGGCTTCGCGCGCATCCTTGTTGCGCGCGGCCTGCAAGGTCCACTCCTGCAGCCGCCGGTCGATCCGCTGCACCTCGGCTTCCATTTGCTTGAGCGCGGCGCCCTGGTTGGCCGTGTCGCGTTCGGCCTGGCGGCGCTCTTCGCTGCGCGCTTCAAGTTGCCCCGCCAGATCCTCAATCGTCCGTTCCAGCAGCGCGGCCTCCGCATCCGCGTCGCGCAGCAACGACTCCAGCACGGCCAGCTTCTTCTCCGTCTCGCGCAAATCGCGCTTCAAAGCCAGCGGGCCTTCGCTCGCCGGCCGCCCGCCCGTCACGGTCGTGTTATGGAAGCACTCTCCCTCCGGCGTAAGAAAGAATCCCTCGGCATACTTCGACGCCAGATTCTGCGCCTGCCCCGAATCTTCCACCAGATAGCCATACTTCAGCTTGGGCAGAATCCACTCCAGCGACCGCCCGAACCCGTTCAGGACCTTGATCGTGTCCTTCAGCGGGGTCACGCCCTCGCCGCGAATCTCCGTCCCATCACCCGCAACATGCCCGGCGCCTGAATGCCCGTTGCCGTTGTGGTTTTCAGGATGGATCAGGAAGGTCGCGCGCCCATCGACGCCCGACTTCAGCACCCTCACGCCCTGCTCGGCGGCGCGCCAGCTGCCTACCACCAGGTAGTTCAGCTCGTCGCGCAGAAACTCGTCCACAACGTCTTCGTGCTCGCTGCTCACTTCCAGGAAGTCGGCCAGCGTTCCCACCGGCGACATGCCTTCGCCCATCGCACCCGGCTTCAGCAGCCTGCGCACCGTATCGGTTGAGTAGCTGTGGTTGCGGATCAGCGCCTCGAGCGAGTCACGCCGCCCCGTCACGCCGGCCAGCTCGCCGCGCAGCTGGTTGGCTTTCGCGCGCAGCGCATTCTCCTCGTTCCGCCGCGCCTGGAGGGTTTCGCGCAGGCTCGATATTTCTTCTTCCAGCCGCTGCAGTGCCCCGCTCGCGGATTCAAAAATCAACCTCGCCTGCCCGCTCTGCACGCCCAGGCTCTCGAGCTCGTTCCGCGATTGGTGCATCTCCGCTTCCAGCCGCTCGGCCTCGCGCTCCAGCGCCGCCAGGCTCTCCTCGCTCTGGGCCACGCTGTTGCGCGCATTGCCGGCCATGGTGAGCAGGTGCATCGCGTGCCGGCGGGTGAGCTCCATTTCGCGCTCGGCCTTGAACACTTCCTCGGCCGCAGCGCGCGCTTCATGCTGGTGGGCTTCCACCTTCTGCCGGAAAGTCTTCGCCTCGCCCGCGGCGGTATCGAGAAAGGCCCGCTGCTGCGCCCGCTCCTCGGCAATGCTCGTCATCTGGGTGCGCGTCTGCTCCAGCTCGGCGGCCGACGAAGCCATCCGCGCCTCCAGTTCGCTTACGCGCTCGGTGTTGCTGCGCTCGCGTGCGGCGGCGCGCTCCAGCTCCACCGCCGCTGTGTTGGCGCGGTTCTGCGCTTCCTGGGCTTCGTGGTCCAGTTCGTATCCCCGCTCGGTCAGCGAGTGCTGGCTGCCTTCCTGGGCGCCGATCTCGGCGGCCGCCGTGTTGATCTGCTCCGTCAGGGCCGCCATCTCCTGCTCCAGCCGCGCCTGCTCGGCATCCATCTGCGCCATGCGGCTGGCCAGCACCACCCGCAGCCGGCCGCGCAACTCGTCGCGCACCGCGGCAAAGCGCTCCGCCTTGGCGGCCTGCCGCTTCAGGCTGTTCATCTGCCGCGTAACTTCCTCGAAGATATCGTCGATGCGGGCGAGATTTTGTTTGGCAGATTCAAGGCGGAGTTCAGCGAGCCGCTTCTTGGTTTTGAAGCGCGTGATTCCCGCCGCTTCTTCGATAATGGCGCGGCGATCGTGCGGCTTCGAGCTCAGCAGTTGCCCTATCCGTTCCTGGCCGATGATGGCATAGCTCTCCGGCCCCAGGCCAGTGCCCATGAAGATGTCTTGAATATCGCGTAACCTGCACAGCTTGCCGTTGAGCAGGTATTCGCTCTCGCCGGTCCGGAAAAGCCGCCGGGTGATGACGATCTCACCCTTTTGGAAGGTGCGCTGAAATTTCCGCCGGCGGATCTTCAGCACCACTTGCGGCACCCCCACGGCCTGCCCCACGGCCGGACTCTCCGTGGCCTGCACCATGACCTTGGGTTCCTGCCCCTCGCCCGTCTCTTCTTCCAGAATCTGACGCGGCTGCTCGGCGGCCACGATCTCTTCCGCTTCAGCGGCCCTCTGGCAGCGAACCTCATCCTCGTTCCAGTCCGCCGGACCATCTTGGTCGATTACCACCTCCGGTTCCACCGGAATCGGCCCTTCGTAGGCCTCGGGGTCCACCATGGTCAGCGTGACTTCGGCCATCCCCAGGGCCTTGCGGTCCCTGGTACCGGCGAAGATCACGTCCTGCATGTTGCTGCCGCGCAGTGACTTGGCGCTCTGCTCACCCAGGACCCAGCTCACCCCGTCCAGGATGTTCGACTTGCCGCACCCGTTCGGCCCCACCACCACGGCGATGCCCGTGCCTGCCACAGTCAACTCCGTGCGGTCACAGAAGCTTTTGAAGCCGAGGATATGAATCTTCTTGAGTTTCAGCATGTCGACTCCCGAGGTGGTCCGGGCAGGTCTCGCCGCGCACCAGGCGGGCGAAATTGTGCCTTATGACTACAGACTCTACGGAGCAAAATAGGCAGGGTCAACTTACTAACAGACACTTTTTGTGGATAAGATGTCCGGAATTCAATTTTCTGCAATTTACCTGGTTTCATCCCGGATTCTCCGGGTTTTCTACCCTAGTTTAAGCCCGATTTTACACAGCCCGGAAGGTTACTCCGAAGGTACTCTCCGTGGCAGCGCAACCTCGATTTGGGACCGGATCACCCGCTCCAGCGCGCGCAGCGCCTGGGGGCGAGGGAACCCAGGGCGGCTCGCCAGGCGGATGGTTCGCGACGAATTTCCCCGTAGCGGCACAAGCACGATGTCCAGGTGACGCAGGGCATCTGTTGCCAGCGCCGGGACCAGGGTGGCCCCATACCCGGCGGCCACCAGGTTCACCAGCGTCTCCAGGGTTGCGGCTTGCATCGACTTCTGCAATGCGGTTCGCGCCTGCCCCGATTTCGCGCCGCAAGCCGCCAGGGCCTGGTTCGACAGGCAGTGGCCTTCCGCCAGGACCAGCAACTCGCCGGCCAGGGCCTTTTCACTGACCGACGTCTCCCCAGCCAACCGGTGGCCTGCCGGAAGCGCCGCCAGAAGGGGTTCGTGGAATAAGGCAATTTCCGTAATCTCGGGCGCGTCGTGCGGCGTAGCCAGCAGGGCGGCATCGAGCCGGTAGTTGCGCAGGCCCTCGATCAACGCCCGCGTCTGGTCCTCCCAGAGTTCGATCACCAGCCCTGGATAGGCCTCCCGCAGGGGCTTCAGGATGAGGGGCATCAAGTACGGCGCCAGGGTGGGGATCACGCCCAGCTTCAATGGCCCCACCAGCGGATCGCGAGCCGCCCGCGCAACCGCCTCCATCTGCGCGGCGTGCGCCAGGGCTTGCCGGGCGTGGGATAGGATTTGGCTGCCCACCGGGGTCAGCTCGACGCGCTTGTTGGTGCGTTCAAGCAGCGTGACTCCCAGCTCCTGTTCAAGCTTGCGAATCTGGCTGCTGAGAGTTGGCTGGCTCACACCGCAGGCGTCGGCGGCCCGCCCGAAATGGCGGTATTCGGCGGCCGCGACCAGATATCGAAGATCCTGCAGATTCATACCGATACGCCTGGAAGGCTCCCCAAATAAATGAGCCAGCGGAGGGTGTAATCCATAGCTCGCGTCAAATATGATTCTAGGATGAATTGATCGGATCAATCCATCCCGACGCGTATCCGTACGAGGGTGGATCGCTCGGAGAGCCAAATTTCCGATGGGGAAAGTCCAATAGAAAGTTGCGGGAGACTGATGGGGCATCACAATCGGCGCGCATAACCGTCGCGCTGAATTCAGTCTCCAAATGGGGCGCTTCGGCGCCCCACTTTTTTGTCACCGCGGGGCATAATCTTCGACTCCCCGCACCACGGTGGATAGGACTCACCAGGTGAAATAATGCCGCCCCACCGCCTGCTTGCTGAGAGCTAGGGGAAGATTTCCTCCCCCAAAGATATATTGCGGCGGATGGTCAAACCCCGGATCGCTGTACTCGCGGATGGCTCTGCCCTGCTGCCCGGTCATCACGCGCAGCCGGGTCGTGACCTGCAATGGAACGGGCTCGGCAACCCGCCGCATATTCCCGGCGAACTTTTTGGCGTAGGCGAATCTGTTGGAGTGAGGAGACATGATGACCCTCCGTGGATGCTGCCGTTCCCGCATTTAAAATGGCGTTCCGGCCCAGCTCATCTCGCTTTGTGATGGAGCAAGCCGCGTGCCAAATGGTTGCCCGGCTGGAATGGTCATCGTCCCCTTAGATTGGAAGGATTTAACTTATTCGCTCTCGATGGCGGACCCTGACGAGACGATGTGACGATGTCGTCAGTGACGAAATCCCGTCGCCGGCGTGGCGCTCCTCGTCACTTGTAAACGCGTTGGAGGCATCGGTCCTTGTCACGCCCGGGCGGGCGCAACAAGGATCCGATGCGGACTGAACTTCCTACGCAGTGAAAGCCGCTTTCGCGCCTTCCTCGAGCTCCTGCTGGCTGGGATTGCGCAGCGACTGGCCTATCGACCACTTGTGGCCGAACGGGTCCCGCAGTTGGCCGTAGCGATCGCCCCAGAACTGGTCGGCCAGGGGCATCGTCACCTCCGCGCCGGCCGCCAGGGCCTGCGCCCAGACGTCGTCGGCGTTGTCAGTGTGAATATGGAAGGTTACAGGGCTGCCGCCCAGCGCTTCGGGCGTTTCGCTCTTGCCGCCCATCTGCGCCGAGAAGTCGTCGCTCAGCATCATGTGCTCGCCATGAATCACCAGGTGCGCGTGCATCAGCTTGTCGCTGCCGGGGGCTGAATGCCTGGCAAGCTCTACGGCTCCGAATGCGTTCTTGTAGAAATCGATCGCGGCGGCGGCGTTGCTCACCACGAGATAGGGTGCAAAGGTGGGTCGGTTTTCCATGAAATGTCCTCCGGGGTTGGGGAAATCAGGTCGGCTTGTTGGCGGTCTCAGTGGAGATCGCGTGGCGAGTGTAGCACCGTCGCTTTGGTGGCCGCTGTTAAAAGTTATGAAGCGGAAAATAGGCGGGGCGAGCGGCCGAGGCAAAGATGCTATCATGATAGCAACGGAGGCGGGAATGGCCCAGATCCTGGTTCGCAACCTTGACAATCAACTCAAAGCGCGACTGCAACGCCGCGCCAAGCGCAACCGTCGCAGCATGGAAGCTGAGGCGCGGGAAATTCTGCGAAATGCGCTCCGGGAGGAGGAAACGCCTGCGGTCGGCTTCGGGACCGCGAGCGTGGCGCTCTTCAGCGGGCAGGGCGTCACTCTCGACGAGCCGATTCGCGAATGGCGCGGTTTTCCGGTCGAACCAATCAAGTTTGACGAATGATCGTCCTTGACACCAACGTAGTTTCGGAATTCATGTTACCGAGACCGAATGGCGATGTGATTCGCTGGCTGAATAGGCAGCCTTATGTTTCGATCTGGACGACCTCTGTCACGATCTTTGAGATCCGCTTTGGCTTGAAGTCCATGCCAGGAGGAAAACGACAAGCGGCTCTTGCGGAGTGGTTCGAGCGCTGGTTGGTGGAAGTCGCTCAGCAGCGAATCGCCGTTTACAATGAGTCTGCGGCTCGGGCAGCGGCGGATTTGGCCGCAGCGCGTCAGAAGAGTGGCCGGCCTGGCGAACTCCGCGACACCATGATCGCCGGCATCGTGCTGGCCAACCATGCCACCCTGGCCACGCGCAACGTCCGCCACTTCGACGATATCGCCAAGTCGGTGGTCAATCCGTGGGAGTGAAACAGGGAACCAGAACCGGCGACCATCCTAAAGGCCCGGCGGCTGAAGGCCAATGTGGAACTCCACCTGTGCGCTTTTGGGGTCGTCCGCGCGCCGGTCATAGACCTCGTAGTCGGTCAGGAACGCGCGCTTGCCTCCCAACTGCTCCGGCGACATTCCCCAGATCTTCTTCCACTCGGCGGGCACAACTTCGGTGACCGGTCCGCGATCGGAAGTAAGCACCGCATAGGTCCCAGCCACGATGGTTCGATAGGTCATTCCCGAAGGCAGGCTCTCGACCGTAGACACCGGCGCTCCCAGCAGATAGGTGTAATCGCCCTTTTCATCGCTGACGTAATCGGAGTAGACGACCATGATGTCTTTGCCGATGCGATGGGGAATCTGCGCGCCGAGGTTCTTCTGATAGAAGTCCTGCCAGAGCTTGCCGATCACTCCCTGGCCGCTGGTTTCACGGGCGTTGTTGGTGCGCGCGCTGAAGCCGGCAATATAGAACCAATTCTCCGAGTGAACCCTCACTCGCGATCCTTCCATGGATTGCGGAGCCGGGGTGAGCAGGCCAAGACTCAACAGCAGCGTGGCGCGAAACACCCAGGGCATGAACCGGCCTCCGGACCCAACGTATCACAGGCCGCGCTTCTTCGCCCGGATCTGCCGGATCTCTTCCATCCTCTGCGCCAGCAGCTTCTCCCGCCCCTCCTGGGTGGGGTGGTAGTAGGTGCGGCCCTTGAGTGATTCGGGCAGGCAATCCATATCGGCGATGCGGTCTTCCTCGTCGTGCGCGTAGCGGTACCCCTTCGCGTAGCCAAGTTCCTTCATCAGCCGCGTCGGCGCATTGCGCAGATGCAGCGGCACCGGCTCCTGCCGCGTTTGCTCGATTTCCTCCTGCACCGCGCCGTAGGCCGTATAGACAGAGTTCGACTTGGGCGCGAGGCAGAGATAAACCACCGCTTCGGCCAGCGCCAGGTCGCCCTCCGGCGAGCCCAGAAAATCGATCGTCTCCTTGGCCGAGAGGCACAGGTTCAAAGCTTCGGGCGCGGCGAGCCCGATGTCTTCGACCGCCATCCGCACCACGCGCCGCGCCAGGTAAAGCGGGTCCTCGCCGGCGGCGAACATGCGCGCCAGCCAGTAGAGCGCCGCGTCGGGATCGCTGTTGCGCACGCTCTTGTGCAGCGCGGAGATCAGGTTGTAGTGTTCCTCGCCCGACTTGTCGTACATCAGCACGCGCTGCTGGATGGCTTCCGTGGCGACGGCCTTATCAATGTGCTTCGATCCTTCGCCGGCGAGCTGCGCAGCCACTTCCAGCGTATTGTAGGCAGCGCGGCAATCCCCGCTCGAGTAGCCGGCCATCAGTTGCAGTGCGTCCTCGTCTGCACTCAGTCCCTTGCCACCCAGCCCACGCTCGGCGTTGTCGAGTGCCCGCCGCAGCAGCCCCGTGATCTGGTCTTCGCTCAGCGGCTGCAGAACGTAGACGCGGCACCGCGAAAGCAGCGCGGAGATGATCTCGAACGAAGGATTCTCGGTGGTCGCGCCGATCAGCCGAATCGTTCCTCGCTCCACGTAAGGCAGAAACGCATCCTGCTGCGCCTTGTTGAAGCGGTGAATCTCGTCGACAAAGAGAATGGTGCGGGAGTGGTATTCCGCCGCCTGCGCCGCCGCAACCATCACCTGTTTGATCTCCTTGATCCCACTCATCACCGCGGAGAACTCGATAAAGTTGGCCTTGGTGGTCTCGGCGATGATTTTGGCCAGCGTGGTTTTGCCCACCCCGGGCGGTCCCCAGAAGATCATCGAGCC
Source organism: uncultured Acidobacteriota bacterium (assembly GCA_963720105.1). Taxonomy (GTDB): domain Bacteria; phylum Acidobacteriota; class Terriglobia; order Terriglobales; family Acidobacteriaceae; genus Telmatobacter. The sequence continues at coordinate 13,337 of CAVREL010000068.1, read as the reverse complement.
CGAGTCGTCGCGCTCGATCTGCACCCGCAGCGGCTTGCCCGGACCCAGCAGGTGTTCCTGCCCGACATACTCCTCCAGCGAGCGCGGCCGCATGCGTTCGGCCAGCGGAGCCCCTTCGACGGGCCTCTTTGCCGAAGACCGCGAGCCATCCAATTCGCCGTCGAACAAGCTCATCTCGGGCTCCTGTCCGCCCTGTGCTGGGTGCCCCACCCTCGCCGCGTTTTTGTTTTTGCGGCTAGGGTGGGAAGGCTACGCCGCTGCCGCGAAGCCTCATACAACAGCACGCTCGCCGCCACCGACGCATTCAGGCTCTCCACCGGCCCAGGGCAGGGAATCGTGACGGCTCCGTCCGCGAGCGCCGCGATCTCCTCCGGCACTCCGCCGCCTTCATTCCCGATCAGCAGTGCCACCGGCGCCAAAAAGTCGAGCGCCTCCGCCACCGTGCCGCCGCGAGCAACGGTAGTCAGCACCTTGACTCCGCCCTCGTGCAATCGCGCAAAGCAATCGTCCACGCCCGCCTGAATCAGCGGCAGCCGGAACACGCTGCCGGCCGAGGCGCGCATGGCTTTCTGGTTCCAGGGGTTGACCGTGCCGGGCAATGCGACCACGCCGCTCGCTCCGAACGCCTCCGCCGAACGCAGAATGGTCCCCAGGTTTCCGGGATCCTGCAGGCCGGCAAGCACGATCACCAGCGGTGACCCCTTCTTCGTGTCTAGAACCTGCGCCCAGCTCCAACTGGGAATTTCCACCAGAGCCGCTACAGGTTGCGGAGTTTCAGTACTGAGATTCCCGGCCAGAATTCCCCAGGGCATCACCAGTACTTCGATTTCAGGAGAAAGCGGCATTCTCTGTACATGGTGCAACAAGCCGTCTCCGGCAAAAATGCACTTAATGCGCAGCCCTGCGCGCAGGGCTTCTTCGACCAGATGGGGTCCCTCGACGCCCGCGAGCCCTTCCGCCTTCCGGCCGGGAGATGCTAACGCCCGCCGCAACTCTTTCAGCCGCGCGTTCTGTTTACTGTTTACAATGCGAACAGGCATCTCCGGACGACCGCCATCCATTGAGGCGATTCTAGCTGGTCTGGCCGCGAGGGCAACCCGCGACAGGTGCATAACTTGCATCGCGGTGAGGGCTCGTGATAGCTTCCGAATTTACGACATATTCGTGTACGGGGTAGGCGATTTGTCCGCGGAGATTTTGCGTGTCCATCCCGATGAGCCCCAGCCGGACCGGATCGACTACATCGTGTCCTGCCTCCGCAAGGGCAATCTCGTCGCGATGCCTACTGATACCTTCTACGGGCTGGCGGTCGATCCCGTAAACCTGCACGCGGTGGAGCAGATTTACCAGATCAAAAGCCGCCAGAAGCACAAGCCCCTTTCGCTGCTCATCTCGTCCCTGTCGCAGGCCTATTCTCTGGCGCGCGATATCGACCATATGCTCGACCGGCTGGCCGACAAGTTCTGGCCGGGGCCGCTCACCATCATCGTCCGCGCCGGCACCAAGCTGCCCTTACGCGTCACCGCCCATACCGGCAACGTGGCCATCCGCGTGCCCGATGCGGCCATTCCCCGCGCCGTTGTAGAGAAGTTCGGGCTGCCCATCACGGCGACGTCTGCCAATCTGCAGGGCCACGCGGAGTGTACCCATGCGGCGGCGGTGCGGGACCAGATCGGCGACCGCATCCCCCTGATCATCGATGGCGGACCCACCGGCCGCAGTCTGCCCACCACCATCGTCGATCTGTCTCTTGGGGAGGGGCGCTGGGAGGTCCTGCGGGAAGGCGCCATTCCCACTCACGAGATCGTGATGGTCCTTCAGCGATAGCTTGATTCACCATGAAGAGCACGTCACCCATCGAACCTCGCGCGCCGCGCCGCCGCAGGTGGCTTCGCGTCTCATTGGGAGTGCTCGTGGCGCTGGCGGTTGCCGCGGCCGGCTGGTGCCGCTGGGTCTACGTTCAGGTGGAACGCTATTCGGTTCTCGACCAGGCTGCGCGCTCCGATGCCATCGTGGTGTTTGGCGCGGCGGAGTACGATGGCCGGCCCTCACCCGTTTTCCGTGCCCGCCTCGACCACGCACGCACCCTCTATGAACGTGGCATCGCGCCTCTCATCGTCACCGTGGGCGGCAGCGAAGGCGGCGACGAGCACTCCGAGGGAGGCGTGGGGCGCGACTACCTGATGGGCGCCGGCATCCCCGACTCCGCCATCATCGCCGAGACCCACAGCCGGAGCACCTCGGAGTCGGCCCGCCGCATCGCGGTTATCGCGCGCGCCAACAATCTGCGCCGGCTGGTCATCGTCAGCGACGGGACACATATGTTCAGGATTCACGCCATCTGCGCCGCCGATGGTCTCAATGTCCTCACCTCCCCGCGCCCGCACCCCGGCCTCGAATCTGCTTCCCTGGACAAGGATGCCATCTGGCACGAAATCCTCACCTACACCCTCTGGAAGCTTCACCTGGATTGAAGAGGCAGGGAGCATTTTGGGGTAGGTGTATCCGAGCCGGCCTGGGGATCAGGCATATGGGCGGTGTAAATGGCTGGTAGATCCTTCTTCCCATTCCCCAGGAGGCTGCGGAAAAACTCGTTACGGGATGTGCTTTGTAACAGGGCACGACTTCAGTCGTGCCGCAAGTGGCCCAAAATCAACGTGGGCTTTAGCCCCTGCTACGCTCGCCCGCGCAATTTCGCTGCACATTCCCCGTTTTTCCGCAGCCTACTAGCGGAGGCCGCCGCTAATAGGGTCATTTACTAATGCCCCGCAGTTGGGTTGAATTTGAAGAAAAGGCATCCCTCAGGGGCTAAAGTGTCTGCGTGAGAACTCGGATCCACGCGCGAACTCGCCAACTTGCCAGGTCGCGAAGCGACGCCAACTCGCTGTTCTTGTCTTGAAAAGAAAAAATCCCTCAAGCCTCGGACTCGCACGCCGAGTTCTCACGCACACTCTAAAGCCCGGCTCATTTCGGGCCGTTTTACGGCACTACTGAAGTCGTGCCCTTTCAAAACATAAACGACCATCTGTGCGGCGGACACCACTAGTTGCTTGCCACAACCACAATCATGAACGTGCCCGGCCTGGCTTTCGGCCGGCCCGTGGTGGCCGGCTCAAACTCGGCGGTGGGCAAATAAATGCGATGATTGGTCCGATCCATGGTCATCGTGCGGGCGCCTTCCGGAGTTTTGACGGTCTGCTGGACGTCGAACTTTCCCGCCTTCTCGCCCGCCACCAGCAGCGATCCGTCGCGGCAACTGGCGAAGGCCTGGCCCTGGTAAAAGCCGGTCGCGTCGACCCCCGCGCCGATGGGAAGTGAAGCTTCAACTTTGCCGTCCGCGGCATTCATGACAATCAACTTCTGAGGATTGCGGCAGCCGATGAAAAGACGATGATGGTCCGGGTCCATCGACATTCCGACCGGCTTCCCGCCGGGCGCGACGGGCCATCGGGAAACGACCTGCTTGGTGGCCAGGTCGACCACCGCGACGACATCCTTGTCTTCGAGATTGATGAAGACCTTGCCGTTCCCATCCGCGGCCAGAAACTCCGGGGCTCCGTCCAGTTTGATGGAATCGACCTTTCCGGTCGTGGGATCGATGTCCGGCTTGAAGGCCATCAGTACGCCGCTGTCTCCCGCCACCGCGAGCACGGTATCTGTTTTGGGGTCGTAGATGATCCCGTCGGAATCGGGAACGGTGGGGATCCGGCCGAGAACCGAGTAGTCCTTCAGATCGAAAACCACGATCGCGCCGCCGCCGCCCCCATCGGTGATGAATCCCCGATTCAGCCGGGGAACGATGGCTGTTCCGTGGGCGATCTTCTGACCGGGAATGTCTCCGAGCGTTTTGCCGGTCTCGGTATCGATGACCATGGTGTGGGTGGTACGGGTGACGAACAGGCGGTGATGGTCGGCATCGGCGGTGACGTAATCCCAGCCTCCTTCTCCGCCGATGGGGAGGGTCTTCGAAACACTCCAGTTGGGTTGTGCCTGCGCGGCCAGGAAAGCGGCGCCGACCAGAAAAGCCAGGGTGACGCCAAAATGTCGACGGGATCGCAAGGGAATTCTCCTCTAAGGAAGGTTGAATCGGAGCCGAAGACACTCGGCAGCGAAGAATCATCTTACAGGCTGAATCTGAAGAGTGGATGAAAGCTGCCGGCGGCCGGTTTTTCTAGAGCGGGTTTCAAAAACCGAACAAGACAGAATGCAAACCATCCCTCGGCGGCTAAAGCCGCGTAGATTAAGAGGGGCCCGTGCGGCACGGCTGAAGCCGTGCCCTTTCAAAGCAAGTGCCCGGCTGGACAAAGCCATTTATGAAACAAGCTCTAATCCCTAATGACCTAATCCCTAATCCCTAATCCTGCTTTACTGGCTCAGTTCTTCCAGCAGCGCCCTGGCCTTGGTTGCCAGGTTTTTTGCTCCCTCGACGTCGCCTGTCCCCAGGGCAGTGCGGGCCTGTTTCAGATATTCCCTGATCTGCATCGAGGTTTTTTCTTCCTGATCGCTGAGTTTGCGGCCGATCCCGTTCAGGCCGCGCTCGATCTCGGAGATGTAGTTTTCGGTCTGCTTCTTGGAATCGGGCGCTTCGGGAGTTCCAAAATTGCCGGCCGCGCTCTCTTCAGTGGGGGCCGGCGCCGGCGCCGCTTCGGCCACCTGCCCGGTTGCGCCGTTCGGCAGCGCTGCGCTGCCGGACTTGGTGGCTGGCTTGTGATGCTTGGGGATGACCTTTACGGGCTCGGGCGGGACCGCCACCGGCTCCGCAGTTTTGGGAATGGTGTACACCGGAGCAGGCAGCGCGCCGGGCGCAATATCAGGCGGAGGGGGCGTGTCGTCGAGGGGCGGGGCCAAGGCCTGCATGGGCGGCGCCTGGTTAGGGCCGTGCACACAGGCAGACAGCACCAATGGCAGTAGCCATCCAAGCCTCCTGGCAACCAGCTTCATTCCCCAAACCCCTTCGTTTCTTCCACACCCGCCGGCTGAAGATGCCGGCGACCCCAATCCGTGGCGGCCAACGGAATGCGCAGCCTGAATTCCGTTCCACGTACCTCCCTTGATTGTACTTCGATGTTCCCATGATGCAACTGCAGAATTCGATAGGTCATGGCCAGCCCGATGCCGCTTCCACCGCTCTTGGTGGTGAAGTAGAGGTCGAAGATGCGGTCGCGGATTTCGTCGGGAATCCCGACGCCTTCGTCGGAGATGCGAATAATGGCCTGCTTGCGGTCCACTTCGAGCGACACCTCCAGCTTTCCGCCTTCGGGCATCGCCTGGGCGCCGTTTTCGATGACGTTGAGAGCCGCTTGTTTCAGCAGGTCTGCGTCTACATTTGCGATCACCGGGTGGTGCGGCATTTGATCGACCAGAACCACGTTGCGGGTGGACAGCTCGTCGGTGGCCAAAGCCAGCACGTCGCCAATGACGGCGCGCAGGTCCTGCTCGTGGAGCTGCAATTCCACCGGCCGCGAGAAGTCCACCAGGGTCTGCACCACTCGATCCAGGCGGCGAATCTCGGCGTCGATCACCTCCAGGTGGCGAATGCCGGGCGCGTTGGGATCGCCCAGCTTGTTGCGCAGCAGCTCGAGGTGCACCACGATGGCGTTGATGGGGTTCTTCACTTCGTGGGCCACGCCGGAAGTCAGCCGACCGATAGCCGCCATGCGCCGCGAGAGCTCCAGCTCCGACTCGATTTCCTCCATCGACTCCAGGTCGCGCAACGTCACCAGCGCGCCCAGGCCCTGCCGTCCGCTGTCGTCGTGAATGAACTCCGCAGAGGCCTGAATGCGGCGCCCTGTCTCGGTCCGGATCTCTTCCTTCAGCAGCGGCATGCGCGAGTCGAAGGCATCCTGCAATTTCTTTCCCAGCCGGGTCGAACGGTCGAAGATCTCCGATGCGTGCATCCCCAGCACCTTGCCCCGTTCCACCTGCAGGAAGCGCCGCGCGGCTTCAGACACCAGCACCGCTCGCCCTTCCGAGGTAAACAGGAGGATCCCGTCCTGGAGATTGCCGAGAATCTGATCCAGGTTGTCCTTCAACGCGGAGAAGACCTCTTCCACGTTGCGCATGCGTTGCCCGATCTGCTCGATCTTGGTGGAAACGCGCGCCGCCGTGTCCTGACGTGCCCGCTCGGTTTCTTCGGGAACATTGCCGGCGCCCGAGGTCCAGTAATCAAGCTGCATGCTGATCTCTTCCAGCGGGCTCAAAGCGAGATTGCTCAGCAGCAGCGCCACCAGAAGCGCGATGCCCAGGGCAACACCCATCAGGGTGACCGCCTCCAGGATCCACGGCGAGTAGACCTGGCGCAGAAAGGTGGTCCGTACTCCGACGTGAATGGTGAGGAACGGCTGGTCATTGCGTAGCACCTCCACCACCACGTCGAAGACCTTGGCCTTGCCCAGCATGACTTCGGAAATCAGCCGGACCGGGTTGGCGTTCAGCAACTGGTTATAGTCCGGACGGACGGGAATGGGCTTATCCTCGGCCTCGGGAACCGTGCTCAGAATCGTTCGCCCCGTGGTGTCAGCGATGTTGATGTCGTAGACGGTCCGCGAATAGCGATTGACCGAATCGATTACTACTCCCAGCGGCTCGCTGTCGCGGACGGCTTCCGCCGCCAGGTCGCGCAGCTCGGATGGCTTGGTGGGATCGAACGTACGGTCTTTCAGGCCCGTCTTCAGCGCGTCCTGCACCGCCAGTGTCACCTGGTTGGCGACCATCCGGTTGGTCTCATACGACTCCTGCACCGAGGCGTGCAGCAACTGGCTCACGTAGATCAGCGACAGCAGACCCGAGATCATCAGCACCAGCGCGGTGATGGCCAGAACGAGTTTGGTCTTCAGTCGCATGCAGTCGGATGTTGCTCAGGATCCTCGAATCGCCCCTCTTTGATTTTCACGCGTTTCCCGCGGAAATGCACATTGCCGGCGCCGGCAGGGTCTGAAACCACGGCAACAAAGAAACTACAGCATCCGGAAAGGGTGCTGCAGGGCAGGGAAGCAGCGGGCGGATCGTTGGAAAAAGGATAGCGCATGGGTCCCCGAAACACGTAAAAAACCTTCCGTGCCCCATCCTCGCGCCTTTTTTCTGGCGCGAGGGTGGGAGACCACGAACCCCAACCGTGCCCGGTTTCAATCCGCCGGGACCCCGGCCTGATCCACTTCCCCAACCACCGCCGCGCTCGACAATCCGAAGCGCTCCTGCAACACGCACATGCTCACCACGTGCATCAGCAGTTGGTCGAAGGCCGTGCGCGCCCCCGCATCCATCTGCGGCAGCTTGTCCAGCAGCGCCACCACCGCCTTCTGATCGAAGAACGGGATGGCCGCCAGCGTTTCGCCGCGCAGCATGTCCTGCACGAACGTCTGAAACGTGTCATCGGGATTCAACGTCGCCGGCGGGCTCAGGAAGGGATGCTTCTGGCGCCGGTACACGGTATCCGTAATCACGTCCTTCACCGCCTCGCGGAGCACATATTTCTCCGTCATTCCGCGAATCTTCTGGTTCACCGGCTGCCTCGCAATCAGCTCCACCAGCTTGTGATCCAGGAACGGCACGCGGCCCTCGATCGAGTGCCCCATCTCCATGCGGTCGCCCAGCATGGTGAGGATGTACCCCGCCATCACCGTCTTGGACCACAGGTAGAGCGATTGATGCAACGGGTCGCGTCCCCGCAGCTGCTGCAGCACGTTGGTGTCGTCCAGGATGTTGTATTCGCCCTCGCGATGCCCGTATTTCTCCTGGAACCATCCCGCCAGCAGCGGCCGCAGCTTCACCGCCCGGGACGAGAACGTCTCGATCCATGAAGGCACGTAGCCCAGCACCCGCTTCACCGCATCCAGGTCGCCGATCTCTCCGTCGGGCAGCAGCAGCCCGCGGCTCACCTGGTTGTGATCCTCCAGCCACCGCAGCAGTTCGTTGACGGCTTCCGGATCCTGGCCTTCGCGGTTGTACAACAGCATGTCGCGCCGGAAGTGCGGGTACCCGCCCAGGATCTCGTCCGAGCCCTCGCCCGTAATCACCACTTTGTATCCCGCGTCCCGCACCGCCCGGCTCAGCAGGTATTTCGCCACTCCATGCGCGTTGAAGCACACCGTCTCCGCCTGCGCAATCGCATCCGCAAAAGCATCCGCAAGGTGCTTTTGTCCGATGGGAATGGGATAGAAATCCGCCCCCGTCTTTGCGGCCATCTCCCGCGCGATTGGTCCCTCGTCGTAGGCCGCATCCTCAAAGGTCAGCGTGAATGCCTTGATCGGCTCGGGATGATGCCGCGCGGCGAGCCCCAGCACCGAGCACGAGTCCAGACCTCCGCTCAGGTACACCCCCACCGGCACATCGGCACGCAGCCTGATCCGCACCGCCTCTTCCAGCACCGCGCGGAACTCCGCCGCATACTCCGCATCGCTGCGCATCGGCGCGCTCCCGTCCCTGGCCGGGTAATTGAAGTCCCAATACTGGTTCAGCTGCTCGTGCTTTTCCGTCACCAGCAGGTAATAGCCGGGCGGCACCTGAAACACCCCGTCGTACAGGGTCCGCATCTGGTGCCCGCCGAAGGCTATGTTGTGAAATACGCCTTCCTCGTCCCATCGCGCCGGAACCCCGGCCGCGAACAGCGCCTTCACCTCCGAAGCGAGATAGAGCGTCTCACCCACCCAGGCATAGAACAGCGGCTTGATCCCAAACCTATCCCGCGCCGCGAAGAGCCTTCTCCGGTTCTCATCCCAGAGCACCAGGGCAAACTCCCCGCGCAGATGCTCCAGGCAGTGCACCCCGAAATCCTCGTATAGGTGCAGCGCAATTTCGCTGTCGGACCTGGTGCTCAGCCGGTGTCCGCGGGCCTGCAGTTCCTGCCGGATCGCCTCGTAGCCGTAGAACTCGCCGTTCACAATGATCCGCATCCGGCCGTCCTCGCCGGCGATCGGCTGGTCGCCCGTCGTCAAGTCGATGATGCTCAGCCGCGCGTGCCCCAGCCCCACCCGCCGGTCCGCCGAGATCCACTGCCGCTGCCCGTCCGGCCCGCGGTGATGCAGCGTCCGCGTGGCCTCTTCGAGAATCGCCCCCGAGACCGGTTCGCGACGCGAAAACACACCGACGATGCCACACATGGCGCTGATCCTTTCGCTGCCAGGCTGCCTGCTGCGCGAATGGGGATTCGGTGCAGGACGGGGAAGAGCGGAGATGCGCCTCGATTATGCCATTCGCCTTGTGACGCACGCCACACATGTATGCTCCGTGCCCCATCTTCGCGCCTTTTCTCCGGCGCGAAGGTGGGAAACCACGAACCTCATCGTCCCCTCTTCATAAGCGCGAAGGTGGGAAACCACGAACACCCCAAGGTTCACCTAACTGCCCCGCCCATCTTCCTGTCTAATTGAGTGCATGGGCAAGGACGACCAGGCCACGGTCCAGGCGGTGCTGGCAGGAGACAAAGAGGCCTTTGGCGAACTGGTCGCTCTTCACAGCCGCACACTTTTCAGGGTGGCGTATCGCATCACCGGCAATCAGGCCGATGCCGAAGAGGTGGTGCAGGACGCCTTCCTCCGCGGCTATCGCAAGCTGGAAAGTTTTGAGTCCCGGGCGAACTTCGGCACCTGGATCTACCGGATCGCGGTGCATTGCGCCCTGGACAGAATCGCAGGTCGGAGGCGGGGCGAAACTGTTCCGCTCGCCGAATCTCCCGATCCTGAATCGGAGGCGGTACAGCTAGCTGACAACGCGCCCGATCCCGAACGGCTGTTGCTCAGCGGAGAAGCCGGGGCCATCCGGGAGCTGGCCATGAAGAGCCTTTCGCCCGTGGAGCGAACCGCGTTCGCGCTGCGGCACATGGAAGGCTGCTCGATCGACGCGATTGCAGCGGCGCTGGAGATCGCTCCCAACGCCGCCAAGCAAGCCGTGTTCCGCGCTGTCCACAAACTGAGGCGGCGACTGGCGCCCTTGAGAGTGAGGACATGAAGCATCTGACGGAAGATGAACTGGTGGAACGCTACTACGGTGAGGGCCCGGACGACCGGGCGCGTCACCTTGAAAGCTGCCGCGATTGCGCCCAGGCCTATGCGGCCCTGAAGGCCGATCTCGATGAGATCGTCGCCGTTGATCCGCCGTACCGCGACGACGCTTATGGCGATCGGGTCTGGCGCTCGCTGGCGCCGTTGCTGGCCGCCTATCCGGGGCGGCGCGCGGCCCGTTGGCGCTTCAATCTCTGGCTGAGTGTGAGCGCGTTGGCTGCCTGCACCCTGCTGGTGACTACTGCCTTCTACGCGGGCCGGGCATGGGAACACCGGCAGCCGCATACCCCCGTTGCGAAAGCACCCGCGCCCCAGCCGCAACGCGTGGTAATCGTGGTATTGAGCGATCATCTGGACCGCACCGAACGCCTGCTCGTCGAGCTGAAACACGCCGATGCCGACGACAGCGAGATGATTCCCCCGCTGCGCGACGAAGCCAGAAACCTGCTGGCCGCCAACCGCCATTTCCAGGACGATGCCGAAAAATCAGGCGATCCGGACCTCTCCGCCGCCCTCGATCGCCTTGAGAATCTGCTTACAGAGTTGACCAGCCAGCCGGGGGGATTGAATGCCGCCGCCCTGAGCCGGTTGCGCCACGAAATGGATACCGACGGGCTGCTGTTTGAAGTGCGCGTGCTGCGCTCCCGGCTTCCCGACGAACACGGGAAACAAAACCACGCGGTGAAAGGAGGCGCGGCATGAAACGGGTCCTTTTGGCAACGATTTTCTCCGGACTCATCTTGATTCCCACCCATGATGGCGGCGCCGCCTACGCTCAGAACCTCATAGAGCTCGGAACGGTCGTCGCGCCTGGCCTGTCGGCTGCCCCCGACGCTCCTGCCTACGCGGACGGCGTGCGGGCCATCGACGAAAGCCGGTGGTCCGATGCCATCCGCATTTTTTCCCGCATCGGCGTTTCGACCGTCGGAGCCGAATCCGGCGATCACGCCGATGGAGCGCTGTTCTGGAAGGCCTATGCCGAAAACAAGCTGGGCCAGGGCAGCAAGGCCCTGGAAGATTGCGCCCGGTTGCGCGGCGAACACCCGGCCAGCAAGTGGCTCGACGAATGCGGAGCGCTGGAAATCGAAATTCGCGGCAAGACCGGCCAGCCGGTCCAACCCCAGGCCCAGCAGAGCGACAATCTGAGACTGCTCGCACTGGCCACCCTCATGCAGCACGACGAGAAGCGCGCGCTGAAGGAGATCGATGACATTCTCAACAGCGATGCTCCCGAAAAGCTCAAGCAGGGCGCGCTGTTCATCATGGGTGAACACCATACCGATACCATGTATCCGCAGATTGTGCGCCTGAGCTACGTCGAAGGCGACGTCCGAATCTCGCGCGGAGAGAAGAAAAAGCACGATAAGAATTCAGGATGGGAGCAAGCCGTCGCCGATCTGCCCCTCGAAACCGGCTACAGCCTGGTGACCGGCAATGGCCGCGCCGAAATTGAATTGGAGGATGCCTCCACCATCTACCTGGCCGAGAACTCGGTTCTGACCTTTAACGACCTGCACACCGTGGGCGGCATTCCCTACAGCGAGGCCGCGCTGCTCGCCGGTACGGTCACGCTGCACGTCAAGCCGTACGTGGCCGGCGAATCGTTTGTGCTCCACATGCCGACCGACGGCCTGGTCACGAAATATCCCCAGGTAACCGACCTTCGCGTCAGCAGCTACACCGACGGCGTAGCCATCACGTCGCTGGGCAAAGGAACCCTCGGATTGAACGGAACCAAGGTGGCGCAGCTACTGGCCATCGGCCAGACTTTTTACTTCAAGGATGGCAAACGAACCATCGACGCCGGTCCCATCCAGGCTCCCGACTTCAACGCGTTCGACAAATGGGTCGCCGACCGCTATAAGGCGCGCAGCGAGGCGCTGGCCGCGATGCTGAAGGAGTCGGGCCTCACCAATCCCATTCCCGGGCTGGCCGATATGCAGGGCAAGGGCAGTTTTGTCGATTGCGCGCCCTATGGCACCTGCTGGGAGCCGCCTGCAGCCCCCGCTCAGCCCGAGCCGGGTTCCGAAGAAGTTGCTCAGGCGGCCACCCCCGAAGCGAAGCCGGCACAAGCCGCTGCGGCCTCGGAATCGCAAGGCTCGCCGCAGCCGGGCGCCAAGCCGGCGCGAAACATTCGCTTCCTAGGCACCCCAACTCCCACCCCTCCGCCCGCCCAATGGGCCCAGATGATGTACATGTTTCCCTGCGTCCCCGGAGAAGTCCAGGCCCAGCTCATTCTCAGCCTTTATCCGGGTGTGAACGTCCAGACGTTCCATTCTGCTTACCTGGATCCCCCGGCCTGGGCCTGGGCCGTGTGCCATTCAGGAAGCTGGCTCTATCGCGGCAATCGCTACATGTGGGTGGCCGGCAGATGCCACCATCATCCCCCCATCCACTGGATCCGACTCGGTGACCGGGTGGCGTTTGTGCCCAATCATCCGCGCGATGTGAAAGACCGCCCCCCGGTGAATCACAAGAACCCGGTCTTCGCCGTGAATCCCAAGGGCGGCGGACGCCTGATCGAAAAGGTCGAATTCCCGGTGGCGCATCGGGTGGAGTTGATGAAAGAGCCGCCCAGGGCGCTGCGGGCCACCTATACGCCCCCCCTGGCGCGGGCCAATGAGCCGCAAATGAACGCTCACTCCATCAAGGAACTGACCGTTGCCCGGGGCGTGCCCATCAAGGCGGCGCCCATTCCCATGACGTTCGATCACAAAACGCAGACGTTTACGACCCCGCGCCAGGAGATGCACGGGGGCCATCCGGTCACGGTAAATGCGCCCATGAACAACCACAGCGGGACTCTGCAGGGAAGAGCCGGCGGGTTCGGAGGAGGGAGCTCGGGCGCATCGCACGGCGGAGGAGCGGCGGGAGGTGGTGCGCACAGCGGAGGAGGCAGCAGCTCTTCCAGCGGCGGGTCCCACGCGGGCGGAAGCAGTGCCGGTTCCTCATCCAGTTCTGCCGGTTCGGCCGGTTCCGGCGCAAGCAGTGGAGGGGGGCATCATTAAGAAACGAGTTCGGTGCTCCGGGGTCGGTCCGGGGTCCCAGCGGCAGGTAGTGTCCTTTAGCAGCCTGTGGTGAAAGTCTGGTTTTGAAAGGGCACGGCTTCAGCCGTGCCGCAAGTGCCGCAGAAATGAGCGCGGCTTTAGCCGCTGAGGGATGGTTTTCTGGAATTACGATTTCTGCCACAGACTGTTAGCCCCTGCTATGCTCGCCCGCGCAATTTCGCTGCACATCCCCCGTTTTTCCGCAGCCTGTTTAGTCGCGCCGCAAACGCCATTGAATCAATGCTGGCTTTATAGCCCTGAAGGATGCCGTCGAGGTATGTACGAGTCGGCG